>NZ_JBQFZG010000017.1:0-71821 GCF_056542125.1 Ruegeria sp. AF1
AACCTCGACCAACTCATGCAGAAAAACGGCCCCTTCAAAAACCTCTTCGACCAACAGTTCAACAAACACAAACAAAAAGTCGCACAGTAATAGGGGGAGCTGAAAATCAGAGCGCAATGCTCTTTTCAGGCCAATAACTTCCTGATTGCCACGTGCCGTTGAACAGAGATTTTCCGCGCGTCGAGCAATATGCGCATGTTTGACGCGCATATGGCGTAGTGGTAAAATGGCGCAGTCTTGAGGGTAACCAAATGAATGCTCCATCTCGTAGACCGACAAATCTATCACTGGATGGCGATATACTGTCCGAGGCGCGGGATCTGAAGATCAACCTGTCCCGGGCAGCCGAAGACGGCATTCGGGCCGCAGTCGCCAGCGCAAAAGCTGAACGCTGGAAAGCCGAAAACAAGGCCGCACTTGAGAGTTCCAACGCGTATGTCGAGCATAATGGCTTACCGCTGGATACCTACCGACAGTTCTGATGCCAAAATACGACGTGTTCCCCAACCCGTCAGGTGACGGGTATCTTCTGGACATCCAGAGCGATCTGCTGAGCGGGTTGAACACACGCGTCGTCGTGCCCCTGCTTCCCGAAGCGACGGCGCCGATCCCAGCCACCCGGCTCAATCCCGTCTTTGATATCCAGGGCAAACCGTTTGTAATGGCGACCCAATTCATGGCTGCCGTTCCGGTGGGCATTCTAAAATCGCCAGTCGACAACCTTGATGATCACTTTGCGCAGATCACCGCCGGCATCGACATGCTGATGCAGGGATTCTGACAAGCTTCTGGCCCTTGGAGAACCAAGAGCCAGGAACAAGTATGACAATGAAAATCAGTCGTACAGCACTGCCGCGATCTTCGGATCGTCGATGTTGGATGCGTCGTAGTAGTAGAACCCGGTATCAATCAGGGCAGGAACTTCTTCGCCCTTCATCGCAGCTACAGCAGCCTTGACGGTTTCATACCCGATGCCCACGGGATTCTGAGTGATTGCACCCGCCATCAACCCGCTTTTGATCGCATCTTTCTGGGCCTTACCGCTGTCATACCCGATGATGACCAGCCCCTCGGTCCCCAGTTCTTGCACCCCGTTCACCACACCGATGGCCGAGCCCTCGTTGGTGCCGAAGATGCCATTCAGATCGGGGTTCGCCGTCAGGATTGCTTTGGTCACCTCGGTCGATTTCAGGTGGTCACCCTGACCGTATTGAACCGTGACAACTTCGATGTCCGGGTATTTTTCAGCAATACGATTGACGAAGCCGTCACGCCGATCAATGCCTGTGCGGCTGGTCTGGTCATGCGCAACAACGGCCACTTTGCCTTTGCCGCCAATCATCTCGGCCATCTTGTCCGCAGCCAGCGCAGCCGCGGCCTGATTGTCTGTGGTTGCTGTAGAAACCGGAATGTCGCTGTCAACGCCACTGTCAAAGGCGATGATCGGAATGCCTTTTTCATCAGCTTGCTTCAACAGTGGAATGGCGGCCTGGCTGTCCAGAGCGGCAAAACCGATGGCCTTGGGGTTATTGGCCAAGGCCGCCGCCAGCATGTCGATCTGACGATCCACCATGGTTTCGTTGTCCGGGCCTTCAAAGGTGATCGTGACACCGTATTCCTCGGCGGCTTGTTCCGCACCCGACTTTACCGCCTGCCAGAACTGGTGCTGAAACCCTTTGGACACCAGCGGAATATATATGTCTTCCGCTGATGACATTGATGCAGGTATCGAAAGGCTGGCCGCACTCAGGGCCCCCAAAATGAAACGACGTGTTAGCATGTCTTCTCCTCCAGTTGGTCTTCGTTTCTAATTTTTGTGAATGTTCAACCTGTCTTCCTGCGCCGCGCCATATCGGCGTAAACGGCCAGAATGATGATCGCGCCGGTGACAACGGTCTGCCATTCCTGCGCGACGGACAGCACCCGCAAACCATTGGTCAGAACTGCCATGATCAGGGCACCGATCAGGGTGCCAAGGATCGTACCGCGCCCACCGGACAGGGACGTGCCCCCGATCACGACGGCAGCAATAGCTTCCAGCTCGTAGCCAAGCCCCAGCGCGGGCTGCGCCGAATTCAGACGCGACGCGATCAGGATTCCACCGATGCCGCAGATCGCACCTGCCAAAGCGTAAATGCGCATCTTCCAAAGATCGGTATTCACCCCCGAAAGGCGCACCGCTTCTTCGTTCGATCCCAGCGCAAAGGTGTATCTGCCCAGAACCGTGCGCCCCAGAATGTACGAAGCTGCAATGGCAACAAGGAAAAGGATCAGCACGCCATTTGGGATCGGCAAAGCAGGGAAAACCTCTCCGATCAGCGACCCGCGCGAAATCTGGTCAAAACCCGGCGTGTCGTTGAAGTAGATGGGCCGCGTGCCCGAGATCACCAGCGACAACCCTTTTAGGATCAGCATCATACCTAGCGTGGCAATGAAGGGCGGGATTTTCATCTTGGCGACAAAGGTGCCCGAACACAGCCCGCAGAACGCACCCGCCGCAATCGCTGCCACAACCCCCAGCAACAGCGGCATTCCGAGATAGGTCAGCGCGACACCGGCAATGACGGCGCAGAACGTCATCAGAGTTCCCACGGACAGATCGATCCCGCCAGTTATGATGACCAGTGTTGCAGCAACCGCCAGCACCCCATTGACCGATGTCGCCTGCAAAATGGCGATCATGTTTGAGGTTTGCATGAAATTCGGCGACGCGATTGAAAACCCGATCAGCAAGGCAATCAAGCTGGCGAAGGCCAGCAGCTTTTGATAGGCGCCACTTTCGGAGAGACCCGCCAGCGGGCTTTTCTTTTCGATATCCGTTGCTGAGGTCATTACGCTGTTCCTGTTACCTGCATCGCTGCCACCCGCTGGGTCGCCAGATGCATGATATCTTCCTGAGTGGTGTCTTTGCCGCCCGGCAGAATGCCGGTCAGCCGGCCTTCACACATCACAGCGATGCGATGGCTTAGGCGCATGATCTCGGGCAGTTCCGACGAAATCACGATGATCGTCTTGCCCTGCCCGGCAAGTTCTTCCAGCAGCTTGTAGATTTCAGATTTTGCGCCCACGTCGATGCCACGCGTGGGTTCATCGAAAATCAGGATATCGCAATTCCGCAGCAGCCATTTGGCAATGACAACTTTCTGCTGATTGCCCCCGGACAGAAGACGCACCTCCTGCGTGTCCGAAGGCGTGCGAATACCCAGCTGCATTATGTAACTCTTGGCCGTCGTGCTGATTTCACTGTCGTTCAGAACACCGACACGTCCGGTGAACATATCCATCGACGCCAAGGCAACATTGTCACGAACGCTCATCCCAGTGGCGAGGCCGAAATGCTTGCGATCCTCGGAAAGATAGCCAATGCCCGCCTTGACGGCATCGGATGGCGTGCGGATCGAGACCACCTGCCCATGCACCCGGATTTCTCCGCTATCCTTGGGATCTGCCCCGAAGATTGCCCGCGCAACTTCGGTACGTCCGGCCCCCATCAGCCCGGCAAAGCCCAGGATTTCACCCTTCAGAACCGAGAAGCTGACATCGTGGATTTCGTGACCCCGACACAGCCCGGTCACTTCCAGCGAAACTTCGGCATCGCTCAGATCGGGGGGAACCAGCGGCTCTTCCTTGACTTCGCGACCCACCATCATCGCGATAATCTGGCTGATCGGCGTTGCTGCCGCGTCAACTGTGCCAACGTATTCTCCGTCGCGCATCACCGTGACCCGGTCAGCGATCTGCTTCAGCTCATCCATTTTGTGGCTGATATAGACAATGCCCACGCCTTCGGCCTTCAGACGGCGGATGATGACGAACAGCTCGGCAATTTCAGCATCGTTTAGGGCCGCGGTCGGTTCATCCATGATCAGAACCCTGGACCGGAAAGACAGGGCCTTGGCGATCTCGACCATCTGTTGTTTGGCGATGGTCAGACTGCCGACCTGCGCCCTGGGGTCGAGGTTTAGGTTCATGGACGCAAAAATCTCGGCTGTCTGTGCATTCAACTCGGCATCGTTCAGTCGGCCAAACCGTTTGCGAGGTTCGCGGCCAATAAAAATATTCTGTGCCACCGTCAGATCATTCATCAGGCTCAGTTCCTGATGGATGATACCGATACCCAAAGCCTGCGCCTCGCGTGGCGTGGTTGGGTTTGCATTACGCCCTTCGATTTGCAGTGTGCCGCCGTCGCGCTGATAGATCCCCGAGAGGATTTTCATCAGCGTGCTTTTGCCTGCACCGTTCTCGCCCATCAGCGCATGGACTTCACCGGGCACCAGATCGAACTGCACTGATTTCAGCGCATGGACTCCGGGAAAGTGTTTCTCGATCCCCGACATGTCGACCAGTTTTGTCATTTACCCTCCCAAACACCCCTCTCCCCAAGGGGTGGTGCGGCCTACATCACCGCGCCGATTTGCCAGGGGACAAATTCGACCCCACCAAAGCCAAGTTCTTCGCTTTTTGTTTGTTCACCCGATGCAACGCGGATCAGCATTTCGAACAGCTCTTCGCCTTTTGCCTGGATGCTCACGCCGTCTGTGACGATGTCCCCACAGTTCAGATCCATGTCTTCTGACATCCGGGCATACATTTCGGAATTGGTTGCCAGCTTGATGCAGGGCGTTGGTTGATAACCCGAAACCGAGCCTCGCCCTGTGGTAAACACGATCAGGTTGGCGCCTGATGCCACCTGCCCCGTGACCGAGCATGGGTCGAAACCGGGGCTGTCCATGAAAACAAACCCGGTCCTGTCGATTTTCTCGCCAAACTTGTAAACACCGCGCAAGGGCGCGGTTCCGCCTTTGGCGACAGCGCCCAGCGATTTCTCAAGAATGGTCGTCAACCCGCCGCGCTTGTTGCCGGGGCTAGGGTTGTTGTTCATCTCACCACCGTTGCGGTGAGTATACCCCTCCCACCAGCGAATGCGTTCTATCAGCTTTTCCCCGACTTCAACGGTCTCGGCCCGCCGGGTCAAAAGGTGTTCTGCACCGTAGATTTCCGAGGTTTCGGACAAGATCGTCGTACCGCCATGCCGCACCAGCAAATCCGAGGCATAACCCAAAGCGGGATTGGCGGTGATCCCGGAATAGCCATCCGACCCGCCGCATTGCATTCCAACCGTTATCGCACTGATCGGCGCAGGTTCGCGTTCGGCCTTGTTCGCGAGTTCGGCAATCCCGCGCAGTTCGTTCAATCCACGTTCAATGGTACGGCGCGTACCGCCCTCACTCTGAATGGTCATGTAACGCAGCACGCCATCAGGACGGATCGGACGACCCCCAACCAGATCGGCTACCTGCATCACCTCGCACCCCAAACCGATCAGAAGGATACCGGCGAAATTCGGGTGCTGGGCATATCCAGCCAATGTCCGGAACAGTGTGGCATAGCCTTCATCGTTTCCCGACATCCCGCATCCGGTGCCATGAACGATCGGGACGATACCGTCCACATTCGGGTACGCGTCCAACAAGCCCCGTTTCTCGGTGGCTTCGGCTATGAACCTCGCCACGGAGCCAGAGCAATTCACCGTTGTCAAAATGCCGATGTAGTTGCGCGTGCCGACCTTGCCATCGGCGCGGTGGAAGCCCTGGAAGATACGGGAGCCTGAAATCTCGGGCAGCGGCGTGTTCGCGCTTGCATATGCGTAGTCCTGCTGATGCGTCCCCATACCCAGATTATGGACATGAACATGCTCGCCTGCGGCGATATCCGCTTTGGCCTGACCTATGATCTGTCCATAGCGGATCACATTCTCACCTGCCGCAATCGGGGCGGTGGCGATCTTGTGCCCGCGTGCGATTTCCGTGGGAAGCTGCACCGATAACCCATCCGGTTGCGCGCCGGCTTTCAGGTCGCGCAACGCGATGATCACGTTGTCATCCGGGTTCAGCCGGATTGTGTCACGGGCGGGGCCGCCCTGGGCTTTGATCTCTGAAACTGGGTGCATGGATTCCCCGCTTGTTCGCCACAGAGCTACGGGGATAATCCTCTCTTGTCAACTAACATGTTAGTATGATAGTTCAGATTTATGAACCACCCATACGACATTGACGCCACCCGCCTGCCCGACATTTCAACATTTGAGGGGTCGCTCGCGCAGCGCGTTTACCAATCCATCAAACAGGCGATCCTGGCATTGGATTTCCCCCCCGGCGCTAACCTTCGGAAGGCGCCGATCTGCGCGCAATTGGGTGTGTCCCGCGCACCTGTCGCGGACGCCATCACCAGGCTTTCCGCCGAAGGGCTGGTGGATGTGGTGCCGCAATCGGGTACACGTGTGTCCTATTTCTCGATGGAGGAAATTCGCGAAGGCGCCTTTCTGCGAGAGGCCCTGGAGCTGGCAACAGTGGCCAAGGTTGCGCGTGACCTGACCGAAGATCAGCGCAAAAAGCTGAGCCGCAATGTGCGCCTGCAAGAGCTGTTGATCGAAGATGAAGACATTGCCGGGTTTTACCACGCAGATGAGGAATTCCACGCCCTGTTGATGGCGTTCACCGGGATGCTTCGCCTGCCGGATGTGGCACAGACCGTGTCGCTACAGGTCAGCCGCGCACGGATGTTGCTGTTGCCGACACCCGGCCGCATTGCGGAAACACTGTCCGAACACCGGGCGATATTCGATGCCATCAGTGCCCATGACGAACGTGCGGCACAAGACGCCATGCGCCATCACCTTGGGCAACTGATGCCTCGGATCGAACGGCTGCAACAGGAAAGACCGCAGCTTTTTAACTTAACGCCCCAAACCACCCGAGAGGCAGGATGACCGTTTCGCAAACCGCTCTTCTGAACAACAAAACGTCCCGGCCCGTGCCGCTGACCCGCATGGGGTTTGGCGGCGCACCTTTGGGCAATCTTTATCGCAAGGTCTCGGATGCTGATGCGCAAGCTGCGCTCCAATCCGCATTTGACGCAGGCATCCGGTTTTTCGACACCGCGCCGCAATACGGGTTGGGCCGGTCCGAGTATCGCTTTGGCGAAGCGATCAGGCGGTTTGGACGTGAGAACATCCAGCTATCGACCAAAATTGGTCGTCTGCTGCTGGATTGCGAACCACATGAGGTGACGCCCGAAGCGTTTGTGGACGTTCCGCAGAAACGCATTGTGTTCGACTATACCTATGACGGCGTCATGCGGTCATATGAGGCAAGCCGGGAACGGATCGGTGTTGCCAATGCAGACATTCTTCTGGTGCATGACGTCTGCGCTTTCAGTCAGGGCAGTCAGGAAATGTCAGACGCCAAAGTGCGCGAGTTGTTCGATGACGGCGGTTACAAGGCGCTGGTTGAACTGCGAGACGCAGGCGAGATCGCCGCGATTGGCGCGGGCGTGAACGAATGGCAGGTTTGCGAGAAACTGCTGGGTCTTGGCGATTTCGACGGGTTTCTTCTGGCGGGTCGGTATACGCTTTTGGAGCAGGAAGCCTTGAACAGTTTTCTGCCGCTTTGCGAGAAACGCGATGTGGGCATCATTCTGGGCGGGCCGTATAATTCGGGCATCCTCGCCACCGGAGCGGTGCCAGGGGCCAAGTATAACTATTCCGATGCGCCTGAGGATATTCTTGAACGGGTGCGCAGGATCGAGACCGTCTGTGCGGCCCATGACACACCACTGATCGCAGCCGCGCTGCAATTTGTTCTGGGACACCCCGCCGTGAAAACGGTTGTTCCGGGCGCTGTTAACGCGGCCGAGGTTCAAGCCAATGTCGCCCTGCTGGAACGCTCCATCCCCGCCCAGCTTTGGTCAGACCTGCATACCGAAGGCCTGATCCGGTCAGATGCCCCCTTGCCCAAGGAACCTGTCAATGCTGCGTAATCTCGACCCGCTGCTGTCTCCTGAATTGCTGTACGCCCTGCGCGCCATGGGCCATGGCGATGACATCGTTATTGCAGATGCCAATTTCCCGGGCTCAAGCCTTGGGCCCGACTGCATCCGTGCAGACGGTTCAACGGCAAGCGACCTGCTTGGCGCCGTGTTGTCTGTCATGCCGCTGGATACATTCGTGCCCGACCCCGCACTGACCATGCAGGTTGTCGGTGATCCCGAAGCCGTGCCCGAGGCCGTCGCGGATTTCCAGAAGATCATCAACGCGCGGGCTGACAACCCCGCGCAAATTCAGGGTCTGGACCGGTTCGCCTTCTACCAACGCGCGGCATCCGCATTTGCCATCATTCAGACCGGCGAGCGCAGGCTCTACGGCAACATCATCCTGAAGAAGGGCGTGATCGCATGAAGATCGACGCCCATCAGCATTTTTGGGCGCTGTCGCGTGGTGACTATGGGTGGCTGACACCCAACCTGGGCCAGATTTACCGGGACTTCGGGCCAGATGACCTTGCGCCATTGTTGCAAGCACAGGGCATCGACGGGACAATTCTGGTTCAGGCGGCGCCGACCGTCGCCGAGACGGAGTACCTGTTGTCACTGGCCGACAAGACACCTTTTATCAAAGGTGTGGTTGGCTGGGTCGATTTTGACGCCCCTGATGCGCGTGCACAAATCACCAGACTTGCCGCTCATCCCGCTTTGGTTGGATTGCGGCCGATGATTCAGGACATCGCTGATCCGAACTGGATGCTCGGCGCGGCACTGACGCCTGCCTTTGAGGCCATCCAGTCAAACGATCTGACTTTTGATGCCCTCACCCTACCCCGACACCTAGGCCCGTTACGTCAACTTGTGGCGCGGCACCCAAACATGCGGGTTGTGATTGACCATGGCTCAAAACCTCTGATCCGGGAGGGTGTACTTGACGGGTGGGCCGAAGACATGGCCGCCATCGCGCGGGACACCAACGCGTTCTGCAAACTGTCCGGTCTTGTCACCGAAGCTGCGCCTGACTGGACGGTTCGGGACCTGTACCCCTATGTAGATCACCTACTGAACACGTTCGGACCATCGCGGTTGATCTGGGGCAGCGACTGGCCGGTCTGCACACTGGCCAGCAGCTATGAACGCTGGATCGATGCAACCGCTGAACTGCTAAGCGCACTTTCCTCCGATGACTGCGAAACCATCCTCGGAGGGAATGCGGCAAAGGCCTATCACATCAGGATTTGACGGTGCTGCACCGGACTCCAAACACGCGACGCACTGTTTTGCGCCCGCTTATCCTGCCCAGTGTTTTCCCTGAGGCGCGAACAGAAGGGCAGTTATCCCCACCACACCACCCGGTTTCGGGAAAATCATGAGGACCAGAATGACATCGCATCAGCCTTCTGACCGACTAAGAGGCAAAACCGCATTCATCAGCGCCGCTGGACAGGGCATCGGACGTGCCACGGCCGAACTGTTCGCAGCCGAAGGCGCGCATGTCTTTGCCAGCGACATCAACGAAACCAACTTGGCCGGGCTTTCGGAGATCGACGGGATCTCTCCGATCCATCTCGACGTGACAGATGCGCATGCCGTGAAACGTGCCGTGGCTGAATTGCCACCGTTGGATATCCTGTTCAATTGCGCTGGATACGTGGCAAACGGCACCATTCTTGAGTGCGAAGAGGACGACTGGGATTTCAGTTTCGATCTTAATGTGAAGGCCATGTATCGCCTGATCCGTCTGACCCTGCCCGCGATGTTGAAAAACGGCGGGGGGTCGATCATCAATATGTCCTCGGTCGCCTCGTCGATGAAGGGCGTTCCAAACCGGTTTGTATATTGCGCATCAAAGGCTGCCGTAATTGGCCTGACCAAGTCGATCGCCGCCGATTTTGTCACGCAGGGCATCCGGTGCAATGCAATCTGCCCCGGCACTGTCGACAGCCCCAGCCTGCACGAGCGTTTGCGGGCGACAGGCGACTACGAAAAGGCGATGACGGATTTCATCGCCCGCCAGCCGATGGGGCGCATTGGAACCGCGGACGAGATTGCCGATCTGGCGCTCTACCTTGCGAGCGACAGCAGTGCATTTACCACTGGTCAGCCCTTTGCCATTGATGGCGGATGGGCGATTTAAGCTGAAAGGGATCACAATATGAAACTACTGCGGTTTGGCGCCTTGGGTGCTGAAAAGCCCGGGCTGCTGCACGACGATGGCACAATTCGCGACCTGTCAGGCGTCATCGACGATATTTCGGGCGACGTTCTCAGCGACGAAGGGTTGACGCGACTGCGCGCGCTGGATCCACGAGATTTACCGATGGTTGAAGGCAACAACCGTTTAGGGGCATGTGTCGGCCATGTGGGCAAGTTCATTTGCATCGGCCTGAACTATGCCGACCACGCGGCAGAAAGCGGTATGGAATTGCCGCAGGAACCTGTGATCTTTTTCAAGGCGACATCGGCCATTATCGGGCCGAACGACACGGTGGAAATCCCGCGCGGGTCCGTCAAGACCGACTGGGAGGTCGAGTTGGGCGTGGTGATCGGCAAGGAAACAAAATACATCTCCGAGGCCGAAGCGATGGATCACGTCGCTGGCTATTGCGTGGTCAATGACCTGTCGGAACGTGATTTTCAGCTTCACCGCTCGGGGCAGTGGGTCAAGGGCAAGTCGGCAGATACATTCGGCCCCATCGGTCCCTGGCTGGTGACGCGGGACGAGGTTGCAGACCCACAGAACCTGCCGATGTATCTTGAGGTCAACGGCCACCGTTATCAGGACGGCTCGACCCGGACGATGCATTTCGGGGTGGCAACTGTGATCTCACACCTGTCGCAATTCATGTCTTTGCAGCCGGGCGATGTGATCTCGACCGGAACTCCGCCGGGTGTGGGCATGGGGCAAAACCCGCAAGTCTATCTGAAACCCGGCGACACGATGGAACTGGGCATCGAAGGCCTGGGTGTTCAAAAACAGAATGTGATCGCGGGATAATCGGGCACTACCAGATGTCAGCCCGAACACGATGTCAGGCGAGGTTTCCCTCGCCTGATATTTTTTGACTTAGGCTACCAGATCGAACCGGTCGTTGTTCATGATCTTAGTCCAGGCCGCTACGAAGTCGCGCACGAACTTCTCGGCATTATCGTCCTGGGCATAGACCTCGGCGTAGCCACGCAGGATCGAGTTCGAGCCGAAGACCAGATCCGCGCTGGTTGCGGTGAACCTGACCTCACCCGAGGCACGATCACGCAGCTCATAGGTGCCGCCATCTACCGGATGCCAGCTAAGCGACATATCCGTCAGATTGACGAAGAAGTCGGTGGTCAACTGACCCACGCGATCCGTGAAGACCCCATGCTCTGATCCACCGTGATTGGCACCCAGCACACGCAGGCCACCAACCAGAACCGTCATCTCGGCTGCGGTCAGACCCAGCAGTTGCGCGCGATCCAGCATCATCGCCTCAAGTGATACAGCGTATTCCTTCAGCTGCCAGTTTCTGAACCCGTCCGCCAGCGGCTCCAGCACCGAGAAGCTGTCGGCATCGGTCTGCTCATCCGTCGCATCGCCGCGACCGGCCGAAAACGGAACCGCCACGTCAAAGCCTGCGGCTTTGATCGACTGTTCTAGACCAACGTTGCCCGCCAGAACGATCACGTCGGCAATCGAGGCCCCGGTTTCCGCGGCAATAGGCTCCAGCACGCCCAGCACTTTTGCCAGACGCTCGGGCTCGTTCCCTGCCCAGTCTTTCTGTGGTGCCAGACGGATACGCGCACCGTTTGCGCCGCCGCGTTTGTCCGAGCCTCGGAAGGTACGGGCGCTGTCCCATGCGGTGGTGATCATCTCGACCGCGGTCAGACCGCTGTCGGCGATTTTTGCCTTGACGGCATCGACGTCATACGCGGTCGAACCCGCAGGGATCGGGTCCTGCCAGATCAGCTCTTCTGACGGGACGTTTGGGCCATAGTAATTGACGCGTGGCCCCATGTCGCGGTGGGTCAGCTTGAACCAAGCGCGGGCAAAGGTGTCAGCAAAGTAATCCGGGTCGGCCATGAACTTCTGACAGATCGCGTTGTAAATCGGATCGATCTTCATTGCCATGTCCGCATCGGTCATGACCGGCATACGCCGAACCGAAGGGTCGGTCGGGTCGACCGGCTTTTCATCTTCCGGCATGTCGATAGGCTGCCACTGTTGTGCACCCGCGGGCGATTTACCCAATTCCCACTCATATCCGAACAGGTAATCGAAAAAGCCCATGTCGAATTTGGTCGGGTTTTTTGTCCACGCACCCTCGATACCAGAGGTGAATGCGTTGGTTGCCTTGCCGTTCTGATCGGGGTTGTTCCAACCCAGGCCCTGACCGGAGACCGGGCAGGCTTCGGGCTCGGCACCGATATGATCGCCTGCCATCGCACCATGGGCTTTGCCGACTGTGTGACCACCGCAGGTCAGCGCCGCCGTCTCTTCGTCATTCATCGCCATGCGGGCAAAGGTTTCGCGGATGTGCAGCGCTGTTTTCGCCGGGTCCGGATTACCGTTCACACCTTCGGGGTTCACATAGATCAGGCCCATGTGCACCGCGCCCAGCGGGTTTTCCAGCGTGCCGGGGGTTTCCAGATCGCCATAGCGGTTCTCGGACGGAGCCAGCCACTGGTTTTCCGAACCCCAGTAGACGTCTTTTTCCGGGCCCCAGATATCTTCGCGGCCAAAGCCAAAGCCAAAGGTCTTCAGACCCATGGCTTCGTAGGCAACCGTTCCCGACAGAACAATCAGGTCTGCCCAGGACAGCGCATTGCCGTATTTCTTTTTCACCGGCCAGAGCAGACGGCGCGCTTTATCAAGGCTGGCATTATCCGGCCATGAGTTCAGCGGTGCAAAACGGATGTTGCCCGAGCATGCGCCACCACGACCATCCCCCAGACGGTACGACCCGGCAGAGTGCCACGCCAGTCGGATCATCAGGCCGCCATAGTGGCCCCAATCGGCCGGCCACCAGTCCTGACTGTCGGTCAGCAACGCTTCGACGTCAGCACAAACAGCGTTGAAATCCAGCCCTTTGACTGCCTCGCGGTGGTTGTAATCCGCGTCCATCGGGTTGGTGCGGGTGTCGTGCTGGCTCAGAATGTCCAGGTTCAGCGCATCCGGCCACCATTTGGTGACAGAGTTGCCCGTGCCCGTGTTCCCGCCATGCAAGACTGGGCAGCCGCCGGATTGGTGATTGTGGGGATTACCGTCCATTGTAAATCTCCTGAGTATTTACCGAGGGGTTCAGATGTCTTGACTCGTACCTTACGGTTTCGATAATTGGAAATTTGTAATTACTATCATTGCGATTAATTTTTCCTATGAAGTCACTCACACTTAAACACCTGCGCTACTTCGAAGCGCTTGCCACCCACGGCCACTTTGGCAAGGCGGCGGCAGCCAGCGCGATATCGCAACCCGCGCTTTCCATACAAATCAAGGAGCTGGAGGCCATAATGGGTGGCCCCTTGGTCGAACGCGCAGCACGCGAAACCCGCCTGACCGCGCTTGGCGAAGATGTCCTAAAACATGGCCGCGAAATCCTGACGCGGGTCGAAGATTTGGGGAATCTTGTGCAATCTTCCGCTGGTCCCTTGTCGGGTCGCATCAGAATCGGGGTCATCCCCACGGTCGCGCCTTATTTGCTGCCATCAATCATTAAGGCACTGTCGCAACGATTCCCGCAGCTGACGATCGAACCCAAAGAGACCATCACCCAAACCCTGATCGGCGAAATTTTGGACTCCAGACTGGATTTTGCCGTTGTCGCTTTGCCGGTCTCGGAACCTAGCCTTCGGGAATTTTCGTTGTTTAACGAAGACTTTCTGCTGGTTCGCCCGGCGCGGGACGCCGGGTTGCCAATGCCAAGTTCGTCACAGCTCAGAACCATGCGGCTGCTGTTGCTGGAAGAAGGGCATTGTTTCAGGGATCAGGCGCTTTCATTCTGTTCGATCCGCAATATCGAACCGCAACACATTATGGAGGGCAGCTCTCTGTCCACATTGGTGCAGATGGTCGGGGCGGGCATCGGTGTGACGCTGATACCGGAAATGGCCGTGGGGCTGGAAACCCGGTCTGCCGACGTGTCCATCGCCCGCTTTCAGGATACTCCACCAACCCGGACCATCGGCCTGATCTGGCGAAAGACCAACCCGCTGGGCGAAAACCTCCTGAAAATTGGCGCAATTATTCGCAAAACCGCCGAAGAAAACGCTGGAGGCATGGGGCAAATGAAACCGGAACCAAACGGATGATCACTAACCGCTTTAGTGATTTGCGTGGCAATTACCCAGAAAACACATCATAAGCCTTCAACGCTTTGGCGCTGTAGGCATAAGACGGCCCGCCACCCATATAGGTCGCCATCGCCAATGCCTCGCACATCTCGTCTCGGGTGGCACCCAGCCGGACAAGGGAACGCACGTGAAATCCGATGCAGCTGTCGCAGCGGGTCGCAATGGCGATGCCAAGGGCCATGAATTCCTTGGTTTTCTCACTCAGCGCGCCATCGGTCTTGGCGGCCTTGCCCATGATGCCAAAGCCGCGCACGGTTTCGGGCACCTCCTTCGAAAAAGTTCCGATATTGGCCTCGGTCTCGGCCATGAAAGCTTTCCAGTCCATATCCATTCTCCTTAACCGCGCTCGTCCGCGCCCATGCGACGCTCCAGCCAGCGCACACCGGCACTGATGATCAGAACCAGGATCAGGTATTCAAAGATCAACAGGGTATAGATTTCCAACGGGCGGTATTCCGTGACCACCAGCTCATTCGCGCGCCGGGTCAGTTCCTGCATCCCGATGACGCTGGCGAATGCGCTCATCTTGACGATGTAGATGAACTGGTTTGCCAAGGGCGGCAGAATGCGCCGGATTGCCTGCGGCAGGATCACATAGCGCATGGTCTGCATATAGTTCAGCCCGATGGTCTGCGCCGCTTCGCTCTGACCACGCGCAATGGATTGAATTCCTGCGCGGTAAATCTCGGCAGTGAAGGCGCTGTCAGAAATCGCCAATGTGATGATCGCACCCCAAAAGGGATCGATGGGGACATTCATGCCCATCGACTTGAACACAATGGGCAATCCGTAAAAGACCCAGAACAGCATCGGCAGCAGGGGAATGGCGCGAATGAATTCAACGTAAACACGGTTGACCAGCCGCCAGCCGCGTTTCTCGGACAATCCCGGCAGGGCCACCATCAGCCCCAGTACGATCGACAACACGGCCGCGATCAGTGAAATCTGGATCGTTGCCCCCATCCCTGAGATCAGGAATTTTACATTGATCCAACCCGATGCTGTGGTCGGGTTGATCACATACCAACCCCAGGTCTGGGACGACGAACAGCCTGTGAGCATCAGCAGGGGCATTATCATAAAGAGTTTTTTCATCTGCCCCTCTTAGTGCTGTAGTATCTGAGACAGGAATTTGCGACACCGATCAGACTGAGGGTTGGTGAAGAAATGTTCCGGCTTGCCTTCTTCGACGATCTCACCAGCATCCATGAAGATCATCTTGTCAGCCACTTTGCGGGCAAACCCCATCTCGTGGGTCACGACCACCATGGTCATGCCCTCATTCGCCAGTTCCACCATAACTTCCAACACTTCCGAGATCATCTCGGGGTCCAGCGCCGACGTGGGTTCATCAAACAACAGCACGCGTGGCTCCATGCACAGGGACCGCGCGATGGCCACGCGCTGTTGCTGACCACCGGACAACTGCATGGGCTTTTTGTCCGCCTGATCGGGAATATGTACCCGATCCAGATAATGGCGCGCTTTTTCTTCCGCGTCCTTCCGGCTCAGGCCGCGCGCTTTGATCGGGCCCAGAGTTAGGTTCTCCAAAACGGTCAAATGCGGAAACAGATTGAATTGCTGGAAAACCATCCCGACTTCTGACCGAATGGTTGCCGCAGATTTTGCATCATCCGTCAGCTCAACCCCGTCTACACGAATGGTACCTTTCTGGTGCTTTTCCAACTGGTTGATACATCTCACAACGGTCGATTTTCCTGACCCGGAAGGTCCGCAAATTACCACCTTTTCGCCGCTGTTAACTGTCAGATTGATGTCCTTGAGAACGTGAAAGGTATCAAACCACTTGTTCACATCCACAAGTTCGATTGCGGCGTCTGGCATAAGCTGAATTGCCCCTATTTTAGCCTCAGTATAAAATTTTCTTGAGGTTATCTTTCCCTTTAGACTTAAATCAATGAAGAATACGATCACAAAATCGTAACGCCACCAACGGGAGATACCTATGAGCGTTTTTTGGAAAGCCGCGGCGGCTGCCGTGTTGGGGCTTGTATTGTCAGGTTCCGCACAAGCGCAATCTGCGCTGAACGAGGTGCTGGATTCCGGCGTGCTCAAGGTTGGTACCACAGGTGACTGGAACCCTATGACACTGCGCGACCCAGCAACCAACAGCTACAAAGGGTACGACATCGACATTATGAATGCACTGGCCGCCGATCTTGGCGTTGAGGTCGAATTTGTCCCCACCGACTGGAAAACACTGGTGAATGGTGTGGTCGCGGGCAAGTACCACCTGACCGGGTCGGCATCGATTTCACCACCGCGCATGAAAGTTGCGGGTTTTTCCGACAGCTATATCTCGGTGGAACTCTTCCCCTACACCACCAAGGACAAGGTCGAAAAATTCGACGGATATGACTCGATCAATCAACCCGGAGTTAAGGTCGCGACGACTTTGGGCACCACGTTTGAAAAACGGGTCCGCGAGTGGTTCCCTAACGCCGAGATCAAGGTGGTCGAGGCCCCAGCCCGCGGTTTTCAGGAAGTTATCGCCGGTCGTGCTGATGTGTTCATCACGTCGAACATCGAAGGATCGACACTAGAGGAGAAGTTTCCAGTAGAGCGCGTGAAAAACGCCGGCCCCCGGTCACCTTCGCCGATTGCAATGATCCTGCCACAAGGCGACCAGATCTGGATAAATTATGTAAACAACTGGATCGAAGTGAAAAAAGCGGAAGGCTTCTTTGAAGCAAACCGCGAGAAATGGGGGCTCTGACGCCTTCAAGGACGTGCGGATTTTCTAACGCCCGGTCCTATGGCCCGGGCGTTTTCGCTGGCCATCTGGTTTTTCAGAAAAGAGGATGCAGACACGCGACCTGATGAATTTCATCATCCAGTTCAGGCAATGTTTGCCTGCACTGTTCAGTCGCGAGCCAGCATCGTTGCGCAAAAGCGCACCCTTTCGGGATGTTCATGGGTGACGGCAACTCGCCTTCCAGCTTGATCCGCTCTTTCCGGGCATCCGGGTCGGCACGGGGCGTCGTGGAGAGCAACGCCTTGGAGTACGGATGTCGGGGAGCAGCGAACAGCTTCTCTTTCGGACCTTTTTCGACCGCGCGCCCCAGATACATGACAATCACGTCGTCGGCGAAATGCCGGACAACCGACAAGTCATGTGAAATGAACAGGTAGGCCAAGTTCAGCCGTTCCTGAAGATCGACCAGCAAGTTCAGGATCTGCGATTGAATCGACACATCCAGTGCCGAGACAGGTTCATCCAGAACCAGCACCTTTGGGTCCAGCATAAGCGCCCGCGCAATGGCGATCCGCTGGCGCTGCCCACCCGAGAACATATGCGGATAGCGGTCATAATGTTCCGGGCGCAGGCCCACCATCTCGATCATCTTGCGTGCCTGCATTTCACGGTCGGCGGCCGTCATCTGAGGCCGGTTGATGATCAGCGGTTCCTGCAGGATCTGGCCGATGCGCTGACGCGGATTCAACGAGCTATAGGGATCCTGAAAGACGATCTGCACCGTCTCTCGCATCTTGCTCCATTGCGAAGGGGTAATTTCGACCCCGTTTATCGTCAGGCTGCCCGAGGTTGGTTCTTCGATCATTGTGATCAGTCTGGCCAGCGTAGACTTGCCACAGCCTGACTCTCCGACAATGGCCAATGTTTTTCCCGGTTGCAGGTCGAAATCCACCCCCGACAGCGCCTTTACGGTTGCGGGTTTGGACAGCAACCCGCCTTTGACCGTGTAAAACCGGGCCAGGGCGTTGGCCTGAACGATAGGTGTGGTCATACCAGCTCTCCGGCGGCAATCTTTTCAACATGGTGACAGCGCGCCTTGCCAAATGCCTCGGCATGAGGGGTCGGCGGGGTCTGAGCGCAGGTCGCATCGGCAAAGCGGCACCGTGGGCTGAAAAGGCATCCTTTTGGCCGGTCGAATTGCCCAGGTACAACACCTGGAATCGTCGGCAGAATCTTGGACGTTGCCCGCTCCGGCAAAGCACTTAGCAGGGCCGTGGTATAGGGATGACGCGGCGTTCGAAACAAATCCCTGACAGGCTGTTCTTCAACCTTTTGCCCGGCATATTGCACCTGAACCCGCTCGGCGGTTTCCGCCACGACACCCATGTCATGGGTGATCAGAACCAGACCCATGCCATGCTCATTACGCAACCGGATCAACAGATCCAGAATCTGCGCCTGAATGGTCACGTCCAGCGCCGTGGTCGGTTCATCCGCGATCAGCAGCTTGGGGTTGCAGGCAATGGCCATCGCGATCACAACCCGTTGGTTCATGCCCCCTGACATTTGATGCGGAAAGGAATTCAGGCGGCTTTCAGGCGCGGGAATGCCAACCTGATCGAACAATTCGACCGCACGCTCGTGA
Source organism: Ruegeria sp. AF1 (assembly GCF_056542125.1). Taxonomy (NCBI): domain Bacteria; kingdom Pseudomonadati; phylum Pseudomonadota; class Alphaproteobacteria; order Rhodobacterales; family Roseobacteraceae; genus Ruegeria; species Ruegeria sp. AF1. The sequence continues at coordinate 18,513 of NZ_JBQFZG010000017.1, forward strand.
CGCTCTTTTCGGTTCAGGCCAAGGTGGATGCGCAATGCCTCTTTGATCTGAAACCCGACAGTAAAACAGGGGTTCAGCGAGGACATCGGTTCCTGAAAGATCATCGCCATGTCCTTACCAATGATCTTGCGCCGTTCGCGGGCCGAGATACCGGACAGGTCACGGCCCTCAAAGCTCATCTCATCGGCGGTGATCGTGGCGGTCCAGGGCAGCAAGCCCATCAGTGCCAGCATCGACACGGACTTGCCCGAACCGCTTTCGCCGACGATGGCCAGCAATTCGCCTTTGTCGACCGACAGGTCAACACCGTCCACGGCGCGGAAACTACCCGAAGATGTGGCGAACTCGACAGTCAGATTACGGATCTGCAAAAGGCTCATGCGATCAGCTCCGTTTCAGTTTCGGGTCCAGCGCATCCCGCAACCCGTCACCCATCAGATTGATGGCAAGCACGGTGACCAGAATCGCGAGACCGGGGAAGGTTACAACCCACCATGCGCGCAGGATGAACTCGCGCGCTTCAGCCAGCATGGTGCCCCATTCTGGTGTGGGGGGCTGCGCGCCCATGCCCAGAAACCCAAGGGCCGCCGCGTCCAGAATGGCAGTCGAAAAAGACAGGGCCGCCTGAACGATGATTGGCGCCAGACAGTTGGGCAATACCGTGATGAACATCAGCCGCGACTTGCCAGCACCGGCCACACGAGCCGAGGTCACATAGTCTTTCTGCCGTTCCGCCAGAACCGACGCGCGGGTCAGGCGCACGTAATGCGGTTGAAACACGATGGCGATAGCAATCATCGCATTGGTCAGTGATGGGCCCAGAATGGCGACCAGAACAAGGGCGAGCAGCAGAGACGGGAAAGCCAGGACGATGTCCATCACCCGCATAATCAACGTATCAACCCATTTGGGCGCAAAACCCGACAGAAGGCCGACCATTACGCCGCCCGTTACGGCAACACAGACCACAACGATCCCCACAAAGAAGGAATAGCGTGAACCCATGATCAGCCGCGACAGCATATCCCTGCCCAATGGATCGGTGCCCAACGGGAAGGCCCAGCTTCCGCCTTCCTGCCAGGCAGGGGGTTGCAGGATATGGTCCCGGAACTGTTCGGTCGGATCATAGGGGGCCAACAAAGGGGCAAAGGCCGCACAGAACACAAAGGCGGCAAAAACCCACAACCCGATCACGGCACCGCGGTTTTCGCTGAAATAGTACCAGAACTCTCGCAGTGCGCTGGGACGATTTTCGGCCATTGGTTGGTTCGACGAAAGCTCGGTCATCATCGTCTCCGGATTTTGGGGTTGATGATGCCGTACAAAACATCGACCAGCAGGTTCACCAGCATCACGATCACCGCGATCATCAGCAAACCCCCTTGCACCACCGGGTAATCCCTGCGGAAAATACTGTCGACCATCCACTTGCCGATGCCCGGCCAGCTGAAGATGGTTTCAGTAAGAATTGCCCCCGCCAGCAACGTACCAACCGACAACCCGATCACCGTGACAACCGGTATCAGCGCGTTACGTAGCGCATGCAGCCCGTTTACCCGGGTCGGCGACAACCCTTTGGCACGCGCGGTGCGGATGTAATCCTCGCCCAGAACCTCCAGCATCGCCGACCGGGTCTGACGCGCGATCACGGCCAGCGGAATAGTACCCAGCACAATCGTCGGAAGGATCAGATGACGAACGGCCGACCCGAATGCGCCTTCCTGTCCGGACAAAAGACTGTCGATCAGCATAAAGCCAGTGACACTTGGGAAGTAATAAAGCAGGTCGATCCGGCCGGACACCGGTGTCCAGCCAAGATTGCCCGAAAACACGATGATCAGCAGCAGCGCCCACCAGAAGATGGGCATCGAATATCCGACCAATGCCGAAGACATCAGTGCCCTGTCAAAAAACTTCCCCCGGTTCACCGCCGCAATCACGCCGGCAGGCAGACCCAAAGCGATGGCGAAGATCATGGCGCAGAGCGAAAGTTCCATTGTCGCGGGGAACAGCGAAAAGAACTCCTCCCAGACCGGTTTTTTGGTGACAAAGCTTTCGCCGAGATCGCCCTGCAAAACTCCGGAAAGGTATTCCCAGTATTGCTGCAACACCGGTTTGTCGAAACCCAGCTTTTCTACCATTTCCTGGTAGCGTTCTTCAGTCATGCCGCGCTCGCCGGCCATAACGATGATCGGATCACCCGGTAGCACCCGGATAAACATGAATGAAATCAACGTCACGCCCAGAAAGGTCGGGACGAACAGGCCAATGCGGGTGAGTAAGTAACCAAACATCAGCGACCTATGATTGTAAGCTCTTTGGGGAAATGGGTCAGCGACCGGCAGCCATCCTCAGTGACAAGCACATCATCTTCGATGCGAACGCCAAAACTTTCGAGCGCATACAGACCTGGTTCATTCGTCCAGACCATACCCGGCAGGATTTTCTGATGATTCCCACGCATGATATAAGGTGCCTCATGCACATCCCGACCCAACCCGTGACCCGTTTTGGTGCGAATACGATCCGCAAATGGCGAGGCCTCGAGCACGCTTATGACCGCATCGTCTATGTCATGGGCCGCTACACCAGGGCGGCAGGCTTCGAACCCGGCTTTGTTGGCGCGCAGAACGGTGTCGTAGACGTCCCTGCCCTCGTCCGACACGTCCTGAACAAAGAAGGTTCGCGTAATGTCGGCGGCGAAACCATCTTTGCGGGCACCGAAATCGAACAGTAACGCGTCGCCTGCCCTGATCTGGTAGTCGTTGCGCGCTTTCCCATGCGGCCGTGCCGAATTGTCGCCAGCCGCTACGATGGGTGAAAACGCCAGTGACTCGGCCCCTTCTGCAAACAGCGCCTGTATCAGGGCTTGCTCGATCTGTTTTTCGGTCTGGCCGACACGCACATCTGCAATCACACGACCCAGAGCACGTTCCGAGATATCGATGGCCGCCTGCATCGCAGCAATGTCTTCATCGGTCTTGATTATGCGCAGGCCCGAGATTTCGCGTTCACCGTCGACGATCCGTAAGCCCGGCAAAGCACGGGTGAACGCCGCAGAGACGAAAACCCGCATCACCTGACCTTCCACCGCAAGCGAGCGGATCGGCATTTGTGCGGCCAATGCGGTAAACGCATCGTCATAACCGGTCTGATCGCGCCAATCGAAAACAGCGCCCTCGAATCCGACAAGATCCCATGAGGCCAGTTCCAGATTGGGCACAATCGCTGCGGCCTGTCCCTCAGGCGGGACAACAACCACGAAGGGCCGTTCGTGGCTCATGAAAGCTTTTCCCAAAGCGCGGGTGAAATTCGGGCCAGGTACAAGAGCAACAGCGTCGACTGACATGTCCCGTGCCAGTTGACGATATTCGGACAGATCCGGCATTCAGGCCGACCTCCTCAATAAGAAAGCCGGAGCCGCCAAACAGGCGGCTCCGGTGAGTGAGTGGTGGCTTACTCGACGCTCACACCATAGAAGATGTGGCCGCCCAGCGGGTGCACTTTGTAACCTTGCACCTTGTTGCTCATCGGCATGAATACAACCGAGTGAGCAATGGTTGCCCATGGGGCCTGCTCTTTAAACACGACCTGAGCTTCTTCATACAGTTTGGTCCGCTCGGCCTGATCGGTGCTTTGCTTGGCTTTCAGGATCAGATCCTCGAACGGCTGGTGGCACCATTGCGCGCGGTTCGATGCTTCGACACCGTCACAGCCCAGCAGAACGGCCAGGAAGTTGTCCGGATCGCCGTTATCCCCGGTCCAGCCCAGCAGAACAGCACCGTCGCGGTTCAGTTCTTTCGAGCGTGACAGGTATTCGCCCCATTCGTACGAGACGATTTCGACGCCCACACCAACCTTGGCAAAATCGGCCTGAATCAGCTCGGCCATGCGGCGGGCATTAGGGTTATAGGGGCGCTGAACCGGCATCGCCCAGACCTTCATCGACAGGTCCGAGACGCCTTCGGCCTCAAGCATGGCCTTGGCCGCTTCGGGATCATATGGATCGTCCGCGATGGCGTCGTTATAGCCCCACATGGTTGGCGGGATCGGGTTCTTGGCAGCCTGGCCCGAGCCCTGGAAAACCACGTCGATGATCGCCTGCTTGTCGATCGCCATGTTCAACGCCTTGCGAACCTTGGGGTTGTCGAACGGCGCCATCGTGGTGTTGTAGGCAAGATACCCGACGTTCAGCCCTTCCTGCTCCATCATGTTGATGTCTGCATCATCCTTCATCGCCTGAATGTCAGCCGGGTTCGGGTAAGGCATCACATGGCACTCGCCAGCTTTCAGCTTCTGGTAGCGAACAGACGCGTCCGGCGTAATGGCAAAGATCAGGTTTTCGACCTGCGCCGGTTCCTTCCAATAATCGCCATTGGCGGCATAGCGGATCACCGCGTCTTTCTGGTAGGCCACGAACGAGAAAGGCCCGGTCCCGATGGGTGCGGTATTCAGTTTCTCAGGCGTGCCGGCAGCCATCATGGCATCGCCATATTCGGCTGACATGATCGATGCAAAATCCATCGCCATATTCGCAACAAAAGGTGCCTCTGGCTTGGACAGGGTGAACTTCACCGTGTAGTCATCAATCTTTTCGATAGAAGAGACCAGATCCGGCATCCCCATACCCTGGAAGTATTCCCACGTGCCGCCAGACACTTGGTTATAGGGGTGGTTCTCGTCCTTTTGGCGCATGAACGAGAAGATTACGTCATCGGCGTTGAAATCGCGGGTCGGGGTGAATTCATCATTCGAATGGAATTTGACACCCTGGCGCAGCTTGAAGGTGTATTCCAGGCCATCATCACTGGCCTCGACACTTTCAGCCAGGCCGGGGATCACGTTGGTTGTACCGGTTTCGAATTCCAGCAACCGGTTATAAATAGGATGCGACGAGGCATCAAAGGTTGTTCCTGCGGTAAACAGTGCAGGGTCAAACCCCTCGGGTGAACCTTCGGAACAATACACCAGGGTATTTGCCTGTGCCACGGCACCCGACAGGGCTATTGCCGTGGTTGCGGCCAGAAGATTGAGTTTCATGATTTTCTCCCAGAAATGGACTTGGCAAGACAATCGCATGGCTCTTTGTCGTCAGAGCGTTCAGTGACAATACAGGTCGTTGCGATATCCCTGACAAATGTATCCAAAATACAAAACCTGTTGTCAACCGGCTCTGTCACTGACTTTCGTGAATGATGCCCCGTTGACAGGGTGTGTCATGAACCTGAAAGCGCCCTGCCCCTAGGAAATCGCGAAGGGCGACACTAACATTTCACAGGTTCCGGCAGTTTGGCCACAGATATCGACTCTCGTTGACCCAAAGTCATTTTGGTAAGAATGGATAGCTATCTCTGACCGGTAGCTGAGGAAGTATCCTTGCGCATATCGCGAATGCAATCGTAACCCAGCCAGAATAAGACTGTCAGTGTGACCAGAAATACGTAAGGAAGCAGCGAGATATGCATAACCAACACGCCATAGAACATGGCGGCGTATGCGGCGATTTGGACTATCACCAACACACCCCACGCACCCATTCCCCAAAGATTGCGCGCATTCCCCTGACCGGTCGAGTTGCGCAGGCTCTGACACTCTGCCTCGTTCACCACGGGGGGCGCGGCACGCGTTGAATTGAGAGTGCCGTTGGTGTCGAGCGCGCTGGATCGACATGCATCGAAACAAGGGGCCGCCTCTCGACAGGTGGGCGCAGTGTGTAACATTGGTTGAGTCCTTGGACATCTGGGGTTTGGCAGCGAGCCTTCACTGTGCCTCAGGACAACTACCTCCCGCACCATGCCACCCACGAAATCAGGCGCCACCGTTGCCATCTTGCAATCATATCCAGCGGAGAAATGCCGATCCTCGCTCTGGCGCAGCATAAAACCGCACACATAGCCGAGAGACCCGTGAATACCGCGATCAGATGAGGCCTGAAGAGCTATTCGTGACCCTCGGTGACTCATGGCTTTTGGCGCGGTTCCGGATGCGCGCTATCCGCTGAACTGGGACCTTCGCGTGCATCCAGCGCTCCATTCTACGGCGTCCTTCGATGCTGAGTGCGGCTACTTTGTTCCCATACCGGGATCGCCCCATCAGATAATCCATTGGTTTCTAAAAGGAGTCGCGGTTCAGGTATCGCTCACAAGTTCATTTGTGTACAAATTGGTAAGATTGCGCTCAAGTACATGTCAGATTCAGCCTCCGAGGATGCCATGCCAATTGAACACGCCCCTTTCAGCCAAGCGGAATATGACCGCAGGATCGCCAAGACCCGAAGCGCTATGGAAAAAGCGGGGCTAGAGCTACTGTTTGTCACCGACCCTTCGAACCAGGCTTGGCTGACTGGCTATGATGGTTGGTCCTTTTATGTGCATCAGGGCGTATTGCTCGGCATGGAAGGTGAGCCGATTTGGTGGGGACGCCAGATGGATGCATTGGGTGGGTTGCGCACTTGCTGGATGTCCAAGGACAACATTCGCGGCTATGCAGACCACTACGTCCAATCAACCATACGCCATCCCATGCAGGATCTGGCGGGCCACATTCGCGCGCTCGGGCTGGGTACAACCCGCATCGGCGTTGAGATGGAGAACTATTACTATTCCGCAAAGGCACACGAGGTTTTGGGCACGGAATTGCCCGAAGCGACGCTGGTGGATGCGACGGCACTGGTAAACTGGCAGCGTCTAATCAAGTCGGAAGAAGAAATTGTCTTTATTCGCAAGGCGGCCCGGATTTCGGAAAAAGTAATCCAAACGGCCATTGATCGCGCTGCAGTGGGAGTGCGCAAGAACGACCTTGTCGCAGATATCTTTCATGCCGGGATTACCGGGGTTGAGGATGATTGGGGGGATTACCCAGCCATTGTCCCTTTGACACCCTCAGGGCTGGATGCCACAGCCGCGCACCTGACATGGAATGGCGCACCGATGAAGAAGGGTGAAGCAACATTTTTCGAACTGTCAGGCTGCTATCGGCGCTACCACGCTCCGCTTTGCCGCACGGTTTATCTTGGCACTCCGCCGCCGGAAATGCGGGACGCGGAACACGCACAGATCGAAGGGATAGCTGCGGGTCTAGAGGCTGCCCGGGCTGGCAATCGGACCAGCGACATTGCAAACGCTTTTCTTAAGGTTCTTGCCCGTCACGGAATCGAACGGGAGGGGCGCATGGGATACCCTATCGGTTTGAGCTATCCGCCAGATTGGGGCGAACGGACAGCGTCGATCCGCGCCGAAGACGAGACCATTCTGCAACCGGGCATGGTTTTCCATTTCATGCCTGCGTTGTGGATGGACAGCTGGGGCCTTGAGACCACGGAAACCATTCTTATCACTGAAAACGGCCCCGCCGAAGCCCTATGCAATATCGAGCGAAAGCTCTTTGTGAAAGACTAAGCCTTGAGCACCCTCGAAGACGCCAAGACCCTGCTGGGCGAACTGATCAGCTTCCCCACGGTTTCGTCAGACAGTAACCTGGAGATGATCAAGCACCTCGCGGACCGGTTGAGCGATTGCGGTGCAGAGGTGGAAATATGGCATGACGAAACCGGCACCAAAGCCAATCTTTTTGCCTCATTGGGCCCCAAGCGCGACGGTGGTATCGTCCTATCAGGCCATTCCGATGTGGTGCCTGTTACGGATCAGGACTGGTCCTCGGACCCATTCGTGATGGAGGAGCGGGACGGCAAGTGGTTTGGTCGCGGCACCTGCGATATGAAAGGGTTTATCGCGGCGGCAGTCGTCATGGCCCCGTATTACGCAAAGCTGGATCTTCAGCGCCCATTGCATTTCGCCTTTACATATGATGAAGAAATCGGCTGTTTTGGCGCGCAGGCTTTGGCCAAGACCCTGCGGAAGAAAGCGATCAAACCCGCTGTGGTCATCATTGGCGAGCCCACCTCGATGCGCATCATCGAGGGCCATAAGGGCTGCTATGAATATACAGCGCATTTTACCGGGTTCGAAGGCCATGGCTCGGCCCCCGAGCGCGGTGTAAACGCCGTCGAATACGCGGTGCAATACGTCTCGAAACTGTTGACGCTGAAGGCTGATTTGCAAGGGAGAGCACCGGCAAACAGCCCGTTCGACCCACCATGGACGACAATAAATACCGGTACGTTGGTGGGCGGGGTGGCCCATAATGTGATCCCCGGTAAGGCGCGGGTCGATTGGGAGATGCGACCAGTGCAAAAGGCGGATGCGGATTACGTCAAAGACGAACTGCACCGGTTTTGCGCGCAAACCCTGATCCCGGCAATGCAGGCTATTCACCCCGATGCTGGTATCAAGACCGAAATTATCGGTGAGGTCGACGGGCTAGAACCAATGGACGACAACGAGGCGCGTGACCTTGTGATGGAACTGACAGGGGCAAACGGAGCCGACGTTGTACCCTTCGGTACCGAGGCCGGGATATTCCAGCAGTTGGGGATGAACGTCGTTGTCTGCGGTCCCGGATCAATCGATCAGGCGCATAAACCGGATGAATACGTCTCGGTCGAACAGATGGCCCAGTGCCTTGATATGCTTCGGCGGTTATCTTCGAAGCTGGAGTAGATGATGACCTCGGTCCGCGCGGTATCGATATTCTGGTTGGGTGCACCGGTTCTGTTCGTGCTGTTCTGGGCGGGTGGCTACAGTTTTGCCAAGATGGCGCTGCCCTATGTGGAACCGATGACCATGCTTGCGATCCGTTATGGTCTGGCTGTTCTGTGTCTTCTGCCGCTGCTGGCGGTGTTCTGCCCTGCCCTACCGCGTGATCCGGCGCACTGGGCCGCGATGGCGGCAAATGGGTTTCTAATTCAGTGTGTTTACTTCGGTCTGGCCTATCAGGCGATGAAACAGGGACTGGGTGCCGGTACCACTGCCATCGTGATGGCCTTGCAGCCCGCCCTTGTCGCCGCTCTCTCTCCCTTGGTCGGAGAAGCGCGTGGACGACCCGTGATGTGGATTGGCCTGGCGCTGGGTTTCGCGGGGGTCGCAATCAGTGTCTTTGACAAGACCAGCGCAGTACCCCTTTCCGCCGGGCTGCTTGCGGTTAGTGCACTGGTCGGCCTGACTGCCGCCACTTTGCTGGAAAAACATCACGGGCGGCGCAGCGACCCGGTGTTGGGTGGTGCTGTTCAATATGTGATAGGATTTGCCGTGCTGCTACCTATCGCAATGGCGACCGAAACGATGGAAGTCACCTGGCATCCAAACCTGATCCTTTCTCTGGCGTATCTGGTCATCGCCAGCTCCCTGATCTCGATCAGCCTCTATGTCGCACTTGTTCAGCGCGGTGACGCGACCCGCGTGTCTACATTGCTTTACCTTGTCACACCTTTGGCAATTGCACTGGCCTGGATGATCCTGGGCGAGCCGGTCACTTGGCGCACCGCCTTTGGCTTTGTTCTCTGCCTCGCAGGCGTCTATGTCGTGCGGAGATCGAAAGATTGACGCCTATGGCAGTTTTCGATCGGACAACCGGAATTTAAAAGCCCACGACCAGTTCAATAGCGGAAACCACCTGAACCGAGATCACAACCGTCAGGAAAGCGCATTCACATAGCTTTTGATCGTCGACCGGCATCCGTGCTGCCAGATCCGTGGCAACCAGCGTGTGAAGGATTCTGCAAACTGGGCTTCACGGCCAGTACTTCCGTACAGGTTTGCTACCTCAAGCCACTTTTCGGGCCGTCCCCTGGCGGCAAGGGCCGCACTCTGCAAATCGCTCCAGATGGGATCATTGGGCGCAATCTCTGATCCATCCTCACGCAGACCGGCGCACATCCGGCACCAGAAAGCTTCAACCAGTGCCAGCCCAGTGACAGATGTACCCGAGGCCAGAGCATCGCGAATGGACGGAAGCAAGAAACCGGGGTGGCGCGCAGACCCATCAAAGGCCACGCGTCGCGTGGTATCGTGAATAGCCGTATTCGAAAATCTGCGTTTAACCAGATCCAGATACTGTTCCGGTGTCATCCCAGGAACCGCACTGGCATGAGGAAGAATTTCTTCGGTCTGGACTTTCAGGAAGAATGCCGAAATTTCCCGGTCGTTCATGCAGTCCGAGATTGTGGGGATGTTCAGAACCTCGCCCACATTCGCCAGAATCTGGTGCCCGCCGTTCAGAATGCGCAGTTTCAGTGTTTCATATGCGTGTACGTCCTTGGTGATCGTAACGCCGACATTCTCCAACATTGGCCGCCCGGCGCAGAAATCATCCTCAATCACCCATTGGCGGAAATTCTCGTGTGACACCGGAACGCAGTCTTCAATTCCTAGGGCTCGAGCCTGCGACCGAACTTGATCAGAGGTGGCGGGAACAATGCAATCCACCATTGAATTCGGAAACGCCCCGTTCTGATCGATCCAATCCGCAAGATCAGGGTCCGTCCGGCGCGCCAGTTCAACAACACAGTTGCGCAAGATAGTACCGTTGCCCTGAAGGTTGTCACAACTTAATGCCGTAAAGGGCAGATGCCCGGCGGCACGGCGATTGCCAAGTGCTGCCACAATGGCACCAAAGACCGTGCGAGGCTGTTGCGGGTTTTGCACGTCGTGTCGAATATCATCGTGATCCACGTCGAAAACACCTGACTTGGCATCCAGAAAATAGCCACCTTCCGTTACGGTAAGGGACACGATCCGAATGGCGGGATCGGACATTTTCCGGATCAGAGGCGCATTTTCGGGTTCAATGGGCAGATAGTCCATCAACGGACCGATGACTTCGGCCGAAACGCCGGACGGGTCAAGCTCGATCAAAGTTGTCAGACAGTCCTGCCCAATCAGCTTTTCGCGCATGTCCGCGTCAAAAGCCCGAACGCCGGCCCCGATGATCGCCCAGTCCAAGGCCTGCCCTTTTTGCATCAGCCTGTGGATGTACCATGCCTGATGCGCACGGTGAAAATTCCCAAGCCCAATATGAACAATTCCAGGGGTCAGGTCTTCACGCCGGTATCCGGGTATTTTGACATCCGCAGGAAGCGATCCGAGGCGTTCGAGGCACAGCTCTACCGGTGTTATGTCCGCCAAAGGGGTCATCAGCTCATCCAGTTTCCGCCATCGACATTGTAAGTCTGGGCCACGATGTATTCCGCTTCATCAGACGCCAGAAACACCGCCATCCCGGTTAAATCCTCGGCCCGTCCCATACGGCCGAACGGTACCGCTGATGCAACTTCACGCTTCTTCTGCCCCGGTTTTTTATTTTCGTACTTCGCAAAGAAGGCGTCGACGCCGTCCCAGTGCTCTCCATCAACAACACCGGGTGAGATCGCATTCACATTTATCCCGTGAGCGATCAGATTGAGCCCCGCTGACTGCGTCAAAGATATAACGGCAGCCTTGCTGGCGCAGTAAACGGCGACCAAAGGTTCGCCACGCCGACCAGCCTGTGAGGCCAGATTTATGATCCGGCCTTTGACATTGGCGTCGATCATGTGTCGCGCAACGGTCTGCATTGTAAACAAGGTGCCCGAAACATTGATATCAAAGACGCGCTGGTAATCGGAGCGGTCGATTTCGATGATTGGCGCTGCTGAGAAAACGGCAGCATTGTTGATCAGAATGTCAATCTGGCCGAACTGATCCACTGTGCGCGCAACAGCAATGTCGATGCTGTCCTGATCAACAACATTCATTTCGACCGCCATTGCAGCGTCACCGATTTCCGTGGCTGCGGATTGCGCCCGCGCGAAATCTATGTCGGCAATGGCCACACGCGCACCTTCGGCGACGTAAGCTTTTGCAAAGGCCAGCCCGATTCCGCGCGCAGCCCCAGTGATGAGCGCGGTTTTTCCGTCCAGTCGCTTCATTCGATCCGCAGCCCTTGCGCGTCAAAACAATGAAGCACGTCGGCACGTGGCGTCAGGTAGATGCGGTCGCCATGCGTAAATCCAACTTCTCCGTCTGCTCGCACCGTGATTGTTTCCGCCAGACCGGTTTCATGTATGTGGAAAAACGTATCTGATCCAAGATGCTCGGACACGCCTACAACACCGCTCCAGGTTCCGTCGCTCTCGGACACAGCAATATGTTCGGGGCGGATGCCGATTGTATGTGCGCCGTGTTTTGCAGCTTCTTCGCCTTCGATAAAGTTCATCCTGGGCGAACCGATGAACCCGGCGACAAAAAGGTTTCGTGGCGTACGATACAGGTCCAGCGGGCTTCCGACCTGCTCGATCACACCAGCCTGAAGCACGACGATCTTGTCGGCCATCGTCATTGCTTCAACCTGATCATGGGTCACATAGATCATGGTGGTCGCCAGCCGTTCGTGCAACTCGCTGATCTCCAACCGCATGCCAACGCGCAGCGCAGCGTCCAGGTTGGACAGCGGCTCATCGAACAAGAACGCTGCGGGTTCACGGACAATGGCACGCCCGATAGCAACGCGCTGACGCTGGCCACCGGACAGCTGGCCGGGGCGGCGATCCAGATAGTCGGTCAGGTTCAGAACCTGCGCGGCCCCTTTCACACGTTTGTCGATTTCGGCCTGATCCAGTTTTGCCATGCGCAAGGGAAAGGCGATGTTCTTGCGAACGGACATGTGCGGATACAAGGCATAGGACTGGAACACCATCGCCAGACCGCGTTTTGCGGGTGGTACGTTTGTCGCGTCGGCCCCGTCAATGTCGATGGAACCTGACGTGATGTCCTCCAACCCCGCAATCAGACGCAGCAAAGTGGACTTGCCGCAACCCGATGGCCCGACGAACACCGTGAACTCTCCGTCTTCGATGGTCAGATCCAGTGGCGGGATAACCTGTACGTCGCCAAAGCTTTTGGTCACGGACCTGAGTTGAATACGTCCCATGATAAGTTTTCCTTATTTCACAGCGCCAAAAGTCAGGCCGCGGACAAGTTGTTTCTGGCTAAACCAGCCAAGGATCAGGATCGGTGCAATCGCCATTGTCGAAGCCGCGCTGAGCTTGGCAAAGAACAGGCCCTCGGGGCTGGAATAGCTGGCGATAAATGCGGTCAGCGGGGCCGCGTCAACGGCTGTCAGGTTGAGGGTCCAGAACGCCTCGTTCCAGGCAAGAATGAAGTTCAGCAAAACAGTCGAAGCGATGCCCGGAACAGCCATGGGTGTCAGGATGTGCAGGATTTCCTCTTTCAGTGTCGCCCCGTCCATCCGTGCGGCTTCAAGGATTTCACCGGGAATTTCACGGAAGTAGGTGTAGAGCATCCAGACGATGATCGGCAAGTTGATCAGCATCAACACGACGACCAATCCACCTCGTGTATCAAGCAGCCCCAGACGGATGAACAGCAGGTAGATCGGGTAAAGGACACCGACTGCCGGCAACATCTTGGTAGAGAGCATCCAAAGCAGAATGTCCTTTGTACGTTTCGAAGGAACAAACGCCATTGCCCATGCTGCCGGTACGGCAATGATCACACCCAACAGGGTTGACCCACCTGCAATGATGACCGAGTTCCAAAGGAAACGCATGTAATTCGAGCGTTCCTGTACGACAGCATAGTTCTCAAGCGTCCAGTCAAAGTTCAGGAACAGTGGCGGGCTCGCAATGGCCTGCGCTTCGGTTTTGAAGCTGGTCAGGATCGTCCAGAGGATCGGGAAAAAGATCAGCAGACCGACGGCCCAAGCCAGGGCTGTGTTCACCGACTTGCGTTGGATTGTGACGGTGCGGGCCATGGTTTTATCTCCTCACGCGTCCAGGTTCTTGCCGACAATGCGCATCAGGAAGACCGCAACGATATTGGCGAGAATGATTGCATAGACACCTCCGGCTGATCCGAGACCGATATTCTGGCTTTCCAAAACGCGCTGGAAGATCAGGTAGGTGAGCGTACGGGTGCCGAACGCGCCACCTGTGGTGACGAAAATCTCGGCAAAGATCGAAAGCAGAAAGATTGTCTGGATCAGGATTACGATTGTGATTGCACGGCTAAGGTGCGGCAGAATGATGTGGTAGAACCGCTTGAGCGGCGGAGCGCCGTCCATTTCAGCAGCTTCCAGTTGCTCACTGTCCAGCGACTGGATTGCGGTCAAAAGGATCAGTGTCGCAAATGGCAGCCATTGCCACGACACGATCATGACAATTGAGGTCATTGAAGCTTCGGACAACCACGAGACCGGTTCAGCCCCAAAAAAGCGCCACAGATGGGCCAGCAACCCGTTGACCGGGTCCATGAACATGTTTTTCCAGACCAGAGCCGAAACGGTCGGCATAACGAAGAATGGCGCAATGACAAGGATGCGCACCACCCCCTGGCCCCACATCGGTTGATCTAAAAGCATCGCCAGCAGGATGCCCAGAATGACCGTAATCGCCAACACGCCGAGAACAATGACAAGCGTTGCCTGAACGGCGGGCCAGAACGAACTGGACGAAACAAATCGGATATAGTTGTCGAAACCCACCCATCCGAGATCACCGCCCCGCAGGGGAAGATACTTCTTGAAGGAAAAATACAGGGTCATCGTCAGTGGCACGAGCATCCAGCCAAGCAGCAGCACCACTGCGGGTGTCATCATCAGGCGTGCAACTGATCTGGAATGTTGAGTTGCCATTGCGCAAGACCTCTCTGTTCAGGCGTAAGACAGCCTGCGAGAAAAACACGAATTGTGGAAGTGGGAGCAGGGGACAGAAGATTTGCCCCCTGCTGGGAAGGTTGCCTCAGTACCCTGCGGCTTCCATCTCTTCTGCTGTGAAGGCCTGCGCTTTGGCAAGCGCCTCATCCACTGTTTGCTGCCCGGCATAAACGGCCGAGAATTCCTGACTAACCTGTGTGGCAATCCCTGCAAATTCCGGAATGGCCACGAACTGGACACCGGTATAGGGCGTCGGCTGCACACAGCAATTCTGCGGGTCAGCCTTCAGGATCGATTCCAGAGTCATTTTTGCGAATGGGACCGCCTTGTAGTTGTCATTCTCATAAAGCGAGGTCCGCGCGCCCGGAGGCACATTGGCCCACCCTTCGTTTTCAGCCACCAGCTCGATGTAGTCTTTCGAGGTTGCCCATTCGATGAACTGCTTGGCCGCATCTTCCCGCTGAGTTCCCGCCGGGATCGCCAGCGCCCAAGCCCAAAGCCAATTGGCGTGCTTGTCGACGCCTTCCGAATTTGGTGCAAGTGCGAAGCCAACTTTGTCAGCTACGGTTGAGTCTTCCGGATTTGTCACAAAAGACGCGGCAACGGTGGCGTCAATCCACATGCCGCACTTTCCTTGCTGGAACAAAGACAGGTTCTCGTTGAAACCGTTAGTGGCATAGCCAGCCGGGCCGGATTCACTCATCATGTCGACGAAGAACGTCAGCGCCTCTTTCCACTCAGGCTGATCGAACTGGGGCTTCCAGTTTTCATCAAACCAGCGCGCACCGAAGGAATTGCCGGTTACAGTGATAAAGGCACCACCTTCACCCCAGCCCGCCTTACCGCGCAGGCAGATGCCGTTGATGTCGTTGTCGCGATCAGTCATGGCAGCCGCAGCTTCACGGATGAATTGCCATGTTGGTGCTTCTGGCATTTCCAGACCGGCCTTTTCCATCAGGTCGGTGCGGTACATGATCATCGAGCTTTCGCCATAAAAAGGCGCAGCATAAAGCGTGCCATCATGGCTCAACCCGCCTGCCATCGCAGGCAGCAGATCACCAACATCATATTCATCGGACAAACCGTCCAGCGGTACCAGCCAGCCGTTCGCACCCCAGATCGGGGTTTCGTACATGCCGATGGTCATGATGTCGAACTGACCGCCTTTGGTGGTGATGTCGGTCGTGACGCGCTGACGCAAAACGTTTTCTTCCAACGTCACCCATTCGACATCAATGCCTGTCGCATTGGTGAAGTTGTCTGTGTAGCCCTGCATCCGGATCATGTCACCATTGTTGACGGTCGCGATCGTGATGGTTTCCGCTTGGGCTGCTGCCGTAACGACGAAAGTCAACGCAGTCGCCGCACGAAGTGCGTTCTTCAAATACATCCCTGTCCTCCCTGAGCTTGGATGCTGTACAGAGACCCTAGTTTATAAATTGTCGCGGCGTCAATATAAACTTTACGCGCGTTAACTTTTAGTTCATGCAGATTCCCTCAAGACAAGCCGTGCCGGAAACAGAGTTTCCGTCCGATCGTCAAATTTTCCCCCGCTTTCAATGAGTTCAAACAAGGCATCCACACTGCGCCCAGCCACGTTGTCATAATCATGCGCAGCTGTTGTCAGCGATGGACAAGTAAATCTTGCAAAGGGGTGGTCGTCATTTGATGCGACGCGGAGTGAGCAATCTTCCTTTCGCCCAACCCGAATCCCCTGCTCATAACAGGCTGCCAGAAATCCGATCGCAAGACGGTCATTGCTGCACAAAACCGAGTTCGTCCTGAGAGCGCCTTTCTCCAACACTCTCAAAGCACCTTGATGCCCAATCTCTTCAAACGCCCAGCCTTCGCCATCAATTTTAATGACATCGGGCTCGAACCCAAGACGTTCCATAACCTCTATATATGCCTTGCGTCGCTTGTTGGCGTTTGGGTTTGCTGGCGTGCGCATTTCAAAGAAAGACGGAGGTTCACCCGTCCGGGTCATGTATTCCACGGTTTGGGACACAAAACTGAAATTGTCCGATCCAATAAATGCGGCGCCCAACCCTTCAAGGTTGCTGTCAAACAGAACAGTAGGCACCTCGGCGCAAAACTTCTCGATGTAAGCGCGGTCTGAGGCACGCCCTAATGGGGCAAACAGCACTCCCGCCGGTTTCAGAGAGCGCAAACTATCGAGAATTTCATTCTCCAGCTTCTGTTCACCATGCGAGCTGAAAAGAGATGGACGATACCCGGCAGCAATACAGCTCTGCTCAAGGTATCTGGCCATCTCGGCAAAAAATGGATCGGCTAGATAGGGAACAACGATGCCGATATTCTTGGTCAGCTTTCGGTTCTGGTTCACCGCATAGATGTTTGGGCGGTAATCGAACTTTTCCAAAGCTTCTTCGATACGCGCCCGCGTAGAGGAACGAACGCTTTCCGGGTCGTGGAAATATTTGGAAACCGTTGGCCGAGAAATCCCGCTGAGGGCCGCAAACTCCTCCATATTTCTTATTTTTGCCATACCTACCCGCTTACGGAATTCTTTTGCTTTGACCTTACATTTTCTTTACGCGCGGCAATAAATCAATAGGCTGCCGTATCCGCGCGAACGGTAAGACGCGTGACGCCAACGCCGAACAGCCGAAAACCTCCTGATCAAGTCGCGGCGTTTTGGACTTGAGCCCAATATATCGACCCCCAGCGCAACCACCTTGGTCGTCAGGTCTGTTCAGGCTCATTTTGCTTCCCGGCAGAACCTTCTGCGACGTCCTTGTAGTCGTCATGAATGCCGTAAGAAGCGAAACCGGATAGCGTTTCAGAAATCTGTTCATCGGTCAGGATTACCGGACCGAGGGCCAAGGAAAGGTAATATTGCCGGGCAATGGTTTCCAGCTCAACCGCGCGCCACATGGCCTTGTCCAGGTCCTCACCCATGGCAATGGACCCATGATTGCCAAGCAAACAGGCGGTTCGGTCTTGCAGCGCTTCGATCGCCAGCTCCGACAGCTCGGGCGTTCCAAAGCGCGCATAGGGTGCGCAGCGAACATTAGTACCACCGAAGGCCGCGACCATGTAATGCGCTGCCGGGATCTCTTTGTGTGCAATCGCCAGCGCCGTGCAATAGGTCGGATGTGCATGGACAACAGCGCCCATATCGGGGCGGGTCTTGAGGATGTCGAAGTGGAACCGCCATTCGGTCGAAGGTTTGAGCGGGCCATCCCATCTCCCATAGTCTCCATCAAATGGCCTTGAGACGATCATCTCGGGGGTCAGCTTGTCATATGGCGTCGCCGAAGGTGTGATCAGCATCCGGTTCTCGTATCGGGCCGAGATATTGCCGGATGTTCCCTGGCTAAGACCACTGGAATTCAGAAAAAGGCATTTCTCGATAATCGCCTCACGGATTCTGCGTTCCTTGTCATCCATCTTGTGCTCCTGTCCTCGCGCCACCCCGGCAGAATGGACCAGCCTTAGTTATCAGAGGTCGCACCATCAGGCGACAAGCCCAACCTCGCAATTGCATTGTCCAAAGCCAACCCGAAAACCTGCGCCTGAGGTGACAGAACCTGGTCAGGCCGACGCATCAGCCCAACGGGCCCGCGTGTGATCGACGTATCAAACGGCAGCGCTACAAGGTGGCCATCGCTGATTTCATTGGCGACCACCCCTGCCGAGATAATCCAGATCGCATCGGTCTGTCGGGTATACACCCGTCCGAAAGCACCCGAGACAGTTTCCAGACGATCTTCGATTTCACCAATCCCATGCGCGATCATGAGGCGATCCACCAAGGGCCGGATTGCCGATCCTTCAGGTGGATAAAGCACTTGCCACTCGGTAATCCGCCTGAGATCGGGGGCTTTCAGCAGCGGGTGATCCGCGCGCACGACGAAGACGACCTTCTCCTCGTAAAGCTGGGTAAAGGAAATGCCCTGCATGGTTTCAGGGCGACCCAAACGCCCGATAACAAGCTCCAGGTCGCCCAGACGAAGACGCTCCATCAAATGGCCATGTGGACCGTCGAAAACGCTCAGTCGGGCATTGCCCGCAAGTTCGGAAAACTCGGTGGCAACGGCTGGCATCAAACGGGCCGCAACCGAAGGCAGCACCCCGACCCGAAGACTGGCCCTGCCGCGCGCTTCGATCTGCTCTACACCAGAAAAGCCCTGCTGCAAAGC
Source organism: Ruegeria sp. AF1 (assembly GCF_056542125.1). NCBI lineage: Bacteria > Pseudomonadati > Pseudomonadota > Alphaproteobacteria > Rhodobacterales > Roseobacteraceae > Ruegeria > Ruegeria sp. AF1. The sequence goes on from NZ_JBQFZG010000017.1 coordinate 37,226, forward strand.
GGCCAGCGACATTTCGGCGAAATGCAGAAACACTTCGCCCTGCCGCGTCAGAGAAACACCGGACCGGTTACGGGACAACAGCACAGTGCCCAGAATATCCTCAAGCTCCTTAAGCGTCTTGGATATCGCCGGTTGCGTGAGAAACAGCTTCTCTGCCGCAACTTTCAGGCTTTTCTCGCGACATATCTCAATAAAACATTGAATATGCCTAACTTTGATGCGGCGATCTATCATAACTTTCCAATTATAGCAACTAAGTCCAAGCAGAACTCATTTTACATATCGAGAAATGACGTTCAATTATTAGACACGCGAAATCAGGAGAGCCAACATGCGCGTTCAGGTCGCGATCATCGGCGGTGGACCTTCAGGTCTTTTGCTCAGCCAGTTGTTGCACCGCAACGGCATAGACACCATCGTGTTAGAGCGCAAAACCAGGGAATATGTTCTGGGTCGCATTCGCGCTGGCATTCTGGAAACCGGTTTTGTGGAGCTGATGCGCGAAGCCGGTGTAGCAGATCGGATGGACAAGGAGTGTTTTGTCCATGACGGCACAGTGATCTCGTATGGCGATATCGAATTCGGCATCAACTTTAAAGAGCTGACGGGCAAACATGTGGTTGTTTACGGACAAACGGAAGTAACCCGCGACCTGTATGATGTACGCGATGCGATGGGCGGCAAGATTGCTTTTAACGTCGATTATCTTCAGATTCATGGGGCTGACAGCGATGCACCTTATGTGACGTATCAAGCGGATGGGACCGGACACCGGATTGATTGCGATTTTGTCGCCGGGTGCGACGGGTTTCATGGGGTGTCGCGTCAAACCATCCCGCTGACCGTGCGCCGGGAATATGAAAAGGTCTATCCGTTTGGCTGGCTGGGCGTTTTGTCCGAAACTCCCCCGGTCCATGACGAACTGATCTATGCCGGGTCGGAACGCGGTTTTGCGCTTTGTTCCATGCGCAATGAGAACCTCAGCCGTTACTACATTCAATGCTCGCTGTCTGACAGTGCCGATGACTGGACTGATCAAGCCTTCTGGCAGGAGCTGAAACGCAGGATTCCCGCGCAATATGCTGAGAAACTGATCACCGGGCCATCTGTCGAAAAATCAATTGCGGCGCTGCGGTCTTTCGTGACTGAACCAATGCGCTGGGGCCGTTTGTTCCTGTGTGGTGATGCCGCGCATATCGTGCCCCCCACCGGGGCCAAGGGGCTTAACACGGCGGCAAGCGACATCCACTATCTGCACAACGCCCTGCTGCAATTCTATAAAGACCACGACAGCGAAGGCATCGACCGCTATTCCGAAAAAGCGTTGGCCCGAATTTGGAAAGCCGAGCGGTTCAGTTGGTCCACGACCAACCTGTTGCACCGTTTTCCGGAACAGAACGGCTTTGACCTGAAAATGCAGAAGGCTGACATTGATTTCCTGCGCGAAAACAAAGAGGCCCAATCGGTGTTTGCACAAAACTACGTCGGGCTGCCCTACTGATGCAGATTGCGGCGCTGGATAACATTCACCTGCATTGGCGTGAGGATGGCGATCCAGATGGCACGCCTGTGGTGTTTGCCAACTCGCTGGGAACTGACCTGCGCCTTTGGGACAAAGTTTTGCCCTTACTGCCCAAGGGGCTGCGCCTGATCCGGTTCGATCTGCGTGGTCACGGCCTGTCGGAATGCCCTCAGGCGCTTTACAGCTTGGCTGAGCTGACAGATGACGCCGAGGCGTTGCTTGACCATATCGGGGTTCGCGACACGGTGTTTGTCGGCCTGTCGATTGGCGGCATGATCGGTCAGGCGCTGGCTTCGCGCCGACCAGACCTGATCCGCGCCCTTGTTCTTTCCAACACCGCCGCAAAAATGGGGACGGCCCAGATGTGGCGTGACCGGATGGGCGCAATCCGATCGTCCGGCATCGAGTCTGTGGCTGACGCAATTCTGGACCGTTGGTTTGCAGCGGGTTTCAGGGCAACCGATAACGTGCTGCTTTGGCGCAACATGCTGGTGCGTACCCCTGTTTCTGGGTACCTGGGATGCTGCAACGCGATTTCAAATGTTGATCTTGAATCCATGACCTGGGCGCTGCGATTGCCAGTTCTGGCCATCGCCGGATCAGATGACCGCGCCTGCCCGCCCGAACTGGTCCGGCAGACCTGTGCTATGATCCCCGGGGCGCGCTATGCCGAAATACCCAACACCGGGCACCTGCCATGCGTGGAAGCCCCCGCCACCTATGCTGAACACTTGTCCGCATTCCTGATGGAGAACCGCAATGAGTGACAAATACGCGTCCGGTATGCGAGTGCGGCGCAGAATTCTGGGCGATGCCCATGTGGATCGTGCCGAAGCCGCCAAATCTGATCTGGACGGTCCATTTCAGACGCTTATCACCGAAGGCGCGTGGGGCACTGTCTGGGCTTCGGACGGGATCAGCGACCGTGAGAGATCCATGCTGACGCTGGCTTTGCTGGCTGCGTTGGGCAATTTCGAAGAAATCCCGATGCATATCCGCGCCACAGCCCGTACCGGCGCCAGCAAGCAGGATGTACTTGAAGCGTTTCAGCACGTCGCGATTTACGCGGGCGTACCACGCGCCAATCAGGCCCTCAGGCTGGCAAAACAAACGTATGACGAAATGGAACAGGACTGAATGGGAAACGCGCAGAAACCCCAGTTAGACAAAAAGGAAGTGTGATCCGACAATGTTGAAACAAGGTGAATTCTACCAGCGTGACCGCGAGTGGCACCCACCTGCACTGACGCCCGACTACAAGACCAGCGTGACCCGTTCACCGCAATATTCGCTGATCTCGCTGCAAAACTCGATCAGTGAGGTCACCGGCCCGGTTTTTGGCCACAACGATGTTGATCCTCTGGATAAGGACCTGATCTCGAACTATGCGCAGCCCGGTGAAAGCCCGATTGGCGAGCGAATTATTCTGCACGGCAGGGTGCAGGATGAAAACGGACGTCCGGTGCCAAACACGTTGGTGGAAATCTGGCAGGCGAATGCGGGTGGGCGCTATCGCCACAAGAAGGATACCTACCTGGCACCGATCGATCCCAATTTCGGTGGTTGTGGCCGCACCCTGACAGATGAAAACGGGTATTATTTCTTCCGCACCGTAAAACCCGGTGCCTACCCCTGGCGCAATTGGGTGAACAGCTGGCGTCCCGCCCATATCCACATGTCGATATTCGGAACAGGTTTTGCACAGCGCCTGATCACACAATGCTATTTCGAAGGTGACCCGCTGATCAACAGGTGTCCGATCGTGAAAACTATTCCTGATGCCGATGCGATCAGCCGCCTGATTTCGCGGCTCGATATGAATTCAACGATCCCTCTGGATACCATCGCCTATAAATTTGACGTGGTCTTGCGCGGTCGGCGCTCGACCCTGTTTGAAAACCGTCTGGAGGGGAACTGAAGATGCAACAGCTGAATTATCTGAAGGAAACCCCCTCGCAAACAGCCGGGCCTTACGTCCATATCGGTCTGGCGCCTGGGGCTGCCGGATTTGAGATCTACAGGCAGGAACTGGGCTGGGATATAGCCGGACCAAATGCCGAAGGTGAGCGTATTCGGGTCGAAGGACTGGTCGTGGACGGGGCAGGATCGCCCATCAAGGATGTTTTGCTCGAGGCCTGGCAGGCAAATGCCAGGGGCGTCTATGCCCATCCTGAGGGCGGCGGCGATGTCGAAGACGGCTTTCGCGGCTGGGGACGCGTCATCACCAATTTTGAAACCGGCGAATGGGCGTTCGACACTGTCAAACCCGGCCCGACACCGGGACGAAACGTGGGCCAGCAAGCGCCTCACATAAACCTTTGGGTTGTAGCCCGGGGCATCAATGTCGGTCTGAATACGCGTATCTATTTCGAGGACGAGGAAGAGGCCAACAGCAAGGACCCGGTCCTTAATCTCATCGAATGGGAACGCCGCCGCGCAACGCTGCTGGCCAGACGCACCAATCGGGACGGTCAAGTTGTCTATCGCTTCGATATCAAGATACAAGGCGAAGATGAGACCGTCTTTTTTGATATCTGACTACTTGGTGCTGCCTTCCCAAGGCGGCACTCATTTCAGGAAGTCACCATGACCAAACCTTGCATCATCTGCGTGGCCATCACCGGTTCCCTGCCTACCAAAAACAACAACCCCGCGGTGCCGATCTCGGTTGCGGAACAGGTCGAAAGCACGCAAGAGGCGTTCGAGGCCGGGGCCAGCATCGTCCACGCCCATGTTCGCAACGATGATCAGACGCCCAGCAGCGACCCCGAAAAATTCGCTCTTCTGAAAGAGGGTTTGCAAAAATACTGTCCCGGAATGATCATCCAGTTTTCCACCGGTGGGCGGTCAGGCGCAGGTCAGGCAAGGGGCGGAATGCTGCCCCTTGCCCCTGACATGGCGTCGCTGTCGGTTGGATCGAACAACTTTCCCACCCGGGTTTATGAAAATCCACCCGACCTGGTGAACTGGCTGTCAGCCGAAATGCAAAAATACAAAGTCACGCCCGAGATCGAGGCGTTTGACCTGTCCCACATCCTGCAAGCGATCAGATTGCACAAGGAAGGCAAGCTGTATGGCAAGCTGTATGTTCAATTTGTCATGGGTGTCAAAAACGCGATGCCGGTCGACAGGGCCGTGTTCGACTTTTACGTGAAATCCATGCAGGATCGCGCACCGGGTGCCGAATGGTGTGCCGCCGGGATCGGTCCAAACCAGATTGTGGTAAATGAATGGGCCGTTGCTGCGGGCGGGCACACGCGGACAGGTTTGGAAGACAATGTCCGGCTGGACCGCAACACGCTTGCGCCTTCGAATGCTGCGCTGGTCAATCGCGTGACCGAGTTATGCGCAAAGCACGAACGTCCGGTCGCCACCTGGCAACAGGCCCGCGAGATTTTGGCTCTTTGAGCACAGGGAGGAATGGCGCCATGACGATTGATATCCGCCCGCTTCAATTCAAAGGCCACATATAGGATGGAACATCTTTCCACTCATCCCTGGCTCAGCGGACTGTTTGAGGACCCGCAGACCTCAGAGATGCTGGGCGCAGAGACTCAGCTAAGACACATGCTGTCCGTCGAGGCCGCATATTCTGAGGCTTTGGCGGCGGTCGGCAAGGTACCACCAGAGGTGGCGGATACCGCGGCTAAACTTATCCGACAACACCGTCCCGACATGCAGGCGCTGCGCGACGGGACGTCATTGGATGGCGTGGTGGTGCCCTCGCTGGTGCGGTCACTCAAAGCGGCATTGCCTGATCATTGCCACGTCGCGCTGCATAAGGGGATGACGTCGCAGGATGTTGTCGACAACGCTCTGGTTCTGTCAATCAAAGACATTCTGGAGGTGTTTTCGGCCCGTCTTTCAGACCTGATAGATGCGCTTGTGGCGCTGGAGCAGGCATATGGCGAACACGTGATGATGGGGCGAACCCGAATGCAGGCGGCATTGCAGATTTCGGTTGCCACGCGCCTGCGAAACTGGCGGTTGCCATTGGCCGATCACCAGAAACGCCTGACCGAATTGCAGCCCAGATTGCTTGTGCTGCAACTTGGCGGCGCCGTTGGCGACCGCGTTGGGATGCTCGGATCCGGACAGGCAATCGCAGATCATATGGCCGACAGGCTTGGCCTGGCCAGCTGCAATGCAAACTGGCATACCCGCCGGGACAATCTTGCAGAACTTGCCTCATGGCTTTCATTGATAACCGGATCGCTGGGGAAGATTGGTCAGGACGTGTCGCTCATGGCCCAGCAAGGGGTGGACGAGGTTTCGCTGACAGGTGGCGGCGGATCTTCGGCGATGCCTCACAAGCGCAACCCGGTCCGTGCGGAACTGCTGGTCGCACTGGCTCGTTTCAACGCAACCCAACTGTCGGGCATGCATCAGGCGCTGGTGCACGAGCAGGAACGTTCTGGCGTTGCCTGGACGCTAGAATGGATGATCCTGCCCCATATGATCCTGGCAACGGGGCAGGCCCTGATCAGCTGTGGTACGTTAGTGCAACAGATCGAACGGATAGGCATCGTGGAGTGACTGCACTGGCCTCTGAGCCCGACGTTACTCAGGCGGTGCGTCGACTTGGCGTCACCGGTTTTGCCGCAGTAACTTATATATGTCAGCATCAGTGGAGCTGGCGTCTTGACTACACTGACAGTTGGGCGAACTGCTGAAACGGACGGATTTCGACAAGGCCGCCGAAACCGCCGACGGCAACGAACAGGCGTCAGGCCTGCCGCGACAAGATTGCCGATATTTCGGCAGAGATCGCCTCAACCACTTTTTCGTGCTGGGAAAAGCTGCGCGTCTTGAGCCGCATCATGCTCAGGTCGATCAAGGCGGTCGGAAAGCCGAGATCGGAAAGCTCGACCAGCGTTCCATTCGCCAACTGGTCTTCGATGGAACTTCGTGGCAGCCATCCGACACCCAGCCCGTGCTCAATGCACTTGGCGATCGTCTGGGTCAGGCCCGAAACGATCTTTAACGAGACCCTTTGCGGAATTTGCGGCAACAGCACCGAGCGGGTGAGATCACCCATAAAGACGTTGGATGGATAGCAGATGATCGGCAACGCCTCGTCCCGCTCGCTACGCGCCTGAAACTCCTGCAACTTCCCCGCGGCTGCCACGGGAACGAACCCGTCCTTGCCGACAAGTGCGCGATGCACGAGATCCTTTGGCGGGTTTAGCCTGCGGGTTTCAGCCTCGTAGGAGAAGGCGACCATGACCTCTTCGGTCATCAGCATCTGAAAGCAGGTTTCCTGATTGGCCGACCGCAGCCGCAAGTCGTGAGATGCCAGCGCGTCACCGAACGCAGCAAGCGCCCGAGGCAGGATATTGGCCGAGATCGAATGCAATGCAGCGATCGGCAATGGTTCAGCGGACGTGATCGCAAAAGCGTCGGAAAGCCGGTTGAGGCCGACGAGTGCTGCTTCAAGCTCCACCTGTAGGGACCTGAGCTGATAGGTCGGGCCAGAAGGTCGTCGCGACCGGTCCACCAGTTCAGTGTCAAACAGATGCTCAAGGGCCTGAAGTCGCCTGGAATAGGCGGATTGCGAAGAATTGCGGCTATGCGCGGCAAGCGAAACGCTTTCGGCGCGGATCAGCGCGAGCAGATCGAGTATTGAGTCTTTGTCCTTGGCGACACATTAGCATGCAGCTTCTGCATATAAACTTGCCCAATTAGCGATATAAATTTCAGATAGCGCATGTATTGAGTAATTATAATGCAAGTCCGTCGGGGTGGTGCGCGGTATTCGGCGTGATGAATGGGGCTAGGGTGCAGCCCCGGCGGATCAAAGATGGTCGCGGAAACTGCACCATATGAAAGCTATAGCCTAATAGAGACAGACTTTTGGGAGGAGACGAAAATGAAGCACATGCTTGCACAAGTGACCGTCACGGCGATTCTTCCCCTTGCGGGTCCGGCCTTTGCCGATGCCGGCGAGAGCCCGGTATTGCAGCGCATTCAAGAACGCGGCGTGGTCAGTATCGGCCAAAGGGAAACCTAGATCCCTTTCTCCTGTATCGGCCCTGTTAACAAGCCGATCGGTTATTCGATCGACCTGTGCCTGAAGATTGTCGATGCGATCAAGGCGGAGCTTGGCGTAGACAATCTGGAGGTCCACTATGTGCCGGTCACCGGCCAGACCTGCATCTCACTGATGCCAATGGCACGATCGACATTGAATGCGATACCACCAACAACAACCTGACCCGCCAGTTGCAGGTGGAATATCCGCCCACGACCTTCCTCACCGGCACCAAGATTGCCTCTAAAACCGGGTCGGGCATCACCGAGATCGAGGATCAGGAAGGAAAGGTCATTGGCCTGTCTGCGGGCACGACCAACGAAAAGGCGATCAAGGCCATCATCGAAGAAAAGGGCCTGAACGTCGAGATCGTACCGGTCAAAGATCGCGGCCAGGGCTGGCTGGCGCTGGAAACGGGCCGCATCGACGCCTATGGCTCGGACGATGTTCCGCTCTATGGCCTGATCTCAAAGGCGTCCGATCCGACTGGCTATCAGGTCACCGGGCGGTACCTGTCCTTCGATCCCTATGCCCTTATGGTGCAGCGCAACGACTCCACATTCGAACGTCTTGGACGTACGGTCATGGCCGGTCTGATGCGCTCTGGTGAGATCAAGGAGATTTACGCCAATTGGTTCGAGCCGGGCCCGACAAACATCGACATGCCGCTTTCCGATACACTGGCGACCGCGTTCGAAATTCAGGCACTGCCAGAATAAGCAACAAAAGAAGGGGCGGGTACATCCGCCCCTCCCCAGCTGCGGCAGGGGGATGACATGAACTATAATTGGGACTGGGGCATTCTGTTCCGCGAGCCCTATTTCGGCTGGACCATAGTTATCTCGCTTCTGGCCAGGACAATCGCTTTTTCGGTGGGCTCAGCGCTCGGTGTCTTCCGCACCTCATCCAGCCCGGTCCTCAGGGCCGTTGGCACCACCTATGTAGAGATCTTCCGCAATTTTCCGCTGCTGGTACAGCTGTTCCTGTGGTACTTCGTTTTCCCCGAAGTCCTGCCGGATGACTGGTCGCGTTAGGTCAAGCGCGACATGCCCTTCCAGGCACTGACCACCGCCATTGTCGCTATCGGCCTTTATACCGCCTCGCGTGTCTACGAACAGGTCCGTTCGGGAATCGAGGCCGTGGGCCGTGGCCAGCGCCAGGCAGGCCGCGCCATCGGCATGACCGAGGTGCAGGTTCATCGATATATTCTTCTGCCCAATGCCTACCGCATCATCATCCCGCCGCTGACAAGCGAGTTTTTGACGATCTTCAAGAATTCCTCGCTAGCGCTGACCATCGGTGTCGTCGAACTGACGGCGATGACACGACAGATCGAGGAATATACGTTCCAGGGGTTTGAAGCCTTCACCGCAGCAACTGTGGTCTACAGCCTTGTCACCTTCACGGTGATGGCGGTTATGCGGCGGGTCGACAGGATGACCGCCCTGCCCGGCACCTTCGCAAAAGGGGCTGCGTAATGACACTCGATTTCTCCGTCATTCCCGTCAATGGCGAACTGTTGTGGGACGGCATTAAAATGACCTTTCTACTGACGGGCCTCGCAGTGGCAGGGGGTATCGTCCTTGGCACGGTCCTTGCCCTTCTGCGCATCGCAAAGGTACCGGTTCTGGGGCAGTTTGCTGCGGCCTATGTCAACTTCTTCCGCTCGCTGCCGCTGATCCTCGTGATCTTCTGGCTCTTCTTCCTTATGCCGCTTATCGTCGGGCGACCTGTCGGCGCCTTCTCCTCGGTTCTCGTGGCATTTATCCTGTTTGAGGCCGCCTATTATTCCGAGATCATCCGGGCCGGCATCAACTTTGTCCGCCCCGGACAACTGGCCGCCGCGCGCGCCATCGGCCTCACTTACAGCCAGTCGATGCGCTATATCGTGCTGCCTCGGGCCTTCCGGGCGATGACTCCGATCCTGCTGAGACAGGCGATCATCCTCTTTCAGGACACATCGCTCGTCTATGTCGTCGGCCTACGCGATTTCCTTGTCAGTGCCGAGATCGTTGCAAACCGTGACCAGAAGCTGGTGGAAATGTTCCTCTTCGTCGCTGCGGTCTACTTCACCCTCTGTTTCCTCGCCTCCATGGGCGTCCGGTATCTGCAAAAAAGGCTTGCCACATGATCGAGATGAAGAATGTCAACAAATGGTACGGCAAGACCTTTCAGGTTCTGAAGAACTGTACCCTCAGCGTCGCCAAAGGTGAGGTGATCGTGGTCTGCGGCCCTTCTGGTTCGGGCAAGTCCACGCTGATCAAAACGGTGAACGGGCTTGAGCCGATCAATGATGGCGAGATCACCGTCGCGGGCACCTCGATCACCGCGAAATCGACAAATCTCGACAAGATGCGCTCCAAGATCGGTATGGTCTTTCAGAATTTTGAGCTGTTTCCCCATATGAACGTGACCGAGAACATCAAGATCGGCCAGATCAAGGTGCTGGGGCGCGATCCGAAAGAGGCGGAGGAAAAGGCGCTCGCACTTCTTGAGCGCGTGGGCCTGACGGAACATGCGCAGAAATACCCCTCTCAGTTGTCCGGCGGCCAGCAGCAGCGGGTGGCGATTGCCCGCGGCCTTGCGATGGAGCCGATGGCAATGCTCTTTGACGAACCAACATCGGCGCTCGACCCAGAGATGATCAACGAGGTTCTGGACGTCATGGTGGAACTGGCCAAGGAAGGAATGACGATGATGGTCGTCACGCATGAGATGGGGTTTGCCAAGAAGGTGGCCGACCGCGTGGTCTTTATGGACCATGGCGAAATCGTCGAAGACGCGCCCTCGGCGGAGTTTTTTGGTTCCCCGCGAAGCCCGCGTGCTCAGGATTTCCTTTCCAAGATTCTCAGCCACTGAAGCAGATCCGGATGTCTACAGCTGGCCAATTTATCTTCTAATCCGGACCTAGATGCCCGAAAACACGCGCGGCGGAGCGACGTACGCCGCGCATTTGCGGACGAAGACTATGTTGCCAACTTTGAAATACAGTTGGGGAGCATAGGTGATCTGACGTTTGTTCCCATAAAACAGTTCGTTAACAGTTCGCAACTTGATCACATTGAAGCCCTGTCACTTCCCCAAGGATACAGTCTTGCACGCTGTTAACTTATAACCCCGGTACACTCTGTCCAGAACATGACTGAACGCGGCGTGCAGGTGGGCCGCGTCCTTTCTTAGCCGCTCATTCGTCAAAAGCTTGAAACTAATCTGCGGCGATTACTGTCTTTGCCCGACCTATAACGCCTTCAAATTTTGACGTAGGCTTCCGCTCGGTTATCAGGAAGTCACTTGCCGAAAGAGCTGGAAGATGCAAGGCCGGTTTGAGTTCGGATGCCTGGAACTTGGTCGAGTCCACTGCCATGAAACATCGTTCGCTGATCGCCTTCATTGCGACCGCAATATCGACTTCGCATTGTTCGAACACCAAAAAACCCTGTTTCGGATGCACACGCGACGCCGACAGGATCGAGTATTCCACCGACATATTTGCAATAACGTCAAAGGCCGCGCGGTCGAACGCTGCGCCGTCATGATTTCTAAGCTGTGTGCCCGCCATAAATACCCGGTTGCCGTTCCCCATCGCCAGAGTTGTTGCAATGAACGCTGAATTCGTCACCACGGTAAGATCTCTGCGCGCCTTGAGAGCCTGAGCCACAAAACCCGACGTAGATCCTGTATCAATAGCAATGGACGCGTTATCAGGCACAAGGTTCAAAATGGACTTTGCAATGGCGACTTTCGCCGCGCGGTTGGTTGTCATACGCGCGATGAAAGGGGGATCCAGAACCTTTTGGGTGCTGACCAACGCGCCGTGAACCTTGTCGATGTGCCCCGCATCCACTAACGGCTTCACAATTCGACGGATTGTCTGATCGGAAACGTTAAGCCTCTGCGCCAGGTCCATGACCGAGATTCGGCCATGAATGTTAACCGCGCTCAGGATGTCCTTTTCGTATTTCGACATTCAGCCACTCGGATGTTGGATTCTAACAGGATGAATTGTTGATACCTCCTTAAATCAACATATTTCAACAATCTTTTTTAATTTTTGTTGATTTATGTTGGTCGATACGATGATCTGGCATCAAATTTGTCGACAGGGGCGAGGCCATGACAACCCATTCTGCAAAACACCTTATTATTGGCGGCGGCATCATCGGATGCTCAATCGCCTATCATCTGGCCCGGGCAGGTGAGACGGATGTCGTCCTTCTGGAAAAGGCATCTCTGACAGAGGGGGCAACATGGCACGCTGCCGGGCTGGTTGGGCAACTGCGGTCTTCCCGCAATACGACCCGGATGCTGAAACGATCGGTCGCGCTCTATGACCGGCTGGCCGACGAGACCGGTATGGAGTTCGACTGGAAGAAAGTCGGCAGCTTGCGGCTGGCGGCAACCAAGGAACGGCTGCTGGAGGCAAAACGTCTGGCGACAATGGCACGCAGTTTTGACCTGGAGATGGAAATCATCTCACCAGCCGAAGCGAAAGCCCTGTTTCCCTATATTGATGCCGACGGGTTAGAGGGGGCTGCCTTTATTCCATCGGATGGCCACGTTGACCCCGCTGGCCTGTGTCTGGCGATTGCAGCCGGTGCGCGGAGCCACGGCGCACAGATCAGGCAGGGGGTGAAGGTCAAGGATTTCGAAATCCGCAATGGCCGCATAACCAAAGTGATGACAACCAACGGCGACTATGAGGCGGAAACCGTTGTGCTGGCCTCGGGCATGTGGAGCCGTGAACTGGCCGCAAAACTGGGCGTCGTGGTGCCAGCCTGCGCTGTCGAGCACCAATATGTCGTAACAGAACCGTTGCCAGAGCCGGAATTGGTCAAGGGCCTGCCCACGCTGCGCGACCCTGAGCGTCTGGTCTATTACAAGCCCGATGCTGGCGGGCGTCTGGTCATCGGAGGTTACGAAGACGACACATTGCCATTTGGAGAACGGGGCATTCCCGGAGAGTTCGTGCGCCAGTTGCTACCGGACAATCTTGACCGTTTCGCGCCGCTGGCTGAACTTGCCGGTGTCGTCACGCCTGTCGTGAACCAGGTCGGCATCCGGCAAATCATCAATGGACCAATCCCCTACTCCGCCGATGGTGATTTTGTCATGGGCTGGGCCCCTGAGGTTAAAAACCTGATGCTCTCGACCGGGTTCCTCTATGGTATTGCGGCTGGCGGGGGCGCGGGGGAAATGATCGCGGAATGGATTCTGAACGGGCGTCCAAGCCTGGATCTTTGGCCATTGGACGTGCGGCGGTTCAGCCCACATCATGCGACCAAGGCCTTTATGTATCCCCGAGCTGTCGAGCATTATGCGCATCACTACAAGATGCGCTATCCGGGCCAGGAGGCCGAGACCGCACGCAATTTGCGACTGTCTCCGCTATACAACCGATTGAAAGAACACGGGGCGGTCTATGGGTCAAAGAACGGGTGGGAGCGGCCCTTGTGGTTCGCCCCAGCTGGGGTCACCCCAGTGGATCAACTCGATTTTCTCAATCCCGGTTGGCATGTCTTCGCGGCCGAAGAACACCGCGCTGCGCGCGAAGGTGTCGTTCTGATCGACCAGTCGAGCTTTTCCAAGTTCGAACTGATCGGCTCTGGCGCGTTGGGTGTGTTGCAACACCTAGCGGTCTCAAACATGGACAAGCCGGATGGCAGCGTAATCTATACCCAGCTTTGTAACGACAAAGGAGGAGTCGAGGCGGATGTCACCATCACCCGCCTGAGGCGCGACCATTTCTATATCGTGACCGGCGCCGGATTCGGGGCGCACGATTCTGACTGGATCCGACGCCATCTGCCGCAAGACGGATCGGCACATCTGATCGAGGTTACCTCATCCCGGGCGGTGATCAATATCTGCGGACCAAAAGCGCGCGACGTCCTGCAGGCGGTAACCGAAGAGGATATCTCAAACGCTGCGTTTCCCTTTGCAACAGCGCGCGACATTACGGTCGGAGCAGCAAAAGTGCGTGCGGTGCGCATCGGCTATACCGGCGAATTGGGCTGGGAACTGCACATCCCAACCGAATTTGCACTTCATGTCTATGATCAACTTTGGAAGGCAGGACAGGCCTATGGCATCCGCGACATTGGCTACCGGACCATAGACTCGCTGCGCCTGGAAAAGGGGTATCTTTACTGGAGCACCGATATCACCCCGGACTATACACCTGTAGAAGCGGGCCTGAGCTCTCGCGTCCACCTGAAATCCAAGGGAAGTTTTTTCGGGCGCGATGTTCTGGAGGGCCAGAAATCCAATGGCGCAGCACAGAAACTCTGTACCTTCGTGACCGAGGAAAAACTGCCGATGACCGGGGGGGAAACCATCCTGCACAATGGCGTAACCGTTTCGCGCGCCAGCAGCGGTGGCTATGGGCACCATGTCGGGAAAACGATCATCTACGGCTATCTTCCGGTGGCGCTGATGGACCAGACGGAATTCGAACTCGAATTGTTCGGAGACCGCGAACAGATCCACCGGGTGGATGGGCCTCTGTACGATCCGACCAATGAGCGGCTAAAAGCCTGAGGGGGAGGGCAGAAAATGACTGACGGAAACACTGATCGTGTCCTGAGTGAACTTCGCAACCTGAAAGGTTTTGAGGAAATCTCAGCACAAGACAGCAAAATCAAACGGCTGGGTGGGTTGACCAATCTGGTCTACAGAGTGGAAACCGGCGGGCACACCATGATCGTTCGTATCCCCGGAGATGGCACCGCGGATTATATCGATCGCGGCGTTGAGATTCACAATGCCAAGGTCGCAGCCGAAGCTGGTATCGGTCCTGCTGTGCTTTGGGCGGATGCAGATACCGGTGTGATGATCAGTGACTGCATTGACGGTATCGTCACCATGACACCCGAGCTTTTCGCAACGCGCTCCGGAGCGGCCGCACGTGCCGGGCATGCCCTGCGGCAACTACACGAGTCACCCCGCCCTTTCGAATTTCGGTTCGAACTTTTTTCGATGATCGATGAATATCTGAAAGTCCTGTCAACAAAGGATATTTCCCTGCCCGAAGGCTATACAGAAATTGTCGCGGAAGCTGCGCCGATCAAACAGCTGCTGCAAGACAGGCCGGGCATGCTGGTTCCCAGCCATTGCGATCCGCTTTGCGAGAACTTTCTCGACAACGGTGACCGTATGTGGATCGTGGATTTCGAATATTCCGGCATGAATGATACCCTTTGGGACCTCGGCGATTTGTCGGTCGAAGCCGGGCTGACCGAGGCGCAAGAAATCGAGATGCTGACGTCCTATTTCGGCGCGGCACCAACAGCGGCTCAATTCGGGCGAATGGTGATCTACAAGGCGATGTGCGATCTTCTGTGGACACTTTGGGGCTTGATCCAACATGCCGATGATAACCCGGCCGATGATTTCTGGGCCTATGCCACGGGTCGGTTCGACAGGTGCAAGGCACTGATGTTTGATCCTACTTTCGCAGCGCATGTTCAGGCAGTTGCGACCGAATAAAGCAGATGGATAAGTTGCAATCTTTTGGTGAATGACTGGCATGTGGAAATGAAAGATTGGTTCGGACAAATGGGTTTCGAACAGGTTTCACAATGAGCTCTTTGAGGGGCCGCAACATCCCAATAACGACGGCTCAATATACTGCGCAATTCCACTTGAGGCACACAGTTTCCTGTCGCAATCGAGCAGAGATCATGGCCGAACGCAGTCCGAGAGTTGATCAGGCGACCCTCAACAATCGAGTTGCGTTTTTTCACCGTTGGTCTTTGCACGGGCGCATTCGAAGGTACGCTCAGTGCAGAATTCCTGGCACTTGGCCCTAAGATACTTCAACGTAACGGGCACGCGGCTGTTTCTTCTTCCATTCTGGGATGAAGGCGTCAAATTCACTGATTTTCTTCTGTGCGCGCGGTGAAGTAAGTCGGCAGCAACAAGGTCCTTCGTCAGATCCGAGCCAGTCATAGCGGAGAGCTGATTTTGGCTACCCTCCTCCCACGTGATCGCCGAGACTAAGCCTCTCATTCAGAAGTTTGCAGCGACACGAAGGAACGAACCTAATTTGCTTTTCCGGGTTAAAAACGCTTTTAGTAGAAACTTAGCCAATGATAACCGTACCGGTTATGAAGTTCGCCTAGGTAAGCGAATCGCTGTTCCCGTCGGTCGCAGGTACAGGATTTGCTGAAACAAGGCCCCTGAGAGCCGTCGAGCTCGACCACTAGAGAAGAAATGATGGATCAGAAAAATCACCCGTCTCAACTGGGGAAAGCAATTCGACGCCGCCGGAAAGCGCTTGGCAAAACACTTGTCGAGGTTGCGGATGAAGCTGGTTTGACCACAGGGTTCATATCACAGGTCGAGCGCGGCATCAGTGCCCCGTCCTTGTCTTCGCTTATGGCAATTGCTGCATCTTTAAAGACCAGCATTGAACAGCTTGTCAGCGTTCCCGAGGAATACACCGAATACGTTCGCAAAGATCGACGTCAAACCTATGCATTGGGAGTCAACGGGCGGTTCTATGAAAAGTTGGGTCCGGGGTTTTCGGGCGCGCTTTTATATCCGTGCATCGTTCATCGTCCTGCGGGGCACATGTCCGAGAAGATGTGCCACGAAGGCGAGAGCTTTTGCTATCTGATTTCGGGTCAGTTGGAATACCATCTGGGTGACGAAGTCCACATCTTGTCGAGCGGTGACACGATACATCACGACACCTCCAAGCCGCATTATTCGATTGTCCTAGGAGACACTGAAGCAGTTGAATTGTGGGTAAATACAACGCCGATCAATAATTCCTCCAACTAATCAGGTCGGCCGAACCGTTCATCGACAGTTCTCCGAGTTCTATCGTGGGGTCGCACTTGAAAGTGCTGCCCAGAATGTCGTGGCGCATCCTGGGTTTCCAATCAATGCTCCTGTGATCGCAATATGCAATTTACGTCTAACTAAAAATTGTTTTAGCAGTATTGAAATTAATGTATACCGCCTTCATGCGATCGAGAATCGCTTTGGGAGGAACTCATCAATGAAACGTAATTTGATGGCAGCGACTGCCGTCGTGGCTACCGCAATGGCCCTACCTTTGTTCGCACAAGAGAGTGGTGGCATTCTGAATTTCGCCAGATATGACGGATCAAACCTGATTGACCCGATTTATGCCGATCGAAACCCTGACATCTGGATGGTTGGCAGCCTTTTCGACACGCTATTGCGCCCCAGTGAAGATGGAAACTCTGTCATCCCAGGACTGGCCGAAGAATACAGTATCTCCGATGATGGACAGTCTGTATCGCTTACCTTACGCAGCGGCGTCTCCTTTTCGGATGGAACGCCTTTGACCGGAGAAGACGTTGTCTTTTCGCTGGATCGCGCCCGCAATCCCGATCTAAGCCCCTGGGCCGGACTTCTGGGATCCATCGACAATGTAAGCGCGGAAGGAAATGTCGTCTCGATCAGTCTGAAAGCGGCTGACCCGACAATCCTCTCAATGCTTGCCACTTTCACAACCGGTATTGTCTCCAAAGCCGTCTTTGAGGCGGCCGAAGGTTCCACTGATCAGGAAAAGTCCGCCGCAATCTTTGCAGCCAAAGGCCCCGGTGTCGGGTCCGGCCCCTTCTATCTGTGTGGATTTGAGCAGGGAACCTCCATGGAGTTCTGTGCCAATAAGAACTACTGGCGCAAAGGGTCCGACGGCAAAGCGCTGCCTTACCTGGACGGCGTGCATTTTGAGATCATACCTGATGACGCAACCCGGATTCTGAAGCTTCAGGCTGGTGAAGTGGATGCCGCTGAATTCATTCCGTTTTCACGTGTGCCGGAGCTTGAAGCAGACCAAGCGATCAACATGAACCTCTATCCGTCAACACGGATCATATATTCGCCGATCAACACGCGTGAAACCCGTGCTGACGGATCGCCTAACCCGTTGTCAGACGCTCGGGTTCGGCAGGCACTCAACTATGCCACCAACAAAGAGGCACTGATCGGGCTTGTGCTGCAAGGCGCCGGCAAGCCAATGACCTCACCTCTGATGGCAGCGGCGACCCAGCTTTCCGCAAATCTTGGTCCGTTGTATGCCTACGACCTTGACAAGGCCAAAGCTCTGATCGCCGAGGCAGGCGTAGCGCCGGGAACCGAAATCACCTTTACGACTTTGGCTGGCTCTGCGGATGACAGCACCATATTTGCGGCCCTTCAGCAGATGTGGGCTCCGTTGGGGATCAATCTGTCAGTCGAACAGGTGGATGGGCCGACACGTGGCGCCAAGAACCGCTCGGGCGAATTTGACATCCACACCTATGGCTGGGTGAACGACGTAAACGACCCCAGCCAGGTCGTCGGCTGGTTAGGTTATACCCCTACAGCCAATGCGGTCGGCACTGGTTGGGAAAACGCGAAATTCAATGCTCTGTTTGAGGCTTCGGCAACAGAAATAGACGCTGAAAAAAGAGCGGCCCAGTATGCTGAAATGCAGGAAATATATGCAGATGCAGCCCCTTTGCTTTTCATGTATGAGACGCCCTTTGCCGTGGCAGTATCGACCAGCGTGGACGGATACGTTCAGACACCACTGGGAAATAACGTCTTCGATCAGGCGACCGTCAGCCGCTGATCGCTTAAATGCCGCCGGCAGGTACTGCCGGCGGTTCATTTGACGGAGGCCTTGATGGCAACCCTTCAATACACATTCAAACGCTTGTTGTTGATGATCCCGACATTCATCCTCGTGATGATCATCATCTTTGTTCTGGTTCGTCTCCTACCGGGGGACCCGGCCATCGCCATCGCAGGAGACCGGGCTTCGGATGCAGATCTTGCTGCTATCCGCGAACGGTTGGGACTGAACGAGCCGCTTTTGGTGCAGTTCTGGCTGTTTCTGACAAATACGCTGCAAGGCGATCTGGGCCGGTCAATCCTGATGCGCGCACCGGTTACCGAAGTCATCATCAACCGCCTGCCGACCACGGCTTTTCTGACGATCTATGCAGTTCTCATGTCTTTGTTGATTGCAGGACCACTGGCGTTTGTTGCAGCTCTGAACCGCGGACGGTGGCCCGACGCAGTGATCCGTACAGTGTTCCAGATAGGGTTATCGATGCCTGTGTTTTACATCGGTCTGATCTTGCTGACTTTTCTTGCCGCCCAACTGCGGTGGTTTCCGGTTGGCGGCTATGGCGACACCTTTATGGACAGGCTGTATCATCTGTTCCTGCCTGCCGTAGCGGTGGCGTTGTACACGTCGGCGATCATCATGCGAAACCTGCGCGCCGCCATCAACGAGGTCCTTGATGCCGAATACGTTCAGTTTGCCCGAGCCAAGGGTTTGCCCGACAGGCTGATCTTGGGGCGCCACGTGTTACGTAACGCACTGATTTCGACCGTTACACTTTTGGGTCTGTCTATCGGCAACCTCATGAGTGGAACGCTGGTTACCGAAACAGTTTTCGCCGTACCCGGTGTCGGACGCTTGATGCTTGAGGCGATTTTCGCGCGCGACTACCCGCTCATCCAGGGATTGACGCTGACATTTGCGGTTCTGGTCTCGGTCGTATTCCTGCTTACGGACCTGTTTCAAAGCTCGTTGGACCCGAGGATGCGTTTGACATGACCGACACTGCCACTTCTCCAGGTGGAGCGGGCGTACCGCCAAAGACGCGCATACCAGCGGCGCTACGAAAACCGGGTTTCATAATAGGCCTTTGCATCATTGGAATGTCGACTTTGCTTGCGATCATGCCAAATGCGTTTGCCCCGTATGATCCCAACTTTATCGATTACACTGCGGTCCGACAGCCACCAAGCTGGGCCCATCCCTTCGGCACCGACCTGCTGGGGCGCGACAGTCTGAGCCGCGTGATTTCAGCCTATTCGGTAAACATGCAGATGGCTGTCCTGGCCACGGTCTTTGCTCTGATCATCGGCGTCGTGGTTGGCGCGCTTGTCGGCTACTACCGCGGGATCGCTGATATGATCTTCGGGCGTGTCGTGGACGCGATCATCACGTTCCCATTTCTGGTTCTGGTCATTGCGGTCGTCGCCGTACTTGGGCCGGGCTTGGTCAATATGTACATTGCGATAACGGTTGTTGGTTGGGTCTACTATGCCCGGTTAATGCGAGCCGAGATCATTGCGCAGATGGGAAACGACTATGCCGCTGCAGGCATCGTCATGGGATACTCCGACAGGCGCATTATCTTTCGCCACCTTCTGCCGAATGCGATTACGCCGGTTATCGTCTACTGGATGACGGATATGGCGCTGGCAATTCTGCTGGGTTCGTCACTTGGGTATCTGGGTCTTGGCGCACAGCCACCGCAGGCGGAATGGGGCGTCCTGATCGCAGAAGGCCGCAATTTTATCACAACGGCCTGGTGGTTGAGCCTGATGCCCGGGATCGCGATCGTTATCACAGGTCTTGGATTCTCCCTTATTGGCGATGGGTTGGCAGACCTGCTCAGGCCACGCGGGTAAGGAGTTGGCAATGACAGGCAATCAGCAACCTATCCTCGAAGTGAAAAACCTTAGTACAACCTTCTGGAAAGAAGGGACCCCTTTGCCAGCCGTGCGAGACGTGAGTTTTTCCGTTCGACGTGGCGAAGTCCTAGGACTGGTCGGTGAAAGCGGTTCTGGCAAGAGCGTCACTTTGCGCTCGGTTCTGGGGCTATCGCGGCGCTATGGCGAAGTCACAGGAGTTGTGAATTGGCAGGGGCAAAACCTTGTTCCGCTTTCCGAACGAAAACTGAGGCGCATTCGCGGTGGCGAAATTGCGATGATCTTTCAAGAACCGATGACATCGCTTAACCCGTTGTTGACGGTTGGCATGCAACTGACCGAGACGTTGAAGGCGCATACCGACCTCAATCGCGCGGCGCGCCGTGACCGGGCGGTTGAGATGCTGGATCATGTAGGGATTCCATCTGCCGCGTCACGTTTGGACGAATACCCACATCAGTTTTCAGGTGGTATGCGGCAGCGCGTTATGATCGCGATTGCTCTGGCAGCTAACCCGAAACTGTTGCTCGCGGATGAACCAACCACCGCATTGGACGTTACGATTCAGGCGCAGATTCTTGATTTGATCCTGTCCTTGGCCGATGAGCTTCAGATGGGCGTGGTTCTTGTCACGCATGATCTAGGTGTGGTCGCTCAAACCTGTGAATCCTTGGCTGTCATGTATGCCGGACGGGTGGTTGAACAGGGGGCAGTGCGTCAGGTTTTGAATGCACCACGTCACCCTTATACTGTTGGACTGATGCGGTCTGTTCCTCAGAATGTGCCGCCGCGCACACCGCTCTATTCGGTGCCGGGCACGCCTCCGAGCCTCGAGAGATTGCCTGTCGGATGCGCCTTTGCCCCACGGTGCCACAGCACAGTCGACGCGTGCCTGAACGCGCGCCCACCCTTGTCGGCAATATCCGAGGGCCGTCATGTGGCGTGCTTCAATCATGTGCCTGCAGCTCAGGGAGACGTCGCATGACAGATACGGTCATGGAGATAAACGATGTGGGTCTTCAATTTCATTTGTCACGATCGGTTCTTGATCTGATCCGCCAGCGACCCGGGCGGGTTGTCAACGCGCTGAACGGTGTCAGCCTCGAGCTCAAGCGAGGAGAAACACTGGGCGTTGTCGGCGAGTCTGGGTGTGGCAAGTCCACGCTCGCGCGTTGCATCGTTCGGCTTCACCAGCCTCAGACCGGCAGTATCCGTTTCGCAGGAAAAGATATCTTTGACCCGAAATTTCGTAACGAGCGCGACTACAACCGTCGCGTTCAAATGATGTTTCAGGATCCTTATTCGTCCCTGAACCCTCGGATGACGCCTGGTCAGATTCTGTCCGAGGCTCTTAGTGTTCACAAGATGCGTCCCGAGAGTGAAATTCCTTCGCGCGTTATGGAACTGTTGGATCTGGTACGCCTGCCACAGGACGCCGCACACAAATTTCCACACGAGTTTTCAGGGGGGCAGAGGCAGCGAATTGCTATCGCACGTGCGCTGGCGGTCGAGCCGGAAGTTTTGATTGCCGACGAACTGGTTTCAGCGCTGGACGTTTCAGTACAGGCACAAGTCGTCAATCTTCTGCTTGAATTGCAGGACAAACTGAACCTTACAATTCTTTTCGTCGCACATGACTTGCGACTTGTACGTCACGTCTCGAACCGGGTGGCCGTAATTTATCTGGGCCGGATTGTAGAGATCGGCGATAGCGAAACCTTGTTCTCCGATCCCTCACATCCCTACTCCCAAGCTCTGCTCAGCGCTGCGCCATCGCTTGATCCGGATGACAAAGGGAACGTCATCCGACTGGAGGGTGAGTTGCCGTCACCAATGAACGTACCGCCCGGATGCCCGTTCCACGTGCGCTGTCGTTTTGCCACAAGTCTTTGTCAACGCGACGTTCCCGCACTCAGACAATTTGGGGAGTTTGGAGAGGTCGCCTGCCACCACGCGGAAGAGATCAAAGCACATGCTGGATAGGTTTCATTTATGTCCGAGCGAAAGAATTTCGCTGTTCCGCGACCAAATGAGCGTGCAGGACCTGGATGCCTTTGTACTACCACGATTTGATGCCCATCAAGGCGAATACGTCGCACCGCATGACGAACGTCTGGCGTATCTGACCGGGTTCACCGGATCTGCCGGACTTGCCTTTGTAACTCCTGAGACCGTCGCCCTTTTTGTCGATGGACGATACAGCTTGCAGGCTACGCAAGAGTGCAAAGGCGCGTTGTTCTCTCATCATCATCTTCATGGCGAGACGCCCGAAGAGTGGCTGAGAAAAGAGATGCGTACAGGTTGGCGCCTCGGATATGACCCGATGCACATACCCCCGTCGTGGTTTGACCGGTTTGACGCAGCTTGCAAGGATGTGGGCGCAATGATGGTGCCGCAACAAGTCAATCCGGTCGACGCGGTTTGGACAGATCAACCAGCGCCACCCTGTGGTCGTGTGACAGTTTTACCGTCGCAGATTGCCGGGAAAAACTGTGCAGAAAAATGTTCTGATCTGGCGAACTATCTGGTTCAGCGACAGGCCGACTTTGTTGTCGAAACACAACCTGACAATATCGCCTGGTTACTGAACATCCGCGGCGCGGATGTTGGCTATAATCCGGTAGTTAACTCCTTTCTTCTGGCACATCGGGACGGGACGCTGATTTGGTTTGTCGATCCGCAAAAGCTGGATGATTTCGTAGAGAGTGCATTGCCCTCAAGTCTTCAGATAGTTCCACAGGTAGAGTTTTTGCCCACGCTCAAGGCCAGATTTCGGCCAAATCAGCTGGTATTGGCTGATCCGGATTTCTCACCTGTCGCCGTAAGACAAACCATCGAAGAAGCCGGTGCGAAACTTGGTTCTGAACGCAGTGTGATTACCCGGACTAAGGCATTGAAAAACACGATCGAACTGGAGGGTCTTCGAACCTGCCATTTCACCGACGGAATCGCGTGGGCAGAATTTGGTGCCTGGCTTGCAGACACGGTTCCCGTTCGCGCCGAAAGTGGTGACCCCCTGACCGAGCGTGAAGCAGAGCAAAAATTGAAGGCGCTGCGCTGCGCACAGCAAGGTTTCCTAGGTGACAGTTTTCATGCGATCTCAGCGGCAGGCGGGAACGCGGCGATGTGCCACTATAGCGCGACCGCGGATCGGAATGATCCTATCCAACCGGATCAAACCTATCTGATGGACAGCGGCGGACAATACGAGACGGGAACGACCGATACCACCCGGTGCTATGCTTTTGGAGCACGGCCTGACGGGTATGATGAGGCATACACGGCAGTCTTCAAGGCCTTCTGTGCCTTGGCCACCTTGCGATTCCCGCCTGGTACCCAAGGGCACCATATCGACGGGATCTGCCGCCGCCCTTTGTGGGATCTCGGGCTGGACTATGACCATGGGACCGGTCACGGCATCGGCCATCGACTGTCAGTGCACGAACACCCGCAGAGAATAGGAAAACCCTATAACCCGATTGATCTGGAACCGGGCATGGTCATGTCGATTGAACCGGGGTTTTACAAGGCCGCCAGCTTCGGCATCCGCATAGAAAACGTCTTTGAGGTCGTCACAGAAGACAACGGTTTCCTTGCCTTCCGCAATATGACGTTTGTGCCAATTCAGGCTGACATGTTGATTGTTCAAAACCTGACTATGCCCGAGCGGCACTGGTTAAATCAATATCATCGTCAAATCAGACAGATGCTTTCACCGCGATTGAGTGATCCCGCAAAAGAGTGGCTGACAAAAGTGACGACTGCAATCTGAAACACGAAGCGAACTTTTGGCCGGGCTGTATGCTGCTGTGCGGCGAAACGAGTGGCGACGTTTCCAACCGTCAGAATACCAAGCCGATAACGGCTCGCGCGTGGAGTAAGAACAATAAGATGTGCCGGGATCGCCGAAGCGGGTGGTTTTGGTCACATTAAGGGTCGGTAAGATTACCAGATTTATCAGAATATCGCCAATTGGCCCGTGAAATCTCTGTCGATGCCGTGGCATTGGTGCCGGGTCCAAATTTCGACCGTGCCATGGGCAAGTCTTTCATGACCAACGAACGCCCCATCGTGGTTGTGATACCCGCTTCAGGAGAACCCGCCGCCATTGTTCCAAATCTGGAACTTGGCTCGTGGGATCAATTAAGGTTCGAAGGAGCGGTATTCGATTGGCGGGATGAGGCCGGTTACAAAGGGGCTTTCGCCGCTTTGGCGGACCACCTGAGCATCATGTCCCTTACAGTTGATGGACAGGTCATGCGTGTTTTTATCTCTGATGCACTGACCGAAGCTATGCCTGGGTTAAAGATAATTGATGCAGAGCACCAAGTCTCGAAACTGCGCCTGATCAAGTCCAGCAAGGATGTGGCCTCCCTGCAAGCTGCTATCACCATCTCGGAACGTGCGCTTGAGCAGGTTATCGGGACTGTACGTGCAGGCCAGACCGAGAAACAGATCGAATAGGCTTTGATCCAGGCAATGTTTGCCGAAGGCGCCGATTCACAGGCCTTCACACCGATTGTGGTCGCAGCCGACAACTCGACCCGACCGCGCGGGAAAGCGCGTATGGATTATCGGCTTCAAACTGGCGATGCGCTACTCTTTGACTTTGGCGCGCGCAAGGATGGACTTGTCTTGGATATTACGCGAACCTTTTTCGTTGGCGAAGTTTCAGATGAGGGCAAGGCCGTCTACGAAACTGTATTGCGAGCAAACCAGATGGGTCTGAACGTGTGTCGCCCCGGTGTGACCGCCCATGATATCGATGATGCAGTCATCGGCGTTCTTGAAGCATCCCCTTTCGCCAATCGCATACGCACCAAGACAGGCCATGGTTTGGGTCGGGATTTGCACGAGGCTCCTTATATCATGCGCGGAAACAACCAGGTAATGCGCGCAGGCATGGTCTGGACCAACGAACCGGGTCTGTATGACCTGGGCAGTTTTGGTGTCCGTATTGAAGATGACGTCCTGGTCACAGAAGACGGGTGCCAATCACTGACCAGCTTCCCGAAAGAGCGTGTTGTCCTGGGGGCAGTACGTCGATAACCGGGCTGTCCCAGCCACACGGTTGGCGGTCAGTGGTCGGATGCCCACATGACGCGGGTTAGATATGTCGCAAAGCACTGATTGCGAGGCATTGTCTTGGCAATCGCAGGGCACGGGTTCCCTTTCTGCCATGTCTTATCAAGTACAGGAAGTTGGGCTATTGTACCTAGCATTGCGCCTACACATGACGCGTCTAAAGCGCTGGCACCCCGTTTCATATGGTTGTTGTGAATTACAGGCAAAAAGGCGCGTTGACCACAAACCTGAAAGGTGACCTATGTCTTTCTCCAGCCGTTCTACAATTTCGCGACGCCGTTTCCTTGCCACGACAACTGCTGGTGCAGCGGCAATTACCCTGCACCCGTTTTCGGTGGCAGCGGCCAGTAATCAGGCGCATCTGCGCATCATGGAAACCACCGACATCCATGTTCATGTTTTCCCTTATGATTATTATTCGGACAAACCCCGCGACACAGTAGGCCTGTCCCGCACAGCGTCGATCATCAACGAAATCCGGTCTGAGGCGACAAACTCGCTCTTGGTGGATAACGGCGATTTCCTGCAGGGCAATCCGATGGGCGACTACATCGCTTACGAGCGCGGCATGAAGGACGGCGACAGCCATCCCATCATCACGGCCTTCAATACGGTCGGGTATGATGCCGCGACGCTGGGCAATCACGAGTTCAACTACGGTCTGGAGTTCTTGGACAAGGCTTTGGCCGGTGCCGAGTTCCCTGTTGTTCTGGCCAATGTCGCCAAGGAAAAAGGTACGAACCCGCGTGACGACAAGACCCTAGTACAGGCTTATGCCATTCTCGACCGTGAAATCGCGATGGGCGACGGCACCAATCATCCGATCAGGATCGGTGTCATCGGCTTTACCCCGCCACAAATCGTGAACTGGGACCGCAGGCATCTGGAGGGCAATGTCCAGGTCCGCGATATTGTCAAGACTGCTCAGGCCTATGTGCCCGAGATGAAGGAACAGGGATGTGACTTGATCATCGCCCTGTCGCATTCGGGGATCGGGGGTGCCGATTATGAGGACGGCATGGAAAACGCATCCGTGGTTCTGGCAGGTGTCGACGGGATCGACGCGCTGGTCACCGGCCACAATCACCTGGTTTTCCCGTCACCGACATTTGCTGACCGCCCAGGGATCGATGTGGAAAAAGGCACGCTGATGGGCAAACCTGCCGTCATGGGCGGTTTCTGGGGGTCGCATCTTGGCCTACTAGACCTACTTTTGGAACGGGACGGCAAGGAATGGCGCGTCGTTACCACGACGTCAGAGGCGCGACCGATTTCCAAACGCAACGAAGACCGCTCGATCACCGCTCTGGTCGAAGATGATCAGAAGGTTCTGGAGTCGGTTGCGAAAGCTCATGACGAAACGCTGGCCTATGTTCGGCGCGCGGTCGGCAAAACCTCGGCCCCGCTGCACAGCTATTTTGCGTTGGTCGCGGATGATCCGTCTGTGCAGATCGTCTCGATCGCGCAGAAATGGTACGTCGAAGACATGCTGAAAGGCACCGAGCATGAAGGGTTGCCGATCCTGTCTGCGGCGGCACCGTTCAAAGCCGGAGGCCGAGGCGGTCCAGAGTATTACACCGATGTCCCGGTCGGGGACGTTGCCATAAAGAACGTGGCCGATCTGTATCTCTATCCGAATACGGTCCGTGCGGTTCGCGTGAACGGGGCGCAGGTGCGTGGCTGGTTGGAACGCTCGGCCGGTATGTTCAATCAGGTCGAAGCTGGATCCAAGGATGCGATCCTTCTGAACCCTGAATTCCCGTCGTACAATTTCGACGTGATGGACGGCGTGACCTATCAGATCGACCTGTCGCAACCGTCGCGCTTTGGGCCAAAGGGCGAAGAGGTAAACCCCGACGCAGCACGGATCGTGAACCTTGCCTTCAATGGCTCGCCTGTTACGGATGATATGGAGTTCATCATTGCCACCAACAATTACCGCGCATCCGGTGGTGGCGCGTTCCCGGGCGCAATGGGCGACACAATCGTGTTCGAAGCACCGGACACCAACCGCGACGTCATTGTGCGCTACATTGTCGAACAGGGCACAATCGATCCCAAAGCGGATGCCAACTGGTCGTTTTCGCCGCTGGCGGACACCACGGTGTTGTTCGAGACCGGTCCAAAAGCCCGTGACTATATGGGCGATGTCAAAGGAGTGGCAATCGAGGACGCCGGGGAAGGTGCAGACGGTTTCGCAGCCTTCCGCATCAAGCTCTGATCCGACCAATTTGTCACAACGATAACCTGACCCGCCACCTTGCTATCTCGGTGGCGGGTTTGCGCTGAACACCCGTACAATTCCAAGCCATCTGTCCCGGCGGCGGAAGATGCTACATTTTCAATCGGCGTTCCCGACATGCGTCGAGAGGGTGGGCCATAGAACTCAGCGAACCGTTGGAAGCCAGTTGAGCTTCTGCGCTCCCAGCCCTGTCAAAGAAGCTGAACGGGTGACCCAGTCCCCTGAAATCAGACTATCTCGGTGTTGATCATCCACCCTTGCAAGGATGAATCATGACACACAGAAGTAATGCCGATTAGACCTTAGATCTGATCAGTATTTGCGAGGATGGAAAAAGAGAATAACCGCCTGAAACGGATGAAGGCATGGGCAAGTTGGTGAAATCTGTATTCAAGGATCTCGCGGCAAAGGGAGTTTGAATACCCTATGGCAGGTAAAAAGTAGTCGCCTGCTGAACTGAATCTTTTTTTCCACCATTTGGCAAAGACGACGGGCTGCGATCTGTGGAGCACAGCGACAACAGGTCTTTCAGCTTCTGAATTACATTCGATACCATGAAAGACCCCGCTCTGTTGATATTGAGTTCCTGTAATCCCGTCAGTTTATTCAGTCTCATTTGTACTAGAGGCCGAATTGAAGATTTTGCCTTTCCTGTCACTTTCGTCAGCGCTTGAAGCCTGAGTGCAGTTGGATACTACAACGCCTTCGGCTAGATCCAAATTTTTTTGTACGCCGTGCGCCATCGAACTCGTTGTCTTACGTCGCATTTTGGGGTCTTCGTCGCTGTCCCGGCTAGCCTCTTTTTCCCAACTGCCGAATTTTGACTGATCCGACGTGTCAACTCTCGGCCTTGATCGCAGCAACCACAATGTCGATTGCGTGGTCCAGATCCGATTGCGAGATGGTCAGCGGCGGCGACAATGTCAGAACGCATCCCTGACTGATCTTATAGCTCAAACCGGCCTCCAGACAGGTATAGTAAATCCGTTCGGCACGCGCATTACCCGGCGTTTTGTCGGCGCGATCATCGACGATTTCGACCCCGAACATCAAACCCCGTCCCCGAATGTCTCCGGCGGTAGGTACGTTCTGAAGTTCGTCCATAAGACGGCCAATTGCGTGCTCACCCAACGTGGCCGATCGATGAACCAACCCCTCATCTTCGATGATTTGAAGCGTTGTCAAAGCGGCCCGCGCGGTAACCGGGTTCTTTTCGTGTGTGTAATGACCAATGGCAAAATCTCCGCAGACATCCAATTGTTTGCGGGCAACACAAGCGGCAATGGGCAGGATGCCCCCGCCAAGCGCTTTTCCAAGCGTCACAATGTCGGGGCCGATCTCGTCATGTTCAAAGGCAAACATCCTGCCGGTTTTGCCAAGGCCTGTCGGGATTTCATCCATGATCAAAAGCGCGCCGTGACGATTGCACGCCTCGCGCACGGATTTCCAAAACCCCGGCGGTGGTACATAGGGCACCGCACGCATCGGTTCGGCTATGACCGCCGCCACATCTCCTTCACGCTCCAGAACATATTCGACCATTTTCGCGCAGGCCAACCCGCAGGTTTCCGGTCCCGTGTGATTGTATGGGCAACGGTAGCAGGCGAAAGGCGCGACGTGTTCAGTGCCCGACAAGAGGGGGCCCGCGATATGACTGCGGAATGTCGCCTCGCCACCGACGCTTGCGGCGCCAAAGCCCGCGCCATGAAAGGCATCCCAGAAGCTGATCGTTTTGAACCGACCGGTAGCGGCGCGCGCGATCTTGAGAGCAACCTCGTTGGCGTCAGAGCCGCCTGTGGTAAAGAGCATTTTCCCCAGATCGCCAGGTACGATATCTGCCAGTTTTTCCGCCAAATCCACTGCCGGATCATTGGTAAAGCGGCGGGGCGCGAAAGGAAGATCGTCAAGCTGCGCCTTGATTGCGGCAACCAGACGCGGGTGCCCGTAGCCTATGTGGTGCACCGAGTTTCCATGGAAGTCCATGTACCGGCGACCCTCCATATCCTCGATCCAGATCCCCTCGGCCTTTGCAATGGTGCTGACGCAGGGTGATGACAGAGATTGATGCAGGAATACATCCGCATCGCGTTTGAGCAGAGGTGTCGACTTTGGTCCCATGGACTTTCTCAACCACGCCTTGCGCGCCTCGGATGTGTTTGATTCCCCTTCCGTGTGGACAATCTGTGGCATGTCCGCTCCTCGTTTCTGTCATCAAAAGATGCGGGCCCCTAAAGGCCCGCCAGTATCAGGGAGGATATGAGGCGCCCTTCCCGTCTGTGGGGAAAGGACGCAAGGTTTAGTTGGGCCAGGGCAGCGAATAGGTTTTGACGTTGGTGAAAAACTTCATCGCCTCGATAACACCCTCCTTCACGCCGTTTCCGCTGTCCTTGATGCCGCCAAAGGGTGACATTTCAATGCGGTAACCCGGTTGTTCCCAGATGTTGCAGGTGCCGACATTCAATCCGTTGATAAAGGCGATGGCCCTGTTCAGGTCATTGGTGCAGACCCCAGAAGACAGGCCGAACTCGGTCGAATTTGAGATCGCCATCACCTCTTCGTCGTTGTCCGGCACGCGCACGATCGGCACGATAGGACCGAAAGTTTCTTCCATCACCAGCTCGCTGTCATGGGGAACCTTGTCGACGACGATAGGCGGCAGCAATGCGCCCTGACGGCCCGGGTGATACAGGATTTCTGCACCCTCTTTTTCAGCCTGAAGAACGCGGTTTTCGAATATCTCCGCGGCTTTGTCGTGGATCACGCACCCCAGCTCGGTTTCAGGGTCTTGCGGATCGCCAAATTTGATCTTCTTGGCCTTCTCCAGAACCAGCGGTACAAACTTGTCGGCCACACTTTCCTGCACGAGGATGCGCTTGACCGCCGTGCACCGCTGACCGGAGTTTCCGGTCGCACCCGCCACTGCGATTGTTGCGGCTTTGTCCAAATCCGCATCGCTGAGGTCATTCAGAACGATCAGAGGATCATTGCCCCCAAGTTCCAGCGCCTGACGCTTGTAGACGCCTTTTTCAGCGATCAACTTGCCCACCGGCACACCCCCGGTGAAGGTGATAATATCGATATGTTCATTGGTGATCATCTCATCGCCAATGTCAGCCGGCCAGCCGGTCACCACCTGGAACATCTCGTGCGGCAGGCCTGCCTCGTAAAGTATGTCGGCCAATGTCAGCGCGGTCAGCGGCGTCAGTTCCGTGGGTTTACAAACCATACAATTGTTGGTTGCAATAGATGGCGCGATTTTGTGGCTTACCATATTCAAAGGGTGATTGAACGGGGTGATCGCACTGATTGCTTTCACCGGCTCTCGGGTGGTGAAAATCTTGCGGGCTTTGCCATTGTGGGTCAGATCGCAAGAAAAGATCTCGCCATCGTCTTTTAACGCCTCAGCCGCCGCAAACTGATAAACATCCTGTGCACGTTTGGTTTCGTAGATCGCATGCTGGTGGCAGATGCCCAGCTCTAACGTCAGCCATTTCGCAAGATAATCACGTTTTTCACCGATCAGCTCGCCTGCGCGCTGCAAAATCTGGCTGCGCTCGTACCGGGTAAGTTTGGGTTTGTAATTCGCCGCAATTTCGAAAGCCCTGCGTGCGTGTTCTGAGGTGCCAGCGGGAACATGGCCCACGACCTCGTTGGTGTACGGGTAGAGGACGGGAATGGTTTCATCGGTAAAGACGATTTCGCCACCGATCCGCATTCCTTCGTTACGAACTTCGATTTTCGACATGGTCTGGTCTTTCATGGCTTACTGTGCCGCCGCTGTAGTTGCGTAGAAAAAGGCATCAAAGTTGCGCAGCACGGGTTGGTTTGGCAGGTCGATGACACGATTCACGATGAAGGGAACTTCTTGTTCCGTCAAACCACCATGGCTGCGCAGGGGCTCTTTGAGCGCTGCCAGATCATGGCGATGCTCGGACGTTCCGATGCAAATGTTTTCGCCAGAAACCATTACAATGTCGCCAATCCGGTCACCGGGCAATTCGAACCGTTCAATGGCCTGAGCCTTGGTCAGCACATGGGTGATCCCATCGGTCGCCTTGAGTTTGGCAATGATGTCGCTCTGATCCGCGCCATCCGGCAGATATGCGGTCGCGAACGAGCCCAGTGCACCATGATGGACGACATACGGGTCAGTGATCGGAAGGATGACCCGCGCCGCATCCTCGCCCAGCCATTCGTCCATCAGGTCCTGCACATAGACGACCGAAGGGGATCCATCTGCCAAGTGCTTTGGCTTCATGCCGTGATCAGCCGTCACCACGATGGCGGCCCCCAATGCGTCCAATTCGCCCAGATAGCGGTCGAACATGGCGTAGAAATCCAGTGCGCCCTTTTGATCGGGTGCAAACTTGTGCTGGATATAGTCGGTGGTCGACAAATACATGACGTCGGGCTTGAACTCTTTCAGCAGCTTGACGCCAGCAGCAAAAACGAACTCGGACAGTTCGGCCGAGTAAACCTCGGGCACGTCCATGCCCAACCACTTGCTGGCATTGTCGATGCCGTGTTCCTCAAGCGTCGTTTCGCCCGAACGCTCAGAAGAGAATGCAACCGCCCTGCCCTCGTCAAACTTCAGCCCGGCACCAAGCAGCGCGCGAAGCTTGTCCTTGGCGGTTACCATCGCCACGCGGAAACCTGCATCATAGAACTGCGAGAAGATGGTCGGCGCACGCAGGAAGCGGACGTCGTTCATCATCACCTCTTCACCAGTATCGGGATCGATAAGGTAGTTGCCGCAGATTCCATGCA
This sequence comes from Ruegeria sp. AF1, assembly GCF_056542125.1. Taxonomy (NCBI): domain Bacteria; kingdom Pseudomonadati; phylum Pseudomonadota; class Alphaproteobacteria; order Rhodobacterales; family Roseobacteraceae; genus Ruegeria; species Ruegeria sp. AF1. Next base: position 69,344 of record NZ_JBQFZG010000017.1, read on the forward strand.
CGATCGGCGGGCGCCCGGTGGCAATCGAAAGATTGTTGGGGTTGGTGAACGACGGGATAACAGAATGCGCCAGACGGTCCGTACCTTCCTCCCGCATCCGTTTGAGGTTGGGCATCAGCCCATTGGCAATCGCCACGTCGAGGTATTCTGGTTCACATCCATCAAGGCAGATGGCAATTGCGGGCACTTTGGGCGTCGGGTAGACGCGCTCATTTGCTTCGACAGGGGTTTGAATGGTCATCTGTTTTTCCTTGATTTTTATGCGGCCAACTTGGCGCGTTCTTCCAGTGCCCGGAGAGGAGGCGCAGCGCTTGTCACGCCCATTTCTTCCAGAGATTCTTTTGCGGCGATCACAACTTTACGCATGACATCTTCGTCCATCTGACCGATGCAACCGACGCGGAAACTGTCGACGACAGTAAGTTTGCCCGGATAGATAATGAACCCTTTTTCCTTCATCCGGTCATAGAACTGATCGAAGACGAATTTCTCATCAGCCGGGCAGAAGAAGGTAACGATGATGGGGCTCAGCCAACGATTATCCAGCAGTGTTTCGAAACCCAGTTCACGCATGCCCGCGACCATGACGTCCCGGTTGCGGGTATAGCGGGCACCGCGACCTGCAACACCTCCTTCGGCAGTGTGCGCCCGAAGCGCCTCGATGAAGGCAGCGACCACATGCGTCGGTGGGGTAAACCGCCACTGGCCCGTTTTATTCATATGCGACCACTGCGCATACACATCCAGAGACAGCGAATGACTGTTGCCTTTTGCGGCTTCAAGCTCGGTCTTGCGGGCCACAATGAACCCAAAACCCGGAACGCCCTCGATGCATTTGTTCGCCGAAGACACCATGGCCTCGTAACGGATTTCAGTGGGTTTGAGCTCAATCGCTCCAAATGCGGACATCGAGTCGATCAAAAGCTTGCGCCCGGCGGCATATGTGACTTCCGATATCTCTTCGACCGGGTTCAGGATACCCGAGCTGGTTTCGCAGTGAATGGCGACGACGTGCGTGATGTCCGGGTCATCCGCAAGAATGCGCGCCACTTCGTCACCCCTCGGCGGAAGGTAATCGCCCTTGTCCAACACGACATGATCACGACCCAGGTACTGCAACGTCTGTGCCGAACGCTGCCCGTAGGCACCATTTGCCAATACCAGCGCTTTTCCGTCCCGCGGAATAAAGGATGCCAGCATCGCTTCGACAGAAAACGATCCGCTGCCTTGCATCGGCACGCAATCAAACTCGTCGGCACCCTCGCCAAGCAGGTTCAGCAGGCTTGACCGCACCTCTCGCGTCATGGCGCGGAAATCATCGTCCCAGCTTCCCCAATCGCGCAGCATGGCCTCTTTGACCGCATAGGAGGTTGTCAAAGGACCGGGGGTCAAAAGGTAGGGTTCGCCGAGGCGCGGTTGCTCTAATTTTGGTTTGGATGGCGTCATTACCAGGCTCCAGAACAGCGTTTTCAGGAACACAATTGCAGCAACGCTTGCTATATGTGAAATTGCAATTATCAATCTAATCATAGGCGCAGCCTATGCATTCATCTTCAGGGAACTGTAATGCGACACAGCCAGTTGAAAGCCTTTCATTACGTGGCCAAACATGGGGGATTTTCCCGTGCGGCAGAGGCTTTGTATCTGACCCAGCCAGCGATTTCAGAGCAGGTCCGAAAACTGGAACAGGATCACGACCTGTTGTTGTTCCAGCGTGAACGAAAACGCGTGAACCTAACGCCCGAAGGCGAACAGCTTTACCGATTCACCAAACAGTATTTCGAGATCGAAGATCAGATTGAGGATTACCTCTCTGAAACCAAAGCCGCGATCGATGGAGAATTAAGGATCATTGCCGATTCGGCGCATCACATGACATCTTTTCTGGCGCCGTTCCAAAAGAAATACCCTAAAATCACGATCACTGTGCGATCCGGCAACACCGAAGAAATCCTGGAAGAGCTTCGGTCTTACAATGCAGAGATCGGTGTTGTTGGCAGCCTGTCTCCTGGCAAGGACATGGACGTATTGAATTTGGGGTCCACTGAAATCGTGGCCTTTGCTGGCCAGGGCGTGCTTTTGGCATCAAAACCCACCCTGACCCTGAAGGAGTTGGCCGAGTTGCCCCTGATTTTCAGAGAGCACGGGTCAAAAACACGCGAGAAACTGGAAGAAGCAGCCGAGAAACAAGGTATCAGGTTAAACCCGGCGATTGTAGCTGAAGGCCGAGAAGCCGTTCGCGAACTTGTTGCCTCGGGTGCAGGTATCGGTTTTGTATCTGAGGCGGAATATGGGCACGATGATCGACTGCGGCAAATCAAATTGAAGGGTGTGAATTTGCAAATGGGTGAAAGCATGATCTCACTTTCCCAGCGTCGTGACGTCAAGATCATACGGGCGTTTATGGACTTTGCGGAGCGGGTTCTTGGGGAGAAGGAAACCGCCGGAGATATGTGACCGGCGGGTTCTTGAGTTTTT
>NZ_JBQFZG010000018.1:0-68451 GCF_056542125.1 Ruegeria sp. AF1
TAAAGCCCTCAACCGCATGACCCGTCTAGGTCGTGCGACCTATGAACGTGTCGCATAACGAACCGGGGAAAGGGGCAAATGCGGCCCAAGCGCTATTCGTGCAACGCGGTCCGCCAAAGCCTTTCGACGCGCTTGTCATTCACCTGCCAGCCCGCATCTCTCGGCAAAGCCGCGATCCGGCGATAACCGTAGCGGCCATACTGGCGGGCCAATTCTATCATGTCCGCCACCAGGCGCTTCTCATCAGTTCGACCTTTCGGCAGCTTTCGCTGTGTGGATCGGTGCTGTTTCAGGACACGACACGCCCGGCGTTCTGAGACACGCAGTTTGCGGCGCACATGGTTGATGCAGGCACGGCGACGGGCGGGGCTCAGTAGTTTCCCTTGGCCGCCTCCGTCAGGATCAGTTTGTCCAGGGTAAGATCCGAGACGGCCTTTCGAAGACGCTCATTCTCTTTTTGAAGGCGCTTGAGTTCCTTCAACTGATCCGTACCCATTCCGCCGTACTTTTTCTTCCAGCGATAATAGGTCTGTTCAACAAGACCAATCTGCCGGATTGCATCCAGGCGGGACATGCCTTGCCCCATCAATATCTCAACCTGTCGCAACTTCGAGACAATCTCTTCCGGCTTCGGTCGCTTGTTTGCCATTCGTGGTCCTCCGTTTCCTAAACATAACGGTGGACCAGTTCAGTTGGGGAGGCTCACTGCGTTCAGTAAAATTGGATTGCCACTTGGAAGAGGATGGCGGATTGGTGGATCAGAGTAAACGACCCCAAACTTACCAGCCGTCCGCACATTTCGACCAACCTGGAACAAGGGACGCATCGTCGGCCAGAAGCGACGGCACTGGCCGAAACAGGTTTGTGCATCAGATATCGTCAAAGGATGAACTGACTGCGCTCGTCACACTTGCGTTCCTCACTAATCCTCCTATGAAAGTGCAATAAATTTATCGGGGGAAAGCTTGCGATGCGCATGCGCGATACGTTCATCAAACCGATGCACCCTGAAGGTATTCGGTTTGTCGCAATCTTTGCCGCAATAGCTGTCGGCCTGTTTTTACTTTCTGACATTCTGGGTTGGATTGGCGTCGGTCTCACGATCTGGTGTTACTATTTCTTTCGCGACCCGGAACGGGTGCCGCCGACGGAAGAGGGTTTGATCGTCAGCCCGGCGGACGGGGTGGTTTCGCTGATCGAAGCAGCGGTACCTCCGAGCGAACTTGGGATGCCCGACGCGCCGCTTACCCGTGTCAGCGTGTTCATGAGCGTCTTCAACTGCCATGTAAACCGAACGCCAGTTGAAGGTGAGATTGCCGCTGTTGCCTATCGCCCCGGCAAGTTTTTCAACGCATCCCTGGACAAGGCGAGTGCCGACAACGAACGCAACAGCTTGCGTATTCGTATGGCAAACGGTCAGGATCTGGCTGTTGTCCAAATTGCGGGCCTAGTTGCCAGACGGATCGTCTGCTTCGTAAAACCCGGTGACAAGCTGCAAACCGGAGAACGGTTTGGATTGATCCGGTTCGGATCTCGGTTGGATGTTTATCTTCCTGATGGTGTCGAGCCACAGGTGCGTGTCGGGCAAACGATGATTGCGGGCGAAACCGTCCTAGCTAGTTTGCGCACACCTGAACAAAAATAGGTGGTGGGATCTGTGGCAAAACCATCTAAGCAGGAAGAGACCGGGTTCGCGCTGATCCATTTGTTGCCCAATGCGCTGACCATAACAGCTATATGCGCGGGCCTGACGGCGATCAGATTTGGTGTACAGGGCAATTACGTTCTTGCGGTGCAGCTCATTATTGCTGCTTGCGTGCTGGATGGGTTGGACGGGCGTATTGCGCGCCTGCTCAGCAGTGACAGCAAAATCGGCGCGGAACTAGATTCACTCGCAGATTTTCTGAACTTCGGAGTGGCCCCGCCGCTCGTTCTTCATTTTTGGGCCTTGCAGGATATTCAAAACGCAGCATGGCTTGCCGTCCTGTTTTATGCGGTATGCTGCGTGATGCGCCTTGCCCGTTTCAACGTGGGTAGCAAATCCGAAGCCTGTGATCAGAACGATGCCTATTTCAAAGGGGTCCCGGCCCCTGCGGGGGCGCTGTTGGTGATGCTGCCAATGTATGTTTCCTTCGCTTTTGCAGACGCCCCGCTGCTGCCCGGCATATTGATTTGTCTTTACATGGTGGTCATCGGTCTGCTGCTCATCAGCCGGATACCAACCTGGTCTTTCAAGACGACGCGGATCTCGCGCGAGAATGCAAAATACTTTCTCATCGGGGTCGCTGTTGTTGGCGCGGCGCTGCTGACCTATCCCTGGGTCACGCTGATCGCGCTTTGCGTTGGATATGTGGGAACGGTTGCTTGGGCCTGGCGTGGCAAGGAAGTCTCTTCTAACCGTTAAGGACCTGATATGGACATAAAAGCCGTTCAAAACTCCTATGCTCGATGGGCGCCCGTCTATGACAAGACGTTTGGAGCCATCACCTGTGTTGGGCGGCAGCACGCGGTTGACTATATCAATAGACACCCGGGCAAAGTACTGGAGGTCGGCGTGGGCACTGGTCTGTCACTGGAACACTACAAGCCCGAGATGCAGGTGACAGGGATCGATTTCAGCGAGGAGATGCTGAAAAAGGCCCGCGACAAAGTGGAAGCCCAATCACTGAGTCACGTCGAGGAGCTGCGGCAAATGGATGCCCGCTCGCTTGATTTTCCGAACAACCACTTCGATACGGTTGCGGCGATGCATGTGCTGTCCGTCGTTCCCGAACCGGAAAGGGTGATGGCAGAAATAGCGAGGGTCTGCAAACCGGGCGGCAGAGTGGTAATCACCAACCACTTCCAACGAAAGCGGGGTTTGATTGCTTCCCTTGAACGGTTTTTTGCCCCGCTTGCAAACACAATTGGTTGGCATTCTGATTTCGAAATCGACACAGTATTGCAAGAGGATGTACTGACCGTCGGAGAGCAAAGAACCCTGCCACCGCTGGGGATGATGACCTTTTTGGTTTTGACGAAAACAGCATTTGCATAACGGCCTTGTCAACAATTCTCGTGGCCCACAAACTAGGAATTGAGCAACAGGCATTGCCAAGTTGATCGCGCTGTCCTTTTCGGATAGCGCGTAACATGACCATACCGACTTCATTGCCGCGGCTGAAAGCTTCCGTTTTCCTCGTGAAATCATCGCTTATGCGGCGTGGGCATATCATCGGTTTGCGCTCAGCTCGGCGGATGTGGAGGGTTTGTTGGGGGAGCGCGGCGTGATCTTCTGCCGCGAAGCCATTCGCCTTTAGGTGAACCGTTTAGGGTCTCAGTTTGCGGATTGAATCCGACGAGACCGGCCCCAGCCGCACGACAAATGGCATATGGACGAAGTGGTCGTCCCGATCAACGGCGTGAAACATTGGCTGTGGCGTGCAATCGATGGCAATGGAGATGTACTCGACATTCTGATCCAGCCTCGCCGCAATGCCAAAGCCGCAAAGCGTTTTTTCGGTCGATTGGTTGCTGCCTATGGCGAACCACGTGTCGTTATCACGGACAAGCTGCGTAGCTATATACCAAGCCGTTCAAGGTCATCGCGCCGGGCGCCGACCATCGGGCGCACAAGGGGCTCAACAACCGGATCGATGGGTCACACCGGCCGACGCGAAAGCGGGAAAAGATGATGGGTCGGTTCAAATCACTAACCTAAGAGCAACGATTTCTCGTCGCCCATAACCAAATCAATACGATCTTTCGTCCCCGCCGCTATCGCCTTTCCACTCTCTCCTACCGCCATGTCAGAGCCGACGCGTTCAAGCTGTGGCAAGGTTATGCTACCGGGCTATCGGCTTGATTGCGCGGTCTCACGCTTATTCCAATCCACTTCTGATGACTTGGCAATGCCGGTCAACATAATCCGCAAAGGTCAATTCACGCCTGGGCTCCGCCCGTTTCAGCAGTTTAACCAACTGGTAGGATAATCGCCTCTCCAGTTCCATCCTTTCAGTTCTCGAAGATACTTGCGGAGGAACCAGACGGTCCCAAGTTTAAGTCCGAGAGGCTTCAAACGCCTCCCATGCTTTTTCGAACGCGTCGAAATCGAACCCGGTTGCGCGGGCGGGATCCAGAATCAGTTTTTCGGTTTCAAGCAATTTGATAATCGCCTGTTCAAGCTTGCCTACCTCTTCGGGCGGGATCACCAGCGCGCCATGCCGGTCCGCGTGCACGAGATCGCCATCCTTGATCACAAGGCCGAAAACTGTCACCGGTGTGCCAATCTCTTTTACGTGCACAAACCCGTGGCTTGGCCCGACAGACCCTGCAACTACCGGGAATCCATCCGGCAGGTCGCCGAGGTCCCGCATCACGCCGTTGGTCAGAGCGCCGCTGATGCCAAAGCCTTTGTGGACCGTCGTATTGATCTCGCCCCAAAAGGCGCCGACGCAATCTGGATAATCAAGATCCTCAACCACGGTGACAGCCGGGCCACTCCCACTTGCCATATGCCTGTAATAGTCCTTCCGAAGTTGGCGGATCACCTCAGGCGGTTCTGACGGCGGGCTCACAGCAGCGATCTTCGCTGTACGGGCATATCCCACCATCGCCCCCGCATCGGGATCAGAACACAACATCGTGCCCCAGGTAAATTCACTGAATCCGCGCTTGCCCTGCGCCACTTCGATGGCGTTACAAACAGTCGGAGTGTCGACCTTTTTCAGCAGGTCCAGCAAGGATTGGTTCATATCATCTCCAGCCAGCGGATCAGGGCCGCCGTTGTTTGTTGCGGTTGTTCCAATGTCGGCAGGTGGCCGGCGTTTTCGATGATCTCCAACCGGCTTTGTGGCATCAGCTCGTGCATCAACTCATGCCTTGAGACGGGGCACAGGCCATCGTCGCGCCCACAGAGAATGAGTGCTGTGTCGGTGAAGTTGCGCAGAGTGTTGCTCTGGTCAGGGCGATCACGCAGGGCTTTGGATTGATTGACGAAAACGTCCGGGCCAAGATCCATGGCCATGTCCATGCACAAATCCAGAATGGCGGCGCGGCGCGGACCGTCCGTCAGGTAGTTCGGTTTCATCTCTTCGGCCATAACCTTGCGCAGGTTGCCACGTCCGACGGCCTCAATCTGAGGGCCGCGCGTGGCTTTGACCTCGTCCAATTCAGCAAGTGGGTTCGTGTCCATCAATGCCAGACCAGCCACACGGTCCGGTGCCTGACGCAGGATTTCCATCCCCACAATACCACCCATCGAGAGTCCCGCCAGAGCAAAGCGTTTGGGTGCATAGACTAACACATCGGCGGCCAGCGCCTGCATCGTTTCATGGCCTCCGATTGGTGCGCACAGGATCGGGTATTTGCCTGATAAAGCGTCAATCTGCGGAGCGAACAACCGCGCATCGCACATCATTCCGGGCAAGAGGATAAGCGGCGTCATTTGACCAGGGCAGCCCCTTCGGCAAGCGCGCCCAACTTGGCGTAGGCGATATCCGGATCTACCGCACCAAAGCCGGCAAAGGTGCCAAAGCCGCAGTCCGATCCGGCGATTACACGCTCAAGTCCAACGATTTTCGTAAACCGCTCGATACGCTGAGCAATCAGTTCCGGGTGTTCGACAAAATTGGTCGTGGTGTCCACCACACCGGGCACAAGAACCTTGTCATCCGGAATTTCACCCTTGCGGTCACGGAATACCGTCCATTCATGCGCGTGGCGCGGGTTCGAGGTTTCGAACAGTACATAGCGAGATTTGGTGGACATCAGCGTCGAAAACACCTTGTCCATGCCGATGTCGCAGCAATGTGGCCCCTCGTAATTGCCCCAGCAGATATGGACGCGCACCTTGTCGGCTGGGACATTTAGCAATGCGTGGTTCAATGCCTCAACATGCATGTTGGCGATTTTCACGAACTCGTCGTCGGACAGATCGGTGAACAGCATATGCCGCGACAGGGCCAGATCCGGGCAATCCAGCTGCAAATCCAGACCCGCACCAATGATGGTCTCATATTCTTCTTTCATCGCGTCGGCCAGCGCGGCCAGATAGGCCTCGCGCGTTGGGTAGAAGTCATTCTGCAGAAAAAGGGAAATTACCCCTGGGCTGGCGGCGTTCATAAAACCGCGCGCGACCCCGTGTTCGGTCATCGCCGCCTTGAGATTGTCTATGTCCTTCTGCAGCTCAACTTGCCCTATTGAGCGCACCTCGCCCACGCACATGGGCCGTGCATATTGGGGCGTGCCGCCATCATCCGCCAGACGTTGCAGATATCCGGGAAACATTTTGAGGTCCGCAGGCGCATTGCGCGGGCTGTCACCTGCAAAACCGGTATACCGGTCCTTGACGTAAGTGGCGTAAGAAATCTTTGAGGTCTCACCGTCCGAGACGATATCTACCCCAGCCTTGGCTTGTTTCCGCACGGTCTCGGACACGGCAGCGGTCATGCAGGCGTCAAATGCAGCCTGATCGAACGGTTCCTCTCGCTCGCGAGCAAAGATGAAATCAACGACCTTCTGAGTTCGTGGCAGACTTCCCACATGGGTGGTTGAAACGCGGGTCATGTCTTCATCTCCTTCCAAATCTTGATCCAGCACCGGGCCGGAAACCCGGCGCTGGATGCGCTAAGCGCGCCCCGAATGAAACCGGGACACGCAATTTTGGCTTTAGGCACCCGTCCAGGTCGCGCCTGCCGGATCGTCGGTTGCGGTGATACGATACAGCCCCGCTTCTCCGGTCATCGACGGCTCGGCGCTGTAGCTTTCGCCGGGCAGAACCAGTGCGGTGTCGCCGTTGGACAGGGTGGTCTCGACCTCATTGATCCTGATGCGCCAATGGCCGCTGGCCGGCATCAGAACCACGGGTTTGTCCGCCTTGATCTGTTCGGCCACGGCCGAGCCACGGGTCAGGAAATCAACCTCGAACCCTGGCTTGTCCTTGATCAGGCCGTTTTCACCGATCACAACCGCAGGCTTGTCCGCCGCCAGCGCCATCAGGTCCCAGTAGCGGGCGACATATTTGCCGATCACCGCCTCAACGGGAACCTCGGGATAGGCTTTCAGTTCTTCCTCGGTCAGCAATGGCATGGGCTGCACATTGTGCGGCAGTTCCTCGCCCTTCTTGCTGTCATAGAGAACGCCATTGTTGCCCAGCACCAGGCCATGGGCCTGCGCGTCCTCGATCACCTGAGGCGCCCAGGTCACGCCGCCACCGGCATCGTCGCCCCCCAACATCGACATGATCATGCCATAGTCCTGGCCGACATTCTCGAACCCGCGGAAGATGCCGGTCGGGATGTTGAAGATGTCACCTTCTTCAGCGATGAACTCGCCCGCCGTGCCATAACGACCCCAGAAGAACCGCCATCGACCTTTAGCAACAAAGAACACCTCGGCGGTAGTGTGACTGTGCAGTGAGTTGCGGCATTTCGGCGGTTGCCCCGCTGCGCCGATGTTGAACCCGATCTTGTCGGTGATGTGGACGTGCTGATCCGGGCTTTCGCTGACGCCGCCGCCAATGATTGTAAAGTTCTCTTTCTGGTCTGAACCTGGCGTGTGGGCGTCGATGAACGCGGTTTTACAAGGCTTCAGTTCGCCATAACGGACGATGCGGCTTTCGATGGTACTCATATCTTTTCTCCTTTTGATTTGGGTTTGATGAAATCAATCCAAACCACCCGGCGGGCGATTGTTCAGCCGCCGGGCGCGCAGGCTGGCGCGATGGGCGTGGTACCGCCGCAACGCCTGCCCGGCATCCAGATTTGAGATACGGTGCGACATTCTAGAGATCACCGGTCTTCAGCAGAATCTGTTTCCAGATCGAGGTTTCGTCAAACAAGGTGTATTCTTTGCGCAGACCCCACGGACCGAACTCGGCGTGGCTGATGCCCAGCACAAAGACCTCGGCCCCTGTGGGCACGCCGAACACGCCCCAGCCGTCATGCTTGCCGTGCAAAGACCAGCGGATCGCGGCGCGCGGCGGCATCATCGGGTCGTCACGGCCGATCTGATGGTGGATCTTGAATTCGGCACGTGGGAACGCTGCGCGCAGACCCATCCAGAACCTATCAACCGGCCCCCAACTGTGGCCGGTCGTGCCGCCGGGATATTCTGACAGAACAGCGCGGTCGTATTCAGCCTCGATCACCCTCATATCGGCATTCATGATCCGGGTCAGGATATCCGCGTATTTCTGGCCCCATTCACTGTCATTGCCACGGCCTTTATAGGGGCCGGGCCTATCGTTCGCGGGCGTGAGGGGCTGCACGCAGGCGTCTGGCCCACCCTCGCGCGCGATCAGATCGCGGGCGTATTCCTTGGGATCCCAGCCCATCTGCTGCACGATCGCGCTCTGGTCGCGGATGAGCCACTCATCGTTGATCTGGTTGTTTATTGCGTGGCAGTCGGCAAGAATGCGGTAGATCAGTTTCTTGCCAGTCGCCTTGCCATAAACACCGTCACCGAGATGGCTCGCGGTGGATAAAAGGCGATGCGACGACAGCATGCCCTCTTCTGGCGTTCCCGACCAGATCACATCCTCGCCCAACAGTGTACGATCAGGGAACTCTGCAAGGGTCGCCATAGTGGCAGCAATGACATTCTGATTTCCGACAACCACCGACCCAGGCGAACGCACGACGATGTCCGGGGCATAATAGTCGTGCAGCGTCGCAATGCCGCGATCTTCCCAGATTTCTTTGGTGATTCCTATTATGTAATCGGGAAAGTCTTTGAATTTGGGATTAAATCCCTTCATGTCTTCCATCCTTCAGGTATGCGGGCGGAGCCTCGAACAATCAGCGGCCCGTCAATCTCGACCCGACGCGGGCCGGCATCGGGGTCCTCAATCTTGCCAAGCAGAATATCGACAGTTTCGGTGACCATGCGATTGGCAGGCTGTCGAATGGTGGTCAGGTTGTAGGCTGGCCATGAGGCGACAGTGACATCGTCGTACCCGATGACCGAAACGTCGCCCGGAACATTCAGCCCTAATTCGAACCGCAGCGTGTCCATCACGGAAATGGCCATGTGATCGTTGGCGACAAACACAGCATCAGGCGGATCGGCTTCGAACATCCTCAGCGTGGCTTGCCGGGCTTCTTCCGTCGAAAAATTTCCTACCTCACGGGCGTGCAGCGTAACCCCGGCTTTCTGCAAGGCGGCAACAAACCCTGTTTCGCGGTCACGCTGGGTCGAAGCTCCTTCCCACCCGGCGATATATCCAATCTTTTGGTGCCCAGCTGCCAACAGGAACTCAGCCGCCTTTCGACCACCGGCAACGTTGTCGGATGTAACTGACGACATTGCCGTGTCATCTTGTGCCCGATTGAACAACACCATCGGTATACCGGCCGTTCGGCAGCGGTCGGACAAATCCGAGGACAAAGCCACCGAAGCGGCGATGATCCCTTCGACCTGAAAGTCGAGTATTTCTTCGACCACATTGTCGATGTTTCCAGACTCATGCGAAGCCATGAATATCAGCACGTGGTATCCACGTTCCTGTAACGTGTTTGTCAGCTTCTCCAGCGCCTCGGGATAGAACTGGTTGTTCAGATAGGCCACGACAAGCCCGATGATCCGGCTTTTCCCGGACACCACAGCGCGGGCCAGAACGTTCGGGCGATAGCCCAGTTCCTTGGCCGCCTTGCGCACCTTTTCAACGGTTTTTTTCGACGCCGACGCGCCGGGGGTGAACACACGGCTGACCGCAGATTGGCTGACCCCGGCGAGACGGGCAACTTCCAGTGATGTAACTTTTTGTGTCGCCATCAGTCTGCCGTCCAACCTCCGTCAACTATCAATGCCGTGCCCGTCACCAGCGCCGACGCGTCCGAGGCCAGATAAACCACCGCCCCCATGATGTCCTCAATCTCTCCCGGGCGACCCAGTTTTATCTTGTCCAGAATCCAGGCCCGCTTATCCGGATCGTCGAAAGTCGACTTTGTCAGATCCGTCAGAATGAAGGTGGGGCAAATCGTGTTAACCCGGATCTTTGACGGTCCGAACTCAAGCGCCATCGCCTTGGTGAAGCCTTCAACCGCGAATTTCGACGCACAATAAACCGCGCGTTCGCGACCACCAACATGGCCCATCTGGCTAGAGATATTGATCAGTGAACCGGGACGGCCGACGTCGAGTAGGCCTTTGGCAACAGCCTGGGTCAGGAAATATGCACCTTTGACATTGACGCCTATCACCGCATCGAAATCTTCAGGCTGTGTTTCCACGGCCTTGCCGTGTCGGGCAAGCCCGGCTGAGTTCAGCAGAATATCGAACGGCCCATTTTGCGCTACAGCTTCAGCGGTTGCCGCCACGTCCGAAACATCCAGTTCCAGAGCCCTGGCAGACCATCCCTGCGCCGACATATCTTTTGCAATATCCTGCAGCGCACCTGCACGGCGCGCTGCCAAAGTGACCTCAGCACCATGTTCCGCCAGCGCCACAGCGCAGGCCATGCCTATGCCCGACGAGGCTCCGGCGACCAAAGCTCGCTTGCCGCTCAGGTCGAAACTGGGGGTGCTGGGAAAATGGGGCATATCAGACCTCGCCGACCGGGAATGGGATGGTGCCCGGTACACGTGCCTTATTGAACTCACGCAGTCGGGCAAAAACATCTACGCCCAATTGCCGATACACGTCCAGCAGATCGACCAACACCCAATTCTCGCGGATCAGCCCACCTTCCAGACGCCAGAAATCAAGTGACTTCAAAGTGATCCGTTTGCCCGAAGACGCAATCCCCATCCAGCCGTCATGGGTGACGGTCTGGATCATGTTCGGCCAGCCAGTCACAGCGGCGTAGTCGCCATCACCAAAAAAATGAAAGGTAATCTCGTCAGCGTGCTGGCCACGATCGGGCATTCCGTTGAGGAAGGGAATCTGGTGCCAGTTGCGGAATCCCGCGATACCGCGCGCTGTCCCGATCCCGGCGGGGCCGTACCAGTTCATGCGCGGATGCCAGAACCGCTCCATCTCCATCACTTCGGGCCCACCCTGGCTGGGGTGTTTCTCAAGATGTTTCAGCATGTCGACGATATGATTGCACGAGGCCAGAGATTTCACCTCATCCCACGGTCCGGATACAACGCCATCCAGAGACGCCGGGCCGGGAATGCAGAACTCCAGCCCCAGAGACGGGGCCATTGGCCAGGCATTCGCCTGCATCATGACTTCGGGAATATCCCAGAGTGTCTGGATCTCGACAACCTTGCCTTCTTCGAAACGGTAGAATTCGTGGAACCGCATATGGACCAAATGCCCGGTCGGCGGGATGTCCAGCCAGGGGGCGACAAAGGTGCCGAAGTAGTGGCCGCCGCAGCCGACCCAGTCGTTGCCCTGTTCTGTCCGACCACCCATTACGATCCAGTCGCGACGCTCAAGATCGGGCATGGATTTTTGTATCGGCGCATAACAGGTGTCATAGAGTTCCTGCGGGCCGGTCAGATCTCCGAATGGATACAACATGTGGATGGCAGCATCGGGCGCGATTACCGCCTCCAGCGCATCTCGTACCCCGGCTTCGTCGAATTTATACATAGCCTCGCGCAGGGGCGCGATCAGGGCCTTGTGGGTAGAGTAAGTATCCATTGCGAAATCTCGCATCGTGTTAACTTCTTATCCAAAAAATTCTGTAGCGCCCCGGTCGATTCCGGGCGCAAGATTCGTCCCGCTTACGAGGACGCCTCCGCCGTCTCGCGATATGGTGCGCCTTCACCATAGGGCACGTTGATGCCCCCGTAACGCCGGAGGCGGATGTTGCATTGTTCGGCATGGCCGACAAAGCCTTCCAGCATGCACAGGCGCGAGCCGTATTCGCCGATCATCGCCGCGGCCTCATCAGTGACGACTTTCTGATAGCTGTGGGTTTTCATGAATTTGCCGACCCAGAGCCCGCCGGTATAGCGCCCGGCCTTCTTGGTCGGCAGTGTATGATTGGTTCCGATCACCTTGTCGCCGTTGGCCACGTTGGTGCGCGGCCCCAGGAACAGCGCGCCATAACAGGTCATGTTTTCCAGAAACCAGTCGTCGCGGTCGGTCATGACCTGAACGTGCTCGGAGGCAATGTCTTCGGCCATTTGCAGCATCTCGTCATAGGTGTCGCAGACGATGACCTCGCCATATTCTTCCCAGCTGACTTTGGCGGTACCTGCGGTGGGCAGGATTCCGAGGATTCGGTCGATCTCGCTCAGTGTTTCTTGGGCCAGCTTGTGCGAGTTGGTGACGAGAACGCAGGGGCTGTTATAGCCATGCTCGGCCTGTCCCAGCAAATCGGTCGCACAAAGCTCGGCATCTGCAGCAGTTTCATCGGCGATGACCATCGTCTCGGTCGGACCCGCGAAAAGATCGATACCGACGCGGCCAAACAGCTGGCGCTTGGCTTCGGCCACAAAGGCGTTGCCGGGGCCAACCAGCATGTGAACCGGATCAATGGTCTCAGTCCCGATCGCCATGGCGCCGATGGCCTGGATCCCACCCATCACGTAGATCTCGTGGGCACCGCCCAGATGCATCGCTGCGATTACGGCCGCATTGGGTTTGCCCTGAAACGGCGGGGTACATGCGATGATGCGCGGAACACCCGCAACCTTTGCTGTTGCGACCGACATATGCGCCGATGCCACCATCGGGAACTTGCCGCCCGGCACGTAGCAGCCAACCGACTGCACAGGGATGTTCTTGTGACCCAAAATCACTCCTGGCAGAGTTTCAACCTCGATATCCAGCATCGAGTCGCGTTGTGCCTGCGCAAAGTTCGTCACCTGCTTCTGCGCGAATTTGATATCGGCCAGTTCGCGTTCAGTCAGCGAGTTGATCAATTCGTCGATCTGATCCTGGCTTAGACGGAAGCATTCCGGCGAGTAATTGTCGAACTTCTCTGACAGCTCACGCACAGCGGTATCGCCGCGGGTTTCGATATCCGCCAGCGTTGCCTCGACAACAGCTCGGGTTTTGGCATCGTCTTCTGCTCGGTCAGCTTCTGGTTTGCCGCGTTTCAGGTATTCAATAGCCATTGTCTCTATCCTCAGTTTTCAGGCCGGGGTGGAGTTTTTTCTCCCCGGTCAAATGCTTCCCAGCCTTCGCCATTGAACAGATCAACGCCAAGCTGCGTGGCGACATGGGCGAAGTCGACATTCACCCAATTGTCGATGATCTTGCCATCGACGACTTTCCAGAAATCCATGTAACGGATCTCGACCCGCTTTCCCGTCGGAGCGATGCCCAAGAACTCGCCCGAATGAGTCGCCTCCTGTCGGCCAAAAGCGGCAGCCCACTCGCCCATGTAAAGTCGGGCCTCGTCGATGCAGGTCTTATCAGAAAATGCTGCCTGGAACGGGCGCTGCCAGTTGTTCTGAAACTCCTTGAGCCCAGTTTTGGTGCCGCAGCCCTGGTTGCCGATCCAGCGGAACCCTTCTGCGAAGAATTCGCCGATATCGTCGATGCGGTGATCATTCAAACCATCGACCATGCCCTCGATCACGGCGCGGGTCTCGTCGGTTTTTCTCATGTCCGTGTTACGTGTCAGCACGGCCTGTTCGGGGCGGGAGCCCTTCATGTGTCTTTTCCTTTTATGGTTACCAAGGGGTTTTCTGTGTCGACTGGGAAGGTCAGCCTGCTGTCAGAAAATCCCTTGGCATCCGGTTGAGCGCCGGGTGGCGCGCAATGGCGTTATGTCTGGCAGAACAGCTCATTGGGTCTGTTCAGAAATTTCGGCAAAAAGGTCGTAACCCAGTTGCAACAGCAGATGTGGAATATCGAGCATGCACCAGTTCTCGATGATCTTGCCGTCTGCGCAGCGCCACCAGTCGCAGTCACGCATAAAAACGCGCTTTCCCGTTGGCTCCAGGCCGAGGAAGGGTTTGACGTGGACGCCGGTGATCTGCGGCCAGCCGCACAGGAATGCATAGTCGCCATCCCCGGCCTTGCAATTCGAACCAACGCCGGTGACGCCTGCATCCGTGCCGTCGCCCCAGCCCTCGAACGTGTTTTCGAAAGGGGACTGGAAGCCGGCAAACGCATCCACTGTCGCATAAGAGCCCAGCCCGCCAGGACCGTACCACACCATTCGGTCATCCCAATAAGGTCGCCAGCTTTGGTCTTCGGTCGTCAGCTGTATTAGCATGTCCTCGACCAGATCTGCTGTGGCGCGTGACTGCGCTGGGTCTGATGGCCCAATGACGATGCCGTCATGAGTTGCCGGACCTGGCACGACACCTTCATAGCCCTGTAGGTTCAAAGGCCAGAGGCCGAGTGCGATGATCAGTTCTGCAAAGCCGAGGAAGACATAGGATTCGACGATCTTGCCATCTTCCATTCGGTGGAATTCACCAAACCGCAGAAATGCCAGTTTGCCACTGGGTGGAATACCACAAAGCGGTCGCGTGAAATGACCATGGAAATACCCGGTTGAGGTGACCCACTCGCTTCCCAGGTATTCGCCACCCGTGACCACATAGTTCTGACGGGTGAGCCCCTCGAACGCCTCTGATATCGCAAAGATGACAGAGCTGACGTAGCCGTTGCCATCGTGGGCTGCATTGATCGGATGGCTCGCTTCGGTAGTGGCCGTTGCGGCGAAAATCTCGCTGCCGGCCGTCTCCATGGTCTCGCCGAGGCCCTTATCAAAGCTTTCGAGAAACTGACGATAAAGCTGTTTGTTTTCAAACGTGGTTCCGGTAGCAATACCCATCGCTGGGCGATTTGCGCGCTTGTTCATGGCGCTTTCCTTTTTAGAACGTGTTCCTATTCGCTGTGACGGTGTGCTGGCACGAGGACCTGCGCGCATCAAAGCAAATGGAATTCGTCCCGGCCGACGGGCCCCGCGCGCAGCCAAGTTCAGGCTGGCTGCGGGCGCGTGGGCAGATACGGACTGAGGATGAGTGCGCCCCATTTTTGTCAGCCTTTCACAGCCCCGGCGGTCAGGCCGCCCACGATCTGACGCTGGAAGAACATCACCAGGAGGAACAGTGGAACTGTGGCTGAAACCACCGCCGCAACAGCAAACATCACGTTGCCCTCAGTCTGTGTTGTACCGAGGAAGGCGGCGATGGCAGGCACCATTGTGCGGTTGCTTTCGGACAGCAGCATCGCGCCCACAGCAAAATCGTTATAGGCCAACAGGAAGGAGAACAGCCCGGTGGTAATGACACCCGGCCACATCACCGGAATGATCACGCGTCGGAAAGCCTGAAACTGGTTGCATCCGTCGACCTTGGCACTTTCATCCAACTCGCTCGGGATGTTCTTGAAGAAGGAATGCAGCATCCACAGGGTGAACGGCTGGTTGATTGCCACCAGCACGATAATGGTGGTCGGAAGAATCCCCCAAACATTCCATTCAAAGAAGGGCAGAAGATATCCTGAGACCAGAGTGATTGGCGGCATTGCACGGAAAATCAACGCCGTGATCAAAAGCCAAAATGTGTAGTTATAGGTTGACCGCGAAAGGGCGTAACCCCCTAACGTTCCGATGGTCAGCGAGATGGTAACTACAAAGAAACACACGATCCCGGTGTTCAGAACATTGCGCCAGAACTCTTCCTGAATCCATGCGCCCTCATATCCGGTGGTGGTGAACGGCGAGCCGTAAACCGCTTCGGTTCGGGCGCC
This sequence comes from Ruegeria sp. AF1, assembly GCF_056542125.1. NCBI lineage: Bacteria > Pseudomonadati > Pseudomonadota > Alphaproteobacteria > Rhodobacterales > Roseobacteraceae > Ruegeria > Ruegeria sp. AF1. The sequence continues at coordinate 15,592 of NZ_JBQFZG010000018.1, forward strand.
GGTCAGGGCGTTGGTCCAGTCAGCGATCGAGAAGAAATCCAGCTCGACCTTGAACGATCCCCAAACCGTCCAAAGGAACGGAAAGGCGGCCAGGATAAACCAAAGGAGCACAAACAGGGACGAGGCGATCCGAAGGCTTGTAGGCATTCTTTGTGCGCGGCTGGCCATATTATCTCGCTCCTTTGAAATCGCGCCAGGTGCGGACAAGCACGGGCGACAGAAGAATGGCGACCCCGATTATCGTCATCACAGAGGTAGCGGCAGCGGAAGACAGTTGCCGAGTCTCGCCACCGAGATCGTAAAAGATGAAGGTGCTGAGTGATTGCGCATGCGCTTGTGCGCTGAAGCCGATAATAGGTTCAAACACCTTGAAGTTATCCATCAACTGGATCAGCGCAACAAATGTGACCAGAGGCATGAGGTGGGGAACAACCACAAATTTGACCTGTTGCCAGCGCGTAGCCCCGTCGATCTGGGCAGCCTCGATCTGGTCTTGGGGCAAGGTTTGCAGACCAGCATAGAACACGACAAAGGCAAAAGGAGCGGCGTGCCAAACACCATAGACCATCAGTGCTACCCACATCAGCCCTGTTGAGGCTTTTAGGCTGAAATTCGGATCTCCGGCCAGATATACGAGGGCGTTTCCGATCACCCCGCGACTGTCAATCATCCAAAACAGGATGAGCGAGCCGATCAGCGGGGTCACAATCATGGGCAGAAGAGAGAAAAAGATCATCAGACCCTTGAGTTGCCGGTGCAAGGAGTTGACCGCCAACGCAATCAACAGCCCCAATACAATTGTGAGCGGTGTCACGACAGCTACGAAGGTCAGCGTAAACGCCATTGCCCGATAAAAGGGCAAATTCCCGAGCTCCGAGAAAAACTCGCCCCAATTGTCACTCGAGGCCCAGATTTGACCAAACTCCTGTGTCGCCAGATGGCCTCGATTAAAGTAAATGTCCAATCCCACAAACCGGCCCAGAGGTTGCTCGGCGCGAAGGGCCGCAGTGGCCGCTTGATCAACAGTGGTCTCGGTTGTGCATCCGATAAGCGGGGTGCAGTTCTCAACCTCCAACAGAACGGCCGGGTGCGGGGCGAAAATCGATTGGGTCACCACCGAGACAATAGGCATGGCGATGAACAACAACATCGCAAGACCTGTGGGCAAGAAGAACCAAAGGAATGTCTTATGGCGCACGTTGCAATCCTCTCATCGGTGTGTTTGTGCGGACGCCGTTCAAGAACGCCCGCACAAGGCACATCTTATTGAAGGTAACCTTGCTCGATGGCGGCAGCCCGATAAGCAGCCTCGACATCGGCCAATGCCTGCTCGGCTGATTCCTTACCTTGCATGAAGTCCGCAAGTTCGTTGCCGAGCGCCGTGTGCATCAAGCCCATGTAAGGCAACATCGGATAGGGCAGTGTACCCATCTTGGCTGCCGCAAACACACCTTGGGCATCTTTACCAGGCTGGTAACCTTCGATAAGCCAGACTGCCAGAGGCGTGGTTTCATCATTCAGCATGTCCGGGCGGATGCCGTGCTTCATAGCAATGAACGTGGCCTCAGCTTCTTCATCCGGAATGTTTTTTCCGACAGTCCAACCGTCCCACCACAGGGTCGTCGCTGGTGTGGTGCCGCCGCCAACCGTCAGCGGAGCGCCAATCGCATGGCCATCGATCACCTCCTGTAGCACACCTTCGGTAGTGGTTTGCTGCGATGCGCGCGAGCCCCACATATTCATGATCGCAACGTTGCCAGCGCGGTATTCGGCATTGGTGGCATTAGAGTCATGCGTCAGGAAGTCGGGATTCATGTATTCCGACAAAGCCTTCATCATGTTCAGGGCGTTGACACCGGCCTCAGAATTCACGTTGGGTTCCGCCGTACCGGGTTTAAAATGGCTGCCGCCATAGCCAAGGAACATATTGTTGAATTCCTGCGCCAGGTTCCAACCCGATGCATAGGCTCCACCAACCGGGTTTTGCATGATGCCCTGCGCACGAATGGCCTCGGCCACCTCGAGCATTTCCTCATAGGTGGTCGGCACTTCGACGCCAGCCTGTTCCAGAACATCCTTGCGATACATCAGATGCTGCGCGTTCGCCATAAAGGCGACGGCCATGATGTTGTCGCCAATCTTGATCAGCTGCCCAGGCTGCAGGTCCTGGCCATATTTTTCCACCAGATCATTGAGCGGACGAATAACGTCTTCGTTCATCAGTGCCACAACCGAACTATTGGCGATGATTGCGGTTGTGTATTCCGACGGATTGCCTGACAGGCCAGCCACGTTGATGGTCTGGTGCTCGGATGTCAGGTTGGATTCTACCGGCGCTCCGGTGCATTCCTTTGCTCCGGCTGCGACGGCCTGGATGGCCGCAAATTCATTACCGACTATGTTGACACGTGCGCCGATTTCGCAGGCATATCCTGCGCTTGCGGCAAAGGCGGCTACCGAGCCGGCCAATGCAATATTCTTCAGAAACATCAATATTCCTCCCTAGATGGATGGGTGCATCTTCGAAGTCTGCACCCTGGTTACCCCGTCCCAACGGGTGTCGTTTGCGGTTCTCAGCCTTCCAGGCGAGCCCCAGTTTGCGCATCAAACAGATGGCAGTGGTCGGTATGGATATGAATCGAGACCTGATCGTCGATTTCGGCCCGATAGGTTTTGTCGGCCTTGACCGAGACCAGCGCACCACCGATCCGAACCGAGACCATGGTGCTGTCGCCCAACAGCTCTTGTGTATAGATCGGTGCATTGATCTCGCCGCCGCTTTCCACAACATTGGCGTCCTCGGCGCGAAACCCCAGCGTGATAGGACCGTCTGGCGCGTTCAACCCGTGTACCTCAGTGCTTTTGGCGCGAAACACGCCACCCTGAACCTCGCCATCGACAAGGTTCATTGCCGGGTTGCCGATAAAGCTGGCGACAAAGGTGTTGGCGGGGGTGTCATATATATCGACCGGAGTACCGACCTGTTGCACGACACCCTGTTTCATGATCACCACCCGATCAGCCAGTGTCATAGCCTCGATCTGGTCGTGGGTGACATAGATCGTGGTGACCGCCAATTCGTGGCTGAGGTTCTTGATCTGTGCGCGGGTGGAAACGCGCAGTTTTGCGTCAAGGTTGGATAATGGCTCGTCCATAAGGAACACGTTCGGCTCGCGCACTATGGCACGAGCCAAGGCAACCCTCTGACGCTGACCACCAGACAATTCCGCTGGCTTGCGGTGCAGGAAGTCATCCAACTCAACCATGGCCGAAGCGCGCCGCACTTTTTCGTCATGGGTAGCAGGGTCAATACCGCGAACTTTAAGCGGGAAGCGAATATTCTCGTAAACGTTCATGTTGGGGTACAGGGCGTATGACTGGAACACCATTGCAACGTCTCGGTCTTTGGGCTCCATGTCATTTACTCGGGCGCCGTCTATCAGGATGTCACCCTCAGATGCGTCCTCGAGGCCAGCAATCATGCGCATTGTCGTGGTCTTTCCGCAACCTGACGGCCCAAGAAGTACCAGAAATTCCTTGTCGGCTATTGTCAGGTCAAAATTGTCAACTCCGACAAACGATCCCCAACGCTTTCCAACATTGCGAAGTTGAATTTCGGCCATTCTGTCCTCCCTGCTGCACTCGTAGTGCATACGCTTGCAAAACCATAGACAACAAAAGAAACATCTGGCAAGCTTTTTTTGCATGCGTGTGCAAAAGCCGACTTCATCTTCCTCGCAATTCGCCCCTTGGCAGCGACTAAAGAACTGAAAGAAAATAATAATGTCCTATGAAATCCAAAAATCGATCATCTTGGATTACTACACGGCGCTCAGCAGCGTAAAAGAATCGGATATCGCCAACACGTTGTCTGAGTTCTGCACAGAAGACTACCTGTGGCGCGGTTTCCACCCGTTTGATGAGCTTCGGGGCACCCATGACGTAGCACAGGCATTCTGGCGTCCCCTGAAGCAAAGTCTAAGGAAAATGCAGCGCCGGATGGACGTGTTCATGGCCGGAAAAAACGAGATGGACGGATTCACCTCGGTCTGGGTTGTTTCAATGGGGCATCTGATGGGCCTGTTCGACAATGCGTGGCTGGGCATCGCCCCCACGGGCAAGATGGCGTTTTTGCGCTATTGTGAGTTCAACAAGATCGAGAATGGCAAGATCGCCGAAACGGCGATGTATTTCGACATCCCGCATTTCATGATGCAGGTCGGGTTGCAGCCCTTCCCGCCTCAAACTGCAGCCCATCTGGTTCAACCCGGACCGATGACGCATGACGGGTTGATGTTCAGCCCGCAGCCTGCCGAAGAAGGCGAGAAAACTCTCGACACGATCAATGCCATGATTTCCGATCTCGGCCAATGGAACAGCGGCTTGAGCCTTGAGGAAGAATTGCGCCAGACATGGAGCGAAGACATGATTTGGTGGGGGCCCGCCGGGATCGGTGCGACCTATACGATTGAGCGTTATGCAAAGCAGCACTCAGGCCCGTTCCGCGCATCCTTAACGGACCGCTCGAAGACCAAGCACATTTGCCGCTTGGCTGAGGGTCACTATGGCGGCTTTTTCGGCTGGCCGAATTTCACGGCGCGGCCCACCGGCGGGTTCATGGGTATGCCCGCCACAGACAAGGCCGGTGAATTCCGTGTGATCGACATCTATCGTCGCGCGGGTGACAAGCTGGCCGAGAACTGGGTTTTCATTGACCTGCTGCACTTCTGGAAACAACAGGGTGTCGATATTTTGGGGCGCATGTCGAAAGTACCGCGAACATGACCGGCTGGATCGATGCCCATCACCACCTTTGGGACCTTGAAGCTGTAAACTACCCCTGGCTGATGGCGCGCGGGGTGGAAAGGTTCTTTGGCGACCCGACGCCGATTCAACGGAATTATCTACTGCGCGAGTTCCGGTCCGAAGCCGCGCCCTGCGGAGTCGGTGCCTCGATCCATATCCAGGTGGGAGCCAAAAACGGTCTGGACGAAGCCCGGTGGGTTCAAGCTGTCGCCGAAACCAATCCAGACTGGCCAATGGCGCAGGTTGTGTTCTGTGACCTGACCTCGGCTGACCTACACGCCCAGCTTGATACGTTTCAGGCTCTTCCAACTGTACGCGGTGTGCGCCAGATCGTCGGGCGCGCACCCGGAGAGGACGCGCAGACGGGAACCAATTTCCTGTTGGACGATCCGCGGTTTCTGGACGGACTGAAGGAGGCTGGACGGCGTGACCTCAGCTTTGATCTGCAGCTCATTCCTGATTTGATCGGAAAAACCACCCGAGTTCTCGCGCAAGCCTCGAATACACGAGTCGCTCTATGCCATGCCGGATCACCATATGACCGCACTCCGGCGGGCCTGAAAAGCTGGGCTCAAAGATTGCGCGCTCTGTCCGATCTGCCGCACGTCTCATGCAAGCTCTCAGGTCTGGGCATGTTCGATCACAACTGGGCGCCTGAGAGTATTCGCCCGATCGTGGAGATTTGCCTTGAACAATTCGGACCAAAGAGGGTCATGTTTGGCTCGAATTTCCCGGTCGACAAACTCTATGGCAATTACACATCGCTGGTACAGGCTTACCGTGATCTGGTTCCGGCTGAGGCCCAATCGGCTGTGTTCAGAGAAACCGCAGAACACTTCTATGATCTCGAGGTGCCCTGAGAATGATATTCATCCTTGAAACAATAAGGTTCTGTCGCAGATTTCTTTGAGAACTGCACAGACGGAGCTGGAGAGGCGATTGTCCCGCCAGTTGTTAGGCCGGTAATCGGCTCTCAGGAGTCATCTCGACTTCCGCCCATCTGACAGCGATGACTTTGACGTTCCGGCACTCAAACGCAACGGGGACAGTCGTTCCGGGGAACCCGTAGGAATGGGGAAGCCTTCCAAAAGATAATGGAACTCGTTTCGGACCCATGAGGTGTTGGTATTCAAGGCTTGAATTGACAGAATCTTCAACATTGATCCTGTGCAGATGGGTTCGTCACAGATTAATTGGGTTTGCCCGCGAGGGTCCCAAGGCAAAAAACCCGGAAGAGAGCGTGATACGGAGGTAAAGCAGTGACCCAACAGAACTGGAGCCAGGCAATTCTCGACCGGCTCAAGTCCGAAGGAAGTCGTCTGGCCATACCAGACGGATACCAACTGTTTGCACCGGGCGCTTACGGTGAGGTGTTTTTGATCATTCGTTCGGGCATCGTCCGAGTGGAACAAACCAGCCCGTCAGGGCGGACCGTTGTTCTTTATCGGGTTGGCCCGTACGACAGTTGCGTTATGACGACCTCGTGCATGTTGTCGGACATCCCCTATTCAGGGTTCGGTTATGCCGAGGGGCCGGTGACGGCGCTGGCCATCGGGCGGGACAAGTTCAACACGTTGCTGGCCACAGATGCAGAATTTCGAGGTGCGGTCTTCATGGCGTTTTCACAACGCATTGTTGAACTGTCCGAGGTTATCGATGATCTTCTACTTAACCGGATGGACCTGAAATTGGCGCAGTGGCTTTTGGATCAAGGCGCACATTCGGGCGATATCCGCACCACGCACCAGCGCATTGCGGCCGAACTGGGCAGCGCACGCGAAGTCATGTCCCGTATCCTCAAGGATTTTGAACATCGGGGATGGGTCAGGCTTGAGCGAGGTGTGATTTATCTGCAGGATCGCCCAGCCCTGCACCACCATGCCAGAACGGGAGTTGTGTGACCTCGTCACATAACACGGTTTGGAAAACAGCGAATCTTGGACCAGATAATCAAGGAGATTCGACCATGCAATTCACGTCTAATGTTGGTTCTGTCGACCGGGTTCTGCGCCTGATCCTCGGTGGCGTGCTGATCCTTCTGGCACTGACCGGCACCATCGGCCCCTGGGGTTGGCTTGGAGCTGTGTTTGTGCTGACGGCCTTCATGAAATTCTGCCCGATTTATGCGCTTCTGGGTCTGTGCACCAACAAGCAAGCCAAGCCGTAACACGTCCTACCCTTGCCTCGCGCAACACTGGGATTCGTCTGGGTTCCGGCGTTGTGCGGCGGGCGCGGCGTTCCTCGGGGCATCCACTGTTGTCCATCCCCCAGCTGACAACCGGCACCAAATTCGAAAGGTGTCAGCATTCGGGCCAGCATGTCGCCTTCTACCCCTAGCACCAGACCGCTACGCAGTTGCACAACCCGGATGCCCATACCCACGATTGGCGCAGCGGCGCGCTCCCATGTGTCGCACACCTCATGGATGAAGACGGGGTGGTAGGTGTCGTCTTCGGTGAGGATCTCGTCTTGCCGCGGCCCATACCAGCCCACGGCGGAACCGGTGATTAGGCAAGATGGTTTTTGATCCAGCCTGCGGATCAGTGCGACGAAATCTTTCGTCATCACGACCCGAGACTGCAGGATGCGCGCGTTTCCGACGCGTCCAATGCGCGTTTGCCACCAGCTCACCTGCCAGATTGACGATGGCGTCAAAGCGCTCTGTGTTGTCAATTTGCTCGAGTGAGGTGATCAGGCGTACCGGATGGGGCAATGCGTCGGCCTTTTGCAGGTTGCGGGTCAGGACGGTGACGTGGTGGCCACCAGCAACCAGGGCCTCGACCAGACGTTGCCTGATGAAACCGGTGCCACCCGTGATCAGCAGATGTTGTCGGGGCGCGAGTTGCGTGACCAGAGAGGCCGCGTTGACGGCATTCAACCGCGTGCTGCGTGCGGCCGCCAGCAAATCGCGCGCGCTGAACAGCGCCACACCAAACGCGGCAAGGGTAGCCATGATGCTCCAACTGCCGTGATGGACAGCCATTCGCCGTCCAATTCGCCCTTCGTGCCGATGAAAACGATCTGGCTTCCAGGCGCTCGCACCGTCGAACAGATCGAAGGACTTGTGGAAGCTCTCTCGCACGGTGCGTTGCCGGAACCTGTCACGCAGCAGATCGAAGCCCTGATTGCACGTGAACCGGAAGACACGCCGGACAGGGCACATTGAAAGAAACCCATTGCGGGCAGTGGGCGAACGCCTGATTTGTTTGCAACTGGCCTTTTTGCCTGAGCGCTACCATCTGGCAGTAGGGCATGCGGCGACCAATCTAATGGAAGTTGAGAGTCCTATTTATCCTATGCTGCACTGTCGTCGAAAGCCGATTGCTGAGAAGCTCTATAAAAGACGCTTGACCTGAAGTAGCTTCAGGACTGTAGGAGCCTGGGCGAAAGGGTCTGATAGTATGATGATTTCAGAAGTTGCCGGACTCACCGGGCTCAGCATCTCGACAATTCGCTTCCATGAGAAATCGGGGCTATGCCCTTCATCCAACGCGGCTCGGATGGCAAACGCAGGTTCAAGAAGACAGATGTCGATTGGTTGGAGTTATTGGCGTCACTTCGCTCGACAGGAGTGCCTTTGACGGAAATGCGATCTTTTGCAGAGCTCTACGCATCTGGCGACGGCAAGGTCCCTGAGCGCAAAGCTGTCCTGTTGGCGCATAGGCGACGACTTGACGACCATCTCGCCATGGCTCTGCTTGATTCCGGGTGTCTGTCTCATCTCCACTCCTTGGTGGTTACGATGTGCCAGAAACCCTCTCTTATCAAATCAACCTAAACTGTCCCATTCGCGCTGACGTCAGACAATATAGATCACACCCCAGATGCCAAAGCCCCACCCCGAGGGTTGATCCGGCCAGAAGTCCATGGTGACAGGAAACTGTTCGGGCCGGTAGCCTGCGAATTCATTTGTCATCAATGGCGACGGCTCAAACACAACAGACGCCAGTGCAACTGTCATCGCAAGAATGGGTAGATTTTGTTCATCAGGACAGGTCCTTCTGTTCGGGTCCCATCCCGGTTCAGCGTCGTGCTTCGTGGTCCGGGCGCATGGTCGCGATCAACTCGGCCACCTTGATGCCGAATTTGCGCATCTCGGACTTGTTCATGATGACTCCGTTTTCAGTTAGGTAAAGCCAGTCGGTTGCTGTCAGCGTGTGACCGCCCGCGTCTTCCGGCAGAATGATCTGGTACTCCATCTTGATTGTTGACCCAGAAACGACTCCTCGTGCCTCGCCGACAATGTCGTCGGCGGTGGCGGTGAACGTGTTGCCGTCGCTGAGCTTCAGGAACCATTTGCGACTTTGCTTTTTGCCGTTTGAATAGGTGAACTCTTCGCTCAGCGTACCAGTGTCGCCGTCCCATTCACCGACCATTCTGGCAACGAAGCTGTTCGTCATCTTTCCGGTTGGGCCATAAATCAGACCTTCGGAGAGGATTTCACCGCTCAGGTGGGTTTTGAGCGAAAAGGCAGGGCTTGTATCGGCATAGTCTGACGAGGTTTGTGCGCGAAAACTGAGAAACATGGACTTTGCCGCCATGACCAGAGCGGCAAGAATGAGCAGGGCAGTAAGGAGTTTCATTGGGTTGGGTTCTCCGTAGGAAGCGCCAGGACAAGCGCCAAGGCGCCGAGTTTCAGGATGCAGGGAAGGACGGCATAAGAGATGTTCAATGTATTCAGGGCCTCAGTGCTGTTTGTCGCGCCGGGTCTAAAGCCACTGCTTTCCAGCACGGGCAGAACAGCGAAAGCGGCCACAGCAAGGCCAAGTTTGCCCGCAAAGGACCAGATGCCAAAAGCTAACGATGCCTTTAGACCCGCCCGGGTCAGCGCCACCGAAAACATAGCCGGAAGGATAACCATATCGGCCCCCAGGGCGGCGCCGGATGCCAGGCAGATCACCGCAAAGCCAACCTGACTGCCGGGTGTTAGGAACGCGGCCCCGACAAAGCCGAGGATTGCCAAGGGCATGGCGACCAACAGCGTGGCCTTCGAGCCCATTCTTTGGCTCAGACGGGCCCATAGCGGCACGCTGAAACCTGCGCTGAGAAAGAACAGGATCAACAAGGGGCCGGCTTTGCCCGGCAGTTGTAAGCGGTCTTCCACGAAAAAAAGAAACAATGTCGAGGTAATGGCAACAGGTAGGCTGTTGACCAGTGCCAACACGAGAAGTCTCAGAGCGCCAGTTTGGCGTAGCGCACCAAGGGACATACGGTCGCCTTCGATGGGTTCGCGACGCCAGATCGGCAGGGTGATCACGGCAACGACAAGGGCCAGCGCTCCAAGAAACAGGCCAAACGCTTCGTATCCCTGACCGGTGGCCCCAAGGGTGACAAGGAAAGCCGGTGCAATGGCGGCAATCACCACGCCAGCCAGCATGCCACCCTCACGAAACGCCGCCAGCGTCATCAGAGAGCGTGGCGTCGGTGTGGCTGCCAGAGTGGCGCTGCGTCCATAGAGCAGGATCATGCCAAGACTGTAGGCCGAGAAGAGCAGAACAAGGATTGCCACCAGACGTGGCATCGCGTTTGGCCCCGGTTGAGCGGTGAATAGCAATGGAAAGCCGATCGCCAGCCCAAGCGCCGCGGCGCTGGCAAACAGGATTTGTGCCCGTGGCCAGCGGTCGATTGCCCAGCCAATCAGTGGGTCCTGAACAAGATCGACCAGCCGGATGACCAACAGGATCGTGCCAATTGCCCCCAGCCCGATGCCAAGCTCGACCGAAGCAAACCGCGGCAAGTGGATGTAAAGCGGAATGCCAGCCGCGGCCAGCATCAGCGCATAGAGGCTGACACGCGGGTAAAGCATCACTCGCCCTTCAGTTTCCGGGTGAAGGATTCCGAACGTGTGTTTTCGCCAAGAAAGATCGACATGAACCTGTTCTTGATCCTAGGATGGCTTAGCGTGCAAACCCGTTTTCCATTGTGCCAGAACCCGATTTGGTTTGGCCCCTTGGAGATGGCGACATAGCGGTCACCCTTGCGTACATCGTTGAAACACATTTCCAACTGGCCGCGCGCCGGCAGGGTGGCCCCGGTACGGCTCAGTTCGCGCATGGTGGCTTCGACCAGATCAAGTTCTGTCAGGTTGCGGAGGTATTTCAGCTCGAGCCCGAAATCCTTGCTCCAGTCCAGAGGTGCTCCGGACTTGGTGAAGAGCTGAGCTTCGTAGAGCGGGAGGCCTATATAACGAAAAGTTGCCGTGCCGCGCGTTTCGGCATCGGGCAGCACAGATTTGATTGCGGACGCCTGCGTACCCGTGGGCGACGCGAGCAAGGCAAAAGCAAAGACAAAACTACGCATGGGCCATCTCCACTTGAACGACATTGGTATGCCCCACGGCAAAGGACGCGGCACAGATCTCGAGATAGTACTGCCAGTTGCAGAAGAAGCTCTCGCCATATCCAAATTCCGAAACGCGACGCTTTTGCGCGGTAAGGTTATTGGCCCAGTTCCGACAGGTTCGGGCATAATCCTGCCCGAAAGCAAAGCTGTCGCAAGCTGCGAATCCAGCGTTACTGGCTTGGGCCTCGATAACACGGTCCGACAGCAGCATGCCGCCAGGGAAAACGTATTGGCGGATGTAATCGGACGAGGACTTGTATGTGTCAAAAAAGCTGTCTTTGACGGTGATCGCTTGCAACAACACGCGCCCACCCTCGGCCAAGCTGCGCTTGAGCATGGCAAAGTAGCTGGGCCAGTAGCGCTCGCCCTCGGGGGTGCGCAGGATCAGCTGCCCGTCATGCAGTCGCTCGCAGGTCGATAGAAAATTCGATTTCAGAGCCTTGTTGATTAAGCGCATTTTCCATTCCTGTGATTAGGTGACGTTCATTCAGGGCGCGCACGACGCGCATTGCACTGGCGATACCGTCCTCGTGAAACCCGTGCCGGTTCCATGCTCCGGCAAACCATGTCCGGTTGCGTCCCTGCATTTCCCGAATGTCGCGCTGTGCCTTGAGCGCTGCCTTGTCAAACATCGGGTGGGCGAAGTTCGCTACGTCATAAACTTTGTCCTGAGGAATCTCGGTCGACGGGTTCAGGGTGACGAACAGGGGATCGGATTCAGGGATATTCTGCAGCCTGTTCATCCAATAAGTGAGGCCGATGTCGCCATCCTGCGACCGGTACGCCCAGCTCGACCAGCAGGCGCGCCGCCGGGGCATCTGATTTTCATCACAATGCAGAACAGCCGTATTGGGTTGATAGCGGATGTTACCAAGAGCGGCGGCTTCGGCGTGTGTCGCGTCTTGCCCCAAGATCTGGAGGGCCTGGTCCGAATGGCAAGCCATGATGATCTCGTCAAAAGAAGCCGATAGGCCCTTGTCAGCAAAGATGCGCACTTCATGCGTGTCGCGCTGGACATGCCGAACCGGTGCATCGGTGCGAATGACACAGCCGCGAGCCAGAAGCGCGGATTCCAACCGGCGGACATATTCGATGCTGCCACCTTTCACCGTCCACCACTGATGTTCGCCAGAGCCGGCTAAAAGTGCGTGGTTGCGGAAGAATTGTACCAGCGATTTCGCCGGGAATTGGTCTATATCTTCAACCGGGGTTGACCAGATCGCTCCGCACATCGGCATCAGGTAGTTGTTGCGGAACCAATCGCCGAGGCCCAGCTCCTCGACCAGTTCACCAATGGTCTTGTTGTCATCCGTAGCGGCAGCCTCGGCACGCTTTCCAAAGCGAATGATGTCCGCAATCATCTTGTAAAACTGCGGTCGCAGCAGGTTACGTTTTTGCGCAGTGATCGATCCCACGTTGTTCAGACCGTATTCCAGCCAGCCATCATTGATGCTGGCGCCAAAACTCATCACGCTCTTGATCACCGGAACGTCGAGATCACGGAACAGCCGCGTCAGGTAGGGATAGGTTACGTAGTTGAACACGATGAAACCGGTGTCGACCGGTTGGTCGCCGTTCTTGCCCGCCATCACGGTTCGGGCATGCCCGCCTAGACGCGGGGATGCTTCAAACAGGGTGACGTCATGGTAGGGCGCCAGATAATAGGCGGACGAGAGGCCCGATATACCACCGCCGACAATTGCGATTTTCTTTCTTGGGCCGTGAATCTGATCGAACATGCCGTCCTCATCTTTACAACGTTATGAGGCTGTTACGCGGCGCCGGTCAAATTGGATCAGAAAAGCACGAGAATAGTTTTCAACGCGTTCTGATCCATGAGCCGCGCAGCCGCGTATAGGACACATGATGCTGGAACATATTCAGGCCCAAACCCTGCATGCCCGACGCGGAAAGCTGAAGAACACCTTCAGCTACGGTGTCGATTTTGTGTTGACCGATCTTGGTGTTAAGGCGCCTTGGCTGTTGTCGCGAAACCGGTTCAATCTATGGTCACTGTGGGATCGTCAGCATGGCGGAACACGGGGTGACGGGCGCGGGTTGGCGTGGTTCAAGCAGGTTCTGCAAGAGCGTGGGTTACGAACCAAGGACGCACAACTTTTGCTTCTGACCCAGCCAAGCTTCCTTTGGTTTCATTTCAACCCGGTCAGCTTTTGGATTGCGCTGGTTGATGGCACCCCGAGGGCCTTTGTTGCCGAGGTTAATAGCACCTTCGGCCAGCGACATTGCTATTTTTGCGCACACGAAGGATTTCGCCCGATCGCACGTAGTGACACTCTGGTTGCCGAGAAACTCATGCACGTGTCTCCGTTTCAGAGAATTGCTGGTCACTACCGGTTCAATTTCGGCTTCAGTGACACACGGATCGACATTCGCATTTCCTTTGAAAATGAAGACCAGGGCGTTCTGGCTACGCTATCCGGAGAGCGGCGTGCGGCAACAAACAGGTCGCTCCTTTGGGCCGCCGTCCGCCGACCCTTGGGTGCGGTGCGGGTTTTGGCGCTGATCCATTGGCAGGCGGCGATCCTGTATCTGAAACGCGCGCCGTTTCTTCGGAAACGCCCTGCGCCCGCGGCTCTTATAAGCGAAAGCCAGCCGTTAGGTGACGTCGGCAAATGACCGATTTCCTAAACAAGACATATTGGCTCATCGGAGCTAGCGAAGGATTGGGGCGAGCCCTGGCGAAGCGACTGGACGCAGAAGGTGCGCACCTGATCTTGTCGGCGCGTAATCGCGAGCGACTGAATACCCTGAATGCCGAGTTGACCAGTGCAACCGTGCTTGCGCTGGACGTGACCGATGGCGACTCCGTGCGTCGCGCGGCGCAGGCGGCGGGTGATGTGGACGGTGTGATTTATAATGTCGGCGCCTACGAACCCATGGGCACAACAGAGTGGGACAGCGAAACCGCGTTGACCATGGTGGATGTCAATTTCACCGGGGCGATGCGTGTCCTGGGCGAAGTGGTGCCAAGGATGGTTGCGCAGGATCGGGGCGACATTACCCTGATCGGATCGCTGGCGGGGTATCGCGGTCTTCCCGCCGCGATCGGATATGGCGCCAGCAAGGCTGCATTGATCAGCCTAGCCGAAACCATGCGTTTTGATCTTAGAGACAGCGGAGTATTTGTGCGTCTGATCAATCCCGGTTTCATCAAGACCCGCCTGACCCTGAAAAACAAATTCCGTATGCCCATGTTGATGACGCCCGAAGATGCCGCGACCCGTGTGTTGAAGGCCATGACAAGGCGCCGTTTCCGCACGGATTTCCCGGCGCCGTTTTCCTGGGTGATCCGCGCGCTCGCAATTCTGCCGGACTGGCTGGTTTATCGCGGGAAGTAACGCCGTTTCCAACTTGTTCCGAAACGATGGGGCTGCCGAGTTTTCAGCAGCCCCAGATTGTTGGCGGTGCCCTGCCATGACGAACAGGTTATTGTCCTTAGTGACGGGCTGGTCGCGTGCCGGGAAGCGACCGTATTGCACGGATCGCTCGGATTCCTTCGGCGGCACGTTTTCAGAAAGGCCCGGCCAGAATGCCCTTTTAGTTCAACGATCCTGTTCGGACGGAGTTTGTGACAGAACCAATTACATGCGTCCGGTGAGTATCTTAGCCAGATCAGGTTCAACCTTTTGGGTTTTCTCCAGATCCAGGCTGTTTTTAACGTGAAGAAGGTGGTGTTGGATGCTGTCTACCGCAGATTGCGGGTCACCACTCGCGATCGCATTGATGATCGACGCGTGCTCATCATCGGGGCAAGATGAGTCCTTGTTGGTTCCGAACAGCGCCACGATCAGAGAAGACCGGGTCACCAGTTCCCTGACGACGCGAGTGAGTACTGCGTTGTTGTGGCATTTAGCTAACTCGACATGAAATTCACCAGAGAGCCTGATAACACACATGAAAGTCCGCCTTGCGAAGAAACATCGATGCGCATTTGAACGCGATCCATGTCTGCTCTTGGCCGTCCGTGTCCTTCGCCCTCAAGCGGATTGGGTGGAAGGATTAAGGACCGCCTAGGACGATGCGCCACTGTACCGGTGTCCGTGATGAATGTCTCTTGCCCGAGCGCTCAGTTTCTCTTTGAAAGCTTGCGGAAAGGCCTTGCTTCTCCGCCCTTGCCGTTTTTGCTTTTTGAACGCGGCGCTTTCTGGTCTTTGGTGTCGGTCTTGAAACGCGCCTTTTGTGCTTTCAGAGATTTGGATGTGTCAGAAGCGTTCTTATCTTGCTTTTGTCGCTTCTTATCCATTGCGACGGGCTGTGGTTTGGCCTTTCCGCGCTCACGCGTCGGTCGCGCTTGCGGAGCCGAGTCCCGTTTTTTCTTGTCTTCGCTTGCTTGTCTGTTCGACGTACCTGCCGCAGATTTTCCTTTGCTCTTAGGGCGCTCGGATGCAGTCCGGACATCTTGGTCAGAACGTTCGGAGCCAGGCACAGCTTTCGACGGTTTGCCTGAATCAAGCCCTCGGGATTTGGCGGGCTCGTCCGATGATTGTGGGGCTGCAGGCGGTCCTTTGGGCGAGGTATCGAAATCTGGTGTGCCCACCAGCTCGGTCAACGTCGCACCTTGTTCTATGATGAGATCAGCGCCCAGTTCTTGTTTCATTGCGGGCACAGCATCATTGGCGATCTCGACAAAGGTCTCTTGATACTGAACGCGGATTGCGCCGATAGCGTCTTTGGACAAACCCGCGTTGCGGCACAGCATTGGCAGCAACCAACGCGGCTCCGCACGCTGTTTGCGTCCCAAAGAAAGTGAGAACCAGGTGCTTGGCCCAAACGCCGCGCGTCGATCAGTGTCGCGTTTTCCAGACTCTGGTGCCGTTCCAAGGATCTCTGGTGCCGAGTGGCGCTCTCGGTAGAGGCGCATATAGGCTGCGGCGATCTGCTCGGGAGTTCTTCCGCTGAGCAGCCGCTCGGCAAAAGCCGTTTCCTCAGCACTTGGCGGCTCATCCAGGGCGGGATTGGAAATGATGCGTTCCTCTTCCCGTTTAAACACCTCATCGGCTGAGGGTGGTGCGCCCCATTCGGCCTCAAGCTTGGCGGTTTTCAGCAATCGTTGTGCCTTTGAACGCTGCCGAGCCGGCACGATCAGAATGGATGTTCCCTTGCGTCCGGCACGGCCTGTCCGTCCAGAGCGATGCAACAAAGTTTCCGCATTTGAGGGCAGATCCGCATGGATCACCAACTCCAACCCTGGAAGATCAATGCCGCGGGCGGCCACGTCGGTCGCAACGCAAACCTGCGCGCGCCCGTCACGCAGGGCTTGCATCGCGTTGGTGCGCTCTGCCTGACTGAGTTCCCCTGACAGTGAGACGACAGAAAACCCCCGATTGGAAAGTTTCGCGGTCAGACGCGCCACCATAGACCGGGTGTTGGCGAACACAATCGTGGTTTGAACGTCGTGATAACACAGCAAATTGATGATCGCTTTTTCAATATCCGACGGAGCTACGTTCAAGGCACTATAGGTTATATCCGAATGCTGGACATCTGCGCTTCCGACCTTGATCCGCTGCGCACCCTCTTTCTGGTAGGTCTGGGCAAGCCTGGCAATGCCTCGTGGAACAGTGGCAGAGAACATCAGGGTGCGCCGGTTTTCGGGCGTTTGATCAAGGATGTATTCAAGATCTTCGGCGAACCCCATGTCCAGCATTTCATCGGCTTCGTCGAGGACGACGGTCCGCAGATCGCTCAGGTCAATCACCCCACGTGTGATATGATCGCGCAGCCGCCCAGGTGTAGCGACTACGACATGTGCGCCGCGTTCAAGCGCCCTGCGCTCTGTGCGCGCATCCATGCCACCGACAGCCGATGCAGTAACGATCCCGGCTTCGGCAAACAGCCAGTCGAATTCTCTCCGCACTTGCAGAGCCAGTTCGCGCGTGGGTGCAATGACCACGGCCAAAGGCGCTGCTGGTCGGTCAAAACGGCCGTGCTTGTCGAGAAGTTCTTCCGCCATCGCCAGCCCGAAGCCCACGGTCTTGCCGGAACCGGTTTGCGCAGAGACAAGCAGATCTTTTCCTGCCAGCGCTTCATCTGACACAGCCTCTTGTACAGGCGTCAAGTTGCTATAGCCTTTTTGGGACAGAGCTGCGGACAGGGTTTTCGGGAGGGCAGAGAAATCATTCATAGGTCACCAATTGCCGGGAAAGATCTGGCGATAGTGGTTTTTGGTTCAGATGTATAGCCCGTAACGCGCGCCCGAATGCGTCAAGGATATGTCGCAAGCTTTTGTTTCTGGATTGACGATCATGCAGATTCCGGCTTGGACCTGTTACAGTCGTTAAGCGATTGACGCTCGTGGCGCCACCTATCACAGATTTGGGTCGACACCATAAGTGCCTCGGCCTCGTTGACCGCCGAATTATAGTGGTTGAGCGATGACGCGAGGCGAGAATAGGTACTTAACACGATTTCACGCACCTTTTTTGCCCGGGCGACAGACGGGTAGTAGGCCTGATTATCTTTGCTTTGCGGGAAATAGCCTGTGCTTTGCCACCTGTTTTTTCAGTGGCTTGTGTTTCCACGGGCCAATCTAGGTTCTGGACCCTTTAAATCGGTTGCCATGACTTAGACTGCTTGGTTCAAGTGATCAGCCCCACTTGTGCTGCCAGTGGTTGATGGGCTCAAGTTTCAGTCTCAAGCAAAACCCGATGGCCTGGCGTCGCTCGGGTGGAACTGGCGGTTCGAGAAACCCGTCTTCGCAGGTGACACGATCCGGGCTGATCTGATCGTCGTCTCAAAACGCATTACGACATCGGGAAAACGCGGGATCATTGAATTTCAGTTTGATGTTTTCAATCAAGATGATCTGAGAGTTCAGCAGGGAACCAATGAGTTGATCTTTGATCTGCACCTTCATCAAGATTGATGTGCGGACATGTCGACATCACGGATGTGTCAAACTTTTTGAGCGGCCAGAAGCAGCGACTTACCGGGCACACCTATCCCGCAATCTCGGCAAATAGCCGATAGCCAGACCTCGTGGTATAAAAAAAGCCGCTTCGCGATTATTTTGGCGACCGCGATCCCGTTGGTTTTGCAGATCTCGATCAGTGGCGCGATGACTGCCGCAGGTATTTCTTCCATGAAGAGCTTGGTTGAGCGCTTCAGTTGGGCCATTACTCTGAGAGGACGGTGATCAGGAACGCGGTACACCATCTCAATGACCGAGAGCCGAACTGAGCGGTCATGTATTCATTGTCCAGGCCCTGTCCCATGTGTGAAGCGACGTTGGATTTCACCAAATATTCTACGGCCGGGAAATCAGGGTCTGCCAGGGTCAATCCGTTCGCAAGATATGTATCCAAGCCACAACAGAAATGGCTAACCAGACACCCGCGCGAAGGGTCATCGCACCAACGGTGCGCATCTCGTAGGCGTTGCCTTGCAACACATGAACGCCGAAGGCCAGGAAAACCAGAACGGTGGCTACCAGAATGCCTGTTGATATCCAGGCCGCTGACCGGTGCCGAAGAAACAGCCCAATACCGGCCACGACATAGGCGAACCCCGCCAGAAAGTTGAACCACAGCACGAAGGGCACCGCATCGCCAACGGCGGTGCGTGCTTCCTCGCCACCAAACAAGGCCCACCCGCCTGAGAAAACGGTCAACGCGCCGAAAACTAATGCTACGCTTGCCGCTACTTTCAGGGCGCGGTTGCCAAGGGTCGCATTTCTCATGTCACGCCCCCTTCCGTTCCATCAAGTAGGCCGTCGCGCAGGTGGAACAGCTTGTCGAACCGGTCATAAATCTTTTCATCATGCGTCACAGCAATGATGCAGGCGTCTTGCTCAGCCGCGAGCTTGCGCATCAAGTCCATCACGATCCCGGCCCGCTGGCTGTCAAGCGCCGCAGTTGGTTCATCTGCCAGAATGATGCGCGGGCTGTTGGCAAGGGCGCGTGCGATGGCCACACGCTGCGCCTCACCTCTGGACAGAAGCGCGGGCATCGCATCCCTGCGGTGACCGACCTCCAGATAGTCCAGCAGTTCGATAGCGCGCCTTTGCGCTTCGACCGTCGATTTTCCAGCCAGTTTCAGCACCAGGGCAACGTTATCTTTGGCATCGAGAAATGGCAGAAGATTATGGAACTGAAAGATAAACCCGATCTTGTCGAGCCGTAGCTTGCGCAGATCGTTTCGCAGCCATTGCTTGTCGTAAACCACCTCATTGTCCAGCGTAACCTTCCCCGTACTCGGAGCAATGATGCAGCCAATGACATTCAGAAGCGTCGTTTTACCCGATCCAGACGGGCCGAGTAGTGCCACGACTTCGCCTGCCTGGACTGACAGATCAACACCCTTCAATGCGTCGACGCGAGCATCACCTTCGCCAAAGTGCTTGGAGACATTGGTAACATCTACAATCACGCGGCGCGGATCATTGAGCATGACGTCACCCTCCGATTGCCGTGGCCGGATCGACCTTGAGTGCGGCACGAACGCCAAGGCCGCTGGCGACGATGCAGACAACGAGTATGATCCCTGCCAAAGCGACGGCGTTGATCGGCTCCAACACAACCCGGCGGGGGAAGTAGTCCTTGACTAGCAGGATAAGGATCAGGCCGAAACTCCAGCCAACCGCACCAAGTGCAATGGATTGCTGCACGATCAGCCCGATGATCGTGCGGTCGGGGGCGCCGATCAGTTTGAGTGTGGCGATCTGCTTCAGCTTTTCCATGGTCATCGTGTAGATAATTAGCGCGATTACAACGGCTGAAACGGACAATAGAATGCCCAGAAACAAACCTATCTGCCGCTTTGCTCGATCCACCACAGACATTAGCAAGATAGACTCCTGATCGGCTTGTGTCAGGGCCCCAAGATGTTTCCATTGGCGCACCGACTGCGCCACTTCTTGCGGGTCTGCAAGCGGTTCAAGCCGCGCGATCACAGCCGCAACGCTGTCCTGACTTTCGAGCAACCCCGCGCCTCGTGCCTGCTGAATGCGTTGCGCCGACGGGGCCAGTTGCGTCTGTAGCACCTGCGCATCGCGTAAAGTGATGAACGCAGCCGGATCACCGGCGGAATTCATCGTATCCTCGACCAACCCGACCACAGTGAAAGGATCGCGGCCCAGTCGGATCACATCACCGACGGACAGTCCGGATTTGGCGTCTGCCACGATTTCGAAATGGGACTGGCTGATCCCACGCCCTACCGTGATTGCTTCGGGTCCACCGGGGTGACCTGGCTCGTATCCGATCACGTACAGGCGTAGCGTTTCGCCGCGAAAGGGCGCCTCGACGGTCTGGTATGTGATGCTGCCCGCTTCGGCCACACCATGCAATCGCCCCACGGCATCACGGGTTCCGTCAGGAATTTTTGAGGCTTCTGCAAACGGCCCGCGTGTACCAGTTTCAACAATCCAAAGATCTGCTCGCGGTGCTTTGACAATATTCAGCGCGTCTGCAACCAGTCCATTGTAAATACCAATCATTGCCAGCACGACCGCCATCAGGAGGCTGAGGCCGAGGCAAGTCAGAACGAAGCGGAACAGATTGTGACGCACATCGCGGTAGGCGAGGTTCATGGCGCATTCCTCTCGACGACCCGAACCATGCGCCCTTCAGACAGCCCTTTAACGGGTGCCAAGATGACCTGCGAGCCATTGGGAATACCACTAACCAGCTCGACCCGCGCATCCTCGGTCCGGTGCCCGAAAACTGCCGACACCTGATGCGCACGCCCATCCTGCGCGACCCAGATACGACCTTCATGCCCGTCAAAACCGGTTATTGCGATCTCTGGAACCAACATCGCTTCGACCAGCTCTGTCACTGTGATCCAAACTTCGGCCTGTTCGCCGAGAAAAACCTGTTCCGGGCACCGATTGCATGCAATCCAGACCCGGCGTTCTTCGTTCACCCGGTCGCTTTCTATACCGATCCGCGCGATCTTGCCGGTGAAGACCTTGTGCGGCAAAGACCGCAACCTCACTTCGGCAACTTGTCCGAGTTGCAGGCCCCCGGCCCGCTCCTCATCAATGTAGGCCAATGCCCAGACAGTGTTCGGGTCCACAAGAGTAAAGATAGGTTCACCAGCGACAACAACAGTACCTGCTTCGACATGACGCTCAACAACGACCGCGTCAAACGGTGCCCGCAGCACATGATGATCAAGCAGTACACGCTCTTATTGCAGAACTGCCTTGGCGTCATTGTGCATGGATTGGGCAACCTCAACATCACTTTCTGCGACGGCCAGATCAGCGGCTGCAACATCGACATCCCGCTGCGCTTCTTCCGCAGCCTGAGTCGAGACGGCGTTGCGCCCGGCAAGTTCCTGCTGGCGCGCATTTGTCGACTGCCGCTGCGCAAGAATGGCACGCGCGCGGATCACATTTGCCTCAGCCTTGCCCAAGGTGGCCTCTGCGGCGGCAACCCCCGCTTTGGCGCGCGCGACTTTTGCTTGTTGTTCCGTCGGATGAAGCCGGGCAAGGACCTGCTCCGCTTTGATCGTATCACCACTGTCGACCGAAAGTTCTGTCAGCGTGGCACCAACTTCAAATCCAACATCTGAGAAGATCCTGGCCTCGACCGTACCCAGCCCATAAACACGTACAGGGACATTCTGTTCAATTGCGGCCGCGGAAACACTGATCGGGCGCTCTGTAAGGACAAACCTGCCAAAGACTGCGAGGACGACAACAAGGCTGACACCCAGGATGATACGGCGGTTCATGGCGAAACCTCTGTACTTGCTATTCGGAATAGCCGCATCTGAGCATCGAGCAATCGGCTTCCTTCGGCTTCCAATGCGAAACCGCGTTTCCCCAAAGTCCAGCGGATCGCCAACCCTTGCACCAGCGAGACCAACAGTAGCGCTCCGTCTTCAGGCGGCAGGTCTGTGTCGAACAGGCCCGCTTTCTGCCCGTTGGTCAGCTCGATGGACAGCAATCCGACCAATTCAGTCATCAGCGTAAGAACAGATTTCCGGAGATCGTCGTTTTCGACCTGTAGCTCGCGCGAGAACAGAATGGACGGGATGGCCGGCATAGTCTCGATCTGGTGCAATTGTGCCAAGATCAGCGCTTTGATCCGATCTGCCGGATCGGCGGATGTCCTAAGCGCGTCACCCCATGCGGTTCGGAGACGTTCAGAAATCTCAGCTGCCACCGCCAACCATAAATCCTGTTTGGTCGCGAAATGCCGGAAGATTGCGGGCTGCGTCAGCCCGACTGTATCAGCAACCGACTGCGTGGTCAGGCGATCCGGGCCCAACTCGTCCGCGAGACGCAGCATTGCCTGTACGATCTCGGTCTTGCGTTCATCTGCGGGCTTGCGTGCAGGCATTGGATATCATTTTGTTAGTGAGTAATAACTAACTATCTAAAACGAGATACACTTGCCGTCAAGCGCACCTGCATTTGATTTCGGCATCGGGGGCGAAAAGAATGGCTTGGCATCTATTAGGAGCGATATGATCTACAGGAAAATAGCGGAAAGCACCCAATAACCGCGTGGCACCTAAAGACAAATTTCGTGAAAAACACGACATCAAGCCGCTTGGGATCGTCGCAAATAGGCCGCATAATCAAACCAGTCAGATGCGCCGGACCCTCTCTTAGATCAGATAGCCATCTGTACCAAAATCCCTGACGACGGACAACAGGTTGGGGGTGAAGTTTGCGACAGATCCCGGCAGCAGTCAGTGTTTTAACAGAACACTGGACGCCGCGTTTGGCGGCATCAATCTGAAATCTCGGCCAAATCGACCCAGCGGCTTTCTCGGGCGGATTTGAGAACGGCCTCGCAGAAACGCATTTCATAGTGACCGTCTTCAAATGTCGCCCACGTGCTGCCTTGCCCGCGCGTGCCTGCGCAAATGTCCAGATAAACGCTGTTAAAAAAGTTAAAAAAACTGTCCGCGAACCCTTCGACATGGCCCGGCGGTAAAGACGCGGCACGGGTCCCGGCTGCATTCATCAGGGTAAAATCACGCATCAATACCTGATTGGCGGCGTCGCGATGACCTATGAACAGATGATCCGGCTTTTCGCTGTCCCATGCCGCACTGGATTTGCTTCCGGCTATGTCCCAGACTAGGGAGTTCTTGCGTCCGAAATTGATCTGCGACGTCGTCATGACCCCCTTGGCGCCGCCCTCATACCGTATCAGGATTGCTGCGCTGTCGTCTGTATCAATCGCCACGGTCTCGGTTGCGCCACCTGCGTTTGAGAAAGTTCCAACTGGCCCCATCGGGCGCTGCCGCTCCGGTAGAAATGTCGTCAAATCCGCGAAAACGGATTTTGCCTTTAATCCTGTAATAAAGCCCGTCAAATCGACCCAGTGCGTGCCAATATCGCCAACCGAACGCAGAACTCCTCCTGACTCGGCCTGCAATCGCCAATTCCAGTCCGTTTGTTTCGCAAGCCAATCCTGATGGTAGTGGCCTGTGACAAGGCGGATATCGCCCAAATCCCCTTGGGTGACCATTCCATGTGCGTGCTGGTTCAGAGGATAAAACCGGATATTGTGGCACACCGCGCAAATCTTACCGGACGCTGCTGACATTTTGACCATTTCAGCCGACTGCTGGCTGGTCATTGCCAGTGGTTTCTCGCAGATCACGTGCTTTCCGGCTCTGAGGATGGCCATGACCTGCGGATAATGCGCCTGGTTTGGGGAAGTTACGTGAACCACATCCACGCTATTATCGGCCAGCAACTCCTCTAAGGACGAGTATGCCTGTGCCACACCGAGTTCTGCGGCGCCGGCTGCGCCTCTTTCCGGAGATGAGCCAAGAACGCCAGCTATCTGCACACCCAAGCGGCGCAAGGTCTGCACGTGAACTGTTCCGATAAAACCCGTTCCAATGACTGCCGCACGAACCCCTGATAGGTTTGCCATGTAGCTCTCCTTTTGAATACCGAACACCGTTCACTGACCGGCATACGCGGAGTTAAGATATTCTCAACCAACAAAAAAGTTCTTGCCACTTGGTGCGGTTCACCGCAACAGACACCGGTAACTTCGGACTGCTTTTTGCTGTAAACTTGCGGGTTTCGCAAAGCTTCTGCGCGAATGAAGCCGCTCAAAGCAGTCTCTAGATCAATTGACCATGCGCCAAGCGGGCGATGTGTTCCATCGGGTCGCGCTGCTGGTCTCCGACCAACGTATACTGCCAGGGTCCGTCCTGCCAGAAGACGACAAGATACCCGTCCTCTTGTCGAAACCGAAATGATTGAGTTTGAGTTGTGTCGCCATGCGTGGCCATCAAACTTAACCGATCACCCTCTGCATTCTCGTACATAAATAAAGCTGAGGCTCGGTCTCCTGCGGGCAAAAGGCGTCCTCCAATCAGGGAGAACCCGGTTTCCCCAAGTTGCGGCGCGATAATGGCAGAGCCCAGACGATTGGAGAGCCAGGTTTGCAAGTGGTCTTTTTCCGCAGCGGCGACTTCTACAGGGTGAAGAACCTCAACGGCGAATAGAGAATGCGCCGCCTTTGCGTGTTGCGAAAACAATGCCAGATCGTCGGTTGTTCCACTGTTCCAAGGTTGCAAATAAGATCCCAAGCCGAATCCGACTGTAAAAACCGCGACCGAAGCAACCAGCCTCAAAGAGACTGGCGAGGGTGGCGTGGCCTGTTTCCGCAGACTTCGAAGATGTGCCGCAGAAGGTACAGGGACCGCCTTGTTTATCAGATCAGATTGACGCTGCATTGCACGAACGCGCGCTGCATCGTCCGGGTGACGGGCAAGGTGACGGTCAAGGCGTTCGCTCTCTTCCGGTGACAACTCACCGTCTATGCTACGCTGAACCAGGTCTTCGATGGATGGGGTGTGCGTCATTTCACGCTCCTGATCTTCACGGCGGTCGAAGCGTCCATTTCAGATTTGATTTTAGTACGCGCGCGCGAGATCCGCGACATCAGCGTACCCTTTGGAATGGACAAAGTTGTGGCCGCTTCGTCATAGCTTAACCCACCAATCACAACAGAAAGAAGGGCTTCTCGCTGATCTTGGGGAACAGAATCCAGCGCCTTCCAGACAGCCTTGAGTTCCAACCGTTCTTCGGCCGTGCTTGTCGTAGCTGCCAGCGTCGAAATGTTGTCGAGATCGACAGTGTTGAATTTGGTCTCTCGACGCCACCTGTCCCGGTAGAGGTTCAACAATATTTTAGTGAGCCATGGTTTCAACGGCCGTCCCGGAAGCCATAGCAATCGTTTGCGAAGGGCGCGTTCAACACAATCCTGCACCAGATCATCCGCCGCATCCCGGTCACGGGTCAGCGACCAGGCATAACGCCAAAGATCGGGGAGGCAGTTTTCAAGCTGGTTTTCAAATGACTGAAGCATGTACGTAAGCCGGGGGAGGAAACTTTCCCCCGGCACCAAGGTTCAGGGGCGTGCGATATGCCAAACACCTTTTACACCGTCCCCTGTCATGTCCCCAGGGTTTTCGTCTTTGAACCATAGGTAAAGCGGCTTTCCTTTGTAGGCGACCTGAACGCTGCCATCCTTGCGTTCAATCAGGCTGTAGCCTTTTTTCAGTTCCATGTTGGAATCACCCATCAGCGGCGGCCATTTGGCGGCACAGTCATCATAGCAATTCGAAACGCCTGTCTCGTCCTTGTCAAAGGTATAGAGCGTCATCTTGTGCGCATCCATCAGGAAGGTTTCTCCGTTGAGCTGGCCAGTTACGGCTGGCGCACCGGTGTGACCATCCGCAAATGAACCGGTTGCAGTCGCAACCAGCGCGACACCGGTAAAAGTGAGGGATTTTAGGGACATTGGATTCTCCGACTTTTTCAGGTCTGCCGGATGGCAGACAATACAACTACGAAGGCGCCTGGAAAAAATTCCCCAAAGTGAAACTTTTTTTGTGGCGTGTAGGCATTGTTGTGGTGGCTAAGCCAAAATCCGAGCCTACAGGAAAGGTCACCCATGTCCGGTTTGGGTACGAATAACCTGTATCTGTCGACAAGTGGACAAGCGCCTTAGGCCCGTGGGGCAGGGGGCTTCGTCACCTGACAGTGTCCCAAGTTTGGGTATGTAAGTAATGGCACGGCAGTCGCAGTTGTTTCAAAACGAAAGCACAGACGAGCTGATTGTATGCGCCCGGAACAATTTTCTCTCAGAAACTTCTGTCTCCGAGTTATCCAACTTGAACTAGAACACCGCCAAGGCTTAAACCTAGAATTTTCCGGGGAAAAGTCCGCATAAAAACCTTCGAACAAGGTTGACGGAGCGGCGGCGTGAAAATCCCTGCATATCGGTTAGGTAATTCACCCACATCCCCTCCAGCAAGGCGAGCGTTCCGCTGGTTGCGTCATCTACTAGGTTCGGGTCACGTCCGTTTTTAGGGGCTATCTCTTTGAACGCGGACCGCAAGGTTTCGACAAGTTTGTCATCCTGAGTGCTGCTGTAACGGGCGATACCTGGATGAGAGCTTGCGATACCCCGAAACGCATGCCAGATTTTCGTACTGCGCGGATTGAGCAGTGCTTCTGACAGGTCGGCCTCAATCACTGCCATAACACGGTCTTCGGGCGTTGCGCTCGCGCCCAGATCCATCCTTCTGTCCATCTCGGCATAATACTCGGTGCTGAAATGCCGGGCGGCTGCGGTCAGCAAATTGTCCTTACCCCCGAAATGCAAATGGATCATTCCGCGCGACAGGCCGGAGCGCTCGCAGATTCGGCTGACCGAGGTATCGGTAACTCCAATATCGGCAATTGTGTCCAGAGTCGCGTCGATCAGTAGCTGTTTATTGGCTTCCGGATCCCGCTTTGAACCGCGTTTTTGTTCCTTGGTGCTTTGCACTTTGTTCAATGTTACCAACCGTTTGTGAATGCCTTATAGAGGTAGATCAAAGGAATATTGACACGAAAGGCCTTTCTGGCGCAACATTTAATGGACGATCGTCCATTAGTAACTCGTGAATTTCGGGAAGGGAGGTTGGGTGATCTTTCGCAGCGAAGCGTCCCGGGGATATACCCTCAGCGCGCCAGCCACGGCTTACGTGGGGTTTCTGGTCGCGGCGCCATTGTTGATCCTGATTGCCTATTCATTCTGGACCCAAACCTATGTGACGCTCGACAAGACACCGACGCTGAAGAATTACAGCGATGCGTTTGCGGATCCGCTGGTCCGGCACCTGATGCTTCGGTCGATCTGGATTGCCGGAGCGGTAACCGTAGTCACCGTCGCACTGGCCTATCCCATCGCGTATTTTATCGCGATGAAGGCCCAGAAAAAGACCATCTGGCTTCTGCTCATCACCATTCCATTTTGGTCCAGCTATTTGCTGCGCGTATTTGCCTGGAAACTCATTTTGGGTTTCAACGGCGTTATGAACTCTGCGCTTCTGGCGCTGGGTCTGATCAGCGAGCCTCTCGACTTCCTGCTTTACAACGAATTCGCAGTTGTGCTGACGCTCGCTCATGCCTGGGCGCCATTTGCGATCCTACCGATCTATGTCTCATTGCAGAAAATCGATCCCAGTCTACTTGAGGCTGCAACAGATCTTGGGAACAGTCCCATTCAACGTTTTATGCGGGTGACGCTGCCGCTGACGATCCCAGGTATCATTGCCGCTTGCCTGATCATCTTCATCCCTACAGTTGGTGATTATGTGACCCCGGCTCTGGTTGGTGGTTCAGATGGGAAGATGATCGCCAATCTTATTCAGGTGCAGTTCGGGGCCGCCAACAACTGGCCCCTTGGGGCTACGCTATCGCTGATCGCAATGCTGTCGGTGGGTTTTGTGGCTATCGTGTTTGTCATGTCCGCAACGCGGCTGGGGAGGCGGATCAGATGAGACGTCCTACAACCCTGACAGCCTATGCGTTCCTGTATCTGCTGTTTCTGTACCTGCCGGTTCTGTTCCTTCCCTTGTTCTCGTTCAACAGCGGCACAATCGTTGCGTTCCCGATCAAGGGCTGGACACTGGACTGGTATCGGAAGCTAGGCGAGCAGGACACGTTGATCCAGGCGCTTTGGAATTCGCTTGCCGTCGGCACTGTTGTTGCCCTTCTATCGACCGCCATGGGATTGTTCGCCGCCCGTGCCTTTGTTCGGTACCGTTTTCGGGGTCAACGCGCTGCAGAAGGTCTGGTGATGCTGCCTTTGGTGATCCCGGGCATAATCGTCGCCTCTTCAATGCTGGTCCTGTTTCTGTTCCTCGGTCTCAAGCCGTCATTGCTGACCGTCATTCTGGGCCATACGTTTCTCGCACTGCCGTTCTCTGTCTCGATCTTGAAATCCGCCTTTGATGACTTCGACGCATCACTGGAGGAAGCATCTTACGATCTGGGCGTCGGCGTGTTCGAAACATTCCGTCGCGTGACGCTGCCGGTCGTTGCCCCCGGTATCGCAGCCAGTGTTTTGGTCACATTCACCGTCAGTTTCGATGAATTCGTCCTCGCCTTTTTCCTGTCCGGTAACCAGCCAACCCTGCCGGTTTACATCTGGAGCCAAATCCGTTTCCCCGCCAAGCTTCCAAATGTTTTGGCACTGGGGTCGATCCTGTTGCTAACCTCGGTTCTGCTTCTGGTTCTGGCTGAATACTTCCGCCGCCGTTCATCCGCATCTGAGGTCCGATGACAAACAGAAACATCATAGAGCTCAGGGATGTCGAAAAGCGCTACGGCACATTTGTGGCCGCGAGCGGCATAAACCTTGACCTCAGAGAGGGCGAGTTCTTTTCGCTCCTCGGTCCCTCAGGGTGTGGCAAGACCACGGTTTTACGCATGATCGCGGGCTTTCAGGAACCCACCAGAGGGAAGGTGCTGATTGACGGTCAGGATATGGAAGGAGTGCCCGCCAACAAACGCCCGACGAACATGGTTTTCCAAAGCTACGCAATCTTTCCGCACCTCAATGTCGGGAATAACGTAGCCTACGGGTTGCGGGGCAAAGCGCCTAAGGCCGAGATCGATCAGCGCGTCGCCGAAGCCTTGGAAATGGTCGAACTGGGTGGTCTTCAGGATCGCGGCGCAAGCGAGTTATCGGGCGGGCAACGTCAAAGGGTGGCGCTTGCCCGCGCGCTGATCATGCGGCCAAAGGTGTTGCTTTTGGATGAACCCTTGTCAGCGCTTGACAAGAAGCTGCGTGAACAGATGCAGTTTGAAATGCGCAATCTGCAACAGTCGCTTGGCATTACCTTTGTGATGGTCACGCATGACCAGTACGAGGCGATGACCATGTCCGACCGTATCGGCGTGATGTTCAACGGGCAACTCAAGCAGGTGGACACGCCAACAACGCTTTATGCCCGTCCCTGTGATCAGCAAGTGGCTCGCTTCATCGGTGAGATGAACATATTGCCGGCCCGGTTGCTTGGCGAAAGCGGTGACACGTTGTCAATCGATGCGGCTGCCTTCGGGCGGATGGAAATCGAAAGAAATCCCAATGTGGCGATCAGCGCCAGAAACATGAATATCGGTATTCGACCGGAACAGCTGGAGATTGCTGCGGACCGGCCTGAAGACTACCCATCAACGGTTCAGGGCACTGTCAGCAACGTCGCCTTCTACGGTGAGAATATTCACTACCACATTCAAGTGGCTGGGGCCGAGAAACCAATCTCGGTCTCGGTTCCGAACTATTTCCACACGGTCGACTTTAAACGCGGCGATGTCGTTTGGCTGGGGCTTCAGGCGGCTAGCGTGATCGATCTTGGTACGATCTCGGGATAAAACAGAGGGAGGATAGAATGAAACTTCAGGGAATTGCGGCATTCACATGTGCGACGGCAATAACGGCAGGCAGTGCCAGTGCAGGTGGCGCCGATCTGACGGTTTTTGACTGGTCGGGATATGAAGATCCCGGATTCTTTGCCAGTTACATGGAAAAATACCGGGATGAAGCGCCAAGCTACTCCTATTTTGGAAGCCAGGAAGAAGCCTTTACCAAGCTGAGTTCCGGTTTTACCGCTGATCTGGCACATCCTTGTTCTGACGCGGTCAGAAAATGGGTCGCAGCTGATCTGATTCAGCCTTTGGATGAAAGCAAGCTGACCAATTGGGCGGATGTGCTGCCCGAGATCAAAGAGGTCGACGCCATCGTTCTGGACGGCCAGCTTTACATGCTGCCGTTCGAATGGGGGAACACAGGTCTTATCTATCGCACCGACAAGATCTCTGGGGATGACATCTCACTGCAATTGATGGCGGACCCGGCCTATGCAGGCAAAATCGCCATCCCGGATGCTGCATCGTCTGCTTATGCCTTGGCCGCGCTGGCCACCGGAAACGCGGATGACTACACCAACCTGAGCGATGAGCAATTCAAGGAAGCATCGGATTTCCTGCGCTCGATCCACCCGAATATGCGTTTTTATTGGTCCGATGCGGGTCAGTTTGACCAGGCCATGACCAGTGGCGAGATCGAAATGGGGTGGGCCTGGAACCAGTCCGAACTGAACCTGATCTGGAACGAAGTGCCCGCGGCCATGATGCGCAACGTGGACAAGGGCATCGCGACCTGGGCGTGTGGCTATGTGCATCTGAAATCGTCCACGACACCGGTCGATCAGGTCTATGACCTTTTGAACGCGCTTACGGACCCTGCCAGTGGTCAGTACATCATCGACAACTGGGGCTACCCGCATTCCAACGCAAAAGCGTTCGAAATCGCCGATCAGGCCAATATCGAAGCCTATGGTTTTTCCGATCCCAAAAGCTTTTTCGAAGGCAGCTTGTTCTTTGATGCTGTGAACCCCGAGCTTGAGGCAAAGATGCTGGCGGAATTCGAGCGGATCAAAGCCGGCTTCTAACACAACCCATCATCCGGGGCCTAAGGGCTCCGGAACCCAACTACAGGAAAACGCGTGATTATGTCGAACGCGAACCCATATGCTCTGCTTTTTGAACCGATCCAGATCGGGCCGGTGACAGCCAGAAACCGCTTTTATCAGGTGCCGCATTGCACCGGGATGGGGCATCTCAGGCCGCGGGCGGACGCTGCCGTGCGGGGAATGAAAGCAGAAGGTGGCTGGGCCGTGGTGTCCAATCAGGAGACCGAGATTCATCCGACCTCGGATTTGTCCCCGTTCCCAGAAGGGCGACTGTGGGACGCACGCGATTTGCCTGCGCTGCGTCTGATGACGGATGCGGTGCATGCACATGGTGCGTTGGCGGCCATCCAACTGGTTCATAACGGCAACCATGCGCAGAATCTGCTGACCCGCGCTCCGGTTCTTGCACCGTCCGAGATGTCTGTGGATACGACGCAACCAAAGCATGCGCAGGCTATGGACAAGGCTGATATTAGGGAACTTCGCCGCTGGCACCGCGACGCGGCCCTGCGCGCGAAAGAGGCCGGGTTTGACATCGTTTATGTCTATGCCGGGCACAACATGACATTGGCACAGCATTTCATGCTGCCCCATATGAACCAGCGCAGCGATGAATATGGGGGGTCGCTTGAAAATCGAGTGCGGCTGACGCGTGAACTGCTGGAAGACACCCACGATGCCATAGGCGACAGCTGTGCCGTGGCGTTCCGCTTTGCCATTGACGAGATGATGGGCGCCGACGGTATGCAGGCGGCAGAAGAAGGCTGCGCCATTGTCGAGCTATTGGCCGATCTTCCCGACCTGTGGGACGTGAATGTGGCGGATTGGTCCAATGACAGCGCAACGACCCGTTTCCAGCCCGAAGATGGTTATCAGAACGCGTTTCTGTCTCACGTCAAACAGATCACCCGAAAACCTGTTGTTGGCGTTGGCCGACTGACGTCCCCGGACATGATGCTGTCGGTGGTCAAAAAGGGAATTGTCGACCTTATCGGTGCCGCGCGGCCATCCATTGCGGACCCTTTCATACCAAAAAAGATCGAGGAAGGCAGGATCGACGAAATCCGCGAATGCATCGGCTGCAATATCTGCGTGTCGTCGGACAATCTGGGAATCCCGATCCGCTGTACACAAAACCCAACGATGGGCGAGGAATGGCGCCGCGGCTGGCACCCCGAGATCATTGCGCCGAAAAAAAGCGAGGCCGAAGTGCTGGTCATCGGTGGCGGACCTGCGGGGCTGGAATGCACCATGCAATTGGCACGACGCGGGTATCAGGTGACACTGGCCGAGGCCTCGGCCGAATTTGGTGGACGGGTTGGCAGGGAAAGCAGACTTCCCGGCCTCGCCGCCTGGTCGCGCGTGGTTGACTATCGCCTGAACGATCTGAAGCAGCGGGCCAACGTACAGTTGTTCACGGACAGCAAGCTCGAAGCCGGACAAGTCTCCGAGCTTGGCATCGAACATGTCTTTGTCGCAACCGGCAGCTATTGGCGCGCAGATGGCGTGGGTCGCAACACGCAGCGCCGCCTGCCCACGGTCATGCCGGGTGCCAAGGTGCTGACGCCTGATGAGATCATGGATGGGGTTCTGCCCCCGGGCGGCCCGGTGATGATCTATGATGATGACCACATCTATCTGGCGGGAGTGATTGCCGAGAAACTGGCGACTGCCGGATATCAGGTCATTTTTGCCACGCCAGAGAGTTTGGTTTCGGCCTACGCCGTTCATACTTTGGAACAGTCCCGCATCCAGGCCCGTATGATCGAACTGGGGGTGGATATCCGCTGCAATCAGGTGCTTACGGCGGTTCAGGGCGGCGCGGTGCGGATCGGCTGTGTCTTTACCGGCCGCGAAATTGAAATCCCGTGCGCCTCAACGGTTCTGGTGACCGAGCGCCAGCGTGAAACCGCCCTTTTCGACAGCCTGAAGGGAGCCGGTTTGAAAACCCTTGACCTCATTGGTGATGCCGCGTCGCCGGGGCTGATCGCAGACGCAGTTTTTGCAGGTCATCGCGCCGCCCGCGATTTCGAGCGCCCAAAGGCCGATGCAGACAATGACTGGTTTCGCCGTGAGATTATTGATTTGGCAGAGGATGCGACATGAACAGCACCAATGAAACAACCCGTTCACGTCGTCGCGGGGGCGGCGGGCGCGCAGCGCGTCTGAAGGTACAACAGACGACCACGGGTAACGAAGCCGTACGCGGGGGTCTGAGCGGCGGACGCTATAGACCTCTGACTCAAATCGATATGGAGAACATCCATCATGCAGCCCTGACCGTTCTGGAACAAACCGGTATTACCGACCATTTCCCGGAGTTGCTTGAGCTGGTGCTTCCCAAAGGTGCTATGTTGAGTGACCTCAACCGGCTGTGCTTTCCACGCGCCCTGATGGAAGACATCCTGGCTGGTGCTGCCAAGGAGTTTTATGTCTATGCCCGTGGAGAGCGTGAAGGCAAAGACGACATGCATTGTTCGGCAGAGAGCGTTTACTTCGCCAACTCTGGAACCGCCGTGACAACATTCGATGCCAAAACCAAAACCTATCGTCCGTCGGTTCTGCGTGATGTTTATGATTTCACCCGCCTGGTAGACCGTTTGGAAAACATTCACATGCTGGGCGACACGGTTCTGGCGACGGATGTGACCGATGATTTCACCCATGACATGAACACCATTTACGCCATGCTTGC
Organism: Ruegeria sp. AF1; assembly: GCF_056542125.1. NCBI lineage: Bacteria > Pseudomonadati > Pseudomonadota > Alphaproteobacteria > Rhodobacterales > Roseobacteraceae > Ruegeria > Ruegeria sp. AF1. The sequence continues at coordinate 49,196 of NZ_JBQFZG010000018.1, forward strand.
AGGCAGCCAAAAACCCGCCTGCCTGACATTCCGCGACCGCAGCCACATTCCACATGCCATCCGCATGTTTGACTTAGCTCAGGGCGGCGAGGGGGCTTTCCTGAAAAAGCCAAGCGTCATATTCGGCGGCTGCCCCATTGTTTCCCCTCTGCGGGTCGGCAAGGAAAACATGGAAATCTTGATCGATACGGCCAAGCTGGGCCTGACTGTTGATCTGGCCGTGCCGCCTCAAGCCGGGGCCACGGCTCCGGCGACGCTTGCGGGAACACTGGTTCAAACCGTCGCCGAAACACTTGCCTGCGTCGCCATCGTCAACCTGATCACGCCGGGTTGCCCTATCTGCTTTGCGGCCTGGCCTTTCATAACGGACCTGCGCAGCGGGTCTTTCACCGGCGGCAGTGGTGAACAGGCGCTGATCGGTGCCGCAGCAATTCAGATGGGCAACTTTTACGGCCTTCCCACTTCGGTGGGTGCAGGTATGACCGATGCAAAAATACCTGATGCACAATACGGGTTGGAAAAGGCGCTGACCTTTACCCTTGCAGCGCATGCCGGCGCCAATCGCCTGTGCGAGTTTGGTGGTATGATCGGTAGTCTTATGGGATGCAGCTTTGAAAGCATGGTCATCGATGACGAAGCCGGCGGCATGATCCTGCGATCGTTGCGCGGGATAGAGGTTACCGATGAAACCATGGCGGTGGATGTGATTCACCAATGTGCCATAGATCCGGGTCATTTCCTCGGCAATCCGCACACGCTGAGCTATATGAACAGCGAATTCGTCTACCCTCAGCTTATGGACCGCGAGCGTACGGACACTTGGGAGAACGAGGGGAAAACGGATCTTCTGGACCGCGCCCGCGACAAGGCGAATTCCATCCTCGACAGCCATTTCCCCAACTATTTTGGCGCCTTGGACGCTCGGGTACGCGAAGAATTTCCCATTGTGTTAAGCGCGGAAAGCATGGCGCGCCATGGATAATTCCAACGTAAAGCAATGGGACAACGACCACTTCCTGCACCCGTGGGAAGGGATGGAGGCTTTGGGTGAAAACGACCGCACCTTTATCGAAGGTGCCAGCGGCATTCATCTGATAAACGAAAAAGGTGCACGCCTGATCGACGGACCGGGGGGCATGTGGTGCACCCAGATTGGGTATGGACGCGCGGAAATGGCCGAAGCAATGGCCGAGCAAGCCCGGAACCTTGCCTATTTCTCGCCCTTCAACAACACAAACTCGACTGCGGCACAGTTTGCCCGCGAAATCGCCAAACGTGCGCCGGGTGACCTGAATAATGTCTTCTTTACAACCGGCGGTTCCACTGCGGTTGATACTGCCATCCGGTTTGTCCATTTCCGCAACAACCTAATGGGTTGGCCAGAGAAAAAGAAAATCATTTCAAGGCAAAAAGCCTATCACGGAAGCACATATCTGGCGGCCAGCGTCAGTGGGAAGGAACGTGACAGGCTCTGGCTCGACAAGGCCGACGACCTGGCGCATTTCCTGCCGGACGTGAACCCGCTTTACCGCGCGCCCGGTCAAAGCGATGAAAGCTTTCTGAACGAGAAAGTTGCCGATCTCGAAAACGCCATTGTGGCACTTGGCCCGGAAAATGTTGCCGCTTTTATCGCCGAACCGGTTTTGGCCTCGGGCGGCGTCATCGTACCACCAATTGGGTATCACGCACGCTGCCTGAACATCTGCAGGAAGTATGATGTTTTGTATATTTCCGACGAGGTCGTGACGGCTTTCGGTCGATTGGGCCATTGGTTCGCCTCCGAGGCTGTCTTTGGCATTCAGCCTGACATAATCACCTGTGCCAAAGGAATGACATCCGGGTATGCGCCGATGGGGGCCGCGATTATTTCTGACAGGCTGATTGCGGATGTTGCGGGAAAAGATGCCACCTTTTCGAATGGCTATACCTATTCGGGCCATCCGGTCAGCGCGGCTGCCGGGTTGAAAAACATCGAGATTATCGAGCGGGAAAGGATACTCGAACACGTTCGAAAAGTCGGCCCGGTTTTTCAGGATCAGTTACAGCAGTTGCGCCAGATTGACATCGTGGCCGATGCGCGTGGGATGGGATTGATGGGGTGTGTTCAGTGCTCAGTCGATGGCGATCCCCAGAGCGAGCTGGGGCGCGACTATGAGATTGGCAGCCGTATCGATATGGAATGCCAGAAACGCGGTCTGCTTGTTCGACCCGTGATCAACATGTGTGTTCTTTCGCCGCCCCTCATCATTACACAAGGCGAAATCGAGCATATGTTTACTATCCTGCGGCAAGGGCTAGAAGCGACATCCGAATGGCTCGGCAGAATCAGTGGCCGGTGACTGGTGTGGGCTGTTTCTGTAATAATCTGGAGATCGGGTAATATAGCGGCATTTCGATCTTAGGGATTGCCAAGTTCATTTTTCGCTTAGGAATTGGCGTATTTGCACTGTCAGAACGATTACGGCATCCAAGCATTGGGTCCAGCGATAGAGCGTTTCGGGTCGATCAGTATAATCCTTTGGTTTTGTCGTGCACGCCACTACAGGACCGGCCATTTTCGTCCAGAGAGATCCCAAACAAGGCCATTGGAAGAATGGTGAATTCGCAGTACGTCAAGACAGTGGATGCAGGTTCAACCTCGGGACAGCGTAATCAAGAGAATTCCCACTGCGATCAGGCTGGCCCAGCCGATACGGTGCAGAAAGCGGGATTCCTTGAGGATGATCGCTGCGAGGGTCACCGAAACCGGGATTGATGCTTGCCGGACCGCGCTGACTGTGGCGGCCTCAGCCCCAAGCTGAAAAGCGGTTAGGATGAACAGGTAGGACAGATAGGACACGATCCCGGCAAATGCGATCCGCACCGGTGCCTGTGCCCAGCCCCGCACGACCCCCAGGAACGGGGCTGACAAGTGGCGATCTTCCCAGGCCCTGATGCCAGCAAGCAGCGGTGTCACAAGAATATAGGTGAAAAACAGGAAAGGTGCCGGATTGGTCAGCTTCATCGCTTGGGCATCGCTTAACGAATAGGCAGCCGACCCCAGCATCGCCATACTTGCCAGCGCGAATGCTCTGTGATCGTGCAGTAGGCCGCCGGGCGACTTCTGGATCATCAGGCTGCCTAAAAGGACCAGCGCGATTCCCACCAATGTGAACCACGAATAATGCTGATCAAGGGCCAGCCAGCTGAAAGCGACAATGGCAATCGGCGACGAACGGATGATCGGATAATAGACCGAAAGGTTTCCACGTCTCAGGGCCGACAACGTGCCGTAGTAATAGAAGGCAAGCCCAAGGGCCGAAATCGCGACAAAGGGCCAGACCTCATAAGGCAGGCTCAGATCATGTCCCATGGCCAGCGTTTGAACCGCCGCCAGGATCACCCAGGTCAGGGACACCCCGACATAGCACGACACCGGATGCGCAACCCCTTTCAGCGTAAGGTCGCGCAATGGGTGGGTTGCCGCCGAAACGAGAACCAATGCGATCCAGTAGGGTTCCATGCCTCAGGTCTGATGCAATGGGTTGCGTTGCAGGAAAGTGTTGAAATGCACCGTCAGCTGATCCTCGGCAATCTGTACCACACCGTAGGCCGGAGGTTCGTCGCAGAACTCGCCATCGACGCTGGTCGCATTCAACGGGACCTGGTGGTTGAGGCTGGGCAGGCTGGTAAATGGAAAGCCGCGCCAATTCACGTAGGTCATGCGGTGTACATGACCGTAAAATACATGCCGAATATTGCGTCCGTGTTTGAGGGCATCAGCAAAGGCGTCCGCCTCGACCAGCCTGATATCGTCCACAAGGGGAATGCCAAGGTCAAAGGGTGGGTGGTGCAAAAACACATAGGTGGGCTTGTCCTCGGCTTCGGTCAATTGCTGCCTGAGCCAGTCCAGCCGGGCAGGGCAAAGCTGCCCTTCATGCACATCGCGCCCGTCTTTGGTTGAATCGAGAAATAAGAAAACACCCTCATCCATTTCGAACCGATGCTGGACAAACCCGTTGGCATCCTTTGGATGATCCGGGAAGACCGATTGGAAAACGGCTCGGTCGTCGTGATTTCCAATCAGCAGAAAAGAGCGGAGCGGAAATGCGGCCAGTCTCGCCTTGAGCGCCCGATAGGCCTCTTCCTCGGCAAATTCAGCCAAATCGCCAGAGATGACACAGAACGCCGCATCGGAATGCCACTGAAGGATATCGTCCAAACAGGCGTCCAACCGTTGGGACGGAAAACCGCCATTGAGCGGACCGGAGTCGCGGACGAGGTGTATATCAGTGATGTGAATGAACTTCATCCGCCATTTCCCCCGAGTAATGCAAGAAACAAGGTATCGACGAAGCTTGCCGATCGCACGGATTTAGTAAGAATTTCACTGGCATCACTCGCTCATACACGACAAGGTTGGCAGCCGAACACGACAGAGTTTGCGAAACTTGCCTCGACCGGTGTGAAACCGTATTCCAGATGATCCGGCCGTGTTGCTATCGCGGTATTCAAATCTGAAACGGGCGTAGTGCCTGGCCGAAACGATCATGTGAAACCAGGGCAGACCTGCACAGTTAAGAAAAGGGTGAACCCAAGTCGCACAAACCATAAAGGGAAGTGCGCCTTGGTTTGTCTTCTCTACACTTCCGTTTTACACAGCGCAGCCAGTGTCATCACACCGGCTGGCCTGACTGGGATGCCGACTTGCGTCCTCAGCAGCAGCCTTACGGGCAAGCAGGCTGCCAATCTCTGCACCCACTTGCAGCTCTGAGACCTGGCCAAAGTGATGTGCTGCAATCCGTCCTGACTGATCCAACAGAACAAGGCTGGGCGTGCCGCGCATTCCGTATGCCGCCATGGTTTCCGGCAAAGGCCCGGTGCCCTGTTTGTCGACCGCCACAGGAAATTTGATACGGTATTCGTGAAGAAAGGCTTTCAGTGATACCGGGGTCATCGCGTCATGATGTTCGAAAACGGTGTGCAAACCGATTACGGCGACGTGTTCGCTGGAAAAATGCTCCCGCACAGCTTGTGCCAGAGGAATGCCATGGAGGACGCAGCCTGGGCACAGCATCTGGAAAGCCTCAATCAGGACAACCTTACCCTGGAAATCCGAAAGCTTTAAATTCTTGTCAGTGTTGAACCATTCACTGACCTGTAGTTCAGGTGCTTGCATATTGGTCTCTCTTGTTCAGGGGCCGGACGCCTGCGTGAAGCGACCGGCTGATACCGTTACTGAAGCTTGCCCGGCAGGCTCAGGTCGCCCGACGCAATGTCGAAAACATCCGTGACGCACAACAGCGGAGCGTGAATGTTGGCGTTTACCCGCAGGGCAGAGGCCACGCCATCATAAGCGATGCCCTCAAGCTGAACGTCGCTGGAAAACCCAGCGTTAACCTGAATTTCCGGGCCATCGAACAGCGGTGTGAACCCAGGGCTGTCCAGAAAGATTGGGAACCCGGGCCAGGTTGCAGGAAGCTTTGGCGTCGACCCTTCGGGAATATCGCGCACTGCAAGGGCGCCCGGGCCGCAAGTTTCGGTCGGGGTGAGTACAACCCAGTGGCTGTGCCACTCGATGCCATCATTGGCTGGATTGCCATCGCCGTTTTCATCAAAAAGAGGCGTGTCGTCAAAATCCGGGTGGCTGGTTGCAGCCATTGCCAGTATGCCGGTGCCGCCTTCGAAACCCACTGCGGACGGATCCAGAGATGTAGGCCACACATAGGACCAGACGTCTGACCCGCCCACTGCCCCGGTTGCCGCTGGAACCGAAGCCCCGGCAGTGCCGTTGGTGGTCATGTGAAACGTAACAGTATTGCCGTTGCGATGCGCATGCGCTGCAAGGATGTCGAAGTCAGCCGCCATGCTGGCATCAGCGGGAGAGATAACAGCCCCCTCCTGATGAAGGGCGTGAGTGCCGTCTGCGATGGCAGGTGAAGCTCCTATCACAATGGCAGCAAGTGATTTCCAAGTAAGTGTCATTTCTCATCTCCGGCCAAGTAATAGCGACTCGCTACAATAAGAAGAAACACATTGCAACTTTAATTTCGACTCGCTACTTGTTGTAGCATGAGAAACGATCACAATATTCGTATCCTTATCAACCGCCTTGCCAGGATAGATTCCGCTGCGGGCTGGGCGGGCGACCTGAATCCGACGCAAAGAGCCGCGCTGGAGTACCTGTCCGAGGCAAATCAGTTTTCCCGTTCACCGTCACATGTCGCAGAATACCTTGGGACAACACGCGGAACGATGTCCCAGACCCTGAAGGCGCTTGTGCGCAAGGGATACGCCGCCGAACACCGGCAAAAATCTGACCAGCGGTCGATCTCGTATGAGTTGACCGAGGCTGGCCGCGCCGTTTTGGCGGAGGCCAATCCGATTGCAGACGCCATTGGCAATCTGCCCGCCAGCGTTCAGGTGTCCCTCAAGGAGGGCCTTCTTCAGAGCTTGAGGTTGGCATTGGCAGCGAACGGTGGCCACTCGTTCGGGAAATGCATGACCTGCGCCTATCATGAGACAGGTATGGGAAATGACTATTGCACCTTGCTGAACCTTAGCCTCGAGCGCGGCGAAGAAGAAAAGATATGCATCGAACACAAAGAAGCCTGAATGTTCCTTCCTGAACTATCCTCAGAAATCGGTGGCATTTTCCTGGGTCGTGTCACTAACCGCTGGGAAGCAAGGCCGCCCTCTGCCATTCAAAAGGACCGGGTGCCCGGACGTCAGGTCATTTCTCTTACTGGTTTTTCTGACGATGCACAGGCGGGCCTGACCGTGCATGGCGGTGCAGAGAAAGCCATTCACCATTATGCGCAGGATCACTATGCGGATTGGCAGAGAGAAGGGCAGCTGCCCCCCGGCGCAGTGCCCGCTGCTTTTGGTGAAAACATCTCAACAACCGGTTTGACCGAGGAAAATCTGTGCATTGGCGACATCCTGAGGCTGGGCACGGCAATCGTTCAAATCAGCCAGGGCCGTCAGCCCTGCTGGAAACTGGGACTGCACACTGGAAATGAAAGGATGCCCTACCTGTTTCAGAAAACGGGTCGCACAGGGTGGTACTACAGTGTTCTGGAAACCGGTGAGGTCGAAGCAGGAGATCGAATAACGTTGATTGAAAGGCGCAATCCGGACTGGAGCGTGTTGTACGTGACCCGCGCCCGTCTAACACGACGAGTTTCCCGTGAAGATGCCGAAGCCCTCGCAAATCTGACAGACCTCGCCCCAGGCTGGCGGCAAGCCTTCGCGCGCATGGCCATGGGCGATGTAAAAGAAGATACGCGTGCAAGATTGGGGAGCATGCCGAATACGTCGTCCGAGGGGTCCACTGGGTGACGTCGGTATGATGGGCGGGCGACTTGGGCAGGTACCCCGCTCGCTGCCGATAAGCTAAGCAAAGACGCACAAACCCAGGCCTCGATCAAACTGTCCGAAGGGTTTTGTCGGGATGTTTTGGTTTACCGGAACCTCAACAACTTCGCGTGGTATATTGGCGATACCTATGTTCAGCACGCCACCGCGTGTGGCGAGGGGCCGGTTGAGTTGATCGAGGCTGTTGCCGGTGAACTGGCCGCCGATCGTGATGTGCAGGTCGATCTGTACCGCGTGCTTGCCGAGGGTCTCTATGCTGCAATCCCGGCAATGTGCACAGGCGAGGATTTCTAAACAGGATGGCTGGAGGTTTGACTGCCGCCGCCAGTACAACGATGATCGCGAATATGCTGGGAACGCGGGCATACGCCAGCGCGGTTGATGGGAAGGGGGTTTCGAATCTCAGAAAAGGAGTCTTTGGCATGAAAAGCAGTGAAGCCCCCGTGTCAATCGGCCGTGTGGCACTGATTGTGAACGATCTGGACGCTGTTGGGACCTTTTACCAACAAGTGCTCGGCCTTGAGGAATTGGCGCGGGATGGCGAAACCCTGAAACTGGGCGCTGGAAACAACGTTCTGCTCGAGTTGCGCCAAGACCGTACCGCGCGTCGCTATCCGCATGCGGCGGGCCTTTTCCATACAGCTTTTCTAATGCCGGACCGCGATTACCTGGGACGCTGGCTGATCTATGCTGCACAAAACCGCATCCCGTTGACCGGGGCGGCGGATCACGACGTCAGCGAGGCGTTGTATCTCAACGATCCAGAAGACAATGGGATCGAAATCTACGCCGACCGGCCTGTTGATACATGGCAGATGGATGGAAAGTATACCCGCATGGGCTCGCATCATCTGGATCTGGGGGCCATTGCAGGTGCAGCCCGGACAGACTGGTCCGGGGCTCCGGAAAATATGGTGGTCGGACATGTCCACCTTCAGGTCGGGGATATCAATTCGGTCGACGAATTTATGACGCGACATCTAGCGCAGGACTGCATGCTGCACGAAGGTTCAGCAGGGTTCTACAGTTCGGGCGGGTACCACCATCACTTTGCAGGCAATATCTGGAACAGCAATGGTGCAAAAGCTCGTCCAACTGACAGCAGCGGCTTGGACGAGATCGTGCTGTTGACGGATGGGACTGTATTGCAACCGCAAGAGCTGACGGACCCTTGGGGAACGCGGTTCTCTGTCGAAAGGAAGTGAACCTGCATGATTGGCTAAGGACAAAGGCGTATCTTGCAGGTGGGACAGAGGTAAACTCCGGCGGCCTGGCCGGAAGGTGGAAGCCGGGCGCGGCTTCCACCAAGGGGGAATACCAAGCGGGTCATTTCCGCATGTCAGTTGCTATCATTCATGATCCGGTTGAAAACATGCGGATCTGTGACGCCCTCTGACCCGATTAACATCACTCGGGATTTTGGTGTAATTTGAAATTGTTGTCGCAGGTCGGTGCGCAATGACGCGCAGATCAAGCCAATCAGACCGGCTACGGCGCTTTCGCCAGCCTCGATTGGCTCATCTCCGAAAGCGCCGTTTGCCAATAGGCGGACGGCCGGTGCCACAAGCTGATCAGGGATCGTCATGAAACCGCTGGCGGCCTCTCCCAAAACGTTCCATGCCAATTCGGACGGCGCGCCGCAGGATAACCCAGCCATTATGGTTTCTTCGCCTACTTCGACGGCTGTAGGCCGATTTGCCTGGGCGCTTGCAAAAAGGCAGGGGGCCAATTCAGGCTCGACCACGATGACGCGCGGAGCATTCTGCCCCCAATCCTGGAGGAATACCGCGGTGACGGCAGCCGCCAAGCCTCCAACGCCGCCTTGCAGGAAGACATGGGTGGGTGGCAAAGCTAAGTCCTGCACGATCTCACGCGCCATGACCCCATAGCCAGCCATGACATCAAGCGGTGCCTGAGTGTAACCGGGCCAGGAAGTATCCGAAACGATCAACCAGCCGTGTTCTGCTGCATCAATGCGGGTCTGTGCTACGGAAGCGTCGTAATCTCCATCAACTCGGATCACTTCGGCGCGAAATTCGCTTACTTCTTTGTGAATGTAAATTCGGCAAGGCGCGCCGAAGCGCTGGGCACCCCAAGCCACTGAACGCCCGTGATTGCCATCTGTTGCGGAGATGACGGTTATGTCTGCAATTCCGGCAGCATGGGTGCCGTTTCGAATCTCATCGGCGGTGACTTCCCGGCCTGCCTTTTCGGTCAATTCACGCTGTAATACCCGCAGAACCGCATAAGCGCCGCCAAGTGCTTTGAAACTGCCCAAGCCAAATCTTAACCCTTCATGCTTGTAACAGACTGTGCCCAGATTCAGCGCATCGGCTAGACCTTGAAGGGATAGCATTGGGGCTCTTTCATATCCATTCCAGCTTTGAATTTCCCGCTGCGCGAGGTCAAAACCCTCGCGGGGTAAAGTGGTTGCGGCGGCATGGCCAAAGCGTGGCTTGGCTGCATGGCTTTCAATTCCGACAGTCTCAAAGTTTGCGAGCATTTTGTGATCCTTCCATTGTTGGTGCAAAAATAAATCAATGGCGGTGATGTTTTTGCTCTAAGTTGCAGGTAAAATTGAAACCAACTTGCATAAGGTTGCCGTGAAGCAAAAATTTTCATCAGGAAGTCTGGATAGCTTCGATCTCGCGATTCTTAGGGTGTTGCAGCAGGACAATACGGTGCCGCACCGTCAAATCGGTGAAAGCGTGAATCTGTCTGCGCCCAGCGTACAGCGAAGGATCAAACGCATGGAGGCGGAAGGGATCATTGCCGCGCAATCAGCGCATATTGATCCGGCAGCCGTGGGATTGCCGCTGACCATTTTCGTCGAAGTCGAACTAAAAACCGAGACAGGCGGAAAAATTGATGAAATCAAGAACAGCTTCTATGATGCCCCTGAGGTTCAGCAATGTTACTATGTTACTGGTGAAGTGGATTTTGTTCTGATCGTTATCGTTCGAGATATGTCGGAATATGAAAAGCTTACCCAACGGTTATTCTTCTCGAACAAGAACATCCGAAAGTTCAGGACATTCGTTGCAATGGACCGAACAAAGTCATCCATGCAGTTGAACATCTGACTTGTGCCCCACCAGCGCAGGTAGTGCGGCGGGGTATTTGACGTTGCGCGGCGAGAACAGGAAACAAAGTGCTTGTGCATTCCAAATCTGCCGGCAACCTGGTGATCTGGACAGTAAATCCTGCCGGGACACCTCTTGGTTTAACTGGAAAATGAACACCTTTCCCGAGGTAATGAGGTTGGGACACATTTGCCCCAACCTCATCCAAGCTACAGGGGTTTGTGTTACGATTTGATACGGTCCATTTTGGGATCGTAAAGCGGTTGAAGTGTAACGTCGCAGGGGACACGTTGGGTCGCAACCTCCAACTCATATGTGCCGGACGTAACAAATTCCGCATCGACACCACCCTGGTTTCGGACATAGCCGTAACCGATGGATTTGCCGGTCGTGTAACCATAGCCACCCGACGTTAGCCAACCCACACGTTCTCCATCCCGGTATATCGTTTCGCGGCCCAACAGCACCACATCAGGGTCGACGGTAAAGCAGGCCAGCATCTTTTTGACGCCCTCGGCCTTTTGCTTTTCGCTTGTCGCGCGACCCTTGAAGTTTATGTTTTTGCGCAGTTTCACAGCCCAGCCCAACCCGCTTTCAAACGGCGTGTGATCGGGCCCGATGTCAGATCCCCAGGCGCGGTAACCCTTTTCTAACCGAAGAGATTCAATTGCGCGGTAGCCTGCATTAACCAGCCCTTGCGGCTGCCCTGCTTCCATCAGCGCTGTGTAGACTGTTTGTGCATATTCAACAGGCAAGTGCAGTTCCCAGCCAAGCTCGCCCACATATGTCACCCGCAGTGCCCTGACAGGGCAACCGGCGATACCGATTGTCCGGATCGTACCAAACTTGAACCCGTCATTCGACACATCGTCGCGGGTAACCGCCGCCAGAATGTCTCGTGATTTCGGCCCCATCAGCGACAATACTGCGTTTGAGGAGGTGATATCGAACAGCTGGCAGTTTAGCCCGTCCGGAATACTGCGGCTGATCCAGTCGAAATCGTGGGTGGCAAAGCCTGTGCCGGTGACAATGTAGAACTCATCATGCGCAACACGGCCCACGGTCAGGTCGCATTCAATTCCTCCCTTGTCATTCAGCATCTGGGTATAGACCAGAGCGCCCACCGGTTTGTCCACATCATTGGCACATATCCAGTTCATCGCAGCCAGGGCGTCGGGGCCTTTCAGCGCGAATTTGGCGAACGATGTTTGATCGAACAGCACGGCCGCCTCCCGGGCCGCTTTGTGTTCGCGACCAACGGCGGCAAACCAGTTCTGGCGGCCAAAGCTGTATTCGTCCCTTGGCGCCTCGCCCAGCGATGCGTCGGCAAACCAGTTCGGGCGCTCCCAACCCAGTTTTTCGCCAAAGCACGCACCCTGATCCTTAAGCGAATCGTAAAGCGGTGACTTGCGGCAGGGGCGGCCGGATTCGTGTTCTTCGTGTGGCCATGCCATGGTGTAGTGTTTGCCATATGCTTCGACTGTGCGGGTGCGGACCCAATCGGTGTCGAAATGCGGGCGGCCAAAACGGCGAATGTCGGCGGACCACAGGTCAAAAGGCGGCTCGCCCTTGGCGGCCCATTCTGCCAGCACCATTCCGGCGCCACCGCCCGAGGCGATGCCAAAGGCGTTGAAACCAGCGCCAACAAAGAAATTCTTCAGCTCTGGTGCTTCACCCACGATGAAGTTTCCATCCGGAGTAAAGCTTTCGGGGCCGTTCGTCAGTGTCTTGATCCCCGCAGTTTCCAACGCTGGCACCCGGCCCAGCGACAGCTCCATGATCTGTTCGAAATGGTCGAAATTACTGTCGAGCAAGGTGTAGTGGAAACCTTTCGGTATGCCATTCACCGCCCACGGGATCGGGTTCGGCTCATAGCCGCCCATGACGAGCCCACCGACCTCTTCCTTGTAATAGGTCAGCCGATCAGGGTCCCGCAGGGTAGGCAGATCGCCGGGCACACCAAATGGTTCTGTGACCATGTACTGGTGTTCCATTGGTACCAGCGGCACATTCACGCCGAACTTGGCGGCAAAGTCGCGCGTCCATTGACCTGCACACACGATCACTTTTTCGCATTCGATACGGCCATGTTCAGTGATTACGGCGAGGATCTTGCCGTTCTCGATTTCAAGATCGGTGACCTTTGTATCTTCGAATATCTTCGCGCCTGCCATGCGCGCGCCCTTGGCCAGCGCCTGGGTAATGTCCGAGGGGTTTGCTTGCCCATCGGTGGGCAGGAACGCCGCGCCTATGACGTCACCGATATCCATCAGCGGCCAAAGATCCTGCGCTTCCTTCGGGGTCAGCAGCTGCATGTCCAGACCAAAGGAATGGGCTGTGGTGGCCTGCCGTTTGACCTCGGTCCAGCGTTCCTCGTTGCAGGCGAGACGCAAACCACCATTCATTTTCCAGCCCGTTCCCAGACCGGTTTCTTCTTCAATCTTGTTGTACAGATCGACTGAATATCCCAACAGCTGAGTTATATTGGCGTTCGAACGCAGCTGCCCCACCAGGCCCGCCGCATGGAATGTGGTGCCCGAAGTCAGCTTTTTGCGTTCCAGCAGCACCGTGTCGGTCCAACCAAGCTTGGCAAGGTGATAGGCGGTCGAGCAGCCGATGATGCCGCCGCCGATGATGACGGCTTTGGCTGTATTTGGAAGGTCGGTCATATCTGTCCTCAGGTGTTTTTGTAATCGGTCAGGGCCGTGCGAAACCGTGCGAGATATTCGCTCGTGTAGGCTGCGTAATCGAAGTCGATTTCCGAGGTGATCTCGGACACCATGCTCCACATGGTTTCACGAAGCAGCGAGGCGCATTTCATCGCCGAATAGCGATGACGTAATTGGTTGGTGACGGGTGCCTGGAAATAGGTTTCCAGAACCCAGTCTTCTTGTTCATTGGAAAGGGAGTTGTTCGAGGCCAGCCCCCCCAGATCAAATAGTGGCGAGTTGAATCCCGCGTAGTCGAAATCGATCAGCCACAGGCGGGTGCCATCGTCCAGAAAGTTGCCGCAAAGCAGGTCGTTATGGCCAAACACGATGTCGTACGGCCCGGCTTCGGCTTCCAGGTCATTTCCAATTTGCACAAGTTCCGGGATCAGGCCCTTATGCGAACTTCCACGCTCGGTGAGAGTGGCAGCATAGTCGCGGATGACGTGAAAGACCCAGAACACCAGCGACGGTCCGCGCAGGTGCTTGGGCACTTCAAGGTGGCAGGCTTTCACGAGCTCCAGCACCCGCGGCAGCATACTGGGGTCGCGTATGTCCTCTTCGGTCAAAGTGCGGCTTTCGACGAATTCCAGCACTGTCAATTCGTTGGACGAAAACACTACAGCGGGTGACAGACCCGCTGCATGTGCGGCCTTACTGGCAGCCAGTTCGTTGAAGCGCATCACCTGGTGCAAAGGGATGTCGTCACCGACACGCACCACATAGCATCCACTGCTGTCAGTGACCTTGTAGTTCACATTTGTAATCCCACCCGTCAACGGGGTGGCTTTGATCTCGCCCTGCCAGATCGGTAGCTTTCGAATGCGGGTCATCAGGTCGGATTTGGACATATCAACTCTCCATTCCAAAGCGGATGCGTGCCTGACGAGCGCTAGCGTTGATCAGCCTATCAGCGATGATGGCAATGAATGCGATGGACAGCCCTGCGACCAGACCCCGGCCAGTGTCAGCCTTTGTCAGGGCAATGTAGACCTCCTGCCCCAGATCGCGGGTGCCAACGAGGGCCGTGATAACCAGCATGGACAGCGCCAGCATGATGGTCTGGTTAATGCCCAGAAGGATTTCGGGCAGGGCCATGGGCAAGCGAATATGGCGCAGGAGTTGCGTGCGTGTGCAGCCAGAAACCAATCCGGCCTCGATCAATTCCTCACTGACCGATCGCACGCCGTGGGCCGCATAACGCACGGCCGGGGCCAGTGCGTAAAGGACTATGGCAATCAGGGCAGTGAAATCGCCGACCCGGAACAGCATCACTACCGGGATCAGATAGACAAAGCTGGGCAAAGTCTGCAACGTATCAATCAACAGGTTGATCACTGTCCCGGCGCGTTTGTTCAGTGCGGCCACAACACCCAGCGGAACTCCGATCAGAGTAGCAAGAAACACAGAGGCTCCGCAGAGATAAACTGTCACCATTGCCTTGGCCCACAGTCCTGATACGAGGATCAGCGACGCCAGTCCTCCGCACAGCAGTGCCAGCCGCCAGCCCCCCGCGTGCCAACCCAGCAAGGTCAGCATGGCAATCGCCCAAGGCCATGGGATTCCCAGCAAAACCGTTTTTATCGGGATCATGAACCACGTCAGGAAGAAGATCTTGATCGCCTCGAACGTGTCAAAATAATTGATGTTCAGGTATTTGACCGTGTCATCCCAGAACCCGCCAGTGGTGATCGTCTGGCTTTCAGGATATTCCAGCAGCAGGGGTGAGAACTGCCCTAGAACCCAGGTCAAAATCAGCAGGATCATTACCAGAACTGTCCGGCGATGGCGGGTGATCCACGAGCCGGGGAGCTCGTGATGTACCTGCCCCATACGCTCGGCGAAAGCCTGACTTAGGCGATCGACCGCAATGGCCAGAACCACAATGGCAATACCGGCCTCGAACCCAGCGCCGATATCGAGGCGGCGCAGCGCGGCAAGGACGTCAAACCCCAATCCTCCGGCCCCGATCATCGAGGCAATGATGACCATGTTCAGCGTCAGCATGATCACCTGATTGACACCCACCATCAGACTGTGGCTGGCGGAAGGAACCAAAACGCGCCACATCAACTGCTTTTGCGTCGTGCCTGCCATGCGCCCGAAGTCCAAAATCTCGGGGTCGACGGCTCTCAAGGCAAGCGTGGTGATTCGCACCATAGGCGGTGTCGCATAGATGATCGTGGCGACCAGCGCCGAAATCGGTCCAAAGCCGAACATGAACAGAATTGGTACCAGATAGGCGAAGATCGGGATTGTCTGCATCAAGTCCAGAATGGGCGAGATGATGCGGTCGAAAGTCAGGTGGCGATAGGCCAATATCCCCAACAACAGCCCACCGCCCGCGCCAATGGGCACCGCAATCAGGACCGAGGCAAGCGTAACCATCGCGCTGTCCCACTGGCCAAAGACGGCCAGATAGGTAAAGCAGCCGCCGACCAATGCCGCGAGCCCCCAGTCCCGGCAATACTGTCCCAAAGCTACTACGGCGGTGATCACTACAATCCAGCTGATCGCAGGTAGAATGACTTGCGCATCATTGCCTTGCCCGGTGACAAAACCTTCGGCCAGCAGGGACAAGACAAGGTCATAGGGCTGTTCGATCAACCAAGCGGCAGCGCGGGTAACGTCGGTGAACGAAACTGGGCCGATTGCTGCATCCTCGATCAACCAGGACATCGCAGATGAAATATAAGTTTTGAACGGGACGACCCAAGCCGACGGGAATTTGGTGATCCAGCGCGCATCCAGCGCTTTTCCCAGGTTACTGCCGAAATACCCCAGCAGGATTGTCAGTCCGACAAGCAGTAGAATGACAAGCTGGCTGCGGGACAGGCGGCTCATACCGCGTCCCCTTCACCGAATAGCACATGGGCCACAGCCTTGCGATCAATGGCGCCAATAACCAGACCATTGCTGTCTGTCACGGGAATTGGTGCATCTGCGGTGATGATCCGTTCCGCCACGGCCGAGACGCGGGTTGATTGCACAATGGGCTCACCCTTACCCGCAGCGCCGACGGTCATTACACCACCAACCGTCAAAACCTTGGAGCGCGGAATATGCCGCGTGAATTCAGCCACATAATCTGTCGCTGGATTCATCACCAGTTCCTCTGGGGTGGCAATCTGGATGACTTCACCGTCCTTCATAATGGCGATGCGGTCTGCCAAGCGAACGGCTTCTTCAAAGTCGTGCGTGATAAAGACAATAGTCTTATGCAACCGTTCCTGTAGTCGCAGAAATTCGTCCTGCATTTCGCGACGGATCAGCGGATCGAGGGCCGAAAAAGGTTCGTCCAGAAACCACAGATCGGGCTCTGTCACCAATGATCGGGCAATGCCCACACGCTGTTGCTGACCACCCGAGAGCTCTCGTGGATAGTAGTCTTCACGCCCCTTCAGTCCGACCAGTTCCACCACGTCTCTCGCCTTTGCTTCGGCCTCGTGTTTGGGCGTAGCCTGAATGGTCAGGGGGAACATCACATTCTGCAACACGGTCAGGTGCGGCAGCAGGGCAAAATGCTGAAACACCATGCCCATCTTGTGCCGGCGAATTTCAATCATTTCTTTTTCGCTGGCGCGCAGCAGGTCGGCGTCGTCGAACAGAACCTCTCCGCTCGTGGGTTCGATCAACCTGGACAGACAACGAACCAGGGTTGATTTGCCTGAACCGGACAGGCCCATGATGATGAAAATTTCACCTTCAACGATTTCAATATTGGCATTGCGTACCGCTCCGATAACACCCGCATTTCGAATGTCATCTGCAGATGGGTTCGGATTTTGCGCGAGAAGGGTCTCGGCGTTTGAACCATAAAGCTTCCAAACGTTTCGGCAGGACAGTTTTGTTGTGGGGGTCATCTGTGGTGTCCGGTACTGAGACGGAAGAAGACCGAAGCGGTAGAGGAGAGCGGGGTAACCGCTTCGGCCAAGCAGATTATTTAGAGATCCAGCCAGACCAACGGTCTTTGTTCGTCTCCATCCAATCCGCGACAACTGCATCAATATCCACACCGTCCAGATCGGCTTTGCCGACCATGGCGCTCATCTCGTCGTTATTGATGTTATAGGCTTCGATGATGTCATACGCGCCCGGCCACTTCTCTTGCAGGCCAGCCCAAGCAGCCTTCCAGATCGGACCACGCGGTTTTCCGCAGTCATAGGCCAAATCCGGGTTCACACCAACTGACGGGTCGCTGTAGCACTCGGGCGAATATGGCGGAAACTCCACGAATTCGCCGTCATATTTGGCCGGGGCCCAGTGTGGAACATAGACCCAAAGCATGATCGGATCTTCACGCTGATATGCAGATTCCAGTTCTGCAAAAAGCGCTGCATCCGTGCCTGCGTGGACAACTTCAAACTCTAGCTCTAATGCTTCGACGCGCTCGTCGTCGAAACCGCCCCAGGTCACAGGTCCACCGACATAGCGCCCATTTGGCGAGGTTTCAGCGGTGGCAAATTCCCCTGCGCAGTCTTTCAAAGCTTCCCAGTTTGGCAGGCCTGGGCAGCGGTCTTTCATGTAAGCTGGGTACCACCATTCTTCGATCGCCATCAGACCGGTTTCACCAACGTTCACCACGTTGCCAGAGGCGGTGGCTTCGTCCAGCGCTTCACGCCCGGTGGTTTCCCAGATTTCCATTGCCAGATGTAGATCACCTGTCTTCAGGCCCGCAAACTGAGCGATATAGTCCGCCTGAACATATTCAACGTTGTACCCTGCCTCTTGAAGGATTGCTCCCATTATCTTGGTGTTGATCAGCTGTCCTGACCAATCATGCAGCGTCAGTTTGATAGGGTCCGTCGATTCGACGGCCCAAGAAGCCGAAGCAGTTACGCCAGCGACTAACGCTATTGCGTGTAGTGTATTGAATTTCCTGATCATGTTGTGCTCCCTGAATGTGGCTTTTTGAGTGTTTTTCGTTTATTACACTTCCATGCTGCGCCAATCTGACAACTACGTCAATAAAAACCACATTTCTCCACGATAATTCGTTATAATTCGCACACAAAGCCCCGAATGGCACCGTATTGGGAGCAATATTGTTTTATTGGGATGACTGCCGTATCCCCCTTTCAGGAGGTCGCATGTTAAAGCCACGAAAAACCACAAATCAGCGCGAAGAAGAAATCCTTCGAGAGCTGCAACATGCGGGCGGGTCGTGCAGGGTCAGACTCTTGGCTCAAAAACTGAATGTTTCCAATGAAACGATCCGGCGTAACGTCAAGGCACTGGAAGAGCGCAAGATCGTGCGGAAGGTTCATGGCGGCGTACATCTTAGCGAAGACGCAATAGAACCACCTTTTGAAAACCGCTTGGGAACGCAAGCGCATGCGAAAGAAGCAATAGCCCGGGCAGTCGCAAATACAATTAGCGACGGGGACTCCTTATTTCTGGATATCGGTTCGACAACCGCCTACGTCGCGCTTGCGTTGCGGAAACATAAAGACCTGTTTGTGGTTACCAATTCGGTTTTCGTCGCTTACACGTTGTCAAAGCACAACAACAACCGGGTGTTTCTGGCCGGTGGAGAATTGCGCGCCCATGATGGGGGTGCTTTCGGTGCAGAGGCATTGGATCTTGTGAAGCGTTTCAACGTACAGTTGGCAGTGTTTTCGGTTGGAGCCGTGAATGGAGATTTGGGCTTTATGCTGCATGATCTCGAAGAAGCCAATATCGCACGTGCTGCGGCTGAAAATGCGCAAGTGCGCATCGTCGTTGCCGACAGCGGAAAATTCAACAAGCGGGCTCCGATATCTCTTCACAACATGGCCGGAATTGATGTGTTTTTTACCGACCGCCGTCCTCCTGCCAATATCCAGGACATGCTCGATAAAAATGATATCGAAGTAGTTATCGCAGGGTCGGACTAGGCGCTCTGTCTCATCAGGGCAGATCAGGTCACGTGATATTTCGGGCAAGCCGGTGTGAAGGAACCCTCCGATGCTCCACCTGTTTCATTGCAAAAGAAAGATTGACTACTGAGAGCACATCGTCCCAGCGTCGTGACGTCAAGATCATACGGGCGTTTATGGACTTTGCGGAGCGGGTTCTTGGGGAGAAGGAAACCGCCGGAGATATGTGACCGGCGGGTTCTTGAGTTTTT
>NZ_JBQFZG010000019.1:0-59869 GCF_056542125.1 Ruegeria sp. AF1
CGGAAACAGGTCCGAAATCGGCATCATCGCCGAGCCAATGATCCCAAACGCATGCTCAATACCATGCATCTGCAAAACCTTAACAAAGGCCTCTTCCGTCGTCATCTTCATAGGGGTGCTCTCCAAGCAAGAGTGAGGAAACCGGGCACCGGGGCCCGGGGGTTGATATGGTTTTGGCGTAAGGGTGCGACCTGCGTTAGGGCCAGACGCGTCTGCGGAATATGTCCAGTGCGATCTCAGGCAGACCGGATGGCTTCCGCGATAAGTTCAACGCCGGGGCCTATGCGGTTGGTCGAAATAGAAGAGTACCCGAGGCGGTAGAAGTTCTGTGGCCTGTCGGGCCCCGAGAAAAACGGAGCACCCGGTTCGATATGAACACTCTGGTTCTGTAGCTTTAGCGCAAGCTGCGTTGTGTTGACGTGCTCAGGGGCCGACATCCACATTGAAGAGCCGCCCATTACACCCCGCCCGGCCACTGTCAGCCCGCTTTCCTCGATGGCTTTGTCCATCGCATCGCGCCGCTCTTGCAGGGCTTTCGACATACGTCGGATCTGCGCGTCGTAATGGCCCAATGACAGAAAATACGCTGCCGTGCGCTGAATATGACCCGGAGGGTGGCGCAGGACCAACGAGCGAAGCGCACGTGCTTCGCGGATGAAAGGTTCGGACCCGACCATATATCCAAGCCGCAATCCCGGGAACAGCGATTTGGAAAAACTGCCCACGTAAATCACGCGCCCATCCCGATCCATGGACTTGAGTGCAGGCGAAGGTGCGCTGCGAAAGGCCATCTCGAATTCATAGTCGTCCTCGACAACCATTGCATCCAGATCGCGTGCCCGATCCAGTAGCTTGTTGCGGCGGTCGACCGGCATCGTCGCGGTTGTCGGGCTTTGATGGCTGGGGGTGGTAAAGATGACATCCGCTTCGTCGGGGATCGCCTCCGGTGGCAAGCCGTCGCGATCGACGCTCAGGGGCGTCACAGCGCAGTCCCAGTGGTTCAAAAGGCTTCGCAGCGCGTAGTAGCAGGGATCTTCGATTACGGCCGTGCGATTGTGAGTCAGCAAAATGCGAGAGGCCAGCCAAAGCGCGTTCTGCGCGCCCAGGGTGATCAAGATCTCTTCGGGGCGGGCAACGATACCACGGCGCGGCAGGGTGTGGCGCGCGATGAACTCGATCAACAACGGATCATCCTGATCCACGTAATCCCCTGTCAGCGAATCGAAGTCTTTGTGCCCCAATGCGCGAACCGCGCACAATCTCCAGTTGGCGTGATCAAACAGGGTCCGGTCGGCCTGACCGTAGATGAACGGATAGCGGTATTCGCGCCAGTTGCTGGGTTTCGGCAGGACGTCGCTGTCCAGAAAGCGGCGCGCCAGTGCCCTGTCCCAGTCGACAGATTCCGTGCCGCGCTGCACGGGCGAGTATTTGGGCGGAACCGGCGCGTTTTGCGAGACGTAATATCCTGACCGGCCCTTTGCCGTCAGATAATCATTGGCCAGCAACTCGGTATAAGCCAGCGTCACCGTGATGCGGCTGACACCCAGATGTGTGGCCAGCTTTCGCGAGGATGGCAGTTTTTCCCCGACATGAAAGCGACCGGACAGAATGCCCTCTGCAATCATCTGCTGGATCTGGGCCTGCAACGTACCCTGACCGTTGAGCTCAAGAAAGAATGTTTCGACCGATATCCCCATGCCTGCTTATAGGTTGGACTTAAGGCGGGGGCAATCTGGACTTACAGCGTCATGGAAAATTTTCCCAAGGTGGGTTGACCAGGATCTTTTATAAAACTAAAAAACTAGAAATATAGTTTAATGGAGGCGACTCATGTGGGAAACCGCTGCTGCCGGATTTTCCGCCATGGGCTCGGAAGCCCGGCTGAAAGTTCTCAAGACACTGGTGCGGGCTGGTGAGGCCGGTCTGACTGTTGGCGAAATCCAGAACCGGACAGGGATTGCCCCGTCGACTTTGGCGCACCACCTGCGGTTTCTTGCAGCCGGAGGTGTGGTTGAGCAGGAAAAGATCGGTCGCACCACCATCAACCGGGCCTGTTATGACGAATTGAAGACGCTGGCGCAGTTCATTCTCAGTGAATGCTGCGCTGACGCGGTTGGAAAGGCGGCCAACGATGGCTGAATTGACGCAATCCCCCCGACTGACCGCCAAAGGCGCGATGGAGATGATCAAGACGCCCTGGGCATTGATTGTCGTCATTCTTGTGGCGGTGGCCGTTCTCGACCCCGGCAACCTGACTGAGGTTGTGAGTTTTGCAGTCAGGGCCTTGGCGCATACAGGACAATACATCCTGTTTGCCGTGCTTCTGTTGTCATACCTCAAGGCAACCGGGGCCGAGGTGATGGTGGCGCGCGCTTTTGAAGGGCGCGAGACCCGGATGATCTTTCTGGCCGCCCTGTTCGGCGGCCTCGCACCGTTTTGTTCTTGCGAAGTCATTCCCTTTATTGCGGGCTTGCTTGCACTCGGAGCGCCCCTGTCGGCCGTGATGGCGTTCTGGCTCAGCTCGCCATTGATCGACCCACCGACGCTTTTGATTACGGCTGCTGCACTGGGGTGGCCCTTTGCGATCGGCAAGGCGGTTGCCGCCGTTGCGCTTGGCCTCTTCGGCGGGTTCGCGGTTCGGTGGCTGATGCGGCAGGGCGCGTTTGCTCAGCCCTTGCGCGAATACAAGCCTGCAGGGTGCTGCGGATGTGGTCCGAAAGCGGATGACAAGCCGGTCTGGAAGTTCTGGCAAGAGCCCGAACGCCGGGTTCGGTTCCGTTCGGATTTCGTACACAACGGGCTGTTCCTGCTCAAGTGGCTGGCACTGGCCTATGTGCTCGAGGCGCTTTTGGTCAACTATGTGCCTGCGGACCTCATCGCTGGCGTCGTTGGCGGAGAAGGCGTGCTGCCGATCATCGTTGCCGCACTGGTGGGGATGCCAGCCTATCTGAATTCCTATGTCGCGCCGCCGCTGCTGGCAGGTCTGATCGAACAGGGCATGACCGCAGGGGCTGCGATGTCGTTCATGGTTGCGGGTGCCGTCAGTTCCATTCCGGCGATGGCCGCAGTCTGGTCATTGGTCAAACCACGCGTGTTTGTCACCTACCTGAGCCTTGGCGTGGGGGGCGCAATAATCGCAGGTATCATCTTTCAGGTCGTATGAACGAAAAAGCCGCCCGGCGTCATCATAGGCGGCTTTGTTTGGTCTGGAATCTTGATCAACCGGACTCGCAGAGACGGGGCAGTTTGAACCGATACCGGGCTTCACCGCTTTTCACGTAGATGCGTTTTTCCACGCAGGCCGTCGTTCCTACGGTTTGTGAAATCTGCGATTCGGTCGACGTGATCGACGTGGCCGATCCATCGGGCAGGCGAACCGAGGCTACGACGCCGTTCTTCAGGTCCCCGTTCACCGGGGTTGCGGACAGAACCGGTACGATCAAAAAAGCCTCGTGCTCATGTTCGCCTTCGTCCCCCAGCAGAAACAAGGTGGTGACGATGGCGATCATGACAACACCACCCGCCAGACCCAGCCCCCAAGTCCTGAGAAAGGCATAGATCGTTACGGCGCGGTGCGGACCGAAAATCGCGGAAAGAATGCTCAGCATGACAAGTCCGTCAAAAAAGCCCCAGCCGTTCCGACCGGGGCTGATTGTCTGTTACAAACGAGGATCATCCTCGTCTTCATCATCCGCCCCGCCTTTGGGCAGGTTGAAGAAACTGTCGGCGTCGATGATAGGCTCGTCGTCTTTGTCATCCGACCGATCATCGGACAGCGAGAAGGTTTCCAGACCTTCGATCGCGGTCGGGATTTTCGGCGCAGCGTCCATTTCCAGCGACTGCTCGGTCGAAACCAGCTTGCGACGCTCGTCATCGCTCATCACGCCGCCTTCGGCCGCTTTCTTGGCAGCTGCCTTCTGCACGATCGCATCCAGTTCGGACTGTTTGCACAGGCCCAACGCAACCGGGTCGATCGGCTGCATGTTCGAGATGTTCCAGTGCGTGCGCTCGCGGATCGACTGGATGGTCGGCTTGGTGGTGCCGACCAGCTTGGCGATCTGGCCGTCGCTGAGTTCGGGGTGGAACTTGACCAGCCACAGGATCGAGTTCGGACGGTCCTGACGCTTGGACAGCGGGGTATAACGCGGGCCACGGCGCTTTTCTTCGCCGGATGCCGCCGGGTTGAACTTGAGCTTCAGCTTGTGCAGGTGGTTGTTCTGCGCGGCGTCGATCTCATCCTGGGTCAGCTGGTTGTTTGCGATTGGGTCAAAGCCCTTTACGCCTGCGGCCACATCACCATCGGCGATGCCCTGCACTTCCAGTTCGTGCATCCCTACGAAATCCGCGATCTGCTTGAAGCTGATCGTGGTGTTGTCCACCAGCCATACGGCGGTTGCCTTGGCCATAAGCGGTTTTGCCATCAGCCCGTCTCCTATACATACATCTTTCCCGTCGCCGGAATTCGGCGGCCCCTTGGTTTTGGGGCAGGTTTCCGTTGTCGGGGAACTTGGCCCGTATATAGTCGCCACGCAGCAAGAAGGGAAGAGGCGAATGCGCTGGGTCGTATTGTGGGTTTTCAGCGCGATGGTAGCGCTGGCCGATGGTGAAAAAGCGGGTGAGTTCGACTATTACGTCTTGTCGCTTAGCTGGTCGCCCAATTGGTGCGCCCGGGAAGGGGACGCGCGCGGGTCAGACCAATGCGACGACCGGCACGACCACGGATGGATCCTGCACGGGCTCTGGCCGCAATTTCATCAGGGCTGGCCATCCTTCTGCCGCTCACCCGAGGCGCCGCCATCGCGCCGCATGACGCGGGAAATGGAAGATATTCAGGGTAGTGCTGGCCTTGCATGGCATCAGTGGAAGAAACACGGCACCTGTTCGGGGCTATCTGCGCCCGACTATTTCGCCCTGTCCCGGCGTGCCTATGATGCGGTCGAACGCCCGCAGCTCTTCCGCAAGCTGGACGCATCCGTCAAACTGCCGGCTTCGGTGGTTGAGGATGCGTTTTTGAAGGCCAATCCGGGGCTTGAGCGCGATATGATCACGGTCACCTGCAAAAAGGGCTATATCGAAGAGGTCCGCCTGTGCCTGTCGCGCGATCTTGATCCGGTGCCATGCGGCCGCGATGTGATCCGCGACTGCACCGCCAAGGACGCGCTGTTCGATCCGATTCGTTAAAGTTTTTTGTTCTGGCAGTCCCGCGCATAGTCCAGCGCCTTGGCGGTGCCTTTCAGATCAATCGCCATCACCACCTCACCTGCGGGATTGTAAACCGTCATCGTCTTGTTCTGGGCAATCGCGGTGACGAAATTCCGGTCGGTGAAAAAAACCGTCGCACCGGGCACTTTGCGTTCATTGAACCCGATAGCGGTTGCATCAAAGCTCTTGCCGTCCAGTTCGAACCGGATGGGATAGCTTTTACCCTGTTCAATATTGCCCCAGGCCTTGTTGTAAACGGCGAAGTACCCGCGATTATCCAATGCGTCATAGCCCAGCCGCACGACCGAGAGGTCCTGATAGACCGTCTGGATCAGACACCCGTTCCCAAGCGCGGGGTCCATCATGATGTTCCAGCCTTCGACAAAGCCCTTGTCGACCAGTTCCTGCGACAGGGCAGCGGTTGCGGTGAAGGCGGCGAAGGTAAAGGCGAGAAGGCGGGTCATGGGCGGCTCCAAATAAATCGCTGAATTTACCCATCCTTAGAGTAGTTCGATGGTCATCCAAAGTCGCTTTTTTATCACCGTGACTGTTCTGGCAACGATGATGAGTGCAACATGAGTTCCGAACCCAAACCATTTGCTCAGGTCACTATGGTTTCAACTCCGTTTGAAAGATGAAACACGCAACCCTGAGTTCGCGGTAGCTGTAGCAAATTGTCCAGATCGAGACCCAACCAAAGCCCTCTTAGCACCAAAGACGTGACGCCGTGGGTTACTATGATCGAAGGCTCATCTTGTTCCTTCAGAAATGAGTGTACTCTATCGTAGATATCATCGAAGCTTTCCCCACCCGGGCTGCGGAAGAACCAATGATAGCTTTCATAGGAACAATCGATTTGCTCTCGGATGAAATCACGCGTTGCGCCTTCCCATTGCCCAAACGCGATTTCCATAAGCCGTTCATCATATATCAACTCATGATGAGGCGTCGTTGCTAAGCGGGCGGTATGCACTGCTCTCTCTTGCGGGCTGACGAAAACGCGCGAAGGTGCATTCGGTATTCGCCTGAGTATCTCATTTTGCTTCCGGGCCTGAGACTTGCCAATTTCCGTCAACGGGGAATTCATGCGCCCTTGGAACTTCCCGAATGTGTTCCATTCCGTTTCGCCATGTCGCAGTACAATAAGATCTGGATATTTGTGCAATATATGTACCTGAATTGAATACCGTTGGAGACGCCGTTCTTGCTGACTCTTTTTTAGGGACGTTGATTTATAAATGCTGACCTAAATTTCCTTACGCGCCCTGAGCGCCGCCGTAATCGTCCCATCATCCAGATAATCCAACTCTCCGCCGATGGGCACGCCTTGCGCCAGTGAGGTCAGGCGCACCTGACCTTCCAGCTGGTCCGCGATGTAATGGGCGGTGGTCTGACCGTCGACAGTGGCGTTCAGGGCAAGGATCACTTCGGTGATCCCTTCGGCCAGAACCCGATCCCTGAGGCGGGGAATGCGCAGTTCGTCGGGGCCGATGCCGTCCAGTGCGGACAGCGTGCCACCCAGCACGTGATAGCGGCCTTTGAAGACCCCTGACCGCTCCATCGCCCAGAGGTCGGCGACGTCCTCGACCACGCAGAGTTCGCCGGTCGCTCGGGCCTCGCTATTGCAGATGTCACAGATATCCGTGGTGCCCACGTTGCCGCAATTCAGGCATTCGCGGGCGGTGATGGCCACTTGCTGCATGGCGTCTGACAGGGGCGTCAGAAGCAGAGCGCGTTTGCGGATCAGATGCAGCACCGCACGGCGGGCCGAGCGCGGGCCGAGCCCCGGCAGTTTGGCCATCAGGTCGATCAGATTGTCGATTTCGCTGTTCGTGCCCATGGCCTGCCCTGCTTTGCACCGGAGGGAGCCTCCGGCGGGAGTATTTGGGAAAAGATGAAGCTCAGAACGGTAGCTTGATGTCCTTCGGCAGGCCCATGCTTTCGGTCAGCTTGCCCATTTCTTCCTGTGAACGTTCGGCAGCTTTAGCCTGAGCGTCCTTGATGGCGGCCAGGATCAGGTCTTCGACCACTTCCTTGTCGTCGCCGTTGAATATCGACGGATCGATGTCCAGCCCCTTGAGTTCACCCTTGGCTGTGGCCGTTGCCTTGACCAGCCCCGCACCGGATTCGCCGACAACCATCATGTTGTTCAGCTCTTCCTGCATTTCGGTCATCTTGGTTTGCAGGTCTTGTGCGGATTTCATCATCTTGGCCATGTCGCCCAGTCCGCCAAGCCCGCCGAGTCCTTTCAGCATCAGTCGTCTCCTGTGTTTCTGTTTGGTTCTAAATACGGACCGCAGGCAGGCGGCACAAGAGGTCTCCCGCCTGTCCTGATCAGAGCGTCGCCGACCGATCAGTCATGCGCCTGCATTCCCACCCTCAGTTGTATCGTGGAGGGGCGTGAGTATGCCGGTTTCTTGAAACTTGGACCCACAAGCTTAGGGCTAATCCTCTTCGAAGGGGTCCCATTCATCTTCGACTTCGGGAAGGGCCTCAGTCTCAACCTTGGCGGCACGCTGTTCAGGTGTTTCGATCCTTATGATCCTCGCCTTGGGGAACTGCGTCAGCACGGCCTGAACCAGCGGGTGTTCTTCGGCCTCGGCTTTCAGGGCCAGTTCGGCCCGGTCCCGCACTTCCGCGATGGTCGCGGCATCCCCGTCCGAGACAATGGAGACGGCCCACCGATTGCCAGTCCAGCGTTGCAGGGCAGAGCCCAATCGCGACGCCAGATCCGACGGTGCCTGAGGCGTCGGGGTGAATTCGATCCGGCCGGGCTGGTACGACACAAGGCGCATGCCGCTTTCCACCTCGACAAGCAGTTTCACATCGCGGTTTGTGCGGATCAGTTCCACCACATGCCCGAAGGTTGGATAGCGGGCCAGGGCCGTCTGGGCATCCTGCGCCAGCGCGGCAACCGGTGCGCCACCCGCGCCGCGCGGGGGCGATGCATAGGCAGGCGGCGGGGTCGCGTTGGATTGCGTTGCCACCGGGGCCTGCCGGGACATTGACATGCCCCCGCCCGGCCCGCCGGGTGGCGAAGGTGGGGCGTCTTGCAGCCGTTTGATCAGCTCTTCGGGGCTGGGCAAATCGGCGACATGCGTCAGTCGGATAACAGCCATTTCGGCGGCCATCATCGCGTTGGGCGCGGCAGAGACTTCCTCCAGCGCCTGCAGCAGCATTTGCCACATCCGGGTCAGAACCCGCATCGGCAAGGCCTCGGCCATGTGCTGGCCCCGTGTGCGTTCGTCGGGGGAAACCGTCGGGTCCTGGGCCGCGTCAGGTGTGATCTTTACGACGGACACCCAATGCGTGATTTCGGCCAGATCGCGCAGCACGGCCAGAGGGTCCGCGCCTTCCGCATATTGTCCGCTCAGTTCAGTGAGCGCCCCTGCCGCGTCACCGCGCAGGATCATGTCCATCAGGTCCAGAACACGACCACGATCCGCCAGACCCAGCATCGCACGGACCTGATCGGCGGTCGTCTCGCCAGCCCCGTGTGAAATCGCCTGATCCAGCAGTGAGGTCGCGTCCCGGGCCGACCCTTCTGCAGCGCGGGTGATCAGCGCCAGCGCATCGTCGGCGATCTGCGCGCTCTCGGCCCCGGCGATCTTGCGCAGCAGGCCGATCATGTCTTCGGGCTCGATCCGGCGCAGGTCAAAGCGCTGACACCGCGACAGAACCGTGACCGGCACTTTGCGAATCTCGGTGGTCGCGAAGATGAATTTCACATGTGCGGGCGGTTCCTCGAGCGTCTTGAGCAGCGCGTTGAATGCGCTGGTCGAGAGCATGTGAACCTCGTCGACGATGTAGATCTTGTAGCGCGCGCTGGCTGCGCGATAGCGAACACTGTCGATGATCTCGCGGATATCGTTGACGCCGGTACGGCTGGCGGCATCCATTTCCATCACATCGACATGGCGGCCTTCCATGATCGCGATGCAATGCTCGCACTGACCGCAAGGCTCTGTTGTCGGCCCTCCGGTTCCATCCGGTCCGATACAGTTCATGCCCTTGGCGATGATCCGTGCCGTGGTGGTTTTACCCGTTCCGCGAATGCCGGTCATGACAAAGGCCTGCGCAATCCGGTCGGCTTCAAAAGCGTTTTTCAGGGTGCGCACCATGGCATCCTGACCCACCAGGTCGGCAAAGGTTTCCGGGCGGTATTTGCGGGCGAGAACCTGATAGGCGGGGCTGGGCGTGTCTGTCATGTCTACTCGCTCGGATTCGGTGCTTCGGCACAGCGTAGTGGCGGCGGCAGTCCGCGTCCACTGTGGGGCGTGATGATTTTTTGTTTCAGAAACGGGCTGGTTTCCAACTAAACTGGTCCAGCGGATTTAATGGCTCATTTCTTAAAGAGTACCTTGGGGGAGGACGCACTTCATGTCGCAGCTGGTCATTTTTGCTCTGCAGGTCGGAGGCGGAACGCTTGCCCTTACTTCAATGCCCGGGCGTGGCGGGGATTACGTCGGCGATCTGGATATGATTGCGGCGTGGAAACCGGGCCTTGTGATTTCAATGACGACGGATGTTGAAATGCTTCAGGATGGCGCGCAGCACTTTGGCAGCGACATCCAAAGCCGTGCCAGCCGGTGGGTTCACCTGCCGATCGAAGATTTTGGAGCACCGACGCAGGCGGTTCAGAAGGCCTGGCCAGAGGTCGGCGCCACGGCCCGACATGCGCTGTCGGGCGGTGGCCGGGTTCTTGTGCATTGCCGTGGGGGGTGCGGCAGATCCGGGATGATTGTTCTGCGACTGATGGTTGAATGCGGTGAACGCGCCAGCGACGCACTGGACCGCCTGCGGGCCGTGCGCCCCTGCGCTGTCGAAACCGATGCGCAGCTGGCCTGGGCGTCCCGGATCACCCCGGCACAGGTGGAAGTGGGATCAAGCTGACAGCTGCTGGGGTGCGTAGCCGGTTTTCCGAGGCCGGATCGTTGAAACCTCGATCATGGCGCAAGGCGGGTTCGCGACAATGCCCGAGGGCAGCGTGCTGAATGTAGGTCCGAAGATCAAATCGGCATAGGCATCAAGGTCCCGAATTGCCGTATCAGGGTGCGCCCCGCAGAAAACGCGAACGCTGTCGGATCGCGCTCGGATCGTTGCCATGCACCCTTCCGCGCAATGTGATAGCGCGCTGCTGCCTTCAAATTCGAAATCCTCGCTGGTGGCCGAAACCGCCTGCGCCATGGCTTCGGAAATCGAGCGGGCCAGTCGCGCCAAAGCCGGGCAGGTTTTGCCCGTACGCTGGCACACTGTTGCGCTGTATTCGTGTGACTTTGTCTTCCAGATCATCCTGCGCCCTCCGCGCGTGGTGGGCTGGAATATTGGGGCAGGTGGGACAGCATTTCGCCGTCAGGACCTGCCCGGACACCCCGCCCGAGTTTCGGTTTCAGTTCCGATGGCAGGTCTCCTGACTTGCGGGTCATTGCTCTGCCGACCTTCCCAGCCCATAGGCCAGTGGTATTTCGGCATTGCTTAACGCTTACAGTTGCGGGGGCAGTCGCGGACTTGGTTGATGCCTGCGTGACCAGACAAACCGCACCGTGTTCCCTTTTCATCCCGACCTCTTGTGGGGGCCGGAAACCATCACACAACCGCTAGCGTCTGATCGCGTTCCGAGTCAAGCCGATCTTTAGGCCGGACGTTTGGTCATGCTGGATGCGGATTATGTTCCGGCCTAGTGTCGTCGGCATTGAAGGCAGGCAAACCGATTGTTTCAGTGAAAGCCGGGGATCATGTTGGATACGGAACAGACGGTGTTGATCGAAGATTTCAGCTTTCCGTCAGGGTCCGTGACCTTGTCGGCGCGGTTGTACCGGCCTGTGGGTGAGCCGGAAACCGTTGTTGTGCTGAACAGTGCTACAGGTGTGCCGCGTGACTATTATCGCCATTTTGCGCGATGGCTGGCTACCAAGCGGGGGATGGCTTGCCTGACCTATGACTATCGGGACTACGGGCTTTCGTTGGTCGGCCGCCTGAAAGACGCGCGTGCTACAATGGCGGATTGGGCATTGATCGATATGCCGGCGGCACGGGCCGAGATGCGCAGGCGGTTTCCAAAGGCGCAGCACTGGACCATCGGCCATTCGGTCGGTGCGATGCTGGGGCCGGTGCAGCCGGATATCAACCAGATTGACCGTATGATCTGTGTGTGTTCGGGGCTGGTGACTTTGAAAGATCACCCATGGCCCTATCGGGGGCTGGCGGGGCTGTTTTGGTATGGCCATGCACCGCTGATGGTGCGGGCGCTTGGCTATCTGCCTGGCAAAGCAATCGGGTTTGGCTCGGACCTGCCCGCCTCGGTCTACTGGCAATGGCGCAAATGGTGCACAGCTCCTCTTAGCTACGTTCCCGAGATCGGGCAGAATTTGCCTGATGCGCATTGGGGCAGTTCTGGAACAGCTGTGGATCTGTACACGTTCGAAGACGACCAGATGGTTCCGCCCGAGGCGGTTTGGCGCCTTGCCGATCTGTATGGCCCCGGGGCCAGACGCCACCTTCTGAAGCCTGCCGAATTTGGGCTGCCGGAGATTGGTCACATAGGCGCATTTGCCCGGCGCAATGCAGCGGTCTGGCCGCGCCTGATCGCCTGATCAGACGCGACGCAGGTTTTCCATAACACCTTGCAGCTATGGCCGTTTGCGAAGCTTCTTGTCCTGCATGACACCGCGGACCATCTTGCCGAACGCCTTGTCCCGCGCCCGCGATTGCGCAACGGTTTCCGAGTTTCGCTGATCTTCGCGCCGCAGCTTGCGCCAACGGTCCAGCCGCGCCGGATCAAGAACGCCCTTGCCTATTGCGTTCTGCACGGCACAGCCGGGCTCGGTCTCGTGCTGACAATCCGAAAAGCGGCAGCTTTGGCCAAGCTCTGTGATGTCCGAGAACACGTTGTCGATCCCGTCCTGAGCGTCCAACAAACGCAATGCGCGCATTCCCGGCGTGTCAATCAGCCAGCCACCGTTACCCATCCGGTGCAACGCGCGCACCGTTGTCGTGTGCCTGCCCCGTGCGTCGTCTTCGCGAATTCCAGAGGTGGCGAGGTTTTGATCCGTCATGGCGTTGCTGAGCGTCGTTTTACCCACGCCCGACGACCCGACCAGCGCGCCGGTCTGGCCTTTGGGGCACCATGCCAGAACCTTTTCGATATCTGCCGGGTCCAGCGCATTGATCGCCAGTACCGACAAAAAAGGGTCCAGAGATTGCACTTGTCCCGAGAAACTGCCGGGGTCATCCGACTGGTCAGCTTTCGTCAGGACAACGACAGGATAACATCCGGCCTGATGTGCCAGCGCCAGATAACGTTCCAGCCGGGGCAGGTTGAAATCGGCGTTGCACGAGCTGACGATGAACAACACATCGACATTGGCTGCTATCAGTTGTGTTGCGGCACCTGTACCGGCAGCCCTGCGTTGCAGCAGGCTGCGCCGGTCCAGAATGTGACGCACGCGGTTTTCGGCGTCGGCGAGGACCCAATCCCCAACGGCATATGAACCGGTCGGATTATCCGGTGTCAGCAAAGGGATATCACCATCCGGGCTCAGCCCGATCAGACGGTCCCGATGTACCGATGCGATACGAAAGGGCGTGTCAGAAGGAAAAACCGCATGCTGCGCGGCAAAGTAAGAGGACCATCCCAGGTCCGAAAGCGTATAAGACATTTATCTGCCTGTTTTCAGAAACAGCAATGCCAACGGATGGCAAGCGCGCATCCGCAGGTCGTGTGTTCAGGCAGTCCGGTGATTCCGGTGAATCAGAACCAGCCTGCCCGAAGGGTTTTCACTACAATCATAAAGCCCTCCTGTGGCTGTGGTTCACGAAGTGAGAGGTTGGACATCGACCCAAGCGGGGCTCGTTGTGGCTGCTTCCTTCCGGACCTGACCAGGTTGGCGAGGCGCTCGCCCGCGCCAACCTCTCGAGTCCGGATATAGGGAAGGCAACGGGAAAAGACAACCCGTCAGAGCGTCAGGCGGATGCGTTCAAATCCCCTGCCATCCGAGCCCAGCAACACGGGATCGAACCTGCGCAACTCATCCAAATATTTCGGGGCGCCCGGACCTGTTCGAAGAATTGTTGTCACGCCCCGCTGCGGCATCAGCGAGAACGGGTAGGGCTGCGTGACGATCGGATCGGGCGGAAGGTGCTGCGCCAGGTAATCCCGCACAAGGTCCTTGATGCTCAGCGGTGGCAGGCTGATGAACTCAGACGTTGTCGCATGCGGGAAATGCCCGCCTCCGCTGGCGCGGTAATTGTTCAGCGCCATAACGAACATCTGCTCCGGTCGTACGGGGCGGCCTGTATATGTCAGATCGCTGATCCGCCTGTGGTCTGGATGGATCATTTTCCCCTGCGCATCGTATCGAGGCGGCTGAGTGGGGTCGATCTGATAAGACAGTCCAAACACGATGTCGAAATTGTACCCGGCCCGTTCAGCGTTGATCAGTTCGGGCTCGGAACCGGGCTTTAACTGGTTGAATACGCTGGCCGACATCTCCAACCAGTCCAGCAGATGCGCGCCGCTGATCCGGATTGCGCGCAGCTCGTTGGGAAACACATGCAGATCCGCGACATGGCGCAAACATATTTCTCCGGCGGGTACCTCGGTATAATGGCGGGGGCCTGAGCGCCCGCCGGATTTGGCAGGCGAAACAACCGACAGAATCGGCAGATCCGCCAGGTCTGTTCCCTGCAAAAGCGGGCGCAGTGCGGCGGCTTGCGCCGCAGCTACAAGGTTCAGCCCGCGATCCGGCGCACAGCAACTGAAATAGCTGTGCAATGTATCCGGGATATGTGCCACCGGTGCCGCAACGGATTGACGGGTCATACGATGCGCCACCTCACACAAGCCCGCAATTTCACGGTCTTCCCCGACGGCTGTGCCGTTGCTGATAACCGGGCGCAGTTCGACGCGGCTATCCCGGATTCGCACTTTGCCGTCCAGCCCGGCGGTCACGGCCAAATCGATAACCCCCAGGTAAGAGCCCGCTGATCCCGGCATGACAATGGGCGTTCCATGTACCAGCCCCGTCAGGTGATCGACCATCGGGGTATTGGCGTGGCTCTCTCCTGGAAGTGTCAGGTGGGTGTGCCCGGCCACAATGGCATCGATGCCTTTGATCGCGGCCAGAGGGATCACGGCGTTTTCCATCCCGGCTACCGGCTCGCTGCCCCCAAGGCCGGAATGAGCAAGCACCACGATGATATCACACCCCTCGTCGCGCAATGTCTGCGTCAGGGATTTAGCCGCAAGCAGGATATCCTCGACGACGATATCGTCATCCAGATTATGCGCCTCCCAACAGGTCGTTTGCGGCGGAAGAACCGAGAAGATGCCGATGCGAACGGGAATGTCTTCTCCGTTCAAAGACACGGTGCGGTCCAGAACCATGTGCCGCTGCCAGGGCTGAGGTCCATGCGTGCGATACAGGTTGCTGCAAATAACTGGGCAGGGGGCTTGCGTCAGGATGTTGCCCAATGTCGCGAGCCCGAACCCAAAATCATGGTTGCCCAGCCCGATCACGTCATAATCCAGGGCTTCGAACGCCGTCATCATCGGATGGGCAGTGCCACTTTTGGCGGCCCAATCGCCCATTGGGGTTCCCTGCAACGAATCCCCGTTGTCCAACATCAGCACCAGCGCGCGTTCGGCCTCTTGTCGGGCAGCGCGGATCAGGCTGGCGGTGCGCGTCAATCCAATCGTCTGGTCTGGCGTGTCGGTGTAATAGTCAAAACCGGTCAGGTTCATATGCAGGTCGGTTGTGGCCAGAATGCGAATTTTCCCACTGTCACCAATGGGCTGTACCTGCGTCGAGGAGGGGATCTTCACTTTGAGTATTCTGCTATTGAATGTGGGTATTGATTAAATCCATCAAAATTCACTCTAGATGATTTTTCCGAGGCCACCATGCGGCTTTTCAGCGGCAGGGTGGTGGATTTTCTGTCCCTGAATAGCCATTGCAACACAGGCCGAGACGTGGCAGCCCTGTGCGCAAGACCAAAAGGAAATCCAATGAAAAACGCAGAGCAGGTAACATTCGGGGGGTCGGGCCTCGATCGGGCGGCGCAGTATCGCGGAGATGCGAACAAGCTGGCCGAGGCGATGCACAACCCGGCCGCGAAGTGTGTCTTGCTATGGCGCGGAAAACTGCTGGTACAGGGTGAGGGGCTGGACCAGCTTGCGATGATCCCGATGACGCACCCGCTGATTAGCAATGGTCCCGGCGGCGTCATTGAATCCCCGGTGTTTTTGGGTCTGAGCGCTGACAGCGCCCCCGTGTTTGCCGTTGATATTTCCGCATGGACAGCCGAGGGGCTGGATCTGACCAGTCTGGGTGCCTTCGTGGACAAGTCCGAACAACAACACCCTGATTTACCGCAAGGCCACGTGTTTGCCGAACTGCGCCGGATCATGACACGGCTGTCGGCGCGCGATGCGGAACTGGCGGCAACGTCAAAGGCAATAATCGGCTGGCATGAAACACATCGCTATTGCGCCCGATGCGGTGCCGCCAGCGAGGTGTCGCAGGGGGGATGGCAGCGCAGCTGCCCGTCCTGTGGCGGGCAGCACTTTCCACGCACCGATCCGGTTGTGATCATGTTGATCACGCATGGTGACAGCGTGCTGATGGGCCGGTCTCCGGGCTGGCCTGACGGGATGTTCTCCTTGCTGGCGGGATTTGTTGAGCCCGGCGAAACGCTTGAGGCAGCAGTGCGCCGCGAAGTGATGGAAGAGGCGGGCGTGCCGGTGGGTGCGGTTTCGTACCTGTCCAGCCAGCCCTGGCCGTTTCCGGCCTCATTGATGTTTGGGTGTGCAGGTGAGGCGTTGTCACGCGACATCGTGATCGATCCGGTCGAAATAGAAGAGGCGATGTGGGTCAGCAAATCCGAAATGATGCAGGCCTTTGCAGGCGATCATCCTAGGCTATTGCCAGCGCGCAAGGGGGCAGTCGCTCATTTTCTGCTTCAGAACTGGCTTGCAGATACTCTGGACTGAGGAAACATTGGCTCAGTAATTACGACAGCAAAGGTCAGTATGCAGTTTTCAGCGCGCGAAGATATCGAAGCCCCCATCCAATCGGTATTCGACATGGTGTCGGATTTCGAACGGTTCGAGCGTATGGCAATGCGCCGCGGCATCGATGTGCGCCGTTTGGGCGGTGGCGCAGCGGTGACTGCCGGAACCGAGTGGAATACGGAGTTCAAACTGCGCGGAAAGCCGCGTCAGATGTCAGTGGTTATGACTGATTTCGACAGGCCTTCGCAAATGCGATTTGACGCTGCCAGCAAGGGCATTACCGGGTTCACGACCGTGGATTTTCTGGCCCTGTCCCCGCGCCGGACACGCCTGAGCATCGAGATGTCCCTGGCCGCCAAGTCCCTGCCGGCACGGTTGCTGTTGCAATCCATGAAGCTGGGGCAGTCGAGGTTTCGCAAGCGGTTTCAGGTGCGTCTCAGCGAATTCGCACGCGAGTTGGAGCAGAGGCACCTGCATGGCGGGTAAGACACAAGATCGCACTGCAGGTGTGAAGGGATCGGACCACCTGAGTTTTAAACCCGCATCCGAAACCGATGCCGAAGGGGTCGCTGGCGTCCTTCACGATCTGGTCCTGGCTGGCAAGCGGCGCAAAGCCCACGATGTCGATTTTGCCCTAAGGCACTATATTCGCCACCCGGATCAATTACGATGTACAATCGCCACGGACCCGAATGGTCACGTGCTCGGGTTCCAATCCCTGAAATATGCGGTCGAAAACAACCCCTACGGCGTGTCAGTCGGGTGGGGCGTGATTGGAACCCATATCCGACCATCAGCCGCCCGGCTTGGGATCGGGCGCGCACTTTTCGCGCACACTTTGGACGCGGCCCTTGCGCGCGGTCTTACCGCTATCGATGCAACAATTGGCGCAGGCAATACTGAAGGTCTGACCTATTACGAAGCCATGGGTTTCCGGACGTACCGCACACAAGATGAGTCTGTGTCAAAGGTCTACCGGATTAACCGCTAGAGAGCGACGATTCCAGGCGCAGCGGCGCGAAGAGTGAACAGGCCACCGGCATTGCCAAACAGCTTCGAAAAAACGGGCAACAACGCATCAAGCCCAAAGGAATGCCGTCGCGAACCGTGATTATCCGCGCGGATGTGCTGCCGGATAGACGCCCAGAACCTCGACATTGGTCGTGAAATGCTCAAGCTCGTCCATGGCCAGCTGCACGTTGCGGTCTTCGGGATGCCCGACAATATCCGCGTAAAACTGCGTCGCGGTGAAGGAGCCGTCGACCATATAGCTTTCCAGCTTGGTCATGTTGATCCCATTGGTAGCAAACCCGCCCATCGCTTTGTAAAGCGCGGCAGGGATGTTGCGGACCTGAAACACAAAGCTGGTGATCATTCCATGATCGCCCCGGCGGGACAAATCCGTTTCGCGCGACATGACAAGAAAGCGGGTCGTGTTGTCGTCATTATCCTCGATATGGCGGGCCAGAACGTTCAGGTTATAGATCTCAGCGGCCAGCTCGCTGGCCAGCGCGGCTGAATGCGGATTGCCTTCCTCAGCCACTTCGCGGGCGGCGCGGGCGTTATCGGGGCTGA
Source organism: Ruegeria sp. AF1 (assembly GCF_056542125.1). NCBI lineage: Bacteria > Pseudomonadati > Pseudomonadota > Alphaproteobacteria > Rhodobacterales > Roseobacteraceae > Ruegeria > Ruegeria sp. AF1. The sequence goes on from NZ_JBQFZG010000019.1 coordinate 17,789, forward strand.
CGCGGCCGCGAATGCCGTGTTCCTTCAGAAAGCCCGCGCATTGCGGCAGCAGTACCAGATGCGAATGCGCCTCGGTGATGTCTTCCAGTTTTGCACCCGGTACGGCAAGAAGGTTGATGTGCACACGGACAAAGGCCTCATCGATGATATGCAGCCCGCTGTGAGGTAACAGCCGGTGAATATCGGCCACCCGTCCATAGGTCGTGTTCTCGACCGGAAGCATTGCCAGATCCGCAGCACCCGAGCGGACCGATTCGATCACATCCTCGAAAGTGCGGCAGGGCAGGGCTTCCATATCTGGCCGAGCGTTGCGGCAAGCCTCGTGACTGTAGGCGCCGGGTTCCCCCTGAAAGGCAATGCGATTGGTCATTTGGTCGATTCCATGCAACAAGTTCGCGATTTGGTCGTTTCGTCGCGGTGTCTATACCTTGCCTCTCGCAAGGGGAAGCCTTAGACAGCTGCCCAGACAGCTGAAATGGACTCGCGATCAATGTTCGACACGATGACAGTAACCAAGGCCGCCGCAGGCCTGTTCGGCACATTCCTGGTGCTGCTTCTGGCCAAGTGGGGGGCAGATGTCCTCTATTCTTCCGGTGGCCATGGCTCGGCTGAGGCCGCCTACATTATCGAAACCGAAAGCTCGGGCGAAAGCGCCGACGGTGAAGAAGTGGTCTTCGAAGACCTGCTGGCCGCCGCAGACGTCGAGAGCGGCGCAAAAGTGTTCCGCAAATGCACCGCGTGCCACAAGCTGGAAGACGGCGCAAACGGCACCGGCCCCTACCTGTACGGTGTGGTTAATCGCCCGGTCGCCTCGGCCAACGGTTTCACCGGGTACTCGGCCAGTATGCAGGCGCATGGCGGCAACTGGACACCCGAAGCGCTGGATGCCTTCCTGACCAAGCCGGGCAATTATATCTCGGGCACTTCGATGAGCTTTGCCGGCCTGAAAAAGCCGCAGGATCGCGCCGACGTGATTGCCTATCTGCAGACAATCGGCAACTGATTGCCTGAGCGATCAGAACCATTCAAAGCCGCTGCCGCAACGCAGCGGCTTTTTTGTCTGAAGAAACCTTCACAAAGTGCTCACGCATTCTAAACTTGAATCTGCACGTGCTGGCACTTTAGCTAGCGGTTACGACATTGACGGTGACAATGACCGAGAGGATGAGCCACATGAAATCCCTGATGCCTGCTGCACGTGATCTCGAGGTAAGGCCATGGGTTGGCATTTTGGGGCTCTGTGCCGCGCTGATTGCTCCGCATACAGCCCAGGCGCTGGATGAGGGGGTCACCCGCAGCCACGGGTATTCGTATTTCGGAAATCTGGATTACCCGGCGGACTATGCGCATCTGAATTATGTGAATCCCGACGCCCCCAAAGGCGGCGAGCTTTCGCTGGCAGCTTCGGGAACGTTCGATTCCCTCAACCCCTATTCGCGAAAGGGGCGTGCCGGTGCGCTGACCACATTGCAATATGACCGTCTGTTTGAAAGTGCCGAAGACAGTGTCGGGCAGTATTACGGCGTAGTTGCGGAAAGTCTGGAATATGACGAAGGGCGCAATTACGTCATTTTCCATTTGCGCCCCGAAGCAACTTTTTGGGATGGCACGCCTGTCACGGCGGAAGATGTTGTCTACAGCCACCGTTTGTTCATCGAACAGGGCCTGCCATCTTACGCGCAGGCCGTTGGCCGTATGGTGACAGGAGCCGAGGCGTTGGATGACCATACCGTAAAATTTACATTCAATCCCGAAGTCACTCGCCGCAGCCTGATCGAAACCGTCGGCTCAACTCCTGTTTTCTCAAAAGCATGGTTTGAGGCAGATGAGACACGGCGCCTGGATGAACCACGGCTGGAAGTGGCGGTGGGCTCTGGCCCCTACAAGCTCGACAGCTACGACATCAATCGCCGCATCGTTTACAAACGCCGGGACGATTATTGGGGCAAGGACCTGCCTTTCAATGTCGGACGCAACAACTTCGATACAATTCGGGTCGAGTATTTCGCCGATCAGACGGCAGCGTTCGAAGGTTTCAAGGCGGGTGAATATACATTTCGGATTGAAAGTGATCCCAAGCTTTGGGCGACCGGGTATGATTTCCCGAAGCTGGATGAAGGCACCGTTATTCGGGATGAGATCGCAGATGGCAGCCCGCCGACACCTTCGGGCTTTGTCTTCAACCTTGGGAAACCGCAATTCGCCGACAAGAATGTCCGCAAGGCCCTGGCCTTGGCCTTCAATTTCGAATGGACGAACGAGTCATTGTTGTTCGGCCTGAACACGCCGCGGAATTCTTTCACGCAAGGAACCCCGATCGAGGCGCAAGGCCTGCCCGAAGGGGCTGAGCTGGCGTTCCTGCAGGCGTTGGGCGGCGTCGTTCCCGAAGATGTCCTGACGGAACCCGCTGTAGTGGCGCACGAATCAAACCCTGCACGCCTGAATGACCGACAAAACCTGCGCAAAGCTGCCAGGTTATTGGACGAGGCAGGCTGGTCCGTCGGCGAAGGCAATATTCGCCGCAATACCGAAGGGCAGACTTTGAAGGTGAATATTCCATATCCTTCAAACCTGCCGACCTCGACCGCAACGATGATCGAAACCTATGTCCAAAACCTGCAATCCATCGGTGTGGATGCCTCGACCGAGAAAGTTGACCCGGCGCAATACACGTTGCGCAGCCGCGAGCGGGATTATGACATGGTCTATTCCACGCGCTACGGGTCGTTTTTGTCTACCGGGGGCGGTCTGAGCCAGATGTACGGATCGGAAGAAGCGGCTTTTAGCCTGTTCAATCCGGCAGGTCTGGCCAGCCCCTTGGTCGACGCGATCATCGAGGCGTCCTTTGAAACTGACAATCAGGCCGATCAGGACACGGCGTTAATGGCTTTGGATCGCGCCTTGAGGTACGAGTTTTTCGTAATCCCCGTGGGGTACATCGCAGAATACTGGACAGCATATTACGATATGTACGAATACCCGGAAAACCTGCCGCCCTATTCGCTGGGTTATCTGGATTTGTGGTGGATCAATCCGGAAAAACAGGCTGCGTTGAAAGCGAAAGGCGCGCTGCGATAACATGGGCGCCTATATTCTAAGACGCTTATTGCTGATCATTCCGACTCTTCTGGGTATCATGATCGTCAACTTCACGCTGGTCCAGTTCGTACCTGGTGGGCCGGTCGAACAGATCATCGCGCAAATCGAAGGTCAAGGTGACGTATTCGCCGGGTTTGCCGGGGGGGGCGACGCCGGAGCGGGTTCCGAACCGGCGGGCGGTGTCTTCGACGACAAATATGTCGGCGCACGCGGCCTTCCGCCCGAGTTTATTGCCGAGCTGGAAAAAGAATTCGGCTTCGACAAGCCCCCGCTGGAACGGTTCCTGAATATGATGGGCAACTATCTGACGTTTGATTTTGGCGAGAGTTATTTCCGCTCGATCAGCGTGATCGATCTGGTGCTTGAAAAGATGCCGGTCTCGATCTCGCTGGGGCTGTGGTCGACCCTGATTGCCTATCTGGTCTCGATCCCACTGGGTATTCGAAAGGCGGTCAAGGATGGATCGCAATTCGATACCTGGACAAGCGGGGCGATTATTGTGGCCTATGCCATTCCGGGCTTTTTGTTTGCGATCCTGCTGCTGGTGCTCTTCGCTGGCGGATCATATTGGCAAATCTTCCCGCTGCGCGGTCTGACGTCGGACAATTGGGACAGCCTGAGTTTCTTTGGCAAGATCACGGATTATTTCTGGCACATAGCGCTGCCGACGATTGCGTTGACGATCTCGGCCTTTGCGACGCTGACCTTGCTGACCAAGAACTCGTTTCTGGACGAGATCAAGAAACAGTACGTCATGACTGCCCGCGCCAAAGGGTTGAGCGAGCGCAAGGTGCTCTATAATCATGTCTTCCGAAACGCGATGCTGATCGTGATCGCAGGGTTCCCGGCCGTGTTCATCGGTGTGTTCTTCGGGGGGTCGATCATTATCGAGACGATCTTTTCGCTGGATGGTCTGGGCCGATTAGGGTTCGAGGCTGCCGTTGCGCGCGATTATCCGGTGATCTTCGGCACGCTGTTCATCTTCGGTCTGATGGGGCTGGTCGTCGGCATCATCAGCGACCTGATGTATGTGCTGGTCGACCCGCGCATCGATTTCGAAAAGCGGGAGGGGTAAATGGCTTTGTCCCCGCTGAACCAGCGCCGCTGGAGCAACTTCCGCCGCAACAGACGGGCCTTCTGGTCGCTGATCATCTTCTCGATCCTGTTTGGCCTGTCGCTCTTTGCCGAGTTTATCGCCAACGACAAACCCATCCTTGTGAAATATCGGGGAGAGTACTTTACGCCGATCTTCAACTTCTACGCCGAAACCGAATTTGGCGGCGATTTCCAGACCGAAGCGATCTATCGAGACCCCGAAGTTCAGTGCCTGATCGACAGCGGTGGATTGGAAGACTGTTTCGATGATCCCGAAGGCATCATCGAACAGATCGACGCCGGAACGTTCCAGGCTGAGGGTTTTGAACGCGGCTGGTCGCTCTGGCCGTTGATCCCCTATTCCTTCAATACCTCGGTGGACCGCCCCGGCGCGGCGCCCCTGCCGCCCAACGGCCAGAATCTGCTGGGTACCGATGATACCAAGCGCGACGTGCTGGCCCGCGTGATTTACGGCTTTCGTTTGTCGATCCTGTTCACGCTGCTTGTGACGGGCGCGGCAAGCCTGATCGGGATTTTCGCCGGGGCCATACAAGGGTTCTTTGGTGGGTGGCTGGACCTGATCTTTCAGCGGATCATCGAAATCTGGTCCGCAACCCCGTCGCTTTACGTCATCATCATCATGTTTGCGGTGCTGGGGCGAAGTTTCTGGTTGCTGGTCGCGCTGATGATCCTGTTCAGTTGGACCGGGCTGGTTGGCGTGGTGCGCGCCGAGTTCCTGCGGGCGCGGAACCTTGAATATGTGCGCGCCGCGCGGGCGCTGGGTGTTGGCAACATGACGATCATGTTCCGTCATATGCTGCCCAATGCGATGGTGGCCACGCTGACCTTCATGCCGTTCATCGTCACCGGAACCATCGGCGGGCTGGCTTCGCTGGATTATCTGGGCTTTGGTCTGCCGTCCTCGGCCCCCTCGCTGGGAGAGCTGACCTTGCAGGCCAAGCAGAACCTTCAGGCCCCGTGGCTGGCCTTCACCGCCTTCTTCACCTTTGCCATTATGCTGTCGCTGCTGGTCTTCATCTTCGAAGGCGTTCGCGATGCGTTTGATCCCAGAAAGACCTTCTCATGAGCTTGCTGGATGTGAAAAACCTCAAGGTCTCGTTCCGTCAGGATGGGCAGGTCAACGCGGCGGTCAAAGGCGTGTCCTTCACTGTGGACCGGGGTGAAACCGTCGCGCTGGTGGGCGAATCCGGATCAGGAAAATCCGTGACGGCGTTATCGACCGTTTCCCTGCTGGGCGACAGCGCGTTGGTCGACGGCTCGGTCACCTATGACGGGCAAGAGATGATTGGCGCCTCGGAACAGCGTCTGATGGATGTGCGGGGCAACGACATCAGCTTTATCTTTCAGGAGCCGATGACCTCGCTGAACCCGTTGCACACGATCCAGAAACAGATGGCTGAATCGCTGGCCCTGCATCAGGGTGTGGCGGGCGATGTGGCGCGGGACAGGATTGTCGAGTTGCTGACCAAGGTCGGTATCCGCGATCCTCAAGACCGGCTGGACAGCTATCCGCATCAGTTGTCGGGCGGTCAGCGGCAACGGGTGATGATCGCAATGGCCCTTGCCAACAAACCGGACATCCTGATCGCGGATGAGCCGACAACGGCTCTGGATGTGACCATTCAGGCGCAGATCCTCGAACTGCTGGCTGAATTGCAGAAATCGGAAAACATGGGGATGCTGTTTATCACCCATGATCTGGGCATCGTGCGCCGCATCGCCGACCGGGTCTGTGTGATGAAAGACGGCGAGATTGTCGAAACCGGCGTGACGGCCGAGATATTCGAAAACCCGCAGCACCCCTATACCCGCAAACTTCTGGCGGCGGAGCCGTCGGGTCGGCCTGAACCCGTTGCCTCAGATGCGGAAGAGGTCGCACGCACCGACCACCTTAAGGTCTGGTTTCCGATCCAGCGCGGGTTTCTGAAGCGAACGGTTGGATATGTGAAAGCGGTGAACGACGCGACCCTTAGCGTGCGCGCGGGTGAGACGTTGGGGATTGTTGGCGAAAGCGGGTCAGGCAAGACCACGCTGGCGCTGGCCATGATGCGGCTGATCGCGTCCGAGGGTGGCATCACCTTTCGCGATCAGGACGTGCGCAAATGGTCCACGCGGGAACTGCGCCGGTTGCGCAAGGACATGCAGATCGTGTTTCAGGACCCGTTTGGCAGCCTCAGCCCGCGGATGACCTGCCAGCAGATCATTGCGGAAGGTCTGGCCATTCACAAAGTCGACCCGGACCGCGCGCCACGCGAACTTGTGGCCGAGGTGATGACCGAAGTGGGGCTTGATCCGGCGACGATGGATCGATACCCGCACGAGTTTTCTGGCGGTCAGCGTCAGCGCATCGCCATTGCGCGCGCGATGGTTCTGCGTCCCAAACTGCTGGTTCTGGACGAGCCGACCAGTGCGCTGGATATGACCGTTCAGGTTCAGATCGTCGATCTGCTTCGCAATCTGCAACAGAAATACGGGCTGGCCTATCTGTTCATCAGCCATGACCTGAAAGTGGTCCGTGCCATGTCGCACAACGTGATCGTCATGCGAAACGGCGATGTGGTCGAAATGGGCGCGGCAGAGGATTTGTTCGAAAACGCCCAGACCGACTATACCCGCGAATTGATCGCAGCGGCGGGCTGAGAACAGCCCGCCCGGTGTCGCGAGTCAGGCGCTGGCTTTTTCTCGCGCCGATGACTGGGGCACAGGCCCGCGCAGTTCTTCATAGTGATCAAAGCTCAGCTTGACCCACCCAGTTCCACGTGTGGCACTGGCAAGGGTGCGGTGCAGCTCGTCCTCGGCAACGGCGGGCAACTGGGCGTTGAATATCTCCCAGCCCGTTGCATTCGGGTTGCCCTCAAATCCCAGAACCTGCCCCTGAAGGGTGCTGATCGTTGGTACGAGATCGCCCACAAAGGCCGAGGGTAAGTGTATCTCGGCGCTCAGGATCGGTTGCAGGACCACAGGTTTGGCTTGCGGCAATGCCTCGCGCACGGCGTTCTTGCCTGCGGTCCGGAAGGCATAATCCGAACTGTCCACATTGTGGTGTTTGCCATCGCTCAGGGTCACTTTGACATCAACTACGGGAAAGCCTTCGGGGCCTTGTTCCAATGCGTCCTTGGCTCCGTGTTCCACAGACGGGATGTAGTTCTTGGGAACGGCGCCGCCCTTGACCACCTCATCGAACTGGAACCCCGATCCGCGCGGCAATGGCGCGACCGATATTACCACATCCGCGAATTGCCCCGCGCCGCCGGATTGCTTGCGATGGCGATGGCGATGCTCAACCGTTGCGCGGATGGTTTCGCGATAGGCGGTTTCCACCTGTTCCGCCTCGATCTCGATCCCGAAATCCTCTGCCAGCTTGGCGGTCACGCGGCGCATATGTTGCGGACCTTGCGAGCCCAGAATCGAATGGCCGCTCATCTCATCCTGTTGCAGATGCAGGCCCGGATCGATTTCGGCCAGACGGCTCAGGGCGTTTGACAGGCGCACATCGTCCCGCTCATGCGCGGGCGAGACGACTTGACGATGCGCAACCGGATGAGAAGACGCCCATTCCGGCAACTCTGTCGCGGAGGAACTGTCATAAATGTATCCGGGGTTGAGGTGATCGGATTTGACCGCCAGTCCGATCTGCCCGGCCTCCAGCGCGGCGATCTGGGTCTTGGCGTCCAGTGTTGTCAGGTTGCCGACCGTTTCACCGCCCAACGCCTCATGGGCTTTTACCCCGTCCCCAAGGCCGCGCAGAACGATGATCTTTCCGATATGCTTTTTGACATCCGCAAAGCCCGCGATGGCACGGGCGTTTTCGGCGGCCTCGTCTCGTCCGGCGGCGATATCAAACTCGGGGGCCTCATGACGCAGCGCTTTCATCAGGCGCGTCAGCCCGTTGCCGTGGCTTGCGGCGCCCAGACAGGCTGGGATCAACTGATGATTCTGCAAAACCTGCGCGGCCAGCTCATAAACCTCATCGCTTGGGGGCTGTTTGTCTTCAATCAACTGTTCCAGCAGGTGGTCATCGAAATCGGAAAGTGTCTCAAGCAACTCGGTCCGGGCTTCCTGCTCGCGATCCTCGACAGATTTGGGCAGCTCTATCAGGGCCGACGGCTGGCCCTCCTGATACTTCCACGCCCGTTCCGAGATCAGATCGACCGCGCCGATGATCGTGTCGCCCTCGCGGATCGGAACCTGACGCAGGGCGATGTGGTGCGTGCAGTAGGTTTGCAGCGCCGCGATGATGTCGCGGATGCGGCCATTGGGGTTGTCCATGCGGTTGATGAAAAGAAAACAGGGAATGCCTGCCTCTTCCACCAGCCGAAGATACGGCGCACACAGCACGGCGGCATTTGGATCGGGCGGTACCACGATAACGGCAGCATCCGAGATCGCCATGGCTGGGCCGACATACGCGAGGGAATCGCCACCCCCATCCACGTCGATCGCGCACCAGGGCTCGTCCAGGTAAGAAAAACCGTGCAAGTGCACGGTTCCGGAAACATCGAATGTGGTCGGGCGCCCGTCGAGGCGGCTGATGGCCTCGACCAGGGTAGATTTGCCCGACTGGCTGGGCCCGAGGACGGTGAATACGCGCATGAGTGTTGTCCCTCTTTCAGGTTGCAGAATGGCTGCACGAAAAGGGCCGTCCGACGCAGTCGCGTCAGCTAGGACTGTCTGTAATTTGCCCGCCTCAGGCCGCAGGGCGAAACATCACCCCACAGCTTGAGTGTGGAAAAAACCGCAGGCGTGCGTCAAGCCCCCGATGTGTTTTGTACTCAACGGGCTGAATGTTGCCCGAAAAAAAGGTCAGATCGCCGAGCTGTGCCCGGCTTTGCTGAGGTCGTATGCGTCGAAGCTGCGGGCAACCATCCGGGTCAGCGCCCTCGCCTCGGGGGGGATGAACAGCCCTTCCTCGCTGATTTGCAGCAGCCCGTCGAATGAGGCGTTGGCGGCACGATACATCTCATTCAGCGCTGCGGCCGAGATATCGTGATCGCGCAGGATTTCAGCCGAATCGATCCGGAAATCGCACATCAGCGCTTCGATCAGACGGGCGCGCAGAATATCCTGACCTTTGAACAGGTGCCCGCGGGATGTCGAAAACTGCCCGTTGCGGATGGCTTTTGTATGGGCGGATGTGGCCGGGGCATTCTGCGCATAGCCTTGTGGAAAGCGCGAGATCGAGCTGGCCCCGACACCGATCAACACATCGGCCTGATCGTCGGTATAACCCTGGAAGTTCCGCTTCAGACGACCCGCGCGCAGGGCCTGGGTCAGCCCGTCATCCTGCGTGGCAAAATGGTCGATGCCGATCTCGGCGTAGTTGTCCCACAGGAACAGGCGGCGGGCGGTGTCGAACAGTTCCAGCCGTTGTTCGGGCGTTGGCAGTGCGTCCGACGGGATCAGCTGCTGCCGTTTGGCCATCCACGGCACATGGGCGTACCCATAAAGCGCCACGCGGTCCGGGCTGAGCGACAAAAGCTTCTGCACGCTTTCCGTCATCCGGGCCTTGGTCTGATGGGGCAGCCCGTAAAGGATATCCGCGTTCAGGCTGGCAATGCCACGTGCGCGGATCATGTCGATCGCGTCGCGCGTTGTATCGTAGCTTTGAATGCGGCCAATGGTTTTCTGGATTTCATCGTCGAAATCCTGCACTCCAATCGAGGCGCGGTTCATGCCTGCCTCTGCCAGCGCATCCAGACGCGCCTCGTCAATCTCGTTCGGATCGATTTCAACCGAAAACTCGGCGTCCGGCCCCATGGGGACGATCCCCAGAATGTGCTGTGCCAGATCACGCATCAGCTGGGCGTTCAGCAACGTTGGCGTACCGCCGCCCCAGTGCAGGCGCGACAGCACCACATCCGCGGGCAGGCGCGCCGCCAGCAGGTCCAGCTCGGCTTTCAGAACATCCACATATGCAATCACCGGATTGTCGGTTTGTGTGCCTTGCGTCCTGCAGGCGCAGAACCAGCACAGCCTGCGGCAGAACGGGACGTGGATATAAAGGGATATGGCGCTGCCGGGCTCGATTCCCGAAATCCAGTCGCCAAACATGTCCGCCCCCACGTCATTGTTGAAATGGGGCGCTGTGGGATAGCTTGTGTAACGCGGTACTTTCGCGTCAAAAAGTCCAAGCTTTGCCAATTGTGGTTTCACTATCATGACGATACCCTTAGGGGGCAGGCGACTTAGGTGCTTTGACGGAGATCAAGTGGAAACGCAGATGACAATAAAAGCACAGTTCGATCATTCAAATTGCGCAGACTGCCCGATACGACATCGCGCGGTCTGCGCCCGCTGTGACGCTGACGAACTGGAAGCGCTTGATGCCATTAAGTATTACCGCAGTTTCGAAGCGGGTCAGACCATCATCTGGTCGGGCGACCAGATGAATTTTGTCGGTTCAGTCGTCGCGGGAATCGCGTCGCTGACACAAACGATGGAAGACGGGCGCACCCAGATGGTTGGTCTTCTCTTGCCCAGCGATTTCGTCGGTCGCCCGGGGCGCGACATTGCGCCTTACGATGTGCAGGCGACAACGGATGTCGTGATGTGCTGTTTCCGCAAGAAACCATTTGAAGAGCTGATGAACGAAACGCCACACATCGCGCATCGCCTGCTGCAGATGACGTTGGACGAGCTTGATGCTGCCCGTGAATGGATGCTGGTTCTGGGTCGCAAGACAGCGCGCGAAAAAATCGCCAGCCTGATATCGATCATTGCCCGCCGGGATGCGTCGATTGGTCAAAAGGGCCTGTCGGGACCGATCGTGTTCGATCTGCCCCTGACCCGAGAGGCCATGGCGGATTATCTGGGACTTACGCTTGAGACGGTCAGCCGCCAGATCTCAGCTCTGAAAAAGGACGGTTTGATCTTGCTGGAAGGCAAACGTCACGTGACCATCCCCGATCTTGGCCGGCTCATGGAAGAAGCAGGCGACGATTCCGATGGCGGGTTTCTGGTCTGACCGGTCTTTCGCTCGGCAGAACTCGCTTACCGCGACCATCCGGTCGGTTCACGAACTAACATAGGAGTGAGGCATGGGGTTCAGCAGTCTGTTGGCAATGCTGTTCATTGGCGCAATCGCCGGATGGCTGTCGGGAAAGATCATGGAGGGCCGTGGGTTCGGCCTGATCGGCAACATTATCGTCGGCATCGTCGGTGCGTTCCTGTCGGGCATGATCTTTCCGGCGCTAGGATTTTCTGTTGGCGGGGGCCTGTTGTCGTCGATCCTTTTCGCAACAATTGGGGCCGTGATCCTGTTGTTCCTGATCGGCCTCATTCGTCGGGGGTGAAAAAAGCCGCCTGTCGAGGCGGCTTTTAGCTTGTTTAGGTCAGTGCGCCAGGAACACCGGAACCGAGGATTGTTCCAGCATGTTCCGGGTCGCCCCGCCCAGAATGGCTTCGCGAAAGCGGGAGTGGCCATAAGCGCCCATCACAATCATGTCCGATTCGGTATCCGTCGCGTGGCGATTAAGGATATCCGAGACGCGGGTCATGGTCTTGCTGAGCACATCGATCTCGCATTTGACACCATGACGGGCCAGCATCTGGGACAGCATCCCACCCGGGTCCGACCGGTCCGGCCCATGCTGTGGTGGGTCAATTACCACAATACGGACGATCTCGGCCCGTTTGAGGAAGGGCAGGGCCCGCCGGATGGCGCACATGGCCTCGACGCTTTCGTTCCAGGCGATCATGATGTTGCCCGGCGCTTTCAACGGCGCGCCGCTGTCGGGAACCACAAGAACAGGGCAATGTCCTTCGAACATGGCCGCTTCGATAATGGGCTCGGCCTCGGCCCCCCGACCTTCACCATACGGATGTGGCAGGATCACAAGGTCGGAAAACCGGGCCCGGTGCGCGACGTGGCGCCCGATATCGGCAATTTGTGCAACGCCGTGTTCGGCGGACCAACGCACGCCGGATTTGCCGAGATAGTCATTGGCAAAGGCCAGCAAATCCTGTGCCTCGGCATTGGCCCGGTTCAGCGTTTCCTGAACGATCAAAGCATTGGCACCCGCATAATAGTAACCTGTCTGACTGCGATCGACGCCCAGACACAGGACTTCGGCATGGGCATCCTGAGCCTCGGCCAGGGCCACAATCTGCGCCAAAGCAGCCTGTGCAGTCTGCGTTTCGGTCATGACTGTGAGAAGAGATTTGTACGCCATTTTGACCTCATTTTTCGGGCAATTGGTCTCATGTGACCTGTTAGCCCTTTTCTACTACCATGCGTGTCATAGAAAACGCTGGACTGTCTTGATACAGATCAAAGCAATGAAGGTGGCCGTGCTTCAGAACGGCAGCCAGTCAAATGGGTTTCGCGCGTCATAAGAATCAAAAGCGCGCGGAGCATGGCAAAGGGACGCAATATGTCGAATTACATCAAGCTGATCGTGCTTGGTCTGATCGCGCTGTTTGCAGCGATCGGAACCAATTATGCACGCGATTTGGCGTATCAGGTACATGCGCTGCTGGTGATGCTCATCGCCGGTGGCCTGTTCATCTGGACGCTTCGAAACACTGACGAGCCAGATATTCAGATCGACCGCTCGGGCGAATACATGGATGGCGTGATCCGCTATGGCGTGATCGCAACTGCCTTTTGGGGCGTGATCGGGTTCCTCGCCGGGACGTTTATCGCGTTTCAGCTGGCGTTTCCGGTACTGAACTTCGAATGGGCGCAGGGTTATTTGAATTTTGGTCGTCTGCGTCCGTTGCACACTTCGGCGGTCATTTTTGCATTTGGCGGTAACGCATTGATCGCAACCTCGTTCTATGTGGTTCAGCGTACCAGCGCGGCGCGGCTTTGGGGCGGCAACCTCGCGTGGTTCGTGTTCTGGGGCTATCAGCTGTTCATCGTTCTGGCCGCAACCGGCTATGTGCTGGGCGGAACGCAGTCCAAGGAATATGCCGAACCTGAATGGTATGTCGATCTGTGGCTGACCATTGTTTGGGTCGCCTATCTGGCGGTCTACCTGGGTACGATCATCAAGCGGAAAGAACCCCACATCTATGTGGCCAACTGGTTCTATCTGGCCTTTATCGTCACCGTCGCCATGCTGCATCTGGTCAACAACATGACCATCCCGGTCAGCATCTGGGGTTCGAAATCGGTCATCGTCTGGTCGGGTGTGCAGGATGCCATGATCCAGTGGTGGTATGGCCACAACGCTGTGGGCTTCTTCCTGACCGCGGGTTTCCTGGGCATGATGTACTATTTCATCCCGAAACAGGCCGAACGCCCGGTGTTTTCGTACAAGCTGTCGATCATCCACTTCTGGGCGCTGATCTTCCTGTATATCTGGGCCGGTCCACACCACCTGCACTATACCGCGCTGCCTGACTGGGCGTCGACGCTGGGTATGGTGTTCTCGGTGATCCTGTGGATGCCGTCCTGGGGCGGTATGATCAACGGTCTGATGACGCTGTCGGGTGCCTGGGACAAGCTGCGCACCGATCCGGTGATCCGCATGATGGTCATCTCGGTCGGCTTCTACGGCATGTCCACCTTTGAAGGTCCGATGATGTCGATCCGTGCTGTGAACAGCCTCAGCCACTACACCGACTGGACCATTGGTCACGTGCATTCGGGCGCGCTGGGCTGGAACGGCATGATTACCTTTGGCGCGCTGTACTTCCTGGTGCCCGTGCTTTGGAAGCGCGAGCGTCTGTACTCGCTGCAGATGGTCAGCTGGCACTTCTGGCTCGCCACGATCGGCATCGTGCTTTATGCCGCGTCGATGTGGGTCACCGGTATCATGGAAGGCCTGATGTGGCGTGAAGTGGATGCAAATGGCTTCCTGGTGAACTCGTTCGCTGACACCGTGGCCGCCAAGTTCCCGATGTATGTGGTGCGTGCTCTGGGTGGCGTTCTGTTCGTCGCTGGCGCCGTGATCATGTGCTACAACCTGTGGATGACTGTGCGGAAAGCGCCGGCCAAAGAGGCCAGCCTGACCGTCGCGGTCCCTGCTGAATAGAGGGAGGGCCGGAGCAATGGCAATTCTCGACAAACATAAGATCCTCGAGACCAACGCGACCCTCCTGCTGATCTTCAGCTTTCTGGTCGTGACCATCGGTGGCCTGGTGCAGATCACCCCGCTGTTCTATCTTGAGAACACCATCGAGAAGGTGGAGGGCATGCGCCCTTACACCCCTCTCGAAATGGCAGGGCGTGAAATTTACATCCGCGAAGGTTGCTATGTCTGCCACAGCCAGATGATCCGCCCGATGCGGGACGAGGTCGAACGTTATGGCCACTACTCGCTGGCGGCTGAATCGATGTATGACCACCCGTTCCAGTGGGGATCAAAGCGTACCGGACCTGATCTGGCGCGTGTCGGTGGCCGCTATTCGGATCAGTGGCAGATGGACCACCTGCGCGACCCTCAGTCTGTGGTGCCTGAATCGGTGATGCCCAAATACGGCTTCCTCGAACATCGCAAGATCGACGGCAAGTATATCGGTGACATCATGGCGACCAATGCGGTTGTCGGCACCCCTTATACCGACGAGATGCTGGAAAACGCGGTTGCCGATTTCAGCGCGCAGGCCGACCCGGACAGTGACTACGACGGTCTGCTGGAGCGGTACGGTGACAAGGTCAACGTACGCAACTTCGATGGTCAGCCTGAACTGACCGAAGCCGACGCGCTGATCGCCTATCTGCAAATGCTGGGTACGCTGGTCGATTTCTCGACCTTTACCCCGGATGCAAGCCGTTAACAGGAGGGTGGGATGGAAGAATACACACTTCTTCGACAGTTCGCGGATAGCTGGATGCTGCTTGTGTTGTTTGCCTTCTTCGTTGGCATCGTGATCTGGGTTTTCCGCCCCGGTGCCAGCAAGGAATACAAGGACACTGCCAACATCCCCTTCCGGCATCAAGACAAACCCGCCACACCCAAGGAGGCGCGGCAATGAGCAAGACACCTGATAAACAGCCGGGCGATCCAAATACAACCGGGCACAGCTGGGACGGGATTGAGGAATTCGACAATCCTATGCCGCGCTGGTGGCTATGGACCTTCTACGCCACCATCTTCTGGGGCGTGATCTATACGATCATGTTTCCGGCCTGGCCCTTGGTCCACGGCGCGACAGCCGGTGTGCTGGGATGGTCAACCCGAGAAAACGTTCAGCAGGACATGGTTGCCTTCGAAGAGGCAAACGCGCCCTGGAACGCCAAGCTGGTGGAAACTTCGCTGGAAGACATCGCCAAGGATGCAGAACTGCAGCAATATGCCGTGAACTCGGGAGGTGCGGTGTTCCGGACCTGGTGCGCACAATGCCATGGTTCGGGTGCGCAGGGTGCGCCGGGTTTCCCGAACCTGTTGGATGATGCCTGGCTGTGGGGCGGAACGCTGGACGATATCGTTTACACCGTCAGCTACGGTATCCGGAACGAAGAAAGCGCCGATGCGCGCTATTCCGAGATGCCGGCATTTGGCGAAATCCTCGAACATGAGGAAATCACGCAGGTGGTCCAGTACGTCATGTCGCTGAGCAATGCCCAGACCGACGATGCGGCAGCGCAGGCAGGTAAAGTTGTCTTCGAAGACAACTGTGCGGCCTGCCACGGCGAGGATGGCACAGGCGATATCTTCCAGGGTGCGCCGAACCTGACTGACGCGATCTGGCTTTACGGTGGCAGTGAAGAAATGCTGACGGAAACCGTAACTTACAGCCGCTTTGGTGTCATGCCGAACTGGGATACCCGCCTGACCGAGGCGCAGATTCGCGCCGTATCTGCCTATGTCCACCAGTTGGGCGGCGGTCAGTAAGATCTAAAGAACACCTTCGGGCGGTTCGCCGCCCGAAGGCTGGGGCACCGGCTGTTCCATCTGTTCGCGCGTTTCCTGAACAGCCGGTGCTTTTTTCCCACAATAAGGCCACTTAAACCTGTGGTCCAGATTCAGGTTTACTGTTACCTGCGTCAAAAGTTGTTCGGATCCACCTCGCGCGGGTTTTTAATCCACCAATGACCTTCCGGCAGCCAACGGCGTTTGTGGCGACCCGGTTTTGGCACATCGCGAATATGCGGCGCATTGATCCGGGTTGCGGTCATGAAAGATCTGGCAAAAACGGTCAGCATGGTTGGTCTCCTCTGCAAGGGTATCTCTGCAATAAAGATTGACCTTTGAAGTGCTGAATGCGACTCAAATACCATTCCATAGTGTAAGTCAGGGTTACATATGAATTGGTTGTCGCTTCCCCCATTGGCCGCGCTGAGGGCGTTTGCGGCATTTGCTGAAAAACGCAATGTCGTCGAAGCTGGTGCTGCGTTGAACGTAAGCCATGCGGCGATTAGCCAGCAGTTGCGCGTACTTGAGAACCATCTGGGTGCTGCCTTGCTTGATCGAACAGGCAAGGCCCTGACCCTAACCGCCGATGGTGAACATCTGGCCCGAGCCCTGCAACTTGGGTTTGGCGCGATCGAGGCGGCAGTGGGGGATTTGGTGCGGTCTGGTCAGGACCGCCCGGTCCACGTGTCGCTGACATCCTCTTTTGCGGCCTCTTGGCTGATGCCGCGTCTACCGGCTTTTCGCGAAACCCATCCCGAGGTGAACCTGATCCTCGATCCCACTGCCGAAGTTGTTGAACTGCGACCGGGTGGGATCGACATTGCCATTCGGTACGGCCCCGGCGGTTGGACCGGTGTGCAATCAGAGATGCTGTTGCAGTCGCCGGTGGTCATCGTCGCCGCTCCGAAACTGCTGGGTGAAAAGACGTCATGGACGCCGACCGAGTTGGCCCAACTGCCCTGGCTCGAGGAAATCGGCACCACCGAGGCGACGACCTGGCTGGCCGAACATGGTGCCGGTCCTGAACGCGGTGCGGGCCGGACCGAGCTGCCGGGAAACCTGGTACTGGACGGTCTGCGGGCCGGGCAGGGGGTCACTGTCACGGTGCGACATTTCGTCGAGCCTGACATCAAGGCCGGTCGCATCGTTGAGCTTTATGCAGAGCCGGATACGCGCGGATACCATATTGTGACGCCAAATTCGCCACTTAGACCAGCTGTCAGAACTTTTGTGACGTGGTTGAGGCGTCAGGCACGGGAAATGTGATAAAAGGTGTCTGTACGATGCGCGTTTTGACCCATGTCAAAGTTGCTATGCACGTGATCTGGAACAACACACACTCAGAAGAGCCAGTACCGGAGCCAGCCTGTGAGCGATTCCAACCCCACCCCCAGCCTATACGCCGCACGAGAACCGATCTTTCCAAGGCGCGTTTCTGGGCCATTTCGGAACCTGAAATGGATCATCCTTATCGTGACACTGGGCATTTACTATGTAACGCCTTGGATCAGATGGGATCGCGGCCCCAGCTTGCCGGATCAGGCCGTCCTGCTGGATTTGGCAAACCGACGCTTCTATTTCTTCTGGATCGAAATCTGGCCGCACGAGTTCTATTTCGTGGCGGGCCTGCTGATCATGGCGGGGCTGGGTCTGTTTCTATTCACATCTGCGCTGGGGCGGGTCTGGTGCGGGTATGCCTGCCCGCAAACGGTCTGGACTGACCTTTTCATTCTGGTCGAGCGCTGGATCGAAGGCGACAGAAACGCCCGTTTGCGCCTGCATCGTCAGGAAAAGCTGGATTTCCGCAAGGCTCGGCTCCGGTTGACGAAATGGGTGACCTGGTTCCTGATCGGCCTGGCCACCGGCGGTGCCTGGGTGTTTTATTTTGCGGATGCGCCGACGCTGCTCCGCGATATTGTGACGGGCAACGCGCATCCCGTCGCTTACACGACGATGCTGGTTCTGACTGGCACGACCTTCTTTTTCGGCGGGTTCGCCCGCGAACAGATTTGTATCTACGCGTGTCCTTGGCCGCGCATTCAGGCCGCGATGATGGATGAAGACACGCTGGTCGTGGGATACCGCGAATGGCGTGGTGAGCCGCGCGGCAAAGGCAAGCGGACAGCTGATTCCGAGTTGGGGGATTGCATCGACTGCATGGCCTGCGTGAATGTCTGCCCTGTCGGAATCGATATCCGCGATGGTCAGCAGCTTGAATGTATCACCTGTGCCCTGTGTATCGACGCGTGTGACGACATGATGGCCAAGATCGGCAAACCGCGCGGGCTGATCGATTATATGGCGCTCAGCGACGAGCCGCGTGAACGCTCGGGACAACCGCCCAAGAATGTCTGGAAACACATCTTCCGGCCCCGTACGATCCTGTACACCTCGTTGTGGTCACTGGTGGGGGTTGCGCTGCTGTTCGCCCTGTTCATTCGCTCTGACATCGATCTGACCGTAGCACCCGTGCGCAACCCGACCTTTGTCACCCTGTCGGATGGCACCATTCGAAACACCTATGACGTCAGGCTGCGCAACAAGCACGGTGAAGACCGCCTGTTCAAATTGTCTCTGGCGGGCGATCCGTCGATGCGATTGGAAATTGAGGGAACCAAGATAGATACTGTGAATGTCACGGCGGATACGGCACAATTGACCCGTGTATATATCGTGGCGTCCCGTGACAGCGGTCCGGCGGCAGCAGAAGCGACGCCAGTGCGGATCTGGGTCGAAGACCTCAGCAGCGGCGAACGTGCTTACAAAGACACCACGTTCAACGGACGGGGGAACTGATCATGGCCGAACGTAAATTCACCGGAAAGCACGCTCTGGCGGTGTTTGTCGGTGCCTTTGGCGTGATCATCGCGGTGAACCTCGTGCTGGCTTATAATGCGGTGAAGACGTTTCCGGGGCTGGAGGTCAAGAATTCCTACGTTGCCAGCCAGGAGTTCAACGATCGCCTGAAAGAGCAGCAGGCATTGGGCTGGACGGTTCGGGCAGAAACCAAAGGTGGCCTTCTGATCCTGCATATTACGGACGCGACCGGCGCGCCGGTTCAGGTCAGCGAATTGCAGGCGGTGGTTGGCCGCGCAACCCATGTGCGGGACGATTTCGCACCGGATTTCACCTTTGATGGCGCGGCCTATGCCACTCCGGCCACGCTGGGCAAGGGCAACTGGAATATCCGGCTGGTCGCGCGTGACGGCTATGGTGCCGAGTTTTCGCAGCGCGTTCCGCTGTATGTGAAAGGGTAGCCGATGACGGCGCAGCTTTCATCCGGTACGGCGGCCTGCCCGGGGTGTCTGGCAGCACCAGCAGAACCCGCGCGCCCGATTCCGGAAGATGTGCAGATTGCCTTGTCCTTGCCGGGCATCCACTGCTCGGCCTGTATCACGACGGTCGAACGTGAACTGAACGCCCATCCCGGTGTCGAAGACGCGCGGGTCAACCTGACTCTGAAACGGGCGATGATCAAAGCCGCGCCGGAAACCCGAGCGGCCGATCTGATCCCGGTGCTTGAACGGGCAGGTTTCGAAGCGCACGAGCTTGACCCCGGCGCTTTGTCGGCAACACAGGCGGACAAGGCGGGACGTGACCTGCTGATGCGACTGGCCGTCGCCGGGTTTGCTTCCATGAACGTGATGCTGTTGTCGGTGTCGGTCTGGTCCGGCGCAACAGACGCGACGCGCGACATGTTCCACTGGATTTCCGCTGCAATCGCGCTGCCCGCCATTGCCTTTTCGGCGCAACCGTTCTTTGCCAACGCTTGGAGCGCCCTGCGGGTGCGGCGGCTGAACATGGATGTGCCGATCACGCTGGCGATCCTGCTGGCGCTGGTCACATCCCTGTGGGAGACCGCACTGAGCGGAGAGCATGCCTATTTCGATGCCGCGCTGACCCTGACATTCTTCCTGCTGGCGGGCCGATATCTGGACTACCGCACCCGCGCCGCAGCCCGATCCGCGGCAGAAGAGCTTACCGCTCTGGAAGTGCCGCGCGCCATCCGCATCGTGGACGGGCTAGAGGCCGAAGTTGCGGTGGCCGATCTGAAGGTTGGTGATCTGATCCTTGTGCGCCCCGGTGGTCGAATGCCGGTGGACGGTCAGATTGTGTCTGGCCAATCCGAACTGGACCGTTCGCTGTTGACGGGGGAAACCCTGCCGGTGTTTGCCGAAGCCGGCCAGCTGGTCAGCGCGGGCGAGGTCAACCTGACAGGTCCACTAACCCTGCGCGCCACAGCAGTGGGTCAGGATACGTCGCTGCACCGGATGGCGGATCTGGTGGCCATCGCTGAATCGGGGCGGTCCCGCTATACCTCGCTGGCCGACAAGGCCGCCAAGCTTTATGCGCCCGGTGTCCACATCCTTTCGGCGCTCAGCTTTGTGGGGTGGTACATCTATTCGGGCGATTTGCGCACCGCTCTGAACATCGCCGCGGCGGTTCTGATCATCACCTGTCCCTGCGCCTTGGGTCTGGCTGTTCCGGCAGTGACCACCGCTGCCTCGGGCCGATTGTTCCGCAAGGGTATGCTGATCAAGCACGCAACCGCGCTCGAACGGTTGTCCGAGACCGACACCGTGGTGTTCGACAAGACGGGCACGCTGACCTCGGGTGCGCCGGAACTGGTCAATCTTGGCGATCACGCCCGCGCGCAGGTCGAGGTTGCGCTGGCCCTGACCGAGGCCTCTGCGCATCCCTTGTCCGTGTCATTGGCCAAAGCCGCGCGACAGGCCGGGATCAAGCCTGCAAATGTTCGGGACATAACCGAAGTGCCGGGATACGGCACCCAAGGGGAATACCGCGGTCAACGCGTTCGTTTGGGCCGGGCCGCATGGCTCGGCGCACAGCAGGGCGCGGAAACGTCTGCCTGGCTTGCAATTGGCGACGATGCGCCCTTGGCGTTCCGCTTCTCGGACGCGTTGCGCCCAGGCGCGGCCGAGGCGGTGGAAGCGTTGCGGGCGTCAGGCAAGCATGTGCTATTGATCTCGGGGGATTCGAAGGGCGCCGTGCAATCTTTGGCCGAGAAGCTGGGAATAACGGATTGGGTCGCCGAGGCTTTGCCGCAGGACAAGGCACAGCGCATTCAGGACCTCAGGGATCAGGGCCGCAAAGTTCTGATGGTGGGGGACGGCCTGAACGACACGGCTGCATTGGCGGCGGCACATGTGTCGATCTCTCCGGCCTCGGCGTTGGATGCGGCGCGGGTTGCCTCGGACATCGTTCTTCTGGGCAATGACCTTCTGCCCATTGCGGATGCCTGCGATACGGCCATCAAGGCCACCCGTCGCATCCGCGAGAACTTCCAGATCGCAACCGTTTACAACGTGATTGCCGTTCCGCTGGCCGTGATCGGACTGGCAACACCGCTGATCGCGGCCTTGGCGATGTCGACCTCGTCAATTACCGTATCGCTGAACGCATTGCGGCTGAGGTAACCCTGATGGAAGTGCTTGCCTATCTGATCCCGATATCCCTGTTTCTGGGGGGCGTTGGTCTGGTCGCCTTTATCTATACCGTTCGTTCCAATCAGTACGAAGACCCCGATGGCGACGCGCGCCGCATCCTGAGTGACGAGTGGGACGACAAACCCAAACCCTGACCAATTGCCCGATATGCGCAGAGTTCATCCAAGCGCCCTTGAAATTGCCGCAATGCCCGGCTATGTCCGGCCCATCCGCAAGCAGAGAGAACACGCCAAATGGCCACCACCAACCCGATCCAGTTCATTCAGCAAGTCCGTGCCGAAGTTTCCAAGGTCGTCTGGCCGACCCGGCGCGAAGTGCTGTTGACCACGGTCATGGTCTTCATCATGGCGGCGCTGACAGCTGTGTTTTTTGCTTTGGTCGATCTGGGTATCCGGGGCGGCCTTCAGCTGGTTCTGGGCGCTTTCGGCTAAGCCGGTTCAGGCGGGGGCAAATACGACTGCCCCTTGCACCTCGCGCGATGTCAGAGTAGGTGACGCATATTCGGAATGGGCGTGTGGCGATTCGGGCCGCGCGCCGCTTTTTATTCCGGATGACGTGACAGGAATTAAATGACGGGTGTGTCCGCAAGATGTGATGCCCCGAAGACAAACAAGGACGACAGGTTCATGGCGAAACGGTGGTACTCGGTCAGCGTTCTTTCGAATTTCGAAAAGAAGATCGCAGAGCAGATCCGCACGTCGGTGGCTGAACAGGGCCTTGAGAACGATATCGACGAAGTTCTGGTGCCCACCGAAGAGGTGATCGAAGTGCGCCGGGGCAAGAAGGTCACCACCGAACGCCGCTTTATGCCGGGTTACGTGCTGGTGCATATGGAAATGTCGGATCAGGGCTATCATCTGATCAACTCGATCAACCGCGTCACCGGTTTTCTGGGTCCGCAGGGTCGCCCGATGCCGATGCGCGACGCCGAGGTGAACCAGATCCTCAACCGCGTTCAGGAAGGCGAAGAAGCGCCCAAGCTGATGATCACCTTCGAGATCGGCGAAAAGGTCAAGGTCAACGACGGCCCGTTCGAGGATTTCGACGGCATGGTCGAAGGCGTGGACGACGAAGCGCAAAAGCTGAAGGTTTCGGTGTCGATTTTTGGCCGCGAAACCCCGGTCGAGCTGGACTTCACGCAGGTCACCAAGCAAAGCTAAGCGTTCTGCCAGAGAAATTCGAAACGCCGCGATGTCAAAGCATCGCGGTGTTTTCAGTTTCAGCCCTACACGGGCCGATACAGTTTTCAAATGGGCTTACTGCGACTGAACCATGGCTGCGCGCAAAAGCTGCGGGCGGTCGGTCTGGGATGGCAGGAAAACCGCCTGCGACCCGGAATCCAGCGCCGAAAGGCTTGCATCATACCACTGCATCGCAAGGTCGCGGCGCGCCTGGACACCAAAGCCTTCGCGCAGGTGGTGACCGACCAGTTCTCCGTATGCGGGTTCACCCATGGCAACCAGCATCAGCGCGGAGCCAACCGCGGTATCCATGTTGTCCTGACGATATCCCATCGCAAGGCAGACCTTGCTGGTCGCGGCAAGATCAGCAGGGCTTAGACCCGAATCCAAGGCAAGCTTGCGCACCTGGGTTTCAGCCTCTGATTTCGAGTTGATAGACAGCGCGTCAACTTGCGGTGCCAGCATGTCGCCATAGGCGGCGCACTGGGCTGCGACCTGATCGGGTGTAAGGCCCTGGATGTCCTGCATCAGTTCTTCACCCTGTGCCATCGCATAGCTGCGGGCAAGGCAGAATTGCTCGCTGAGCGCAAAGTCAGGATCGGACATGTTCGACAGGGTCGTATAGCCGCCATTGGTCGACGTTTGCAGCATGACCCCGCTGCACCGATTGGCCAGCGACGGGCCTCCGGTACCGCCGGAAAACAGGCTCGGCAGGCTGGCTGTCGTAGCTTCAGCGGCGCTTGTTGCGGGTTCGGCCTGTTGAGGCGTGATAACCGGGATGGCCGGGGCCTGGGTCTGAGGCGCCGCCGCCAAGGCAGAGCCGGTTTGCACCTGTTGCCGATAGGCCATCAAAAGCGGTTGACCCGAAAGCTGGGTTGCCGCCTGCCCACCGCTTGTCGCCCAGTAATAGGCCTGCATCAGAAAGTCATACTGATAGGGCTGGAAATCATAGCCATTCACAGGATAGCCCATAGACACCTGATAGCGTTCGATCGCCGACCGGGTCCCATGCCCGACCTGCCCATCGACACGCCCGGCATTATAGCCGAAATAGTTGAGCGCGGTCTGTGTCTGCGCCCCTTGCGAGGTGGACGGAATGCCTGACCGGTAGGTCTGGCTTGAAGACCGGGACTTTTTCTTTTGCTGGTCCTTGCCGATCGCGTATCCGACGACCCCGCCAACGACAGCACCGCCGATGAAGTCGCCCGCATCGGCCCTTGCGGTCTGGGGAACGGACGCCGCAAAAGACAGTGCGGCGACAAGCATAGTTAATAAACGAATAATCATGACGAACCTCCGAACAAATTTGTTTTCCCCGATTATAGCACAGCCACAGCATGGCGCGGTTATTTATGCTGCGCAAGGAACGAAGCCACAGCAATCTGTCGGTCGGGCGCCGGGTTCGCTCCGGTTTTTTCAAGCAAAATAAAACCTTAATATGGCGCGAAACCTCGTTTTACAGGCCGCCTGGGATTTCCTGGGTTTGACCGGAATGACCAGCAATTTCCCGCCATGGCGCGTCGACGCCGGTGTTTATCGATTTGAAACTCGATTCGGTGATCCCGAATTGAATGGCGGGCCACTTGCCAACCCCCATGATCCCCTGTAAACGCCGCCCCATCGTCTTCGGGCGAGATTCTCTCGTGGGAGGTTACCGGGATCGCGATCCCGGGCCGGACCACGCAACATAATCTGGGTGAGACGCGTTTCACCTTAGTTGAAAGGAAAACCAAATGGCCAAGAAGCTTGCTGGTACAATGAAACTGCAGGTTCCTGCAGGTCAGGCGAACCCGTCGCCGCCGGTTGGTCCGGCGCTGGGTCAGCGCGGCATCAACATCATGGAATTCTGCAAGGCGTTCAACGCCAAGACCGCAGATATGGAGCCCGGCGCGCCGTGCCCGACCGTGATCACCTACTATCAGGACAAGTCCTTCACCATGGACATCAAGACGCCGCCGGCGTCTTATTACCTGAAAAAAGCAGCTGGTCTGAAGCCGGTTGGCAAGCGGAACCGCCCTCGTGGAGCGGAGAATCCCGGTCGTGAAACGATCGCAACCGTGACCTCGAAGCAGGTTCGTGAAATCGCCGAAGCCAAAATGAAAGATCTGAACGCCAACGACATCGAAGGCGCAATGCAGATCATCCTGGGCTCGGCCCGCTCCATGGGCATCGAGGTGAAGTAAGATGGCAAAACTCGGTAAACGTACCCGCGCTGCGCGCGAAGCCGTCGCTGGCAAGGAAAACCTGTCGGTGGACGAAGCTGTTGCTCTGGTCAAAGCCAATGCAACTTCGAAATTCGACGAGACCATCGAAATCGCAATGAACCTGGGCGTTGACACCCGTCACGCAGACCAGATGGTGCGCGGCGTTGTCGGCCTGCCGAACGGCACAGGCAAAGACATGCGCGTTGCTGTGTTCGCACGTGGCGCGAAGGCTGACGAAGCGAAAGAAGCAGGCGCGGATATCGTTGGCGCAGAAGACCTGATGGAAACCATTCAGGGCGGCACCATCGAATTCGATCGTTGCATTGCAACCCCGGACATGATGCCGATCGTCGGTCGTCTGGGTAAGGTTCTGGGCCCCCGTAACCTGATGCCGAACCCCAAGGTTGGCACCGTGACCATGGATGTGAAAGCAGCCGTGGAAGCAGCCAAAGGCGGTGAAGTTCAGTTCAAGGCGGAAAAAGGCGGCGTTGTGCACGCAGGCGTTGGCAAAGCATCGTTCGATGACGCCAAGCTGGCCGAAAACATTCGCGCCTTCGTCTCGGCTGTTGCCCGGGCCAAGCCGTCGGGCGCCAAAGGCACCTACATGAAGAAAATCGCGCTGAGCTCGACCATGGGCCCCGGTGTGACCGTTGATGTGGCAGAAGCTTCGGGCGAATAAGCCTGATCCACGCCAAAGCAATGTTGCGGGCGGTCCAATCGGACCGCCCGTTTTCGATTAGCTGAACGGCAACGCGGTATGGCTGGCTGTTTCGCCGGTCAGGGTAAAGAAACTCCGGTCTTCAATGGGCGTCCATTTTCCTGTGCCCTTGTCCAGAGGTTCGGATGCAATGACCTTGCCGCCGTGGTCCAGCCCTTCCCCGAAATACAGGGACGGGCTGCGCTGGTCGCTGGAATATCGAAACGCATACAGGCTCTGTCCATCCGAAAAGGCGACGGCCATGCGATCCGGTTGCGTCCGATGACTGTCAAGCGCATCGATCTGACGCAGAGTTGCGACAACAGCGTCCTGCGGCGCATCATCCAGCCCGTTGGCCAGCAGCAGCAGAAACAGAAGCTCTGAATCCGTCGACCCGCGCCGCGCCGCATAAAGCTCGTCCGGCAGTGAGGATTCTAGCCGTCTGCGCAAACGCCCGAACTCACCGATCTGACCATTGTGCATGAAGGACCATTTGCCAAATGTAAAAGGGTGGCAGTTTGCGCGCGACACTTCGCCGAATGTCGACGCGCGGACATGGGCCAGAAACAGCGAGGATTTTATCATCCTGCAAAGATCGACCAGGTTACCATCCGACCACGCGGGCAGGACATCCCTGTACAGGCCGGGACGATCCTGATCCGCGTACCAGGCCATACCGAAGCCATCGCCATTGACGGCAAGCTTTGCCTCGGCCGCATGCTGGCTTTGCTCCAGCAATGAATGCTGGGGCCGGATGACGATGTTTTCAAGCGGAATACTTGGTCCGCAATAGGCGGCAATTCTACACATTTTTTCTGCTTCGTCTTGTTTCTGAGAAAAATTGTCGGGTTATAGTCTTGAAGTTGGAACAATGTCACGAACTATTTTGCGCTCAACCCTGTAATTCGACCTAATCAATTGCTCGTCAGCGCAATGGATCTTGTTGTTTTGGTCATCCCTTGTTGCGTTTGATTTATCACAATTTACCTCTTGGAAACCCCGGCCATCTGTCCTAAGTAGACCTGCGGAATAAAGCGTGCGATTCGTCGTGCGCTTTATTTTGTTTCGTCCAAGACGGTGGGTGGTGCCATATGGCCCCTTAATTCCCTGCCTGAGACGGGTAAGACCAAAGAATTCTGAGGGTCCCACCCTCGGGCGAATTTTGGCCAATCCCGTAACAACGGACCTGAACGCCGGGGCGCAAGCCGCGGCAAATATGAGCCGGGGTGAGATCTCACCCCTAACTTGGAGAGAACTGTGGATAGAGCCCAGAAAGAGAAAGTGGTCGAGGAACTCGGCCAAATCTTCGAAAGCTCTGGCGTCGTAGTGGTTGCTCACTACGCCGGTCTGACAGTTGCCGAGATGCAGGACCTTCGCGCACG
Source organism: Ruegeria sp. AF1 (assembly GCF_056542125.1). Classification (NCBI taxonomy): domain Bacteria; kingdom Pseudomonadati; phylum Pseudomonadota; class Alphaproteobacteria; order Rhodobacterales; family Roseobacteraceae; genus Ruegeria; species Ruegeria sp. AF1. The sequence goes on from NZ_JBQFZG010000019.1 coordinate 44,740, forward strand.
TGCCCGTGACGCGGGTGGCTCCGTGCGTGTTGCCAAGAACAGGCTCGCCAAAATCGCCCTCGAGGGTAAGCCGTGTGCAAGCATGGCCGACCTGCTGACAGGGATGACCGTTCTTACCTATTCCGAGGACCCCGTGGCAGCAGCCAAGGTGGCCGAGGACTTCGCCAAGGATAACAAGAAATTTGAAATCCTCGGCGGTGCTATGGGCGAGAACGCTCTGGACCGCAAAGGCGTTGAAGCCGTTTCGAAAATGCCGTCTCGCGAGGAGCTTATTGCTTCGATCGTGGGCTGCATTGGCGCACCTGCTTCGAACATCGCCGGCGCGATTGGCGCACCTGCAAGCAATATCGCAAGCATCCTTTCCACCATCGAAGAGAAGGCGGAAGCTGCGTAAGCGGTTGGCACTGAATGATCTGCGTAGGGTACCTACCCTGACGTTGGAACACACATTGTAAACGGAAAGAGCTGATAAAATGGCTGATCTGAAAGCACTCGCAGAAAGCATCGTGGGTCTGACCCTGCTGGAAGCACAAGAACTGAAAACCATCCTCAAAGACGAATACGGCATCGAGCCCGCAGCTGGCGGCGCCGTAATGGTCGCAGCAGCTGGTGGCGACGCCGGTGGCGCAGCTGAGGAAGAAAAAACCGAATTCGACGTCGTTCTGAAGAACGCCGGCGCTTCGAAAATCAACGTGATCAAAGAAGTTCGCGGCATCACCGGTCTGGGCCTGAAAGAAGCCAAGGAACTGGTCGAAGCTGGCGGCAAGATCAAAGAAGGCGTGTCGAAAGACGAAGCCGAAGACGTCAAAGCCAAGCTGGAAGCAGCTGGCGCCGAAGTCGAGCTGGCCTAAGCCTGGTCTCAGGCGCATCGCTGATGCGCCGAAAATTTTGGCTGGATCCGGAGAAATCCGGGTCCAGCCGAACCTGTCTTAGAAAGGGCCTCACAGAATGGGGCGTTTTCTAAGACACGGTTTTCGGATCGGGAGGCCGCCTTCGGGACGGTGGCCACGAATTGATCCGGACGTGTTGTCTCGATTGTGCAAGATGCCGGGGCCCGACGGTGTCTTTGCCCGCTGAGAACATCGAAAGGTGACATCTGACATGGCTCAAACGTTCCTTGGCCAGAAACGTCTTCGTAAATATTACGGCAAAATCCGCGAAGTGCTGGAGATGCCGAACCTCATTGAGGTACAGAAATCTTCTTATGATCTTTTCCTGCGCTCCGGCGATGCAGAACAGCCCACAGACGGCGAAGGCATCAAAGGCGTGTTCCAGTCGGTTTTCCCGATCAAGGATTTCAACGAAACCTCCGTTCTGGAGTTCGTGAAATACGATCTGGAAAAACCCAAATACGATGTCGAAGAGTGCATGCAGCGTGACATGACCTACAGCGCACCGCTGAAGGTTACCCTGCGCCTGATCGTGTTCGATGTCGATGAGGACACCGGCGCGAAATCGGTAAAAGACATCAAGGAACAGGATGTCTTCATGGGCGATATGCCCCTGATGACCCCGAACGGCACCTTTGTCGTCAACGGCACCGAGCGTGTGATCGTCTCCCAGATGCACCGTTCGCCCGGCGTGTTCTTTGATCACGACAAGGGTAAAACCCATTCCTCGGGCAAGCTGCTGTTTGCCTGCCGCATCATCCCGTATCGCGGCAGCTGGCTGGACTTCGAGTTCGACGCCAAGGATATCGTGTTCGCCCGTATCGACCGCCGCCGCAAACTACCTGTGACAACCCTGCTTTATGCGCTGGGTATGGATCAGGAAGCGATCATGGACGCGTATTACAACACCGTTTCCTACAAGCTGGAAAAGAAGAAGGGCTGGGTCACGCCGTTCTTCCCCGAGCGTGTTCGCGGCACCCGTCCGACCTATGACCTGATCGACGCGAAATCAGGTGAGGTGATTGCCGAGGCAGGCAAGAAAGTCACCCCGCGCGCGGTCAAGAAGCTGATCGACGAGGGCACTGTCACCGAACTGCTGGTTCCGTTCGATCACATCGTTGGCAAGTTTGTCGCCAAAGACATCATCAACGAAGAAAACGGCGCGATCTATGTCGAAGCCGGTGACGAACTGACGCTGGAATATGACAAGGATGGCGACCTGATCGGCGGTACCGCGAAGGAACTGATCGACGCGGGCATCACCGATATCCCGGTTCTCGACATCGACAACGTCAATGTTGGTCCCTACATGCGCAACACCATGGCCGCAGATAAGAATATGGGCCGTGAAACCGCGCTCATGGATATCTACCGCGTCATGCGTCCGGGTGAGCCGCCCACCGTCGAAGCGGCGTCGGCCCTGTTCGACACCCTGTTCTTCGACAGCGAGCGGTATGACCTGTCCGCTGTTGGCCGCGTGAAGATGAACATGCGCCTGGCTCTGGACGCACCGGATACCCTGCGCACCCTGCGCCGCGAAGACATCGTGGCCTGCGTCAAGGCTCTGGTCGAGCTGCGCGATGGCAAGGGCGACGTGGACGACATCGACCACCTCGGCAACCGTCGTGTGCGTTCGGTCGGCGAACTGATGGAAAACCAGTACCGCGTCGGTCTGCTGCGCATGGAGCGCGCGATCAAAGAGCGTATGTCGTCGGTCGAGATCGACACCGTCATGCCGCAGGACCTGATCAACGCGAAACCGGCTGCTGCTGCTGTGCGCGAATTCTTCGGCTCGTCGCAGCTGTCGCAGTTCATGGACCAGACCAACCCGCTGTCGGAAGTCACCCACAAACGCCGTCTCTCGGCGCTTGGCCCCGGTGGTCTGACGCGTGAACGTGCGGGCTTTGAAGTGCGCGACGTGCACCCGACCCACTATGGCCGGATGTGCCCGATTGAAACGCCGGAAGGTCCGAACATCGGTCTGATCAACTCGCTGGCCACCTTTGCTCGCGTGAACAAGTATGGCTTCATCGAAACACCTTACCGCGTCGTCAAGAACGCCGAGGTGACTGATGAGGTTCACTACATGTCCGCGACCGAGGAAATGCGTCATACCGTGGCGCAGGCGAACGCGACGCTGGACAAGAACGGCAAGTTCATCAATGATCTGGTTTCGACCCGTCAGGCAGGCGACTACACCCTTGCCCCGCGCGAGAATGTGGACCTGATCGACGTGTCGCCGAAGCAGCTGGTCTCGGTTGCTGCATCGCTGATCCCGTTCCTTGAAAATGACGACGCAAACCGCGCTCTGATGGGCTCGAACATGCAACGTCAGGCGGTTCCGCTGCTGCGGGCCGAGGCACCGCTGGTCGGGACGGGCATCGAGGAAAAGGTTGCGATCGACTCGGGTGCTGCGATCCAGGCGAAACGCGCCGGTATCATCGACCAGGTCGATGCCCAGCGTATCGTTATCCGCGCCACCGAGGATCTGGAACTGGGCGACGCTGGCGTTGACATCTATCGTCTGCGCAAATTCCAGCGTTCGAACCAGAACACCTGCATCAACCAGCGTCCGCTGATCAAGGTGGGTGACACCGTCCAGAAGGGCGAGGTCATTGCCGACGGTCCGTCGACCGATATGGGTGAACTGGCCCTTGGCAAGAACGTGGTCGTCGCGTTCATGCCGTGGAACGGCTACAACTACGAAGACTCGATCCTGATCTCGGAACGTATCGCGCGTGATGACGTCTTTACCTCGGTCCATATCGAGGAATTCGAAGTCGCCGCCCGTGACACCAAGCTGGGCCCGGAAGAGATCACCCGCGACATCCCCAACGTCGGTGAAGAAGCGCTGCGCAACCTCGACGAGGCGGGCATCGTTTACATCGGTGCGGATGTCGAGCCGGGCGATATTCTGGTCGGCAAGATCACTCCGAAGGGCGAAAGCCCGATGACCCCGGAAGAAAAGCTGCTGCGCGCCATCTTTGGCGAAAAAGCATCGGACGTGCGCGACACCTCGCTGCGCGTGAAGCCGGGCGATTACGGTACGGTCGTCGAGGTGCGCGTCTTCAACCGTCACGGCGTCGAGAAAGACGAGCGTGCGCTGCAGATCGAGCGTGAGGAAGTCGAACGTCTGGCCCGTGACCGGGACGACGAGCTGGCGATCCTTGACCGCAACATCTATGCGCGTCTGCAAGGTCTGATCCTGGGTAAAACTGCGGTCAAAGGCCCGAAAGGTGTCAAGGCAGGGTCGGTGATCACCGAGGAGCTGCTGGACACCCTGACCCGTGGTCAATGGTGGCAGCTGGCTCTGGAAGACGAGCAGGACGCACAGATCGTCGAGGCCCTGAACGAGCAGTACGAAGTGCAAAAGCGCGCTCTGGACGCCCGTTTCGAGGATAAGGTCGAGAAGGTCCGCCGTGGCGACGACCTGCCGCCGGGTGTGATGAAGATGGTCAAAGTCTTCATTGCCGTAAAGCGCAAGTTGCAGCCGGGCGACAAGATGGCCGGTCGTCACGGGAACAAGGGTGTGATTTCCAAGGTTGTTCCGATGGAAGACATGCCGTTCCTGGCCGATGGTACGCCGGTCGACTTCTGTCTGAACCCGCTGGGTGTGCCTTCGCGTATGAACGTTGGTCAGATCCTTGAAACCCACATGGGGTGGGCCGCGCGCGGTCTGGGTCTGAACATCGATGAGGCTCTGGGTGAGTACCGCCGGTCCGGCGACCTGACCCCGGTGCGCGAGGCGATGAAGCTGGCCTATGGCGAAGATGTCTACGAAGAAGGCATTACCGGCATGGACGAGGAGACGCTGGTCGAAGCAGCGGGCAACGTGACCCGCGGTGTTCCGATCGCAACCCCCGTCTTTGACGGTGCCAAAGAGGCTGACGTCAACGACGCGCTGGTGCGTGCGGGCTTCTCGCAAAGCGGTCAGTCGATCCTGTTCGACGGTCGTACGGGTGAGCAATTTGCGCGTCCGGTCACCGTGGGCATCAAGTACCTACTCAAACTGCACCACCTTGTGGACGACAAGATCCACGCGCGTTCGACCGGGCCCTATAGCCTGGTGACCCAGCAGCCGCTGGGTGGTAAGGCGCAGTTCGGTGGCCAGCGCTTTGGTGAGATGGAAGTCTGGGCTCTGGAAGCTTACGGCGCCGCCTACACCCTACAAGAGATGCTGACGGTGAAATCGGATGACGTCGCCGGTCGGACCAAGGTCTATGAGTCGATCGTCAAGGGCGAGGATAACTTTGAAGCGGGCGTACCGGAATCGTTCAACGTTCTGGTGAAAGAAGTCCGCGGCCTCGGCCTGAATATGGAACTCCTGGATGCGGAGGTTGAGGAGTAAGGGCCTCAGCCCTTCCTCCCGTCCCCCCTTCCGCAAAATTTGAGGTATCAAAATGAACCAGGAAATCACCAACAACCCGTTCAACCCGCTGACGCCCCCGAAGGTCTTTGACGAAATCAAAGTCTCGCTGGCGTCGCCCGAACGGATCCTGTCTTGGTCCTATGGTGAGATCAAGAAACCCGAAACCATCAACTACCGGACGTTCAAGCCTGAACGTGACGGTCTGTTCTGTGCACGTATCTTTGGCCCGATCAAAGATTACGAATGTCTGTGCGGCAAATATAAACGGATGAAGTATCGCGGCGTTGTCTGCGAAAAATGCGGCGTGGAAGTCACCCTGCAAAAAGTCCGACGCGAGCGTATGGGCCACATCGAACTGGCCGCGCCCGTTGCACACATCTGGTTCCTGAAATCGCTGCCGTCCCGCATCGGTCTGATGCTGGACATGACGCTGCGCGATCTGGAACGCGTTCTGTACTTTGAAAACTACGTCGTTATCGAGCCCGGTCTGACCGACCTGACCTACGGCCAGATGCTGACCGAAGAAGAGTACATGGACGCGCAGGATGCCTTTGGCATGGACGCGTTCACCGCCAATATCGGTGCCGAAGCCATCCGTGAGATGCTGGCCCAGATCGATCTGGAAGCCGAAGCCGAGCAGCTGCGCGCTGATCTGGCCGAAGCCACAGGCGAACTGAAGCCCAAGAAGATCATCAAGCGTCTGAAGGTTGTTGAATCCTTCCTCGAGTCGGGCAACCGTCCCGAATGGATGGTCATGACCGTGATCCCGGTCATCCCGCCGGAACTGCGCCCACTGGTTCCGCTGGATGGTGGCCGCTTTGCGACCTCGGATCTGAACGATCTGTATCGTCGCGTGATCAACCGGAACAACCGCCTCAAGCGTCTGATCGAACTGCGTGCGCCTGACATCATCGTCCGCAACGAAAAGCGGATGTTGCAGGAATCCGTGGACGCTCTGTTTGACAACGGCCGTCGTGGCCGCGTGATCACCGGCGCCAACAAGCGCCCGCTGAAATCGCTGTCGGACATGCTGAAAGGCAAGCAGGGCCGCTTCCGTCAGAACCTTCTGGGGAAACGCGTCGACTTCTCGGGCCGTTCGGTCATCGTGACCGGTCCGGAACTCAAGCTGCACCAGTGTGGTCTGCCCAAGAAGATGGCGCTGGAGCTGTTCAAGCCGTTCATCTACTCGCGCCTTGAAGCCAAGGGTCTGTCTTCGACCGTGAAACAGGCGAAGAAACTGGTCGAGAAAGAGCGTCCCGAAGTTTGGGATATCCTCGACGAGGTGATCCGCGAACACCCTGTCATGCTGAACCGTGCGCCGACGCTGCACCGTCTTGGCATTCAGGCGTTCGAACCGGTTCTGATCGAAGGCAAAGCCATTCAGCTGCACCCGCTGGTCTGTTCGGCCTTCAACGCCGACTTCGACGGCGACCAGATGGCCGTTCACGTCCCGCTGAGCCTTGAGGCACAGCTGGAAGCCCGCGTACTGATGATGTCGACGAACAACGTTCTGTCGCCTGCAAACGGCGCGCCGATTATCGTTCCGTCGCAGGACATGATCCTGGGCCTGTACTATGTGTCGCTGGAACGTGCGGGCATGCCGGGCGAAGGCAAGGTCTTTGGTTCGATCGACGAAGTTCAGCACGCGCTGGACGCGGGTGAGGTGCATCTGCACACCAAAATCACCGCGCGGATCACGCAGATCGACGAAGAAGGCAACGAAGTTCAGAAGCGCTATGAAACCACTCCGGGCCGTCTGCGTCTGGGGGCCCTGCTGCCGATGAACAACAAGGCGCCGTTCGATCTGGTCAACCGCCTGCTGCGGAAGAAAGAAGTGCAGCAGGTGATCGACACCGTCTACCGCTACTGCGGTCAGAAAGAGTCGGTTATCTTCTGTGACCAGATCATGTCGATGGGCTTCAAAGAAGCGTTCAGGGCGGGCATCTCGTTCGGCAAGGACGACATGGTCATTCCTGATGACAAGTGGGGCATCGTTGATGACACCCGCGATCAGGTGAAAGATTTCGAACAGCAGTACATGGACGGCCTGATCACTCAGGGCGAAAAGTACAACAAGGTTGTCGATGCCTGGTCGAAGTGTAACGACCGCGTGACCGAAGCGATGATGAGCACCATCTCGAACGTCGCCAAGGCCGAAGACGGGTCGGACATGGAGCCGAACTCGGTTTACATGATGGCTCACTCCGGTGCGCGGGGCCCGGTCACTCAGATGAAACAGCTGGGCGGTATGCGGGGCCTGATGGCCAAGCCGAACGGTGACATCATCGAGACGCCGATCATCTCGAACTTCAAGGAAGGTCTGACCGTTCTTGAATACTTCAACTCGACCCACGGTGCCCGTAAAGGTCTGTCGGATACCGCTCTGAAAACCGCGAACTCGGGTTACCTGACCCGTCGTCTGGTGGACGTGGCACAGGACTGCATCGTTCGCGAGATCGACTGCGGCACTGAACGCGCGATCACGGCCGAAGCTGCGGTCAACGATGGTGAAGTTGTCGCCTCGCTGGCCGAACGTATCCTGGGTCGTGTGGCAGCCGATGACATCCTGCGTCCGGGCACGGAAGAGGTGCTTGTTGCGGCTGGTCAGCTGATCGACGAACGGATGGCAGACATCATCGATGAGGCTGGCGTTCAGTCGACCCGTATCCGCTCGCCTCTGACCTGCGAGTCTGAGGAAGGCGTCTGTGCCACCTGTTACGGTCGTGACCTTGCTCGCGGTACCATGGTGAACACGGGTGAGGCTGTCGGCATCATCGCCGCCCAGTCCATCGGTGAACCCGGTACACAGCTGACGATGCGGACTTTCCACATCGGCGGTGTTGCGCAAGGTGGTCAGCAGTCGTTCCAGGAAGCAAGCCAAGCCGGCAACGTATCCTTCGAGAACCCGCAGATCCTGGTGAATGCCGCAGGCGAAAGTCTCGTCATGGGCCGGAACATGAAGCTGGTGATCAAGGACGATCACGGCGAAGAGCGTGCCAACCACAAGCTGGGCTACGGCTCCAAGCTGTTCGTCAAGGAAGGCGCGAAAGTGTCCCGTGGCGACAAGCTGTTCGAATGGGATCCCTACACCCTGCCGATCATCGCCGAGAAAGCCGGTACCACCAAATACGTCGACCTGGTTTCGGGCCTTGCCGTCCGTGACGAGACCGACGAAGCAACAGGCATGACCCAGAAGATCGTGATTGACTGGCGCGCGGCCCCCCGTGGCAGCGACCTGAAGCCCGAGATCATTCTGGTCGGTGACGATGGCGAACCGGTCCGCAACGATGCGGGCAACCCGGTTCACTATCCGATGTCGGTGGATGCGATCCTGTCGGTCGAAGATGGCCAGAAGATCGAAGCCGGTGACGTTGTTGCGCGTATTCCGCGTGAAGGTGCCAAGACCAAGGACATCACCGGTGGTCTGCCGCGTGTGGCCGAACTGTTCGAAGCCCGCCGTCCGAAAGATCACGCGATCATCGCAGAAGCCGATGGTTACGTGCGCTTTGGCCGCGACTACAAGAACAAGCGCCGCATCACCATCGAACCGGCTGACGAGTCACTGGAGCCCATCGAGTACATGGTACCCAAGGGCAAGCACATCCCTGTTGTCGAAGGCGACTTCGTACAGAAGGGCGACTACATCATGGACGGTAACCCGGCTCCGCATGACATCCTGTCCATCATGGGTGTCGAGGCGCTGGCGAACTACATGATCGACGAAGTGCAGGATGTGTATCGTCTGCAAGGCGTGAAGATCAACGACAAGCACATCGAAGTCATCGTGCGCCAGATGCTGCAGAAGTGGGAGATCCTGGATTCAGGCGACACCACCCTGCTGAAAGGCGAACATGTCGACAAGCAGGAGTTCGACGCAGCCAACGAAAAGACCATCGCTCGCGGTGGTCGTCCGGCACAGGGCGAGCCGATCCTTCTGGGGATCACCAAGGCCTCGCTGCAAACGCGTTCGTTCATCTCGGCCGCGTCGTTCCAGGAAACCACCCGCGTACTGACCGAAGCGTCCGTGCAGGGCAAAAAGGACAAGCTGGTCGGCCTGAAAGAGAACGTCATCGTTGGTCGCTTGATCCCCGCCGGTACCGGTGGGGCCACACAGGCCGTCCGCCACATCGCGCAGTCGCGCGACAATGTGGTGATCGAAGCCCGCCGGGAAGAGGCCGAAGCGGCCGCTGCCCTGGCTGCGCCGATCATGGATGATGATCTGGTCGGGGATGAGCTGGATGTTCTGGTGGAAACACCCGAAAGCCGCGAGTAATCGCCCGATTGACAAGTTAAGGAAGGCCCCGCGATTTCGCGGGGCCTTTTGTTTTTGCAGGGTTGAAACGCGCGCCACACTTAGGGCAGTTCCAGACCACTGGCATATCGCGCTTGCTGTATGAGACCTGCAATAACAGCAGGGTTTTTCTGATTTAGGCTAAACTGTGCTACCATCCGTCTCGAATTCACACAGGTGACGGGGGTGGATGATGAGAGCTGTCACAAAGCTGTCGCGCGTATTTTCGGTTTTCGGTCTCGGCCTGATGGCCGCCTGCACGGATTATGCCTATGTGGGGATGCCGCCGGGCCAGCCATCGCGTGAGATCGTGATCCCGAACGGCACGACGCGCTTGATCCCGATATCCGGCTCGATCGTCGGGCTGGCTTATGATGAGCCGAGAAGGCGGATCTTTCTGCGCAATCTTCCCGGTACCCAGCTACAGGAGCTTGACCGAAATGGCCGTGTCCTGCGTACCTTTGCGGCACAGCGGGTTCCGGCCGGATGCGGTGGCATCACACCTGACGAGTTCCCCATAAAGGAATGCGGGCTGGCCATTCGGGGCAGCGACGGCCATCTGTTCCTCGACCATCCAAACGGGGTGATGATCGCGGAACTGACCCGCGACGGGCAATTCGTGCGCAACATAACCCTTAGCCAGCCACAGGGGCCGATTGGCGGGCTGGCCTTTGATGAAACGACCGGCACGCTTTATGTGCTGTTCATCCGAAATCGCCTGATCGCCGAGGTGGATTTGAACGGCACGGTCCTAAGGACGATCCGCGCGACCAATCCATCGGTCGGCGCAGCGGTGCAGATCGAACGCTTTGGCCTTGGCATCAACTCCAAACGCCGCGAGCTTTATGTTGCGCTTCAGAACGGCAACCAGCTTGGCGTTCTGGACATGTCCGGTGGGTTGATTGCAACGCACACGCTCAGCGCCGGGGTGGCTGTGGAAGGTATCGGAGGCGGTCGGGTATCCGGTCTTTGATACGGGCACAGCGGGCGGTTTCGACACGCTCCGCACGCGTCAGAGCGCAATTCTTGCGTTGATCTGATTTGATGCGTTGACAGGCGGCTGTCCGATTGGGCCAATGGCCCGATCACTCTGCGCAGGGCCATATCTGACATGAACCCAAACACCAAAGGTGCCTTGCTGATGATGGGCAGCATGGCGGCCTTCACTCTGAACGACACTTTGGTCAAGGTCGCGCTTCGGGAACTGCCTTTGTTCCAACTGGTGGCCATGCGGGGCGTACTGGCCGTTTTCCTTGTCTACGGTCTTGCCCGCTATCTGGGGGCGCTGCACCTCAATTTCTCAAACCACGACCGGTGGCTGGTTGCGCTGCGCAGCCTGGCCGAACTGTCGGCCACCTTCTTTTTCCTGACAGCGCTCAAGAACATGCCGCTTGCCAATGTGACGGCCATTCTGCAGGCGCTGCCCCTGACCGTGACGCTGGGCGCGGCGCTGGTCTTTTCCGAACAGGTCGGCTGGCGGCGCATATTGGCGATTGCCATTGGTTTTGGCGGCATGGTTCTGATCGTCAGACCCGGTCCTGACGGCTTCAGCCTGTATTCCATCTACGCGCTGATCGCAGTGGCTTCGATCACGGTTCGCGATCTGGTGACGCGACGCATGTCGCCCCAAGTTCCTTCAATGGTGGTGACACTGGCGACGTCTCTTTCCATCACGGTGGCCGCCGCGATTGCTTCGGTGTTCGAAGGATGGGTTCCGGTTTCCGGCGCTGCGGGTTCTTTGGTTGCAGCGGCGGCCGTGTTCGTCCTGATGGGCTATCTGTTCAGCGTCATTGTCATGCGTCAGGGCGATGTCGGGTTCATCGCGCCGTTTCGCTATTCCAGCCTGATCTGGGCCCTGGGGTTGGGCTGGGCCGTATTCGATGAATGGCCCGACGGCCTGACCATGCTGGGTGCGACACTGATCGTGGCCGCCGGACTGTTTACGCTGTTCCGGGAACGCGCGCGTCGGGAAGCGGCGTGAACCTGCGTGACAAAGCTCTGAACACTGGTCATCCGAAGGCGAAACCCGGCCTCCGGTTTCGGGTTCAGCTTAACATTGGCGCTTCTGGTGCAGGGCGGTTTTATGAACCCGGTTGAGCCTGCGCACCCATATAGGCACGGCCCGGATCAGCCAATTTCCGGGCAACCGGTATCGTGCTGTTGACACTCGGGCCGACTCCCCCTATTACGCGCGTCATCTCGGTGCCGGGGGCCGCCCCATAGCCGATTCCAGTAATGAGCTGGTCAAGGCCCGGACAATTTTGCAGTTCGCGCCCTCTGAGAAACAACCGCGACGTTCACCTCGGAATGGGAACGCTCGTGGGTTTTGCGCTTGTGGACGCATCAGCGCAGCGAAGTTAGCCGCACGCCAGTTGCGTGCATGTCATGTGTGTTGCAAACGGGGAAGAAACCGGAATGCCAACTATTCAACAGCTGATCCGCAAACCGCGGCAGCCCAAAGTAAAACGCTCGAAGTCCATGCACCTGGAGCAGTGCCCGCAGAAACGCGGCGTCTGCACACGTGTTTACACCACCACACCGAAGAAACCGAACTCGGCTATGCGTAAGGTTGCCAAAGTGCGCCTGACCAACGGGTTCGAGGTCATCTCGTACATCCCCGGTGAAAGCCACAACCTTCAGGAACACTCGGTTGTTCTGATCCGTGGCGGCCGTGTGAAAGACCTTCCCGGTGTGCGTTACCACATCCTGCGCGGTGTTCTGGATACTCAGGGCGTCAAAGACCGTAAGCAACGCCGTTCGAAATACGGCGCGAAGCGTCCCAAGTAAGAAGGAGAGGCTGATATGTCACGTCGTCACGCCGCCGAAAAACGCGAAGTCCTGCCTGACGCCAAGTTTGGCGATAAGGTTCTGACCAAATTCATGAACAACCTGATGATCGACGGCAAGAAGTCGGTCGCCGAGCGCATCGTCTACAACGCCTTTGACCGCGTCGAAAGCAAGATCAAGCGCGCGCCCGTCGAAGTGTTCCACGAAGCACTCGACAACATCAAACCGTCGGTCGAGGTTCGCTCGCGCCGGGTTGGTGGTGCAACCTATCAGGTTCCGGTCGAAGTCCGCCCCGAGCGCCGCGAAGCACTGGCCATCCGCTGGCTGATCACCGCTGCGCGCGGCCGCAATGAAAACACCATGGAAGAACGCCTCGCCGGTGAGCTGCTGGACGCTGTACAGTCCCGCGGTACCGCCGTGAAGAAGCGCGAAGACACCCACAAGATGGCCGAGGCGAACAAAGCCTTCAGCCATTACCGTTGGTAATCCCAGAGGCTTATCCAAATGGCACGCGAATATCCGCTCGAACTATACCGTAACTTCGGTATCATGGCGCACATCGACGCAGGTAAGACCACCTGCTCGGAGCGTATCCTGTATTACACTGGTAAATCCCACAACATCGGTGAGGTGCACGATGGTGCAGCCACCATGGACTGGATGGAGCAGGAGCAGGAACGCGGCATCACCATCACTTCGGCTGCAACTACCACCTTCTGGGAACGCACCGAAGACGGTCAGAATGCTGACACGCCTAAGCACCGCCTGAACATCATCGACACCCCCGGCCACGTTGACTTCACCATCGAAGTTGAACGCTCGCTGGCGGTTCTCGACGGTGCCGTCTGCGTTCTGGACGCAAACGCCGGTGTTGAACCCCAGACCGAAACCGTGTGGCGTCAGGCTGACCGCTACAAGGTTCCGCGTATGGTTTTCGTCAACAAGATGGACAAGATCGGCGCAGACTTCTTCAACTGCGTTCGCATGATCGAAGACCGCACCGGCGCACGTGCTGTTCCGGTTGGTATTCCGATCGGTGCCGAAACCGAGCTGGAAGGCCTGGTTGACCTCGTCACCATGGAAGAGTGGCTGTGGCAGGGCGAAGACCTTGGTGCAAGCTGGGTCAAAGCTCCGATCCGTGACAGCCTGAAAGACATGGCTGACGAATGGCGCGGCAAGATGATCGAAGCGGCCGTCGAAGAAGACGACGACGCGATGATGGCCTATCTGGAAGGCGAAGAGCCCGACGTTCCGACCCTGCGCAAACTGCTGCGCAAAGGCACGCTGGCGCTGCATTTCGTTCCGGTTCTGGGTGGCTCGGCGTTCAAGAACAAAGGCGTTCAGCCGCTGCTCAACGCTGTGATCGACTACCTGCCCAGCCCGCTGGACGTTGTTGATTACATGGGCTTCAAACCCGGCGACGAGGAAGAAGTTCGTAACATCGCACGTCGTGCCGATGACGACATGGCCTTCTCGGGTCTGGCGTTCAAAATCATGAACGACCCCTTCGTCGGTTCGCTGACCTTCACCCGCGTTTACTCGGGCACCATGCAGAAGGGCGACTCGATCCTGAACTCGACCAAAGGCAAGAAAGAGCGCATCGGTCGTATGATGATGATGCACTCCAACAACCGGGAAGAGATCGAAGAAGCGTTTGCAGGCGACATCATCGCGCTGGCGGGTCTGAAAGACACCACCACCGGTGACACCCTCTGCGATCCGAAGGATCCGGTGGTTCTGGAAACCATGACCTTCCCCGATCCGGTGATCGAGATCGCGGTCGAGCCCAAAACCAAGGGCGACCAGGAAAAGATGTCTCAGGGTCTGGCCCGTCTGGCCGCCGAAGACCCGTCCTTCCGCGTGGAAACCGACCTGGAATCGGGTCAGACCATCATGAAGGGCATGGGCGAACTTCACCTGGACATCCTGGTGGACCGTCTCAAGCGCGAGTTCAAGGTCGAAGCCAACATCGGTGCGCCTCAGGTGGCTTATCGTGAAACCATCTCGATGCCGGTCGAACACACCTACACCCACAAGAAACAGTCGGGTGGTTCGGGTCAGTTCGCTGAAGTCAAGCTGGAGATCCAGCCCACCGAGGCAGGCGAAGGTTACTCGTTCGAAAGCCGCATCGTTGGTGGTGCCGTTCCGAAGGAATACATCCCCGGTGTTGAAAAAGGCATCAACTCGGTCATGGACAGCGGCCCTCTGGCTGGCTTCCCGGTGATCGACTTCAAGGTTGCCCTGCTGGACGGTAAGTTCCACGACGTCGACTCGAGCGTTCTGGCATTCGAAATCGCGGCCCGTATGTGTATGCGTGAAGGCATGCGCAAAGCTGGCGCGAAGCTGCTGGAACCGATCATGAAGGTCGAAGTGATCACCCCGGAAGAATACACCGGCGGTATCATCGGTGACCTGACTTCGCGTCGGGGCCAGGTGTCGGGTCAGGAATCCCGCGGCAACGCAATCGCGATCGACGCGTTTGTTCCGCTGGCGAACATGTTCGGCTACATCAACACCCTGCGTTCGATGTCGTCGGGCCGTGCCCAGTTCACCATGCAGTTCGACCACTACGATCCGGTTCCGCAGAACATCTCGGACGAGATCCAGGCGAAATACGCATAAGCGACGATTTGAGGGAGCGCCGTTCCGGGGCTCCCTTCATTACAGAAAAAGGAGGCCATCATGGCAAAGGAAAAGTTTGAGCGTACAAAACCGCACGTCAACATCGGCACGATTGGGCATGTTGACCACGGCAAGACGACGCTGACCGCAGCGATCACCAAGTATTTCGGT
>NZ_JBQFZG010000020.1:0-50377 GCF_056542125.1 Ruegeria sp. AF1
TCCAGCGCTTCCAACGGCTATAAAGCGTCTTGTGTGGACCATAGGCTTCAGGAGCGTCGCGCCACCTTAACCCATTGCGGTTGATGAAAATTATCCCGCTCAGAATCCGCCGGTCGTCGACCCTTGGCTTACCGTGCGACTTTGGAAAGTAGGGTTTCAGACGCGCCATCTGTGCGTCGGTCAGCCAGAAAAGACTGCTCATGTCACCGCTCTGTTTTCGGCGCCGTGAAACACGCAGCGCTCGGGAAATCAATGCATCCTGACCCTAGTAGGCGGAGTTGGAGTTAGAGTAGTCTAGACATGAACTTAACGCTTGGTTTTCTATGCACGTTGCCGGCTTTCTGATTACCCTTGGTGTCCTCTTCCTTGCCGGATTGGCGGCCGACCAGCTTGGCAGGGCCACGCATCTTCCTCGTGTTACAACCTTACTTTTCCTCGGTCTGATCGCAGGGAACGCCGGGATGGGGTTGATCCCACTCGACGTTGCCATTTGGTTCGACGAGGTATCCATTGTGGCCTTGACGATGGTCGCGTTTCTTCTTGGAGGATCTTTAACCCGAGAGAACCTGGTTCGGCATGGCCGTGCCATTCTGACGATTTCGATATCGATTGTAATTGCGACCTTTCTTATCGTGTCGGCTGGACTAACTGCAGTTGGCGTACCCTTCGGGTTAGCGTTGGTGCTGGCGGCAATTGCCACAGCTACGGCTCCGGCCGCCATGACTGACGTAATCAAACAATCTGGAGTGTCCAACAGCTTCACCGAGACCTTAAAGGGCGTTGTCGCAATTGATGACGCTTGGGGTCTGATCGTTTTCAGCATCGCCTTGGTTCTGGCCGGTCATTATGACGGTTTGGCCACGGTCACGATCACGGCGATGTGGGATTTTGGGGGCGCCATTTTATTGGGTGCAGCACTAGGCGTACCGTCCGCTTACCTAACTGGTCGCTTAAACCCGGGGGAGCCAATGCAAGCCGAAGCGGTGGGAATCGTCTTTCTTACAGCAGGTCTTTCATTATGGCTGGAAGTTTCGTTCCTTTTAACAGGCATGGTTGTGGGCGCAGTTATCGGGAATCTGGCCCGCCATCATGACCGTGCTTTTCATGAAATCGAGCACATTCAGTGGCCATTTATGATCCTTTTCTTCCTGCTGGCTGGCGCAACGTTGAATATTGAAGCCTTTGGCTTGATGGGCTGGGTCGGTGCACTTTTCCTGATCCTGCGCATAGTGTCCCGCCTAGTTGGGGGCTATTGCGGGGCAAGAATTGGGGGCCTGCCTCGCCGTCAGGCCCCCTGGTATGGTCCCGCGTTGCTGCCGCAGGCCGGTGTCGCGGTTGGAATGGCCCTTGTAGCCGGAGAGCAATTTCCGAATTGGGCCGCGTCCATCTTGGCCTTTACCTTAGCCAGTACTGTGGCCTTCGAAGTGGTAGGGCCGCCATTGACTCTCATGTCTATCAAACACACGGCTGATACAGATTAGCAGATTAGTCAGTGACTATTCAGCCTGGATCGATTCAAGAAAGGCGAGCAAATTCGCCAACGGCAGGCCTACCATCATTGGTTGCCCATTAGGCAAAGCTAACGCGATTTGTTGGTCTGTCTCAAACACCGCACCAAAGATTGGCATTTCGCCCCCATGGGCGAGCAATTGTGAACGACCATCAATCTGTTCAGCTATTCGGCCTATAGGAAACACTCCATCGTTTTCACTCGCCAGCTTGGTGAGGTCGGGTGTTCGAATAGCAAGCATTTCGGCCATCGGCCCATCCCCAGTTGCTTCGAAACCATGGCATTGCCAGCAATACTTCCGGTACAAATCACTTCCGGCACTGACATTGACGTCCTGCGCCAGTGCAGGTGCCGTGGTGAACAAAGCCAATAAAATTCCTAGAAAAAACTGCATATGCTCCTCCAATTCCCTACCTCTGATGAAGATTCAATTAAACAGTATCCCAAGGAAACTTCTTTGACCTTGCTCATTTTATTCACTCCAGTAAGAACTTTGGCGTTTCATTGGAATAGAGTTTGAGCACGCGCCAAATCTAATCCAGGCGAACATCCAATTGCGCCATCTCGACATTGACCTCACCACCTGCGTCCACAGATGATGCTCCTTCCGATACGTTCATATGCCTGAGAATTCTGCCAAAGGTGATAAGACACTCAATGCAACCATCTGAGAGCACGCAACCGAACCGATACCACTCCGTCTGGCAGGCTGTCAGTCGCAACGTCGGAAATGAGCAAGTCTCTGCGAAGCTTCCTTTTCCGTCGTAGAAAACGGCGAACACGGTTCAGCGTGTTTTCACGTTTCTCTGGATAGTCGGTTTCCAAGTAACTGTCAGTTTCTGGAACTATCATCGAAGCAAGCCGTTTCAAACGCCGGTCCTTCGGCAACTCGATTATCCGATAATCTTGGCTACACCGGTAGAGCAGCCAATCAAGATGACCGAGGATATGGTACATACCCTTGATACTGGATATCTCTAAATCGGACCTGCTGAACAGTTTCATCTTGTCTATGTACGAGCGCGCTTCGGACACAGCAGTCTCAACGTTGTCCCCCCACAAAGTCGATTCCGTTTGGCTGAGATGTCCCCATACATGACCGAAAGTGTGCCACTTCGGCCCTTACAATTTGTTCGACTTTAGCTTTTGTTGTTTCCACAGCTATTTCTAGGATCCCAGGAATGAGAGGATCTAGAGATCTAGTTAACTCTGCACCTCTGTCGGGTAACAGCGCCTCGACAAGTCTGGCGGACGGTTTAGCGAACAGCAGGATCAGCACTACGCCTATCCAATCGCGTGAAGACATTCTACCACGCTGCAACACCGAACGTATGGCCACGTACGAGTGCTCAGAAACAGCATAATTGCAAACACTTACGATGTCTGCCCGGATTCAACCAATAACACTTATAGGTCCGCAACTCGAAAAGGCCGACCGATGATCGGCCCTCAGTGCTGTCATGTTTAAGGACAGCTGCGAACCAGCAGGCCGTCTATTTCGACGATACCTTTATCTTACGACTTGGATCCCGAGGCTTAGTCTTCGGCATTTCGATATGCAAAACGCCTTTGTCGAATGTTGCTGAAACCTTGTCGATTTCCACGGTGTCTGGCAGCGTCATGGCTCTAGAAAAGCTGCCATAGCTTCTTTCGCTGACACGCAGATCGCCCGTTTCATCATGCGCAATCTTCTTCTGACCGCGCAGGATTAGCCTGCGGTCCTTGACTTCAATTTCGACGTCATCCTCTTCGAGCCCCGGCAATTCAGCCGTAAGAACAATCGCAGAATCCGTTTCTTGGATATCAATCGCCGGTGAAATTGCACCCGTCATATCAAGAGACGGAAAACCCGTGCGTTGCGCAGCCGTTTCCATTGGTAGGAAAGGTGATCTTGCTCCAAAAAAACGCGACATCAGGGTTTCCATTTCACGTCGAAAATTGTCTGAGAGCGGATGCGTTCCAGTGAAAAGTTGCGGGGACTTTTTGTCTTCTAACATTTTTTGAACCTCCTCCTTTGGTCGGATTTCGCGCGCGTAACATTATGACAGAAAACGCGGTTAAGAACCTTGATCTTGCGCAAGCATGCAGCTTCAGCTTTTGCCAAATCGCACGAACCGGCTGAGCCAACAGAAACAAGAACCGACAGCCAACAAACTTGCCATGTCGTGCTGAAATTAAGACCAATCTCAGTAGGCTTGATCGGAGTCCCAGGTCAGCTTAGCGTTTATCCTGAATGAGCCCGAGTTGCCTACCTTTAGCACAGTGGAACAAAGCCGTATGAAATGGCCGTATCTGGCGCTGATTTACGTTTTGCTGATCTTGGCTCCCTTGGGTTTTTCTTGGTCCTTGGGATGGCCACCGCGACCATTTCATCAAGATCTCGGGTCCGGGCTTGGAATGCTTGCATTTTCAATAATCCTGGTGGAGTTCGTCCTGTCTGGGCGGTTCCGGTTCATCTCTTGTAGTTTGGGTATGGATGTGACCATGCGGGTGCATCAGTTGATGGCGCGTACCGCACTCGGCTTTGCGCTTATACACCCGCTGCTGTATCAGGGAACGCCTTCTGGCGGACGCCGCCCGTGGGATGAAACACACCAACTTACGATTACGACCGACTTTTCTGCGCTGGTATCTGGCATCGGCGCTTATTTTTTACTGTTCATTCTGGTCGCCCCGGCAATTGCCCGTAAATCCCTTGATTACAAATACGAGACATGGCGCCTCTTACACGGGCTGGGAGCCTTGGGGATTGCCTGCCTGCTATTGCACCACACGGTATATGCTGGGCGCTACGGTGGGCATCCGCTATTGACGTATCTCTGGCTTGCCCTGACCAGTATTGCAGTTGGAGCTTCACTGTATGTCTATCTCGTTCGTCCTTTGTGTCAGAGGAAAAGGCCGTGGCACGTCACTTCTGTGTGTCGACTAACACCGAGGCAATGGGAGTTGCGCGTCAAGCCCGATGGTCACAACGGACTGACCTTCAAAGCAGGGCAGTTTGCTTGGCTAAATGTCGGCCACAGTGCCTTCTCGCTACACGAGAACCCATTCTCGATTAGTTCTGCACCGGCCGAAGGACCCGAAGTTTCATTCATGATCAAGGAGCTTGGGGATTTCACATGCGGCCTCGGAAAGATCGCTCCGCAAACCCCGGTCTATCTGGACGCCCCATACGGAAATCTGTCGATCGACCACCGTCCTGAGAAAGGCATTGTACTGATCGCAGGTGGCGTCGGGATCGCGCCGATGCTGAGCATTTTGCGTCAGACAAGGGCGAGTGGGACACGGCAGGATATCAAGCTTATCTATGGCAACCGGGTCGTGGAACAGATTGCTTATCGCCAGGAGTTATCCAAGGAAGATACAGTATTTGTTCTATCCGAACCGCCAAAGGATTGGCGCGGAGAAACAGGTTTGGTCGACGGTCCCCTATTGGACCGCAATTTATCTTCTAAGCAATTTGAAAGCTGGCTTTATGTTCTCTGCGGCCCCCCTGCCATGATGGACGTCGTCGAAGATCATCTAATCGCACGGGGCACCGCGTCCTACCGGATTTTGTCTGAAAGGTTTGACTATGATTAGATTGCTCAGAAACCTGCCCGCGCGCCAACAGGTGAAGTTCTCGGTGTGGTGTATCAGTTTTACAATTTTCACCGCTGCCTTGACCTTTTCCTTAAGATAGCAAAACGGACCATTTGGCCTTGCTAGTTTCAAAATTGTCAGCCGAAACAAGCAAGTTCTCTTGGAAATAGCTGTCGTCGCGAACTTCCTCAAAATCATTCTCCGCTTGGACAGCAATTACGTACCACAACTATCCCGATATGCTCCCAAGAAACGCCTTTGATGGAGATCAAGGGCAACGCTCGCCACTTACTCATAATAAAAAATCTATTCAGGCCGATTTTGGGAGGATCGGAATGACCGTACTCATCGCCTTCGCTACCGTCGAAGGCCACACAGCAAAGATTGCGCGTTTCATCTGTAATGTCGCGAAGAATGCCGGTTTCAAAACAAACCTGATCAATACCGATGATTTCTCTGGCCACGTATCGCTTGACGGTGTGGTCAAGGTTGTTCTTCTGGCCCCTGTCCACGAACGTAGGCACCCCGAGTCATTCGAGGCTTTTGTCACTTCAAACAGAGATGCCCTAACTAAACGAAAGTCTCTCGTGCTTTCCGTTGGTCTAAAAGCTTCTTTCGCGTCAGGTCGAGAAGAAGCACGCGACTATCTCAACGAAATGTTTATGCGAACAGGTTTTGAACCGAATGCGACGGCGTTGATCGCAGGCGCGGTGAGGCCCGAGAACTACGGGTATTTTGAGAGGGAGGTCCTTAAGCACGTTGTCTTGCTAGGTCGAAAAATCGATCCACAAGATGGGGCACGGGAATTTACTGACTGGGACGAACTGACGTCAATTGTAATAGATTTCCTTGGCTGAAACAGTCGGGCAAACCAGCATCAATCTCAAGCGATTTCCTAATAACAACTGGCTGCTCCCGCATCTGCAGGTGAACATTTTTAGCTATGGCTCCCAGCAAATCACAGTCGCCGGTTCGTTTAATCAGTGTCCGAAAAGCACTGGCAACCTCGTCTGCTCTAACATTGCTTGCGTCGTTCCCCCAAAAACTGACTCACGCAAATGAGAATGCCCATAAGCGCCCATAGCAACGAGGTCGGCCCCCAATTCTCTTGCGCGTTCTTGAATGCAGTGTTCGATCGAAGCCCCACCACATGGGAACTGCGACACGGTCGCGTTGCAACCGTGATGGCTGAGCCATCCAGCAATGTCAGTTCCGGGCACTTGATCTTTTACGTCATCAGGCGACGGCAAATCAAAACACCCAATCACAACTTCGTTGGCCGCCAGAAAATAGGGTAAAGCTAAATGCGCAGCCCTAGACGAAGGCAGGCTATCATTCCATGCCAAAAAAATGCAGTCGCGTTGGGCAAACGGATCTCCATTGATCATCAGGGGGACCGGCGAATGAAACAACACTCCGCACGCGATCTTGTGAAATAAATCGGGGTCTTTTCGCAACTCAGCGTCTAGAAAAGCGATATCAGAGCAATTTGCTTGTCCTGCCACAAGATGCTGTAACTCTGCTCCAGATCCCATAAAGGCGATTACATTTGCCGGTACGCCCTGCTCGACCAGAAACGCTTCAACTTCAGTGGCGCGGGACATCAAGGCGGCATTTTGCGCGTTAAGAACATCCAACCAGTTTGAGGGAAGACCCCCCTCAACGAACCTGTTTGATCCATACTTTAAGTAAGGCAGGTTAGGTAAAGCCGCGATCATTACACAAATCAAGTGGCCGTTCTGAATACGGGCAGTTTCAGCGCATTCCAAAATCGACGCGTCGTCAGCATCAACTCCTACATAATATGCCACTGTTCTGTGTTGCATTCCCGACCTCCGTCCGGAATTTCAATTCGCCCAAGAGCCATGCGCACTGATTAAACCAACAAATAGAAGATGTTGTTAGTCGCTCTTCTTACTTAGGCAGCATGAAGAACTCTTCCAGCACAATCTTGCCTTCTGCCACCGAATACATTGCGATCTCGCGCAGGGTCATACGCTCACCCGTAGCCTTCTGAACCACTTCAGCCCTGAAGCGCACTCCAAAGCGGTTGGGTGGGTGGACGTAGGGGCCATCCACGTCTAGTTCTTGAATTTCGTGCGATGCCAACCAATCCCCTCTTTTTCCCTTTATGGCTTCTCGACCCTTTGCAACGCGGAATTGGCGAACTGGAGGCACAACTGCCTCTATCGACTGTGCGTTTTCAGCATACATTTCATCAACACTTCCAAGGCCCCTGCGCTTACGCATGGCCTGGACGAATGATCTTCCGAATTCAACCAACTCTTCCATGAGCACCCCCTTAATTACCAGTGACTGTACCACTTCTTGCCCACGCAAATCTTGACAAGGATCAATGAGCATTTGGGTAAATGTAATGCGGCCAACTCGCACTCACCTCTGCGAAGCCATTAGGGTCAGGACTTCGGTAACGGAGCCGTCCCAGTCAAGCTGTTTTGCGTAGCATGATTGATCCGCCATGGCGGTGTAACTTTACCTTGTTAGTGTCCGCTCTGCTTTCTGTCACGGCCTTCGATTGAGATCCTTGGGGTACATGCTTCGGGTCGTGGTCAGCGCGACGGCTGCCAACATGATGCTGGTTCGATGTATTTCCGATGTGCCCATCTCATAGGCGTGCATGACTAGATTCAGCGACGGTCCAGACCACGACATCATCGGAACCACGTCCCTGCGAGACCTCGAAGGCCTGCTATCAGGCAGGCAACAGGTGGATTAACAGACGATCAGTCCATGTTCAGTGCAGCGTCGAGCCGGAATACGGTGCCATCGACCCAAATTCGATGGAGAATGGCCAATACCGATCATACGGATGCCGAAGGTTTTGAGGACGCCACGGATGTGACCTTCGAGGTCCTTGCGCTGCCGGATCAGCCTTTCAAGGGCACCGACAAGGCATCGCAGCCGGTCGACCTCTTCGCTGCGGATATGCACCGCAGTGAACCAGCCGGTTCGGGCGAGCTGCGCCAATCCTTCGGCATAGGTGGCGTCAGACTTGTTGAGCCGTGCCGACAAGCTCTTGTGCGCCTTGAGGGCAACAATGCAGGTCGCAGGCAGACCGAGACCGGCGAGGCCGCGCTGCAACAAGATCGACAACATTCCGCTTTCATGCACGATCCGTCGGGGCGTAAGTTCGCGGTTGCGAAACCAGCCCGCGACGCCCTGGGGATCAGCGGGACAGACGCCACGCGCTACAGTCTCAACGCTATTGGTCTATTTGGTCAGTGCCAAGCTTGGTTTGCCCGGACGAGACAGATGAAGATCGCTTCCGTTGGCTCGGGGTGTCGAGGGCACCTCCGCTCGCCGGGCCGCGCAGCGGCTGAATCAGCATTCGGTCGAGCCAGAGGTCTCGGCGTGTGCGAAACTGCTCGATGCCGATTTCCATGCCCTTATGCCCCATCTCGGGTTGCGCAACGTAAGTGCCTAGAAGTCGGTCCCACCACGGTAGATTAAACCCAAAGTTCGAGTTGGTCTCGCTTGGATCAACGGAATGGTGGACTCGGTGCATGTCTGGAGTGACGACGATCCATCTAAGTATTCGATCCACCGGACGCGGCAAGTCAATGTTTGCGTGATTGAAGAGCGCAGTAGCGTTCACGATCACCTCGAACAGGAGCACGGCGACAGCGGGCGGCCCCAAGGTTGCTACAACCGCCAGCTTGATCCCCATCGAGATGAGAATTTCTACCGGATGGAAACGCAAGCCAGTGGTCGCGTCAAAATCGAGGTCGGCGTGATGCATCCGGTGCAGACGCCAAAGCCCCGGTACGGCGTGGAACATCACATGCTGAAGGTAGATTGCGAGATCGAGAAGCAGCATGGAGGCCACGATGGCAACCCAAACCGGCGCCTCGATGTTGTTGAAGAGCCCCCATCCGCGATCCTCGGACATAGCTGCGAGACCAACTGCGAGGATTGGAAAGGTCAGCCGCAGGATGGCGGTGTCGAGCACCACGAGCGCAAGGTTGTTTGTCCATCGGATAACGCGCGGAATATCCCGTCTTCGCCGGGGTGCGGCCACTTCCCAAAGTGCCATCGCCGCCAGGACGGATAAGAAGGCAATAAGGCGGATAGTTGGTTCAGCAGCAAGGATTGTGTCGGACATGGACATCCACTATTCGGGTTTCTGTCGCAATAGAATTGCAAGCTGTTCTAGGCGACGACCGCTCCAATGTAACGCAGACATTCAAGCGATACCATCAGAGGGCGGCTTGGGTCCGCAACTCTGCCGTTCAGCAGATTTCAGCGAACGTCCGCTGCCGAACCAGCAACTCCCGGGCCCGCAGAACCATTGCGGACGCCTGGATCTCTTCACTTTTCACGGCAACAAAGCGCATAGTTGGTCTACTCGCGGCTTCGCAGATCGCTTCCGCATCGGCCGTATCGTTCTTTTGACATTTGACGAATGGATTCACGTAGGCCGGATGGATCAGCTTGACTTCGTGACTCAAGCGACTGATCTTGCGCGGCCAATAATGCGCACTGGCACAGGCCTCCATTACAACCACGCAACGCGGCAGCTTTGCGAAGAACTCAAGGACCTGACCCCTGCGCAATTTCTTCCGAAAAACAGGATGACCTGATCCATCCGCTCCGTGCACCTGGAAAACGTTCTTCGCCAAATCCAGGCCAATCATACTAATATCTTCCATAAACGCCTCCATTCAGGTTGTTTGCAAACCTAAAATGGCACACCGAGGCCAGCGCGGGCGTCTACACCTTCAGAACCGGAGCCCAGAATCGGGCGCATTCGTCTTTTGACGAAACGGTGATCCAATTCATTTCTCGCCACTAAAAGCACGACGCAGTCAGCGTTGCCATGGCATCATTCCAGAGTAAGGTACCCGGACCGCTACAGAATGCGCCATTTGTGCTAATGTCGTAAGGTCAAAAACGGGAAGCTGCAGCTCTTCCTGAAGACGCGCGGCATATGGCGGCAAATCGGTGCACTCCAGTACCAGCGACCTGATTTCCGGTGTTTGGTGTTTTAGTCGCCGTGCTGCTTCAAGGACTTCGGCCTCGATCACATCGGTGTCCATGCGGGTCCGTGTATTCCGCAAGATCACCTCAGCGAATTCGCTGGTGTCCTCCAATCCTTGCACCGCGACGGGTATACCGGCGGCTCCGACGCCTTCGAAATGCTTTGGCGTCAAGGCTGACGCATTTGCAGTCAGCACGCCCACCGGGGCCTTGGCTCCGGTCATATGGAAGGCGAGGGGCACCTGAATCAGGCTCGATGCAAAGACAGGCACGGAAACGGCTGCGGCGAGTTCCTTTTGGAACAAAGCCAGAAACCCGCAACTTCCCGTAATGGCGCGAACGCCCTCGGCCTCAAGGCGTTTTGCGCCCTCAACAAAGGGGGCAAGCAACTCAGGCGATGGGTTGTTCAGCAGGGTCGGGACGGTGATGCCGTCGATCATTTCGTAGAGCACGGGAAACGGAAGGCTGGACGGATTCTTGATGTGTCCGGGCGGTTTGGGGAAATAGCTTTCAAGGCACAAAACCCCGATCGAAGCCCCGCAGATGTTTTGACCACCTTCGTAAATTGGCATGGTACTTGGGTCCTTTTGACTTAGAGATCTAAAATCGGGCCAGCGAGAATGGGTCCAAACTGATATTTGGACTGCGGTCAGACACGAGATCCGCCACTAGTTCCCCCGTTTTCGGTGCCATCATCAGGCCGTAGTGAGAATGCCCGAACGCAACGTAGAGCCCGTCTTTGCCATTGAGCGGCCCAATCGCAGGCAGGCTGTCAGGAAATGAGGGGCGCCGTCCCATCCAGAACTTCGCCCCACCTGTATCAAGGTCCGGCACCAAAGATTTGGCCTGATCGGTCAGTATCTTTTCTTTTCGCGGGTTGGCTGGTGCGTCTACGCTGCCAAACTCGGCCGTGCCGGCAACCCTCAGTCCGCCCAACATCGAACTTGCGACGATCTTTGCATCCACATCCATGACGGAATTGTTCAGCACAGCCGAAGGGCTCGGGAACTCGATATGATACCCCCGCTCAGCCACAAGCGGTACCGGTAGTCCGAGGGGTTTCAGCAGGTCGGCAGACCACACCCCGGCGGCAAGTACAACATGGTGCGCGTGCAACGAATCTTGCGACGTGGAAATCTGCCATCCGCTTTCCCCGGCGCGACTAATCTTGGTGACTTCGGTCCGCACGAATTCGGCACCTTGGGTACGCGCTTTTTCGGCCAGAACAGCGCCCAAACGCCCCGGTGAAGTTGCGCGCGCTTGGCCTTTGATCACGATTGCAGCCTTGAACTCATTGGACAGTGCAGGTTCCAGGCGCCGTAGTTCAGTACCGTCAACACGCTCCAACTCACCACCTTTTTCCCGACGGATCAGATAGCCAAGCCCGTCTAGGTTGGCCTCTTCCGGATTGCGGAACGCGTGAATGTAGTAGCTGTCGACGATCAGGTTCTCGTGCCCAGTGCCTTGCAAGTGCCGACGATAAAGATCAATGGACGGACGGCACAAAATCTCCATCGCATCCGAAACTTCGCGCACAGTCTTTTCGCTGGACTTACCCAGAAAGCGCAGCCCCCACGGGATCATCTTCGGCCAGAAGGATGTCCGGACCGACAACGCGCTTTTCGGATCCAACAGCATTTGAGGAAGTTTTTTCCAAATGCCGGGAACGGCCTGGGGAATGATCGACCAGGGAGACACCACACCTGCATTGCCGAATGAGGTCTCCTGCCCGGGCTCTCCCCGGTCAATCAACCGCACGGTTTTGCCACGTTCCTGCAATGACAGGGCGCAGCAGATGCCGACGATCCCGGCGCCGATAATGGTTACACGTTCAGACATGTCAGGCCGTTGCTTGAGTTCGGGTGCGGGCGATCAACTGCGTAACGATCACGGGTGACGCTACTGCCAGCGCGATCAGGTCAGCCGTTATCGTGGGCGCTACGAAGATGATCCCGGCAAAAGCCATCAGAATACGAGACAATACGTTGAGCGGTTGCAGCCAATAACCGACGACCGCCGCGGACAGGGCGATGACCCCCGCTATGCAGCTTGCCGCAGTGTATGTGAACTCCCAAAAATCGAACCCGGTGGAGGACACGAACAACAAAACCGGTGCATAGACGAATGCCATCGGCGCTATCACCTTGCCCAACCCGAGCGTAAACGCGGACAGCCCGGTGCGGAACGGATTTGAGTTGGCGATCGCAGCCGCCGCATAAGCCGATGTACAGACCGGAGGCGTAATTTCGGACACCACGCCGTAGTAGAGCACGAACAGGTGGCTTGCGATGGGCGGAACACCCAACTGGGCCAGCGCGGGCTGCGCGACAGAAACCAGCATGATGTAAAGCGCGGTGGTTGGAATACCCGCCCCCATCAAAATGCAGACGACAGCGATGAAGATCAGGGAGATGAACAGTTGCAGGTCTTCGATTGCAAACAGCTGGAAGCTGCCGAACGAGATCATATTATAAAGATCCGCCGCCAGATTACCTGCCCCTTGCGTGACCATAAATCCGATACGAAAGCCGATACCAGTGGTGTTAATCACACCCACAACGATACCCACAGCGGCGGCAGCGGCACCCACCGCCAGCGAGTATTTTACGCCCAGTTCTACAGCAGCTAGCATCTCGGGCACTTCGATACGTTTTTGCGGGTTCAGTGTGGCAGTCACAGACAGCGCGCAGAGTATCGCGGTCATTGTCAGGTCGAACCCGCCATCCGAGAACTTCCATAACACAAAGGCCAGAAACGCCGCCGCGTAAATCAGCGTTGGTGGCTGCTTGATACGCGACATACCCGCGATCACCGCCAGCGATATGCCGCAGAAGGCAGACATGAATGGCGTGTAACCGGTAAACAGCACCACCAGCAGGCCAATCAAGGGCACGATATTAGCCCAACCTTCAGCCCAGACAGCCTTGAGTTGCGGCAATTGTTCCTTTGTCAGACCCTTCAGGTTCAGCTTACGCGCCATCAAGTGCACAACCGCGAAGACGCCAATATAGTGCAGAAGCGCTGGGAAGATCGCAGCAATGACAATAGTGGTGTAAGGCACCTCCAGGAATTCGGCCATGATAAAGGCCGCGGCCCCCATGATGGGCGGCGTGATCTGGCCGCCCGCCGAGGAAGCAGCCTCGACCCCGCCCGCGAAATGGCCGGGGTAGCCCAGGCGTTTCATGTTCGGGATGGTCAGCGCGCCGGTTGAAACCGTGTTGGCGACCGAGGACCCTGAGATCGTTCCAAAGAAAGCCGATGATACGACCGACACCTTGGCCGGACCACCTGTATAGCGACCCGCCAGAATGGTGGCATTGTCGATAAACAACTTTCCCAACCCGGTGCGCTGCGCGATCACACCAAACAAAACGAAATGGAAGACGATGGTCGAAACGACCCAAAGCGTGACGCCATAGATGCCTTCCTGCGGAAAGTACATCGACGACACGAAGGTTTTGAAGTTTACACCGGGATGCTGCAACAAGCCGGGGAAGTACGGCCCAAGCAGGGCATATGAGATAAAGACGCAGATGATCAGCGGCAGCACCCAGCCCAAAGTGCGGCGCGCGATGTCCAGTACCAGCAGGATGATGATCACACCCAATATCACATCGTAGGTGTTGGGGTTACCCATGCGGAATGTCTGTTCCTCGATCCCAAGAAAGGGAATGCCGCGCCATGCAACGCCAACATAAAGCGCAGCGACGATTCCAAGCGCCATGAAAACCAAATCGTAAAGAGGGACATTCCCAATGCGAAACTGGCTGACCTTGAGTGCATAAAGGCTCTTGGCGCCGATAATAGGGATGGTGGCATAAACCAGGATGAACATCAGGGCCAAGTAGATACCCATGTGCCAATGGTCCGCAGGCAGGCCGAACCCAGCGGTGAAAAACTCGTAGAACGCAAAGATCAGGGCGACGACGCGCAATACCTTGCCCGTGGTGGGCGAAACTTCACGTACAGCGGCACCTTCGTCGAACTGTTCCTCAATTGCGGCCAGTTCTTCGGCCGTCAGTTCGCGGTCATCAGGTTGCTGGGTCTCGGACATGATGGCCTCCCTGTCATATTGGTGCATCTTGACAGTGCGATGCCCCCATTGAGGCATCGCGTCTGCAGGTCAGTTTTGTGAGTGGTAGGTTAAAGTAGACCTGCTTCTTTGTAGAACTTCTCGGCCCCCGGGTGCAGCGGAACACCCAGTGCCTCTACGCCGTCCAGTGCCGTATCAGGTGTGATTTGCTTGCCTTTGGCATGGCCGTTGTCCAGCAGTTTGCGCGTGTTGTCATTCCAAAGCGCCTTGGTCAGCTGATAGACCAGATCTTCGGACAGGTCCGAAGAGACAACCAGCATCGCGCTAACCGCAGGGGTCTTGGTTTCGGTGTCGATCCCTTCATAGACGCCACCCGGAATGACCGAGGGGATATAGGCCGGGATGATCTCGTTGATCTTCGCCAGATCTTCGTCGCTGAAGGAATGCAAGTTCATGCCCTTGGTCGATGACAGTTGAACCATCGCCGCAACGGGCCAACCTGCGGCATAGAAATAGGCGTCCAGTTGACCATCCGCCAAACGCTCTGCGCTCTGGCTGTTATTCAGCTCGGCCTCATCCATATTGTCCCGGTTTACACCCCAGGCATCCAGCATCTGCAGCACGGCAACTTGTGTACCGGAACCGGCTTGCGCGATACCTACACGCTTGCCTTCCAGATCGCCCAGATCATTGATCGTCTGTCCTGCAGGCAGAACCAGATGCAGATCCTCCGGGAACAAGTTTGCCACAATGCGCAGCTTGGGATGCGGCTTGCCTTCGAACTTGCCTTCGCCCAGATACATCGAACGGGTGACGTCTGCAGCGGCCAGACCGGCCTCAAGCTCTCCGTTCTGAACAGCGGCGTTGTTGAAGACCGAAGCGGTGGTGGATTGTGCGATTGCAATCAGGCCCGGAACACCGCACTGGCCGCCTTCTTCACAGGGGCGCGAGCCCGGAGGGGCGGAGATACCGTTTGCGATGGTACCTCCGATAGGGAAGTAGGTTCCGCCTGCACCACCGGTCCCGATGCGGAAAAACGTTGGGTCCTGCGCCAGCGCAGGGGCGGCAAGCGCGCCCGCCAGGGCCAGTCCGGTCAAGCATTTCACAAATTTCATCATCATCTCCCTTTTTGGATGGTCAGATTCGGTTTGGCCGAATTTCGATCCTGCAAGCGTAGAGGCAAATTGCATAAAGACAAATTTATTATATTTCACAAAACTATAGTTTAGCTTATACATGACTCATGAACCTTACGCAGCTGACCGTTTTCCGTGAGGTGATGGAGACCGGCTCCATCTCTCAAACCGCCAGGAAACTGAACCGCACCCAGCCTGCGATCAGTCTGGCCTTGAAAAATCTTGAAAAGACCCTTGGCCTGACACTGTTCGAGCGAAAGGGACGGCGATTGGTACCTGTCCCCGAAGCACATTACCTTTTGGCCGAAACCGCAGGCATTCTGGACCGCCTTGCGACAATTTCCAGCACGATGGAAGGATTGATCAAGGGGCATTCCGGCAGCCTGAATATCGCGACAATGCCAGGCCCGTCCGCCTTTCTTTTCCCGCGTTTCATCAGCCAATCGGTCGGCGAGAACCCCGAGATACGTATCACATTATCTACGCGCAGTTCGCCTCAGATCATGGAGCTTGCGGGCACGCAGAATATTGATTTCGGCTTCGCTGACTTCGAGTATTCGGCCGGGAAAGAGCCTCAGTATTCAACAGAACTGATCCAGGCAGATTGTTTTTGCGCCGTTGATCGTGACAGCCCGCTTGCTTCGCGCATGACCGTTTCCATTTCCGATCTTGACGGAGCCCCGATGGGGGGATTGCATGCCGCGCACCCGTTTCAGCGCAAAATTCGGCAAGAGTTTCAGGATGTATCCGCGAATTACAATCCAACGGTGACCTGTCAGTACTTTCTGCCCTTGATACCCTTTGTGAGTTCAGGACAGTGTTATTCGATCATGGACCCATTGACCGTTGCCACTGAACAAGAACTGAACCTGTCTAATGGAAAGGTTGTATTCTTACCGTTCGAAAAACCGCTAAGATACGAGTATGCAACCCTTGTGCCCGACCACCGACCACCGTCTCAATTGGCTTTGAAGATCAAAGCGGGTTGGAAAGCCGAAGTATTGTCGATGTTGGAAGAGGTGAAAGCCAAACCTATTGTAGTGGGGATAGATTAAGCGAGTAGCTAACAGAACTGGATAGCTTGGACGTTACAAAACGATACTGTCGAGACGGAACTCCGGTTTGGATCAATTGCAGTAAATCACGAAACCCCGCAATGGGCCCACCGCCACGCTTAGCAACGTCCGCTTCCTGCGCTTCACTATCATTCGAGCAGCATGCCGCATCTTGTGATATTGTTTAGGTATCTGATGGAATGGACATCCCCTGATCTCTCATCTGATAGGTTTTGGAGATGGGTTCCACCAAGTGGTTAGCAAAATGGCGGACTTGGAGCTTGTTGGCATAGATCTGGCGAAAAATGTGTTTCAGCTTCACGGGTGCAATTCCTCGGGCGAAGTAGTTTTCGCAAACAACTCAGACTCAACAACCTTCTATTGTTCGTTGCTACACTACCGACGTGCACCATTGCCATGGAGGCTTGTTCCGAGAGCCACTATTGGGGGCGAGAATTTGCAGCCCTCGGACATACGTTTCGTTTGATCGCGCCCAAATATATCAAACCGTTTGTGAAAGGCAGCAAGAGTGATGCGATTGACGCTGAGGCCATGTACGAGGTAGCGCTGCGATCAACGATGCAGTTTGTGCAGGTCCGCAGCGAAGACAATCAAGCAGTGGCCCTGACCTTCAAAGCACGAGATCTGTTGGTCCGGTATTGCCAAGTTGTCTGGCGTTTCGACGACGACTAAAGGCAATGAATGAACATTCCGTCCGGCATGCCGCGCCTGAAAGGCTTTCGCTACCCTCGCGAGGTCATTGCCTACGCGGTTAGGACATACCATCGGTTTGTCCCCGGCGAACTGGTGGAGTTGGAATGTGTCGAGGCCCTGCACCTGCACGAAGGCGAGCCCAGAGGAACCGAGACCGAATGGCTCGGCACTCGCGCGATCTGGAACATCTCTCGTACCGAGAACAGTGCCGTGGTCCGCTTCGAACATGTGCGTCTTGCGCCAAATCTCCACAGCAACGAGGTCTGCGAGGCCGGCTGGGACCGCTTCGTCGTCGAAAGCCTCAAAGCCTATCTCGATACCGTGCGAGGCATACCGCACCGGGCTTTGGATTTAAGTCCAGCCAGTTAGGGCGAGCCGGGAAAGCCCGGCAGGGCCGTGGCGCAGGCGGCCCCGCGCTGGCCGCCCGCCATCGTCTCGTGCCCGCCCGATCCTCAGCACCCCACGACCCGGTTCTTGCGCATTGGGTCCCACACCCGTGCCAGTAGCAAGAAACGGGTCGATTGGCCGGCGGTCGGCCCGATAGACCCATGGTCATGCAAATAAGTTGAAAGGCATGATCATGGAACTGAAGAACAAGACCGTAATTGCCACCGGCGCAAGCAGTGGCATCGGGGCAGCCGCGGCGCTGCTCTTTGCCGCCGAAGGCGCCAATGTCATCCTCGGTGCGCGGCGGCAGGCCGAACTGGACCAGCTGGTCGGGCAGATCACTCAAAGCAATGGCAGGGCAACCTGCCTTGCCGGGGATGTCACTGACGAAGCTTACTCGAAGGCGCTGGTGGCGCTTGCGCTGGACAAATACGGCGCGGTCGATGGTGCCTTCAACAATGCGGGCATCATGGGCGACATGGGCCCGGTCTCCTCGATGAGCACGGCGAACTGGGACGCGGTAATCGCTGCGAACCTGACCAGCGCGTTCTACGCGGCGAAAGCCCAGATCCCGGTCATGGCCGCGCAAGGAAAAGGGTCGATAGTCTTTACCAGCTCATTCGTCGGGTTCAGCAATGGTGGCATGCCGGGGATGGCCGCCTATGCCGCATCCAAGGCAGGGATGATCGGCTTCACACAGGCCCTGGCATCGGAACATGCCGGGGATGGGGTTCGCGTCAACGCCGTGCTTCCCGGGGGAACGATGACGGCGATGGCCGGCGACGATCCCGACACGCATGCATTCATCGCCGGCCTGCATCCGGTAAAACGCCTTGCCGAGCCAAAGGAGATTGCCCAATCTGCGCTCTACTTGTTATCGGACCGGGCGAGTTTCGTAACCGGGACGCCACTCGTCGCCGATGGCGGCATGTCGGTCCGGCTGCTCTGAGATCTTGCCGTTGGCCTTCTTATGGCCAACGGCTTCAATTCGGCCCGTTCGGTGGGGATTGCGTTGCTGCGTGACGCCTGTTGCCAAGGCCGGCACTCCGAATTTCTTATTTTACCAGTTGATTTATTAACCTACTGGTTTAATAAAGTACGTATGACTGACCAGACCAAGCTTGATGCGGCTTTCTCGGCCCTCGCCAATCCGACACGGCGAGCCATACTTGCGAGGTTAGCACAGGGCGAGGCGACCGTGAACGAACTGGCCGAACCGTTCGCAATGAGTTTGCCGGCCGTATCGAAGCATATCCGGGTTCTGGAAGACGCAGGCTTCATCTCACGCGGTAAGAACGCTCAGTTTCGACCTTGCAGGATGGATGCAAGACCGCTGGAGGCCATCGCCGAATGGACAGAACAATACCGCCATATCTGGGCGGCAAGGTTCGATGCCATGGCCGACGTCCTGAAGCAAATCGGGGAGATTTCCGATGAATGAAGTTCAAAGATGGGTTCGCATCGAACGCGAGCTTGCGGCGTCAATCGATGCGGTCTGGAATATGTGGACCGATCCGGCGCTCTTCAAACAATGGTATGGCCCGATGGGCATGACCGTGCCATTTGCGGAAATGGATGTCGTCGTTGGCGGGCAGCGCAAGATCTGCATGGAGATGAAGACGCCTGACCGGACCATGTCCATGTGGTTCATCGGCGTCTACAAAGAGGTCACGGCGCCCACCCGCCTGGTCTATACCGAGAGCATGTGTGATGCCGACGGCATCCTCATTCCGCCCTCCAGCATGGGAATACCCGAGGGTACGCCGGACGTGACGGACGTCATTGTGGAACTGGCGGAAGCGGACGGCAAGACACGCATGACAATGATCCATATCGGTGTGCCCGAGGGATCAGCGGGCGAAAGCGGCTGGACCCAGGCATTCGAGAAGCTCATGAAGCTCGTTGAGGGCGCGCCCTGACTCGATCCAGACTATGACGGTGGATGGCCATCAGACTGCGGGGCGTCATCGCAAATCTCATACCAGTCCGGTTTTTCAAAGACGAATTCGTGAAACTGGTTTCTGACGCCGAACTCCGTATCCAGAGCATTCGCGGCAATCGGAAAACTGTTATCGTCCGAGAGGATTTCCCCAAGCGACGTGCCACAGAACCTGCAGAAGCACCGCGCGTACTTGTAGGGCGGAGCGGGCCGATAGGTCGCCACATACTCCTTTCCCTGCAGCCAGTTCAGGTCTTCCTTCTTCACGAAGACGATGACGCTGGCGCCAACCTTGCGGCAGCGCGAGCAATGACAGGTGCCCATCATCGACGGCTCGGACGAAAGCTCAAATCTTACCGCCCCACAGCAACAGCTTCCCTGAATCATAAGACGATTCCTTCGTGTCAAACAGACAACCTTGATGAGAACATTAAGTGAACAATGGTGTTTGTGCGATGAAGAATGTACCTGGATTCTGACAACAACACATATACCGCACTTGATGTGGTATTTCAGGTGTTTCGAGGGCGCTTAACCGCCCAGGAGGAGCTAGATTTCGCCAGTGTGCTCCCGTGCGTTCCCCGGGCGATTTTCGTGAAGGATTGGGACATCTCGGATCAACCGCTTCCGTTTGGTGACCGCGCCTCTCTTGTCGAAGAAGTCAAAGCCGTCCGAAAACATCACAACCTCACTCCCGATAATGCCATCCAAGCGGCCGCCTGGGCATTGCGGCAGTACAAAAACGCGCGTAATTTCCAGCGGGTGCTCGACAAGCTGCCCCCAGAGGCCCGTGATTTCTGGTACGTCGAAGTCTCGGATCCATCTGAACTGGAACAGCGTATTATCTAAGCAAAAAGTCGCCCGGCTTTGAGAGGAACCCAGAGCCGTGTATAAGGGCCACTAGGTTGCGACCCCACCTTTCAGGCCATCAAGCAGAACGTCGTTTCCGGGCCTGGGCGCAATAAACGATTTCCCAAACACAGGTTGGTCGGGACTGCCGCCGCTCGTTGGCAAGCCGGTCTTCAAGGGTATCGATGTCGATGTCAGTCTTCGATGCAATCGAGTATCGTTCAATGCGCGGAAGCGCCGCGCGGACAATCGAAGCAACCGGATAGCGAGACGAGGGTGTCAAAAGGTTCGCTTCGGCACGGATCGCTTCCACCTCCAGTCCCGCTTCCGAAAGAACGGCGTGCATATGGCTGCCCATGTGGATGTCGGCGCCTTCGGCCAACAGCATATCGCGAAGCCAGCCACGGACCCGATCATGCAGCGGCCAAGGCGCTCCGACCTGTTCGATTGTGGCCAGGTCATGCTCATGGAACACGGTGCGACCACCCGGCTTGAGGACGCGGGCAAGGCTGCTTACCGCTGCCACGGGATCTCGCTGATACATCAGCACACGCCGTCCGATAGTGGCGTCGCAGGTCTCGTCCCTGATTCCAGTCGCGTCAAAACCTCCTTCAGAGAATGTGACGTTGCGCAAACCCAACTCGGCCCGTCTGGCGCGTGCCAATTGCAATGCGCCTGCGTCCCGATCAAGACCGATCACCTGACCGTGCGATCCGACCCGTTCGGCCGCCATGAATGACACCGCGCCGGTGCCGCAGCCGATATCAAGCACGCGCATGCCCGAACCGATACCTGCCGCTTCGAGCAGCCCCATAGTCATCTGGTCAACGTTGTTCACTGCCAAACAGCCAGTTTCCATTGTCCTTACGGCCGAAACTCAAACCGGTGGGCGGTGCGGCATACCCGTACCGGTGTCGAGATAGGCCTTTAAGCTGTCGACAAAAAACCTGTCCCATCCGGCCTCGCATACCTCGTAACAAAGAAGGCTTGGTGAAAGCCCCACATGTTCGAAACGAACTCGCGCGCCGTTTTCTTCGGGCGAGATGGTCCAGATCGTCCGCGTGCCGAGCCATTCTGTCTCGATCTCCTTGGGCTTGCCTTCATGCAGGTGCAGCGCCTCGACGCATTCCAACTCGACCAGTTTTCCGGGAACAAGCCGCCTGGCTTCGAAAGTCCAGTACGACCGGCCCGGCGGAAAGGTGAACTTGGCCCGGTCGCCCTCTTTCCGGATCGGCTGATCAGGAGTGGTCCACCAGTGTTCGAACCCTTTCGTCAGTGCTTCGAAGACCTGTTCCGGGGTGGCCGCGACCGTGAGAGACTTTTTATAGTTTCGCATGGAAGGTACTGCCTCCTGTTCATTCCAATGCGGAGGCAACGTGTCCTCAATACCGGGAAGCTCTCTCATCCGGGCTTTCCACTCGGATACCCGTGGATAAAGATCAGGCGGATAGCCGAAACCAAGCCGGTCCATTACCTTGTGGTGGTTCTCGACCGCCCGCTGGATAAGGCGGATTTCCGGGAAAACGACCGCGTCAGCCGCACTCGGCGTATTCCCAACCAAATAGGAACTATTTGCCAGCAGACCCTCAAGCCAGCGGCATTCAGCATGCAGCTTTTCACTGGCTCCGACCAGTGCCTTGTCTTCTTCGCTGCCTGGCTCCGGGTCGAGCCGCTGCAGCAAGACCGGCACCAGCACAGCACGATTGGCCTCGCGCACATAGTCGCAAGCTTCCATGGTGACCTGCCAGATTCGCGCGGCCTCGTCCGGTGTTGCGCCAAAGAGTGGAGGCTCGGGATAGCGCCGATCCAGCCAGGCAAGGGCGGCGATTGAATCGCGGATGACGATGCCGTCGGCTTCCAACACCGGGACGGTGGCGCGCGGATTCAGCGACAGAAAGGGTTCGGATTTGTGTTCTCCGGCGGAGGCTTGCAGAACGTGCTGTTCCCAAGGGATGCCTTTTAGGGCGAGTGCCACAAGCACTCGCCAGGGTCGCGGTGCGCCGCTGATTGTGTGGATGGTCAATGTCATGGTTCAGGTCCTAATCCTCAAGTGCGGAATTGTTACGGGGCGGCACGGATATCATCATTCCAGGATATGTCCCGCCGACTGGTTGAGCATGGTGCCTGCCATGCAAGAGGCGAGATCGGACGCCGCAAAAGCAAAGACCCCGGCGGTATCTTCGGCAGATGGCGGGCGTTTGAGCGCGGTCTTGTTCTGCTCGACAAAATCCTTCATACCCGCGTAGTCGAGGCCTATTTGCCCGCCCATCGTCTTGAACGTGTAATCGATGGTTGACGATTCTGGCATCGCTTCGGACCGCACACCCAGAACACGAATGCCCGCCGGTCCCCATTCATGCGCCAGTACACGCATCAACCCCTCAGTCGCGGCGTGAGACGCCGAAGCGGCCGCTGACCACGGGGCTCCGACCTTGGCCAGTGTCGAGGTGTTGAAGATCACCGTACCAAACCCCTGCCGGGCCATGTGAGGATGAGCCGCCTTGGCCGAGATGAACTGAGCGCAGGTGTCGACGGACAGTGGCAGAAGGAACTGCTCAGAGGATACCTCGACGCTTGGGTGGCCGTGATGATAGTCCAACGGTCGTGCGCCTACGAGGTTCACGACAATATCGATGCGGCCTTGCGTGTCCCAGACCGCGTCCACAAAGTCGGACACCGCCAAAGCGTCCGTAGCGTCAAGATCTCGGTAGTCGGCAAGTTCTTCAGCGATACGTGAGCGGGCGCCGTTTCGGCCGGCACCGAACACGATTGCCCCTTCCCGCAAAAAACGCTCGGCGACATGGCGTCCGATATGCCCGTTTACACCGAGGACGATTGCGGTTTTCCCTTCCAAAAGCATAGCTTGATCTTCCCTGTTCCTGTGTGCGCTGCATCAATATGGGATTTTGCAACTGATTGAAAAGAAGGCAGTTTTTCTTTACTTGGTCAGGTTTTTGCTACTATTGGCGGCGATTCTCTGGTCGCGCCTTGGGGCAACCCGATGAATTTCCATACAAATGGTTTGATTTGTGAGCAAACTTACAAAATAATGGTTGGTAGCAAATTAGTACTAGGGAGGCTGCCATGAATGTCATGAAAAACGTCACGGACGAATCACGGCCATCGAACGACGCCTTTGCCGAGCGCTGCCCCATGCCCGATATCGCCCGCTTGATTGGCGGCAAGTGGAAACTGATCATTCTTCAAGTTCTGATCTTCCAGGGCACGAAGCGCTTCGGCGAACTCAAGCGGGACGTGGACGGGATCACGCAGACCATGCTGACTGGGCAGCTTCGGGCGCTGGAGGAAGATGAGCTGGTGACGCGCGAGATATTTCCAGAGGTGCCGCCACGGGTAGAATACACGGCGACCCAAAAGGCGATGGCCCTGACCAAGATGTTTCACGCAATGCACGATTGGTGGCTTCTAGAATGTGAGAAATGAGATTGGCTCAATGGTGGCCTGCTACGGGATTGACGGATCGTCATTTCGCCAAAAACTAGTGTCAGGATTCATAGCCAATAAATGACGGTTGCTGCGAGAGCGATGGCTGAGAGGACGACCTTGGGACATCGGTCATAACGTGTCGCTACGCGCCTCCGGTCCTTGAGCCTGCCAAACATGATCTCAATACGGTTGCGCCGTTTGTATCGGCGCTTGTCATACTTCACGGTTGTCTTGCGTTGCTTTCGACCTGGGATGCAGGCGCTTATTCCTTTGTCTTTCAACGCGTCCCGGAACCAATCGGCATCATAACCGCGATCCCTGGGCAGCTAGTCGACATCTGAAATACTGCCTAGTAGCGCTCGCGCACCGATGTAGTCACTGACTTGGCCAGCGGTGACAAAAAGGCTGATCGGTCGCGCTTGGCTGTCACAGATAACATGCAGTTTGGTATTCATGCCGCCCTTGGTTCGGCCCCTCTCGGCAGCATCCTTCGGATGCGCCTGCCGGGCAGTGAATCAGGCGGCCACGCCCCCCTTTTTCGCGGCCATGCTGGTCGCGGTACGATGTGCTTTCAGATAGGTCGCGTCCACTGCCCGGCAGTCGAAACGCAGTTTCGATGAGAGGGGATCATCACGGTCTTTTCCTCGCCGTGCTCGCCGGCCAGGCCGGCCATCACCCGAGCGAAGATACCTTTCTCACTCCAACGCTTCCACCGGCTATAAAGCGTCTTGTGCGGCCCGTTTTCTCTGGGTGCGTCACGCCACCGCAACCCATTGCGATTGATGAAGATAATCCCGCTCAGCACCCTCTCGCCATCGACCCGCGGCTTGCCATGCGACCGCGGGAAGAAAGGGGAAAGTCTGGCCATCTGCTCGTCAGTCCGCCAGAAAAGGTCGCTCATATCACCGCTCCGTTTTTCGAACCGTGAATCATGCAGAGCTTTGAAAATCAACGAATCCTGAGCCTAGGGCCGTTCGATACCTATGAAAGTGGATGCTTTCCTGTCATAAGTTGAGCCAGAACTGATAGTCCGCTCCCATCCTTAATCGGCAGAGCGGCTTGGTTTCTTTCAGATCGGTGCACAAACACGCAAGGCATCGAGAATTGCGGCGTGCATATTTCGGCTTGTAACCGCGTCGCCAATGCGGGCCAAATAGAACTGACCGCTCCGATTGGTATCAGGAAATGGAAGCGTCCCGCCAATGAGCGCTTGGTGTTCAACCTGCCCAAGGTTGCACGAGATTGGTTTGAGGTCGTGATAGAGTTCGGCCATAGGGGACAGACCATGTTCAACGACCACATGGTCTACAAGACGTTCAATGACGCCCCCCGTCAACGAATGACGTAGGCTGGCAAGAACCCGATCGCCTTCGTGCGAAAGGCAGGTGAGCTCCTGGAGGCAAGTGAAGGCGACTCCATT
This sequence comes from Ruegeria sp. AF1, assembly GCF_056542125.1. Lineage (NCBI taxonomy): Bacteria > Pseudomonadati > Pseudomonadota > Alphaproteobacteria > Rhodobacterales > Roseobacteraceae > Ruegeria > Ruegeria sp. AF1. Next base: position 25,071 of record NZ_JBQFZG010000020.1, read on the forward strand.
AGCGGCCAGATCGCGTAATGCGACAGCAGAGGTCGTTGGGCCAAGGTCATGCAGAAGAGCCCGATCTGGGGTCACCAGATTGACACTGCAACCGTTACCAGCCAGCACGTCAGCCGTGACGGCCGCAGGGTGGTCGCCGATCTCGTCAAACAATAGCACCTCGCCCGAGATACGCACCTCACCGGACAACACGTCCCAACTGGAGATTGCCAGGTCACCGCCGGGGATGGTTAAGGTACCGGGCCAACCACCTGTCGCAATGATCACGACATCAGGGACTTCGGACAGCACATCTTCGGCTTCGGCATAGGTGTTCAAGCGGATATTGACCCCAAGCACCGTCACTTCTGAAATCAACCAGTCAGCAACGCCCCAGACCTGCCTGCGCGTCATCCCCTTGGCGGCCAGACCCAACTGTCCGCCCAGACGATCCGACGCCTCGAACAACACCACGTCGTGGCCACGCAGGGCACAAATCCGCGCGGCCTCCAGCCCTCCGGGCCCGCCACCGACGATAACCACTTTTTTGCGAGTGTCGCTGGGGATGATGATATGAGGCAAGGTCTGCTCACGTCCCGTCGCAGCATTGTGTCCGCACACGGCAGGTTTGCCCTGATTGACACGGTCCACGCAGTAGCCCAAGCCGACACAAGGGCGGATACGCTCTTCTTCCCCGCGTGCGAGTTTTTCTACCAAATAGGGGTCGGCTATCTGTGCGCGGGTCATGCCCACCAGATCGACATGGCCGCCAGATACCGCGTGACGGGCCGTGGCAATATCCGCAATCCCTCCTGCGTGAAGGATCGGTAGATCGACCGCATCACGTATGCGTCCGGCCACGGTGATGTGCGGGGCCGCAGGCAACCCCATGGGGCGCACCCACTCGGCCAGACCAAGATCATCGTAGGGTGCGCCGGCAAGGATATTGAGAATGTCGACATGGCCGGAATTTTCCAGCATCCGGGCGGCGGCTATGCAATCTTCGGCACTCAGCCCTCCTTCGGTTTGTTCATCACCGGTGATGCGCATCGACAGGATGAACTCGGGGCCGACTTCAGCGCGCACCGCGTCAAGCACCTGCAGGCTCAGGCACATGCGGTTCTCCAACGTCCCGCCATAGTCATCGTCGCGCTTGTTGGTAAGTGGGGACAGGAATTGCCCCAGAAGGTGTGAGTGGGACAGAAGCTCGATCCCGTCGAACCCGCCCTGCTGACAGCGTCGCGCGGCAGCTGCGAAATCGCGGATCACCCGGTCGATATCCTCTTGTTCCATTACTTTTGGAAAGGCGCGGTGCGCGCGCTCTCGGATACCGGACGGAGCCAGAACCGGAAGCCAATACCCATCATCCCAGGCTGTGCGCCGCCCCATATGGGTGATCTGGCACATGATGGCGGCACCATGTTCGTGTACGCCATCCGTCAGTTTCCGAAACCATGGGATAATACTGTCATCGCCGGCATAGAGCTGGCCAAACACTGATGGGCTGTCAGGGGCGATATTGGTTGACCCGCCGACCATGGTCAGGGCGACTCCGCCCTTGGCCTTTTCTTCGTGGTACAATCTGTAACGGTCCCGGGGATGGCCATCTTCGACAAAATTCGGTGCATGGGAAGTGCTTACGATACGATTGCGCAAAGCCAGATGTTTCAATTGAAACGGATCAAGTAGGTTTGCCACTTTCGTATCCCTTCGGCCAAATCTGTTGACAGAGAACCGTTCAAGGTCGGGCCCTCTGGTCAGATTTCACGCCCGATGAAGTTTGTTTTCGAAAGTATTTTACATGGGAAGCAACACGCAAGAATTCGCAGCTTCCGACATAGCTGTGTGAAAAGGCGACCCGGCCAAGAGACTTCTATGTGGAAAACTCGTTGAGCAGAGACGGGGACCTGATAGATGCCTCTCAATCCACCAGGGTCAGCTAAGGGCCACGACCACGTGTAGTCTTAGATTGGAGGTGCTGCGCGCTCAGTGACCAACTGTCTAGCTATGACCCTTTCGCGATGGATCATGTACAGCCCGGCACTGATGATGATGGCAATACCAAGCAGGCTAAGCATGTTCGGGAAGTCATTGAAGACAAGATAGCCAAACAGGGCCGCTACCGGCAGCTCAAAGTACTGCAGGGGAGCCAATGTAGCCGAAGGTGCAAAGGAAAGGGCATAGGTCATCATCAGGTGGCTCACCGTTGCGAAAAAGCCCGCCCCCAGAAGCCACAACAGCGCGAGGCCTGCCGGCCAGACAGGATCGAACAGCTCGGAGCCGGAACCTTGGGCAGCTATCAGTACGGGAATGCAAAACAGACTGGCAATCAGGCCAGTGTGGAATTGCAGAGCCACGGGGTGCATCCGGCGTGACAATCCCCGCGTCACAAGAATGTAGAAAGCAAAGGCGACCGCGGTACCAAGAGGGATTATGGCAACAGCGCCAAAGGCCGCGAAGCTGGGCTGGATAACGAACAAAACCCCAACAAATCCCACAAGAGCCGCTCCCACTCGACGAGGGCCGACATCCTCGCCGAAATAAAACTTGCCGACCAGCAAGACAATGAACGGGGCCACAAATACGATAGCCAAAGCGTCGGCAAGTGGCATCACACGGATTGCCGCAATAAAGCAAAAAGTTGCAAACAGCAAAAGCAGTGAGCGGATTGCGAGTGCCATCAAGTCACCTCGCGCCACACGCAACGGCAGCCCCATTATCCAGATGAACGGTGCCATCAACGCGCACTGCACTAAAAAGCGGGCAGCCGTAATCTGCCCAATTGGAACGCTGGCTGATGCGAGTTTCGCAGCCACATCCAGCAAAGGAGCAGTCAGGCAAAATCCAAGCATCAGCGAAACGCCTGCAAGGATGCGATCCGCAGATTGAGGTATGGAAGCAATGGTGGTCATTTGATCATGTAGAAATGTCGCCAAATGCGTGTCTGTTCTCAATGCGACACCAGGCGAAAGTCTCGAAATCCCCGAGCTCTGGTTGGATTGGATTTTGCGCCTTCAGCTAACGTCTCCTTCGGCAGGCCGCATTGCAGCGTGCGGAAAGTGATGGGAATGGCGGGAATGGGCCGGCGTGCCACCAATCAAAGCTGAGACTGACCAGATGCTGCGCCGCATCCGATGGAAGTTGAGAGCTGATTGCGTTGAAGAACTCGTTGGTTTTGTTGACCTTACCGGGGCGACTGGTCTGATTTCTTGCGGCAATGCGCTTCCAGCCCACCCACTCAACCTGTTGCGGGCGCCATCGGCTTGAGCTTTGCCGGTTTCCGAAGGTTTTGCGCTGTTGCTGCGAGGGTAAATTCGTCTTGAACGCCGCTGGGGCCACGTAATCGAAGACGCCCCAGCCCGAGGATACGTTTGAGGTGCGCGAAGAGCATCTCAACCTTCTTTCGCCTCCTCTGTGCGGTCGGGTTGAAAGGTGAAGCCTCGCAGAGCTTGGTAAACTCACGGACCTCCTCGAACTGCCCTCGCGTAACAGATCGGGCATCTACCTTGGGGCAACATTTCTGCCTGGATTGACAGATACTGCAGACCATCTTGCTAGCCCGATACTTACGGCGTCCTGTCCGTTGCTGTTTGTTGTGCGGGTCCTTGTGATATTGCCGCGTGCGCCTCAGCACCTTGCCTTCGGGGCAGAGGTAACGGTCATTGTCCGGGTCCCAGGTGAAGTCGGATCGAGACCAGGTGCCATCCTTGCGTTCGGACTTGTCGAACACGGGAATGAACGGAAGGACTTGCCGATTTAGAGCAAGCCAGGCCAAGTTCTCGCCAGAGCCATATGCGGTGTCGGCGGTCACCCAATCGGGCTTCAGTCCAAAGCGTTCTATTGTCCGGTCGATCATCTTGCGCAGGGCACCCACTTCGGCGGTTTTGACCGAACGGCTGGCCTCCACGTCGACGATGATCCCGTGATCGGTATCAATGAGGTAGTTGTCGGAATAGGCAAAGAACGCCGGTCCCTTGCGGGCCGCCGTCCATTGGCTGGAAGGATCTGCATGGGCGGTGAACTTTGGCTTCACCTCGCTGGCCGCACCAAAAGCTTCGTCGTCCAGCACTTCGAGATACTCGCGAACAGCTCGGGGCGCATCATTGGGGTTGATCTCTCGGGCCGCCCAGTCTTCCGGATTGCTGGAATTTTGTTTTTGGACATCTGCCACGATAAAGCTGGCATCCACCGCTAACCCTTGGCCGCCGACGAGCCCCTCTTGCATGCACCGCGCGACGGTCGCCTCGAATACGTGGCGCAACAGGTCGCTCTCGCGGAACCGGCCATGGCGGTTCTTTGAGAAAGTTGAATGATCGGGAATGCGCTCGGTCAGATCAAGGCGGCAAAACCAGTGATATGCCAGGTTCAGATGAACCTCTTCGCACAGACGGCGCTCGGAGCGAATACCAAAACAATAGCCCACAAGAGCATACGGATCAGCAGCTCCGGATCGACCGGAGAACGGCCCGTGTGGCTGTAGAAGCCCGACAAGTGACCGCGGATGCTGCCCAAATCGACAAACCGGTCAACCGATCGCAGAAGGTAATCCTGCGGGACATGATCTTCCAGCGAAAACTCGTAAAACAGAGCCGCCTGCGCTTCCTGCCTCGGTCCCATCATCGTGATCCGCCTCCATCAATACCGAAATTGAATCAGCCAGTTGCCCCACGATCAAGGAAGAGTTTCTCAACGGAATCAGCTCTTTGTCAAAATTGGAGTTTCGGGAACTACCAACCCAGATCCCTCACTCCGTAAAACATGTATGCAAGCGGCAGGCTGTGGCGGCGAAGTCGGGGGAAAGGGATTGCCGCAGGCTTTTGCTGCATGAGCGAAGGCAAAGGTGATTTGTAGGGCTTGCCAGCCGCAATTCCTGCCAGCAGCCGCCCAGTATAGGTCGCCATTGCAACACCGCCGCCGTGATAGCCAAACCCGGTCCAGGCGCGCCGCCAGTTTCCGATCTGCCCGGCATAAGGAATAAGGCCTCTGGTGAGACAGACCAGACCGCTCCAGTGAAACTCAGTTTCCGCGCAGATCAGCGCCGGGAACATGGCCTCGAATTCGTGGCGGATCTGACGCCGCATCCGCTGCATTGAGCCAGCTGTGATGTTGCTGGTGCCGCGCATACCAAACAGCACACGGTCGTCCGGCAGCAGGCGAAAATAGTGCAGCAGGTTACGGGTGTCGTAGGCGATGCGTCGTGTGGTCCACCCCTGGGTCTGTTTTTCCAGTTCGGTCAATGGCCGCGTGACCATGATATGTGACACCACCGGCAAGTAGCGCCCCCGTAGCCAGTCCGGAAGGTTGTCGCTGCTGTAGCCGTTGCTGGCGACGATGAGACGATCAGCCTGAATCCGACCGGTAGGCGTTTCTATGATGTAAGTGCCGCCCGGCTCTTCCTGCACCGAGAGCGCAGGGGTACTGCCGTGGATCACGGCGCCGGCCTGCTGTGCCAGACGAGCCAGACCAGCAGCATATTTGCCTGGGTTCAAGCCAAAGCCCTGGGGCAGCAGAAAACCGCCGTGAAAACCGTCGCCGTGCAAGCCTTCCTGTTTCATCTCCTGTGCTGACAGAACCGGGCATTCAACCCCGGCATAGCGGCGCAGACCGTCCGCCACCTCTGGTAGTGCACGGGCGGCTGAGGCGTTGTGGGCCAGGCAGTATTCGCCGGCCACCTGGGCCTCTGCCTCAATGCCACTGCCGGAGGAGAGATCTCGGACCAAGCCGACGGCCTCTTTCTGGGCGCTGTAAAAAGCGCGCAGGTCATCCTCGCCGAAGCGGTGGATGATCGCGCTATCTCCCAGTTTGGCGCCGCCGAAGCCGCAGAAGCCGGCATTACGCCCTGATGCCCCCCAGCCGGGCTGGGCGGCCTCGACTATAAGCGGCGCCTCGCCGTAGTCGCTGGCGAGATGCAGAGCCGCACTGAGACCGGTGTAGCCAGCACCGATAATGGCCACGCCTGCGCGCCGATCTCCGTCCAGTGCCGGAAAGGCAGGCGTGGCAGGCATCGTAGCCTCCCAATAGCTGCCAACCGGTGTCTCGGTGTCATAGGCGTGGGCGTCGTAGATGCGGTGGAGATTTAGCATGGCGACGGTCCGTTCCAGCGGCGCCCCTTCAGGGCGCTGCAATCAACTTGGTTTCAAGATATTCGAGGATACCTTCACGGCCACCCTCTCGCCCGACTCCCGATCTCTTGATCCCACCGAAGGGAGAGCCCGCGCCAAGGAATGCGCCGTTCACATTGACCATACCTGAGTGCAGGGCGCGTGCGACGCGGGCCGCGCGGTCACTGTCGCCGGTTTGCACATAGGCAGAAAGGCCGTAAGGCGTGTCATTGGCAATAGCGATGGCTTCCGCCTCGCTGTTGAAAGGGATCATTACCAGAATCGGGCCGAAGATCTCCTCCTGCGCGATGCGCATTGCATTGTTTACATCGGCAAAAATGGTGGGACGGGCATAGTAGCCAGTCTCAAATCCTTCAGGCTTGCCAGGTCCACCGGCGACCAGCCGCGCGCCTTCGGCAATACCGGCTTCTATCATCTCCTGCGCGCGGGTATATTGCTGCGCGCTGGACAGCGGGCCCATGTGATCGCCCGGTTCAGCTGGGTTGCCGACGATCATTTGCTCGCATTTCGCCTGCGCCAGTTCCACTGCACGGTCATAGACGTTGTACTCTACCAACATCCGGGTGGCGGCATCGCAACTCTGACCAGCATTGATGAAACAGGCTTCGATACCCTCGGTGACAGCAGTTTCCAGATCGCAATCGGCGAAAATCAGGTTCGGGGACTTGCCACCCAGTTCCAGTGCCACCTTCTTGACCGTTTCCGAGGCGTCCCGAGTCACAGCGACACCGCCGCGGGTCGACCCGGTGAAAGACATCATGGCGACATCCGGGTGGCGTGACAGCGCAGCACCAACCAAGGGGCCTTCGCCGTGAACCAGGTTGAATACACCAGCAGGTACACCGGCCTCATGCAATACTTCAGCATATAGCACCGCGGAAAGCGGTGTTAGTTCCGACGGTTTCAGCACCATGGTGCAGCCCGCTGCCAGTGCAGGCCCGACTTTCAGCACGATCTGGTTGATTGGCCAGTTCCACGGGGTAATCAGCCCGCAAACGCCTATCGGCATCCGCACAAGCGTGTCGCCATTGGTCAGCCTCTCTTCAAAATCAATTGTTTTCAGGTCAGCAATAATGGCTTCCAGATGGTCGATGCCCACCTGGGCCTGCATCTCGCGCGACATGGTGATCGGGGCGCCCATCTCCAGCGATATGGCCTGAGCGAAGTCTTTTACACGGGCACTATAGGCCTCCAGCACCTTTTCCAGCAGCGCAACGCGTTCCTCACGATGGATGGCGGCAAAGTCTGGCAGCGCGGCCTTGGCTGCAGCAACTGCGGCATCGACGTCTGCATCATTGCCGAGTACGAGCGAACCGATAGGCTGTTCGGTAGCGGGATTGACAACGTCCACGGAACCGGTGCCATGGGGATCGGTCCAGCTGCCGCCGATGTAAAACTGGGACAAGTTGTACTGCATTATTGTGTTTCCAATTTTGCCTGAGTGTGTATCACGCGGAGGCCATTGCTGCGCGGGTTTCCTGTTTCTGGCGACGTTCTAGTCGGCGGTTGATGAGCGACGCGGCGATGACACCGGTGGTGACGACACCTATCAGCATGGTCGAAAGAGCGTTGATCTCGGGCGAGACGCCCAGCCGGACAGAGGAATAGAGCTTCATTGGCAAGGTGGTGGAGCCGGGTCCTGAGGTAAAGGTAGCGATCACCAGGTCATCGAGTGAGAGAGTGAATGACAAAAGCCAGGCCGAGATTACCGCAGGCGCGATTACCGGCAGGGTCACCTGACGGAATGCGGAAATCGGAGTGCAACCCAAGTCCAGGGCCGCATCCTCCAGCGACCTGTCAAAACTTGACAGCCGGGAGGTGACCACCACTGAAGCATAGCACATGGAAAAGGTCGCGTGAGCGATGGTGATGGTCCAAAACCCACGGTCGAGACCAATGGCAACAAACAATAACAGAAGCGAAAGGCCTGTCACAACCTCGGGCATCACCAGAGGGGCGTAGATCATGCCGGAAAATAAAGTGCGTCCCGGAAAACGACCCATACGTACCATGACAATGGCGCTGAGGGTGCCCAGGATTGTGGCAAGCGTCGAAGAGACAAAGGCGATGCGGAGTGTAATCCAGGCCGCTTCAAGGTAAGCCTCATTGTTCAGCACAATACCATACCATTTGGTGCTGACACCGCCCCAGACGGTAACGAGGCGCGAGGCATTGAAGGAATAGATCACCACCAGCAGCAGCGGCAGGTAGAGGAACACAAAGCCGAAGGTCAGCGATGTCAGGTTGAACAAGTTGAAGCGCCGGATCATCCCAATTCCTCCTGATGTTTCTGCTGATGGCGTTGAAACAATACGATCGGCACTATCAGGATAGTAAGCAGCACGATGGCCACGGCCGCGGCGACGCCCCAGTCGCGGTTGGAGAAGAACTCGAGCCACAGGGTCTTGCCGATCATCAGTGTGCCGGATCCGCCCAGCAGGTCAGGGATCACAAATTCGCCGATTGCGGGAATGAAGACCAGAAAACAACCTGCGATCACCCCTGGCCTTGACAGCGGCAAGGTGATCTGGCGGAAGGCTGAAAAAGCGCTGCAGCCGAGGTTCTCGGCAGCTTCCAGCAGACGGCCGTCAATCCGCTCCAGTGAGGCATATAGCGGCAGGATCATGAAAGGCAAATAAGAATAGACGATGCCGATATAGACCGCGGTTTCTGTGTGCATGATCGCTAGCGGCTGGTCGATGAGGCCGAGCTTTATCAGGGTGAGGTTCAGGAAACCCTCGTTCTTGAGGATGCCGATCCAGGCGTAGATGCGGATCAGGAAGCTGGTCCAGAACGGCAGGATCACCATCATCAGCAGCGTCTTGCGCCACTCCTGAGGTGCCTTGGCCATGGCATAGGCTACCGGGTAGCCGATCAGCAGGGCGAGCAGGGTTGCGATGGCGGCGACCTTGACGCTGTTGAGGTAGGCCTTGAGGTAAATGCCGTCCTCGGTCAGCCAGAGGAAATTCTCGAAATCAAGTTCCGCGAAGGAAGTGCGCAGCCCGGCAAGCCCCTCATCCAGGCTGAAGGTAGGGGCGTAGGGCGGGCTGGCGGTGACGGAATCCGACAGGGAAATCTTGATGACGATCAGGAAGGGCACCAGAAAAAAAAGCGTCAACCACAGGTAGGGCACGAAGATAAGCAGGCGTCGTGATGTGATCATGATCTGGCCCTCACGCATCGACCAGCACGCAGGCACCTGCGCGCCAGCTGAGCCAGACCCTATCGTTCCAGTCGATCTCGCGCCGCGAGGTCAGCAGCCGGTTGGCTTCCTGCGCACGGATCAAAAGGCCTCCGTCAAGCCGAACCAGAAAGGTAGAGGCGCTGCCGGTATAGGAAATTTCTTCGACAGTACCCTCGACCAAGTTCACGTTGTGCGCTGCTGCCGGCTGATCCTTGGTGAGGTGGATTTTCTCGGGGCGCAGCACCAAAATCTTGCGTGCACCGGGCGTCAGAACATCACCGGGTTGTGGGCGGATCACCAGTTGGGTACCGACGTCCCAACGGGCTATCGCCAATTCTCCCTCCATGCCAGACAGCTCGATATCCAACAGGTTCACATTGCCTATGAAGTCAGCAACGTAGCTGGACGCAGGATGTTCATATATCCGCGCGGGCGTATCGGTCTGCAATAGCTTGCCTGCCTTCATGACAGCGATACGAGAGGAAACGGTCATCGCCTCTTCCTGGTCATGAGTGACGATGATGAAGGTAAGGCCCAGCCGGTCCTGGACGTCCATCAGCTGAAACTGCGTTTCCTCGCGCAGCTTTTTGTCGAGCGCGCCCAGCGGCTCGTCCAACAGCAGTACCTTGGGCTTCTTGGCCAAAGAGCGCGCCAACGCCACCCGTTGCATCTGTCCGCCGGACAATTGGTGCGGCTTGCGGTACGCAAACCCTTCGAGCTGTACCAGCGCGAGCATCTCGTCCACACGGTCCTGAATGTCGCGCTTCTTCCAGCGTTCCTGCTTGAGACCGAAGCCGATGTTCTTGGCCACCGACATATGTGGAAACAACGCGTAGGACTGGAACATCATATTGATCGGCCGCCGATTTGCCGGGATACCTGTAAGATCCTGCCCATCCAGCAGAATTCGGCCCGAAGTTGCCTCCTCGAAACCCGCCAGCAAACGCATCATCGTGGTCTTGCCGCAGCCAGAGGGGCCGAGGAGCGAGAAAAACTCGCGTTCCTGAATGTCCAGGTTCAGATCCGAGATTGCAGTGAAGCTACCAAAGGACTTGGTCACATTCTCGAAGCGGATCAATGGTGTCCGGGGCCGTTCCTGCGGACTGGCAGGTTCGGCGTGGGCGGCGGCATGGGCCGGATCAAAGAGGTTCATTGCTACAGGTTCCTCTGTTGCTGGTCTCTGCCGCGGACCGGGAGGGGGCTGCGGCAGAGCTAAGGATGCGCGGCCCGAAAGCCGTACGTCAGGTCACTCGCCGGTGCGGACCTTCGACCATGTGCGGGTGTAAAGCCGCTCGGTCTTTCGGTCCTGCAGCACTGGGGTGGTTAGCACCTCCATCGTTTCCTCGGTTGGATAGACGGCTGGGTTGCTGGTCAATTCCGGGTCGATCTCGGCCTGGGCGGTGAGGTTGGCGCTGCCATAACGAATGAAGTTTGCGTTTTGCGCCGACACAGAAGGCTGCATCAGATAGTTCAGGAAGGCATGGGCCTCATATACGTTTTTGGCATCGGCCAGAATGGCGAGGCCGTCAAAGTCCAGGATCGTTCCTTCTTCTGGAATGATATATTCCAGAGTAACGCCATTGCCGGCCTCTTTGGCACCTTCTGCGGCCCAGTAGGCATCACCGCTCCAGGTCAGGCCGAGGCAGGCGTCGCCATCAGATAGCGCGCCGATCATGCCATCGGTCGAAATCTGAGTGATATTGTCACGGATCGCGCCGATATGCGCTCCCGCCGCTGCGATTTGATCTTTGTCACTGGTATTCGGGTCATAGCCCATATCGATCAGCGCGGCACCAATCACATCAATCGGGGAATCGGCGATCATTACACTGCAATCAGTCAGCTTGCCGGAAATCTCGGGATCAAACAGAAGATCCCAGGATTTGGGATGGTCTTCGCCCAGACGCTCGGCCAGCTTGTCGGTGTTATATGCAATGCCGAAGGTCCACCAGTTGTAAGGTACCAGGTACTCGTTGCCAGGATCGAAGGTTTCGATCAGCCCGGCGATTTTGGGCCAGACATGTTCCAAGTTCGGAATCTTGGATTTGTCGATCTTCTGTAAAACTCCAGCCGAGATTAGCCGGGCGGTGCCAGTGGAGGAGGGTACTATGATGTCATACCCGGAACTTCCCGCCAGCACTTTGGTTTCCAGCATCGCGTTGGAATCATAGGTATCATAAGTGACGTCGATACCGGTTTCCGCTTCAAAGGCTTCGATGATCGCTGGGTCGAGATAGTCGCTCCAGTTATAGATCACCAATTCGCCCTCTGCTGCAGCAGCGATGCCCCAGATAGCGGCGGCTCCGGCCATAAGGCTGGTTGTCAGCTTGGTATTCATGGTTTCCTCCCGTGATGGCGTTAAGTGTTTTCTTGCGGTGCGGGCCTCAGGCCCGCTCCCGTTCCAGTTCGAGCCCCTGACCCAGCAATTCCAGAGTGGCGTGTTCGACACCTTCGGTAAGCATGTCGAACATGTCGTCGATCTGCGCTTCAGTGATCACCAGTGGCGGCGAGAAAATCGCCATATTGCCATAGGGGCGGACCATCAGGCCTAGCTCCTGGCAGCGGGCGTCAATGACGGCACCAATGCTCGCATCAATCTCGGCATTGGCCTTACCATCGCGCGTCAGCGAGCATTCAAGGCAGCCCACCAACCCCATTCCACGCACATCCACAATCATCGGCAGTTCCAACATTTGACTCAGGCGCTTCTGGAAATGCGGGGTCACGCTGCGGACGTGCTCCAGAATGCCGTCGCGCTCAAAGATCTCGATGTTTTTGAGACCGGCGGCGGCGCAAACCGGGTGTCCGGAATAAGTGTAGCCGCTGGTGAAATAGACGTCCTTGGAGATATCACCTTCGATGTCCTTGAACAGACGGTCAGAGAAGATTGCGGCCCCCATCGGTGCATAGCCTGAAGTCAACCCCTTGGCGCATGTGATTATATCCGGAGTGACACCGAAGAGTTTCTCGGACGCGAACCAGTGGCCAAGTCTGCCAAAGCCGGTGACGACCTCGTCTGAAATGTAAAGGACGTCATGTTTGCGACATACCTCCAGGCAGCGTTTGTGGTAGCCTGTGGGCGGTACGATCACGCCGCCGGAGCCCAGCACCGGTTCGGCGATGAAGGCGGCGACGTTATCCGCGCCCAGATCCAGGATGGCATTTTCCAGATCTGCGACTTTTTCATCGAGGAAGGCTTCAATGCTTACGCCTTTCGGTCGGCGGAAGGCGTTCACGTCCGGCAGGAAATGAGGAATAACCTTATCGGTGTCGAACCACTGGCGCTCACTCGGCTTGCCGCTGAGTGACGCAGTCAGATAGGTGCCGCCGTGATAGGCATGCGCCCGGGTAATGATGCGCTTCTTGGACGGATTGCCCAGTAGATTATTGCGGAAGTGGACAAAGCGGATAGCGGTGTCTACTGCCGTTGAGCCGCCAGTTGTGAAATAGACCCGGTTCAGGTCGCCCGGCGCACGCTCGGCAATGGCGTGGGCGAATTCTGCGCTCACCGATGTTGCCTCGCTGAAGGGCGAACAATAGGCCATCTTGCGGGCCTGTGCAGCCATTGCATCGGCAATTTCAGCGTTGCCATAGCCAAGCTGCATACACCACATGCCGCCAGGACCGTCGATCACCTTGTTCCCATGCTCGTCGTATACATAGATGCCTTCGGCATATTCGCTGAACGTCCTGTCGGTTTTTCCGTCGCCCTGGACTTCCAGCCCTTCCCACGGATGGAAGTAATTTTCCTTGTCCCAGGTTTTAAAGTTTTTGAAGTCGTTTCTAAGTTTGGTCATCACGGCCCTCTGTCCGGAGTTGTTGTTTCTTTATGAATGAACGTACATACATTGAAAGTAAATGAATGACCGTTCATTGTCGATGGAAATTTGTTTCGATATTGGGCAAGGTGTTCTAAAGACGCTAACCCGGCCGGGATAAGAAAAGGGCAGGCAAATGACAAGTATTGGAGATACAAGAAAAAAGCGGAAGATGGACAAAGATCTGCACCGTGAAGTGCTGCTTGAAGCTGCTGCCAATGTGATCCTGCGTCATGGGGTGAGCGGCGCGACAATCAGCAGAATCCAAGAGGAATCCGGGCTCTCCCGCGGCATGATTAACCTGCACTTCCAGTCAAAGGACAATCTGATTCGCGAACTCGCGATACACATGACGCGGGAATACAATGAGGCCTGGCAGGGCTTCACCAGCCAGGCACCGGAAGAAGTTAGCACTCCGGAAGATGCCGCCGCCCGTCTGCAGGCGCTATTCGCGACGGATTTTTCAGAAGCAGTGCTGAACAAGCGCAGCGTACGACTGACCTTCGCCTTCCGCGCTGAACCTGATCTCCAGGCAATTGGATCAGGTTACATCGAAACTCGTGGAACTGATTTGCATGATCATGTGCGCGGCTGCTGCAAGGTGCTCTGCGAGGCTTGCGGAACTCAAGGTGATCCTGAAAAAGTGGCCATGGCAATCATGTCTTTACTGGAAGGGTTGTGGACCGATTTTCACGCCCATCCCGATGAGTTCTGCAGGGAAAATGCGGTGGATATCTGCCAAACTACCGCTCGTGCTTTCTTCCCAGGTTACTTCTGAGCGTTAACCAAGACCTGAGGTTTGGCTTATCCAAGCTGCCATCAGCGCCTTTCACGTAATTTCACTGCTTCAGCCTGCTGGACTGGTCTCAGTCATCTTTTCTTAGCCGTTCTGCCATCTCAGAAAATCCGCGTAATTCGGCGTGTTCGAGTGGTGTAGTTCCGTTTCGATCGGCAAGCGATCGGTCAGCGCCCGCTGCCAACAAAGCATCCAGAACCGCAAGATGGTCTGGGCCGCCGTCGCCAAGCACAACGGCTTCGACAACTGCGGTCCAATGCAGATTGTTCACATGGTCCAGAGGCGCGCCAGCGGCGATCAGCCGTCTGACAATCTCGACATGACCGAGATGCGCGGCTGCAATCAGTGCCGTTCCTTCATAAGGGCTGGTCGTTAGTCCGGGATCGTTTCCCAACTCGATTGCGAGCGTCATCAGTTCTGGATCATTTGCAACGGCCGCAATTGTGATCACGTCGTAGGCCTGACCTTCCAGCGCGTTCATGTCAGCTCCGGCCTCAGCCATCGCACGCAACGCCTCATCCTCAGAAGCAAAGGCGGCAACATGGGCTGGTGTTCTCCCTCGCGAATCCCGCGCGTTGACGTTTGCTCCCGCCTTCACAAGTTGCCGGATCATTTCTACGTTGCCGGTGTGAGCGGCCGCGAAGAGACCGTTGTAATCCGCGATCTCTCCAGCCGAAGGTGGCGTCTGCGCCATGCCCGCGTTGGCGGCAAGACCTGTCACGAACGCAAACAGTAAAAGACGAAACATGGCTAATCCTTTTATTCATATACTGGCCAGGAGGGTTTGATAAGAAAAGCGAGTGTGTTCGATTTCCTATTCAATTCAGGATCAGAATCCTAACCTACGAATTGTTGTTGTAAAGTCATTGGACAGACGTGCTGTAGCGAAGGATAGTGGCTGTATGGAGCTGTCGGCAACTACACTTGTCCACCTGATCCATGTGGATTCAGAATTCATCATGGCGCGGTTCCATGAGATTGAACTTCAACCTACGCTGTTTGGGGAGGTGTCTGTCTTTCGTACCTGGGGGCGTATCGGCACAAATGGGCAAGCCATGATGGTGACGTACGAAGACGAAGCCCAGGCTGCTGAAGCGCTCCAGAAACTCAAAAAGCAAAAGCACCGACGAGGCTACGTCCCGGTCGGTGCGTGACTTCAGGTTGCAATCTGTTTTCGTAGCATATCCCGAGCCTATCGCCTCGTGAGCGGGCTCTAGGTTCCAGCCGACCTATCGGCTTCCACCCAGAACACCCCGGCATAATCTCCCTGATCCAATAGCCCCTGACCCGTCTCATGCGAGCCGGGGCAGGGGCTTTGGGTCATGGTCGCTCCATGCCGTGGTGATCTGCCCTCCGGGAGACGATCCCTTTTGCGCTCCCGCAGGATCGAAGAACCTATGGCTTCTTTTGTTGGTCAGGCGGGATTTGGACAAGCCAAACGCCCCCGACGTCAGGGGGAAGGCGCGGCCTCCCCCCTCGGACAAGACAAATAGACAAGACCGTGTCCTCGCGTGTTGCGCTGCGGGCCGCACCACTCTTGTCGATTTGTCATGTCTCGCCCCTCTCTGCGTTCGCCACGGGGCAGGTTTTAGAGACGACGCCCTTTCAGGGCTCGGCTCAAAACCAGCACCAAAAGGGGATCAACCCCGAAGGCCACACCACAAAGGAGAAACAGATTTGAACCTTGAGACGACAAAAGACTTCGCAAATGACACGAGCCTGGATGTGTCGCGAACTTTTAGAATGGCCAAAGTATCGACTTACCGGACGCATTCATCCTGCGATATCGGCAAATTGCCGAAAGCCAGATGTCGTAGTGTTGGGGAATTGCTGCATTCGGATCATGTTCGCACCTCAATACCGTCCAGAGTAGCCGAAGCGGATCTGAACGATTTAAACCCGCACATGTGCCGCACGCGTCTCTTGATGAACCGGTGATCCTGCTCGACGATGTTGTTATCCGGCATGAATGGGCGTGACGCTCCGATCAGAGGTTTTGAAAGACTCGAGGTGGGTTAGAATTGATCCACCGGTATTGGGGCGTTGGGAGCACGAATGGCGGGCAGGCCGAAGTATCTGATGCGCTGTGAGCTCGAGTTGTTGTCTGGCCACCCCTTCGACTTGCCCGCCGCTACTGGTGCTTGAACCGGTGGCGCAATTCGTTAGCGGCCGCTGCGAGCGCGGATCCGTAGTTGTCGTGTAGCCCGCTGGCTCCCTTGGTTACTCACCTTGGAAAGGAGCCCGCTACGAAAATCATTGCGCTTGATGTGCATCGCACCTTTGCTCAGGTGGCGATTTTGGAGAATGGTAAGATCGGGGACGCAGGTCGCCTCGAGCTTGAGCGAGAACACATCCTGAAATTTGCAGAACGACTAAATGTCGAGGATGAGATCGTCCTGGAAGCGACGGTCAACACAAAGGCCATCGTGCGGCTACTGTCCCCATTTGTGAGACGTGTTATCATCTCAAACCCGCTGCTCGTTCGCGCCATCGCCTGGGCCAAAGTCAAGAACGACAAGATCGATGCAAGTGTTCTGGCGAAGCTTCACGCCAGTTGCTTTCTGCCAGAAGTCTGGATGCCGGATGTAGAAACGGAACGGCTGCGTCGGGTCGTTGCTGAGCGGGCGCAGCTGGTTTCTCAGATGACCCGTCTCAAGAATAGAACCCATTCGGTGCTGCAAGCCAATCTGATCCCGCAGTACAATGCATCTCTTTTTACAAAGCGTGGGAGAAAATGGCTGGAGGAACAACCCGTCGCGCAAGACCAGAGACGCGTCATCCTCCGTCATGCTGGCGAACTGGATCGTCTCTGTTGCGAACTCAAACAGATCGATGAAGACCTGGCACAGACAGCACTTCAGGAGCCGCGCGCAAAACAGTTGATGGCAATTACCGGCGTAAACATGATCGTTGCTCTGAGAGTTCTGGCCGCTATTGGCGATATCGGGCGCTTCTCGTCTCCGGAGAAACTCGTCAGTTATTTCGGCCTCAATCCCCGGGTTCGCCAATCGGGTGACAAAGCTGCGTATCACGGCCGCATCACAAAACAGGGCCGGTCCCATGCGCGAGCGATGCTGGTTGAAGCGGCTTGGTCGGTCTCTCGTACGCCCGGACCGCTCAGAGCCTTCTTTCGAAGGGTCAGAGAAAAGCGTGGCAGTCTGATCGCAGCGGTGGCGACTGCGCGGAAGCTGACAGTGGTCATCTGGCACATGCTATCCAGGGGCGAAGAATACGTCTGGAGTCGTCCAGCTCTCCTAGACTGGAAGCTCCGAAAGCTGGAACCGACGGCTGGCTACCTCTTTCACCGCGGTGGAAGAACGAAAGGCTCAGCTGCCGACTACAGCCTCAAATCAGTGTGCGATCAGGAGAGAGAAGCTGTCGGTCACGCGGAAGAGGTTTACCGGCGTTTCGTAATAAAGTGGAAACAGAAATCTCCGATGGCAAAGCCCGTCGCACCTCAGTAGCTCACCCAAAGAAAAGGGGGCGGTGCCTCAAAAAGTTCTTGTCAAATACATCCGTCAAGTACTTTCGCCTCACCATCTCAATTGGGAACAGGCAGCCAAGGCTTTGCAACATCTTGTTGATGGCCTTGAGGCCCGCGGTGTTGTCACCGTTCTTGTCGATGACAATCTTGATCAGGATTCCATTTGAAGACAGCGCTTTCGCAAAGAACTTGGCGGCAGCTGGACGGTTCTTGCGCTCGGACAGCATGAAATCAAGGGTATTCTCTGCCTTGTCGACGGCCCTGTAAAGGTACATCCAATTGACGCGAAAACGAATATAGGTCTCGTCCATGCACCAGGAGCTCAGCGTTGGGCGTTTCTTCGATTGCGCTCTTGCTGCGATCATCGTGAATATTTCACAACCCACCTGTTGAGAGTGGCATGGTCCACCTGAACGCCGCGTTCTACCAGGATTTCCTCTAAGTCCCGATACGACACCGTGTATCGCAGATAGAAGTACACAGCATACAAAACTGCATCCTTGGGGAAATGACAGCCCTTCAATGAGATTATGCTAAAAAAAACCTATTCGAAAACTATTCGACGAGTACAAACCTCAGATCACGCATGCACGTCACCTAAACCCCAGAGTTTGCGACACATCCCCGAAACGAGCACATGGAAGGCGCAGAATTCAACAGATCATTTTTGTCAATGCTTCGAATACCCCACCATTCCGCATTTCTTCCAGTTAAGCATCTCAGATTACATACCAAAAGAGCCCACCCGCTGGGCAGGCTCTCTTGCTTTAGCGTTAGTCCTGCCCCCAGTGCGCGACTGAAGCAGGATCAAACCACTGTCCGCCAGCACTGGGAAAGTTCTCCGGGTTTATTTCCGGCAGTGGTTCTTCGCTGTTCGAGTTGAAATTCAGTTCGATCTGAACTCCGTTCGGATCGTACATGAACATCTGCACCAGTGTCAGCGAAGGAATGCGCCGTTCCCGGTAGTCTACACCAAGACGCTGACAGCGTTCGCGCATTTCCTGAAAACCATGCACAGAGAATGCAAGATGGTCGATGCAGCCAGTCCCTTCCGGTGCTGATCCATCATTGTTCAATGCCGCGTCACCGGTATAGAGGTGGATCGGCACTTCTCCAACCGAAGTGTTGAGTTTCAGCCAAAACCCAGGAAACTCGAATGGCGGACGAGGAGCTTCTTCCATACCAAGAACTTCGGTATAGAAACGCATTGTCGCATTAGGCTTCTGGGTCTTGATCGAAATATGGAACACGCCTGTGACTTGCATCGGAACACCTCAGATCCCTGTGCGGATCAACGGCGCATAAGCCGTTTGAACGCGGATCATTCCGTCCTGGAAGACAAATGTATCAACGCCCGATGTCACGTTATGAGTGGGCGACTTCGCGCTCCACTCGATATAAAGCGTGTCCTGTTCGTAAATCTCCTTGTGCAGGCCCCATTCCGCCTCTGGCAGGTGGGCCAGCAACTTTGTGAAGAACTCGTGAATCTCCGCCTTTCCCTTGTAGACGCGTTCGCCGGTCACGACCACGGACTCATCGGTATAGTCGGCGACGATTCCGTCGACATCGCGCCCACCAAGGGTTTCCAGGTGGTGCATGAAGATCTCTTTCGGTGTACGAGACATCTGTAGTTTCCTCCCTTTTTTCGCTTACGTTCAGAGGCTTGAGTTGACCGGATCCAAATTGAGCGTGTGCAGTTCGAACCCATCGACCAGGTCGTCCATGACCGCTTTGAACCCTTCGAGATGCGGCGTTTCCATATGTGCTTCCCAAAGAGGTTTGCTGGCCCATTGCTCGGTGAAGACATAAGTCAAACGGTCGTCCGAAACGTTCATCTCATATCGGATGCAACCTTCTTCGGCCCGGGTCGGTGCGACCAGGTCGACCAGAAGATGGTACAACTCATCCGCTTTTTCCGGCTTTGCCTTGACGATGGCGATGACGACGAGAACATCGTTGCTCATTCGTATTTCTCCTTAAGAGCCAATGTTGAGTTCTCAAGGCTAATAAAGTTGAGATGGGCAGTCTTTAGCTGTTTGCGTCAGAGATTTGCCATTTTGCTGCGATATTGGCTGGGTGACATACCGTGTTGCGCCGAAAACGAGCGCGAAAACTGTGCTTGACTGGAATAACCCAACTCGTCACTGATTTCGGCGCAGGTTTTTTTGGAAACCAATAACAGACGCTCCGCTTCTTTCAGCGTCCGAGCCCTGATCATATCGGCCGGAGAACAGCCAGCCCGCTTCTGTACAATCCGCAAAAGCCTGCTTCGACTGACGGACAACGTATTCGCATAATCCTGCACACCCCATCGCAAGTGGTGTTTACGTTCCAGAAGCGTCAGGAAAGCGCCAAACAGATCCGGCCTAGTCTGCCTTCTTTGAGCGGCTGGCTTTCGCATATTCTGTTCAGAGGCCACACAATCAAGAAACAGCCGCCATTGCTGCTGCTGTAACGGTTGACGGCGTTGCGCGCGGCTCTCATCCTCCTCCGTGATCCAGTTCATCAGCGACAGCAGATGCCCGCGCAGACGTCGCGGTAAGGCAAGGGCGAAAACCTCGTTGTCCGAAAGAACGGGCATGTGAAACCCGAGATGCAAAGGGACGCGGGCCACAAACCCATCGAGTTCCCGGCGGTCAGTCCAGCCATGCACAACACCGGGCGGCAACGTTAGAACCGTACCGGGGTCAAGCTGGTGATCTGTGCCCTCAATGGAACAGGTTCCGCCACCATCGCTCAGAAGAAACAGTTCAAAATAATCATGCCTGTGAAGTTCATTCGGCCGATAGTGTGCATCCCGGAAGGCCGCTGCCAGCCTCTGCGCCAGCGGACGCGTCGCAAAATGGCTTGCTGCATGCGCCTTCAGCTTGTGCAGCGGAATGATGTCTGGCCTAGTCATGCAACACCTCCCTTCAAAGATTTCCCGCCAATATACTATTGATTGTACCGATCAGTCAAAATATTGTCGGATAAGCGCTACTGTTCCGGAGTCCGCTCAATGCCCTGGCAGAAAAATTTCGACGAAGAACAAGCCGTGGACAAAGCAACCGCTCTGTTTTGGAAACACGGTTATGACGCGACATCGATTTCCGACCTTGTTGAAGGCACGGGTATCAACAAAGGCAGCCTTTACAATGCGTTTGGCGGCAAGAGAGAGCTGTTCTTGCGGGCTCTGCTTAAATACGACCGCCAAAACAGGCGCGCAGGGCTGACGCGCCTGTCGGTGGAAAACACCCCTCGCAATGCTATTATTGCGCTAATGGATGGCACTGTGAAAGATACGCTCGCCGACACCCAGAAACGCGGTTGCTTTCTGGTGAATACGCTTGTCGAACTTCCGACTCATGGGGATGACGTGCGCAATGTGGTGATGAACGGCCTGCATGACCTCGAAGATTTCTTTTTACAGAATTTACGGGCGGGGCAAGTGACAGGTGAAATATCGTCTGGGGTCGACGCCGAGGCCGCGTCCAAAGCGCTGATGGGTGCCGTGCTGGCCATGCGAGTTATGGGCCGAGGCGATTTCACCCAGGAAACACTGCAAGCCGTCGCAGATCAGGCAAAACGTTTGCTCGACTGATCATCGGGAACTTGATTTGACTGATCGTTTTAGACTTTACTTGTTTATACCGATCGTTCTAAAACTGCGAAAACCTGTTCCACTCCAGCATAAGGAGCATTTCCGCGATGCTACTTGATACCCCCGTCTGTGAATTCGGTTGGAAAGCTCCAGCCTTTACCCTGCCGGACCCCCAGGGGAAATTACACAGCCTTTCCGATCATCTGACCCCCAAAGGGCTTCTGGTCGCATTCATTTGCAACCATTGCCCCTATGTACAAGCCATTGCCAAACGACTTGCCGAGGACACATCCGTGCTGATGGATAACGGGATCGGTGTTTTGGCCGTGATGTCGAATGATTTCAGCTATGCCCCCTCAGACGCCCCCCCCATGATGACGAAATTCGCAGCACATTTCGGGTTCCGCTTTCCCTATCTGGTCGACGAGGATCAAAGTGTCGCCAAAGCATATGATGCGGTCTGCACTCCTGATTTCTTTGGCTTCAACGGCAAGGGCGAACTGCAATATCGCGGTCGGATTGACAGCGCGATGATGGGTGATCCGACTGGTCGCAACCCCGAACTTTTGGATGCCATGCTGATGATCGCCAGGACCGGACAAGGACCACGCCGGCAAACGCCCAGCATGGGTTGCTCAATCAAGTGGCGATGACAGGCTAAGGACGGAAAATGATTGATCTTTATACTTGGGCAACTCCAAACGGCTGGAAAATCTCCTGCACCCTCGAAGAACTCGACCTGCCCTACCAGGTCCACCCGATCGACATCACGACCGGCATTCAAAAAGAGCCGGACTTTGTCGCGATCAATCCCAATGGTCGCATCCCTGCGATTGTCGACAACGACAATGGTGGTTTCCAGATTTTCGAATCCGGAGCGATTATGGTTTATCTGGCCGAAAAGGCCGGAAAACTGATGCCGACCGACGTAAAGGGACGTTCAGAAGTGCTGCAGTGGCTGATGTTCCAGGTTGGCGGGTTGGGGCCAATGCAGGGTCAGGCGAATGTTTTCTACCGCTACTTCCCCGAGAAGGTACCAGTGGCGATCAAGCGTTATCAGGATGAAACCCGTCGGCTGCTGGAAATTCTCGACAAGAGACTGGTAGATAACGAGTATCTGGCAGGAGAATTCTCCATCGCCGATATCGCTCATTGGAGCTGGGCGCGCATACATGACTGGGCTGGCGTTCGCGCGGACGACCTGGACAATCTGCAACGCTGGATTTCAGCCATTGCTGTGCGCGAAGGATGTTCCAAAGGTGTTCAGGTCCCGCATGCCACACAATATCATTTGCCTGACAGCGTCAAAGAAGAAACCCTCACTGCGACACGGTCAATTTTTGCAAAGTGACGACAAAGTACACCGGACTGCCATTTGGCGTTCGGCCTGGTCTCTGATCCAACCAAGTGCTTTGCCCCCTGAAAACTGGATCGTTTGAAATCGGAGTTTTCTACTATTGTCACAGTGCGCAAATTTCCTGGACGCGGACATATTCAAGGCGTGACCGTCGTCAGAGTTTTTCGAGGATCTGTTGCGGACTCATTTGCTGTTGACGAGGTTAGATGCTGCGGATGAATGACTTTCGATAAAATCAGTTGAAAGTTAGTCCATGATTTCCTTCAAGGGCGCGCAATATCCAAAGGATGTGATCCTGTTCGCGGTGTTTTCTACGTCCGACACGGCGTATCATACCGGGATCCGGAAGAAATCATGGCCGAGCGCGGTGTTTCAGTGGACCACACCACGCTAAACCGATGGGAAACACGGTATTCTGGTGCAATCGCTGAGGCAGCACGTCGCCGCAAAGGGCCATGTGATCGTTCGTGGAGAATGGACGGAACTCTGAGTAATTGAACAGCAGCTCTCTTGGCCGGTGCATGATGGCATCGGAACAGCAATGGGAGAGCAAGATGGAACAGTGTTTTGTTGGACTGGGTGTCTCGAAAGCCGAGACGTCGATTTGTATCTTCGACGAGAATGGTGTCCTTTATCTTCGGTTAGGGAAATCACGGACCCGGATGTGAAATATGCGGCATTGCGCGACTACGTCGATACCATCCGTTGCGACGAGCATGAGACCGGCCGAATGGCGAACTGGCTATACACTGAGTTGGCGAATCGGGGGTTGCCGTCGCGTATGCCGGGTTTAACCTTCGTCTGCTATGCGGGAAAAGCGTCATTCGCCCACTGATCCGATAAGCTCAGGATATGCGGTCTCCGGTTGAGGCCTTAAACAAACAGCTCGTCGAACCCTCCGTCCGGACAACTTCGTAGCCATCATTTAAAAGCACACTGTCCGGCGGACCACATGCTACCACAGCAGCAAGTGCAACTGCGCCGAATGCAATTCTGAGTGTAATTGTCATGTTGCTTTCCTTATTTTGTTATCGGTCACAGCAAATCTTGGTCCAAAGTTACTGGACGATGTCGAGCTCTACGAATGATTGCGAGACGACCCGCCTGAGAGCTGACTGACAGTACGCGCGCACATTCGACTTTTCGGCCGGGGTTAATCGTTCCCAAGTACCTCCTGCAAGCTGGATTGGTAGCTTTTCAACACCCATTAACGGCCTTCCTTGCTTGGTCAGTTCACCCGTTTTTGCATTCAGCAATACAGGGGTTATGCCAATAGCGCAGTGATTGGGTCCGCTTCCGTCGCTACCGTTTACTTCAAGTATTGACCGAGAACTGTAACGTCGCGGATCATCAATTATGATGTAGGCCATACCTCCTGCAGCAGCGGCAGCCGCAATACTGACCGAACTGAGCAACACATCCTGTCCGGGTGTGTACTGTTGTCCATACTGATCAAGAGGCGTTTGTTGCAAAACGATCAAAGCGTCGGCAGCTCTGGCCACGGCGCTATTTTCGTCGCGCGTGACAGCAACCGAGGCCCCGGTGCGCCCAAGGATTTCATTGGAAATCTGTCCTGTTCCGGCTGCGGCGTCCCATCCCAATCGAGACATTGAAACTTCAAGCTCTGCCATGTTTGGGCGATATACAGATAGCAGGTTGTCATTTACCCGCGGGATTACGGCGATCGATTGATATTTTGATTTCGCACCGGCTGGAACTCCAACCTGAGATGCGGCACATGCTGACAACGTCACAACCAAACACAGCAAAATTGCTTTTGAATGGTAGGCGATCAAGTTCGAAGGATTCCGGTCACAGCGCATTGGCGATGCTCCTGTCTCCGGCAAATTTTCTTGCGATCCCGCTGACGCATTTGCTGGACAAGTCGGCGATCATTTTGTCAGAAGGCCAAGCATACGTGCGAGAAACACAAACGTCCGAATAGGCGCGTGTCGTGCCGCCTACAGACACCTTAAGCGCGGCGTCTATTGTCACGTCCCAATGGGTTGCAGTTGCGGGCGTGCTGAGTGCAAACCGTTCCACAACACCAGACACTTTTGTCTGCCCGCCGGTCACGCTATGCCCAGCTGCCGATAACTCAGACTTGATTGCCTCTGTGAACAATGCCTCCGGCGGAGGGTTTAACGTCACATAGCCCATTGTGACGCCTCCGACGGTTGTCCGTTCACCAATTCTGCCGGGTAGTACTCCGACGCCTCGTACCATTGTGAATGGTTGAACATTTAAGGCGCGCGGTGAGACTGAAGAAAGGACTCCGCCTCCGCTGGATGCGCTTTGCAGCGAAGCATTTGCAGTGGTATCTTGAACGCCCGCGCATGACGCCAATCCGATCAGCGCTGTAAGTGTAGCCAGATACCTCGAAATCAATTTCAACAGTCCCATCGCTTCTCCTCCCCAAAAGGCAAAATCTGGAGAAACAAAGATATTACATTTACTGAATGTGACTTTGATTTAAATCATTGAGCTCGTGTGTACATGATTTGACGATCGACCGCCTTGGGCTCGAACCGGACATTCGGGTTATGGCTGACGGTGCTGACAGTGCAGACGGAAACTGCGGGTTGGTTTTCATGATGGGGTAAGATTCGGCTTCAGGAAGCGCCAGAATGAGAACGCTTTGATAGCTATTCTTTGCTCTTTGGCGTAGCACCGTTGTAGCACCGGGTTCGGCAGGGCCAAACGCAGGAATCGCCCTGTTGGACGCTAGTGTATTGTTTTTATGTAGGTAATTTTGGTTGCGGGAGTAGGATTTGGCCTTTATCGAACATCAATTAGGCACATCCCTAACAAACCAATTTGAAGTAGATTTCTGGACGCACAGATTTACTGCTTTAGACGCTTGACCAATTTGGGCATATTTTGTTGAAAAACTCGGGCTTGATCGGTTGGTAAGTTGCTGATTCAATTCTTCCTAAAGGGAGGGATCAGCCATGATGGGACCGAGACAGGAAGCGCAAGCGTCGCTG
>NZ_JBQFZG010000021.1:0-45016 GCF_056542125.1 Ruegeria sp. AF1
CGGAAACAGGTCCGAAATCGGCATCATCGCCGAGCCAATGATCCCAAACGCATGCTCAATACCATGCATCTGCAAAACCTTAACAAAGGCCTCTTCCGTCGTCATCTTCATCGCGGTGTTTCCTTATCTTCAAAACGCTAAAGCGTTGGTAAATTACAGTATTTCGTCTCTGAGGTAATAGCCGACATACGCCATGCGCTGACCCAGACGGCGGAAGGGTGTCAGGATGCCGTGACTCGGCAGCGGGGACGTGAAGATCGGCAGGGCAAAGGCCTTGTCTTTCTTGCCCGCGATCAGCTGTGCCATACGACGCCCGGCCTGAGCCGAGTACATCACGCCGTTGCCCCCATATCCCATCGCGTAGAACACGCGCTGTTGCGGGTCCGGCTGGAAGATACGCGGCATCATATCGTGGCTGACATCGACCCAGCCCCACCACGAGTAATCGAGGTTGATATCCGTCAGCGCCGGAAACTTTCGGGCGAGGCCCTTTTTCAGAAGCTCCAAATGTTTTTCGTTCTCGGCGTCTCGTCCTGTTACCGCGCTGCGGCTGCCGATCTGCATCCGGTTGTCAGGCAATAAACGATAATAATGGCGCAGGGTGCGCGTGTCCGTCAGGGGCGATTTGGTCTGAATGCCACACTCATCCAGCTCGGCCTGGGTCAGGGGCCGTGTCACCATCGAGTTGGACAGGATGGGCATAAGGCGGTGCTTTGTGCGCGTGTTCAGGCCCGGTGGGGTATAGCCCGCGGTTGCCAAGGCCACCGTTTTGGCGCGGACGATGCCGCCCGGTGTGCGCAGGTGATGCACGCCGTTCTTCGTCTGCCATCCCATAACCGGGCTGCCGGTGTGAATTTTCACCCCCAGACGACGCGCCATGTTGACGTAGCCGAACGCCAGTTTACCCGCATGGATGCAGGTCCCGTCAGGTTCCCACATGGCACCTGCGGCCTCCATATCGCGCACGTGCTTTTCATGCAGCTCTTCCCGAGAGAGGATGCGCGAGCCGTAGCCGAACACATCGTTGAGCAGCTTGCTCTCTTTCTTGAGGGACGGCATGACCTTGTCGCGATGCGCGATGTAGTAGTGGCCGCCTGGCTGCGGGTCGCAATCGATATCATCCGACGCAATCAGATCGTTGAACAGCTGAAACGCTTCTGTGACCTCGGCATGCATGCGCTTGGCCACGTCCGTTCCCCACCGTTCGATCCATTGCGACCGCTTGAGCCGCCCGGATGAGATCTGGGCCTGCCCGCCATTGCGGGTGGAGCAGCCCCATGAGACGGTATTTGCTTCTAAAACAACAGCTTGAATGCCGTGTTCCTTGGCAAGATGAATGGCGGTCGACAGACCGGTATACCCCGATCCGATCACCACCACATCCGCATCCATATCGCTGGACACAGGTCCATCATCGGCCGGAGGTGTTCCGGCCGTTCCAATCCAATACGTGGGCGCGTGGTCGCGATTGTGACCCGGACCCGCATCAATGATCGGGTCATATTTGGGGTCATAACTGGCCTTAGGCCAGTGACGCGGGATGCTGTTATCCACCATTCTTGTTTTTCTCCGAGGCTGCGCGCAGGGCGGCGGATCAGGCTTTGAACATTGGGCGCGCTTTGCGAAGCGCCTGTTTTACAATGATTTTACCGTCACGAACGGTGAACAGATCCGCACCTTCGGCTTCGATCCGCATTCCGTTTGCGTCGGTTCCCGTGAAGGTCCACTCGGATACAGCACGATCACCGTGGACAAAGTGGCTGTGATGGTCCCAATGGGCGTCTTTCATGCCTGCCCAGACGCCCGAAAACGCGGCGGCGATGGCTTCGGCACCTTCAACCTTGTTGCCGTATTTCTCGTCACCGGCCACGGTGTAGAACACGCAGTCGTCGGCGAAGTGGGTCATCACGCCGTCGATGTCGTGGCGGTTGAACG
This sequence comes from Ruegeria sp. AF1, assembly GCF_056542125.1. Classification (NCBI taxonomy): domain Bacteria; kingdom Pseudomonadati; phylum Pseudomonadota; class Alphaproteobacteria; order Rhodobacterales; family Roseobacteraceae; genus Ruegeria; species Ruegeria sp. AF1. The sequence goes on from NZ_JBQFZG010000021.1 coordinate 1,936, forward strand.
CGTCGAACGTGTCCGCCAGGTCCTGCGCGGTCAGGGTTTTGTTCATTTTGTACTTCCTTGTCAGTGGGGTTGTTACATTTCGTCCGGGTTCGGAACGATCAGTGTCGGGATCCTGGAGCGCCGCAAAACGCGTTTTGCGACCGTGCCCAGGAAGGTGTGCGAAAAGCCGTGATCATGCGCCCCCAATACGATCAGGTCGCAACCCAGTTCGACCGAGCGGCGCAGGATCACTTCTGCCGGATGGCCGTCAGTCACCTCGACCGAGGTGACCTGATCGCGAATTTTCCCGTCGTCGCCGTCGAACTGCGCCCAGAACTTGGCTTGCCGCTCGGCCAGAACCTTGCGCACCATCTCGTGACGACGCTCAATGGCGGTCTTGCGGGTCTCTTCGTTCATAATGAAGATTTCCATCGTGATCTTGGCGTCGTCCGACAAGGGTTCATTCACGTGCAACACGTGAATCTCCGCCCCGGTGGCCTGCGCGATGCTGGCGGCATGGCGCATGGCGTGACCCGAGTTTTCGGACAGGTCGGTGGCAAACAGGATGTTGGAGACCATCTGTTTCATGTCGTCATCCTTTCAGATCAGTAGCCAAACAGCCGTGGGAGCCACAGCGACAGTTCAGGGAAGAAGGCGATTATGAAGATCGCCACCGTGTTTGCCGCCGCAAAAGGCAGCGCGCGCAACGAGATCTGTTCGATCGAGATGTTCGAGATACCCGATGCGATGAACAGGTTCTCGCCCAGCGGCGGGGTCTGGAACCCGATGCCCAGCGTACAGACCATCACCACGCCAAAGTGGATCGGATCGATACCAACCGAATACGCTACCGGCAGCATTACCGGAACAAGGATCAGGATGGTGGCCAGTGTTTCCATGAACATGCCGACGAACAGCAGGAAGAAGATGATCAGCGCCCAAATTACATAGAGGTTGTCGGTGAAGCTGAGCATCGAATCTGCGATGATCGCCGGGATCTGGTTTTCCACCAAAAGACGTCCGAACACCGTAGCGGTGAACAGGATCAGCAGGACGCGACCGGTCAGCCATGTGGTGGCTTCAAGCGACTGGAACAGCGACTGCCAGGTCAGTTCGCGATAGATGACTACCCCCACGAACAGGGTATAGAAGATCGCGACGATTGCTGCCTCGGTCGGGGTGAAGAAGCCGGTATAGATACCACCCAAGATCACCAGCGGCGCCATCAAAGACCAGAACCCGCGATACATTTCGCAGCCCACATGGCGGATCGACCAGCCTTCGGCGACGCCTTTGTAGCCGCGCTTTTTCGACATGAAGTAGTTCAGGATCAAAAGGCTGGTGGCGATCAGGAAGGCGGGTACAAACCCGGCAATGAACAGTTTCGAAATCGAAACCGACTGGAAGGTGCCGAATTTCTCGACCGCTTCGGGTGGCGGGGCCATACCGAGCGCGGCAATGCCGAAGATCACCATCGGGATGGAGGGAGGAATGATAATCCCGAGGCCGCCAGAGGACGCAGTGATCGCCGAGGCATAGCCGCGCTCATAGCCGCGGTCGATCATTGCCGGGATCATCAGCATCCCAACAGCCGCGGTTGTTGCCGGGCCCGAGCCCGAAATTGCACCAAAGAACAGACAGGCCATGACCGTTGCGGCCGAAATACCACCGGTGAAAGGACCGGCCAGACTTTCGGCAACGTTGATCAGGCGTTTTGAGATACCGGCAGCCTCCATCAGGGCCCCGGCGAGGATAAAGGCTGGCAGCGCCATCAGCGGGAACGAGCCCACGGATGTAAAGGCGATCTGCACGAATTTTATCGGGTTATCGCCCAGATAGAGAAACGAGATCAGCGACGCGACACCCAGCGCCACCGTGATCGGCGCGCCAATGAGCAGCAAGAACAGAAATGATCCAAACAGGACCGTGACGATTTCGGATTCCATGATTTAACCCCCTGCCCTTAGGATTTCTTTGCTGCTTCGGTCGCAGCTTTGATTTCGTCGAGGTCGATCTGATCGGGATCGTGAATGTCCTCGCCTTTGACAAGGCGTAGGTAATTCACCTGAATGATGCGGACGGTCATCAGCGCAAACGCGATGGGCAGCACCATGTAGATATACTTCATCTCGACACCCAGGGTCTGGGATTTCCAGAACTTGTTCATCTTGTTGAAGACAAAATCTGTCGCCAGATAGAGGAAGTAGACATTGAAGAAGAGCCAGAAGAGATCGGCGAAGGCTTCGATGTACTTGATCGCCCCCTCAGGCAGGAACTTGAACTGGAATGTCACGCGGTTATGCGCCCCTTTCAAGGCGGCGTAACTTGCGCCGAAATAGACGAACCATACGAACATGTAGACCGAGAGTTCTTCGATCCAGCTGACCGAAAAGCCGAAGACTTCGCGCGCGATGATCTGCACGAATAAAAGGCAGACAAAGCCGGATAAGAGTATCCGGCAGATGACACTTTCTATGTTGTCCAGAAATTTCCAGAACATGTGGTTTCACTCCTCCCTGAGATGAGAAGAGCGCCGTGGCGCTCTTCCCGGTATCGCTCTGCGGCGATTATTGCTGCACCGGCTCGCGGCCAATGGCTTCCAGAACGGTGTTCAGTTTTTCGACGCCACCGATGGAGTCGTAGAACTGGGGCCATACGGCACCTGTCGCCAGTTCGATGAACTCGGCTTCGTCGTTTTCGGGATCGATGATCTCCATACCTTTGGCGGTCAGCTCTTCCTTTATGGCGGCTTCGGAATCCCGCAGGAACTGTGCGGATGCCAGGGTGGCTTCCTGTCCCGCTTCAAGGATAATTGCCTGATCTTCTGCGGACAGGTCCTGGAAGACCGCTTCTGAAACGATGAGCGGTTCGATCGAGAAGATGTAACGCAGGTTGGTGACGTGGTCCTGAACCTCGTAGAACTTCATCGCGTTGATGGTCAGGTAAGGGTTGTCCTGCCCGTCAACCACCTTGGTTTGCAGACCAGTGAAGGTTTCCGACCAGGCCATTGGCGTCGGGTTGATGCCCCATGCCTTGTAGGTTTCGATCATGATCTCGTTCTTGGGAACGCGGATGACCAGATCCTGAAGGTCGGCAACCGATTTGACCGGCTTTTTCGAGTTGGTCAAGCGACGGAAACCGGTATAGGTCCAGCCGATGATGCGCACGCCGGCATCACGGATGGTGTTTTCGACCAGTTCCTGACCGATTGGGCCCTGAGTCAGCTTTTCGGCATCTTCCAGGCTGAGGATCACGTAAGGCAGCGTGAAAACACCGACCGAGGGCGAGAACGGCGTGATGTTATTGATCGCCAGCAGCGACATATCCAGCGTGCCGATCGCCGCCTCGTTCACGGTGTCCTGTTCGGACCCCAGCTGACCGTTCAGGAACAGCGTGGCGGTGTGGGCACCGCCCGATTTCTCTTCCAGCGCCTTGACGAAGGCGATGCCCAGAGCTTCCTGTGCGCTTCCTGCGCTATCGCCCACCGCGATCTTGAAGTTCTTCGCATCAGCCGTGCCTGCAACCATCAGTGCAGCAACGGAAACGGCGGCGCTGATGGTGCCAAGCTTTTTGATAAATGACATGGATGTCCTCCCATTTGTCGTGTTTCGAGGTGCGCGATGGCCTGGGGAGAAGGTGGCCAGTCCGATTCTGCCTCGGCCACAAGAGGCTATCTTGCCAACATGGTTTCGTCGTTGTTAATATTTGCGCGAAAGGTTTCACAAATGTCGAACTTATAATATGAGACAGAACCCACTGGCCACCCGCATCGGGGACACGGACATTCGCCTTCTTCGGGTTTTCAAAACCGTTGCGGAAAGCGGAGGGTTTTCGGCAGCAGAAATTGAGCTCAACATCGGGAAATCAACAATCTCGAAACACATATCGGATCTGGAGCTTCGGCTGGATCTGAAGCTGTGCAACCGTGGCCCGGCGGGTTTTTCCCTGACTGAAGACGGCGAGAAAGTGCTGGCCGCGACAGAAGACCTGCTGATTTCGGTTTCGCAGTTCAGAACCGAAGTCAACGAGATCAAGCAGCAACTGGCAGGAAGTATCCGCGTGGCGCTGTTCGATCAATGCACCACGAACCCCGAAGCGCGCCTTGCGCGCGCCATTCACAGCTTCAACGAAGCCGCCCCTGCCATCCAGATCGAGTTGTCGATTGAACCGCCTAACGTCATTGAGACCATGGTTATCAGCGGGCAGCTGGATGTCGGGATCATCGCCCTGCACCGCCCCTCGGCAAGCCTGCATTATGCGCCGCTTTATGGGGAAAACATGTTTCTGTATTGCGGGCAGGCCAATCCGTTGTTCAGCCAGTCCGCTGACACGCTGAGCTTGCGGGACATTCAGGCGTTCAACTATGCGGGTCTGAACGTGAACTCGCCCAACCTGATCTACGGCCAGCAACTGGGGTTTCGGCGCGCCGCCAAAGTGCAGAACGAACAAGCCCTTGCAATACTTATTCTGTCGGGCAGCTATCTGGGCTTTCTTCCGGACCATCTGGCGCAGGAATTTGTTGATAAGGGGCTTATGAGGCAGGTGATGCCGCAGGAAATCAAATACAGAACGCGCTTTGCGGCGGTGACGCGGAAACAGCCGGATCCGACACGCGCGGCCAAACTGTTTCTGGAAACCCTGCTGAGCGTCCATTCCGAAGTGCCCTGAGCCCGGCCTCGTCGCCTGTTTGCGCGAGGGCACCCCGTTTATTAACCGAAGACATGCGCCAGCCGGGGGCGCACGGCCGCGCTTGTCGTGTCCACTAGGGCGAAAGGCACGGGGAAAATTGGTCGAAAACGTCTGATTGAAAACAAATTTGACTTGGCAATTCCAGTTTGATTTCAATCGGCGAAGACCATCACCTCTTGCCCCCAGATAACCGGAGAGCTGCATGTCATCCGACCCTGTTGCCGCCTTGCGCAATCAAACTGATCACGAGGCGCAATCATGAGCCGCGATGCCTTGCTGCAACCTTATCAGCTAAAGCACCTGACGCTGAAAAACCGGATCATGACAACCAGTCATGAACCCGCCTATCCCGAAGGTGGGATGCCGACGGAACGCTATCGTGCCTATCACGAGGTGCGGGCCAAAGCGGGGGTTGCGATGACCATGACGGCGGGGTCGGCCGTTGTCAGCCGCGACAGCCCGCCTGCGTTCAACAATATCCTGGCATACAAGGACGAGGTGGTCCGCTGGATGGCGGAGCTGACGGATGCCTGCCATGCCCATGGCTGTGCGGTGATGATCCAGCTGACCCATTTGGGGCGGCGCACGGGCTGGAACAAGGGTGACTGGCTGCCGTCCCTGTCGCCGTCGCACGACCGGGAACCAGCGCACCGGGCCTTTGCCAAGAAGATGGAAGATTTCGACATCGCGCGGATCGTGACCGATTACGCCGATGCCGCCGAACGGATGCAGGCCGCCGGGCTGGATGGAATTGAATTGCAGGCCTACGGTCATCTGATCGATCAGTTCTGGTCGCCGATGACCAATCGGATGGAGGCGCCCTTTGGAGGCAATCTGGACAACCGGATGCGCTTTGGTTTCATGGTTCTGGACGCAATCCGCGACCGCGTCGGGAGCGATTTCATCATAGGGGTCCGTTACACCGCCGATGAGGTGGAAAAGGGCGGCATAACCGAAGCGGAAGGGCTGGAGATTGCCCGAAGGCTGCGCGACAGCGGTCAGGTCGATTTCCTGAACATCATTCGCGGGCGTATTCATACCGACCCGGCCATGACGGACGTGATCCCGGTTCAGGGCATGAAAAGCGCACCCCATCTGGATTTTGCCGGGCGGGTTCGGGCCGAGGTTGGGATGCCGACCTTTCACGCCGCGCGCATTCCCGATGTGGCGACGGCGCGGCATGCGGTGGCCTCGGGCCTGCTGGACATGGTCGGCATGACCCGCGCGCATATGGCAGATCCGATGATCGTTGCCAAAATCCGGGCTGGACGGGAAGAGGACATCCGGCCCTGTGTCGGTGCCACTTACTGTCTTGACCGCATTTATCAGGCGGGTGAGGCGCTGTGTGTCCACAACCCGGCCACCGGGCGCGAATTGTCGATGCCGCATCTGATCCCCGCCGCTGAAACGCGCCGCCGCGCGGTGATTGTGGGCGCAGGCCCCGGCGGGCTTGAGGCGGCGCGGGTCGCGGCCGAGCGCGGGCATGACGTCACCGTTATTGAGGCCGCCCCCGCACCCGGCGGTCAGGTGCGGCTGACCGCGCAATCCCCGCGCCGGGCCGAGATGATCGGGATCATCGACTGGCGCATGGCCCAATGCGCCGCACGCGACGTGACATTTTGTTTCAACACCTTTGCGGACGCCGATGCTGTAACTGCGCTTGCGCCGGACATGGTGGTGATCGCAACCGGCGGATTGCCCGAGGTGACGGTTCTGGAAACGGGTAACGATCTGGCGGTTACTGCCTGGGATATCCTGACCGGTGATGTGCGCCCCGGCGACAATGTCCTTATCTATGACGATGCAGGGGATCACCCGGCCCTGATGGCGGCTGAGGCTATCGCGCAAGCGGGGGGGCGGGTAGAAATCATGACCCGAGACCGCAGTTTTGCCCCCGAAATCATGGGGATGAACCTGGTGCCCTACATGCGCGCCCTGCAAAAGACCGGTGCCGAGTTCACAGTCGCCCGGACGCTGAAATCATTGGTGCGATCAGGCAATCAGCTGGAGGCAGCCATTGGTACGGATTACTCGGACCTGATAGAAAAGCGCCTGTATGATCAGGTGGTTGTCAATCAGGGTGTTTTGCCGCTGGATGATCTGTACTTCGATCTGAAACCGCTGTCGCGAAACTTGGGCGCCGTGGATTATGAAGCGCTGGTCGGCGGGTCCGGCCCCGTGTTTCCGCAATCGGTCCCAGAGGCGGGGTTTGATCTGTACCGGATCGGCGATGCCATTTCATCACGCAACACGCATGCCGCCATTTATGATGCGCTGCGCTTGGGGCTTCGATGGTGAGGCCATTGAAAAACCCCCCGGCCAAGCACGCCACAAACAGCTTTTCACCTGACAGTCAGTCAAAGGACCGGACATGAGCAACACAGAGGTCATCGAAACCGTTTGGATTCCCATGCCGGACGGCGCAAAACTTGCGGCACGGCTTTGGCTGCCCGGCTCGGCCCGAGCAACGCCCGTTCCCTGTGTTTTGGAATACATCCCCTATCGCCGCCGGGATCGCACCCGGATGCGGGATGAAAGCATGCATCCGCATTTCGCCGCTGCAGGCTATGCGTCGATCCGGGTGGACATCCGCGGCTATGGCGACAGCGACGGGATCCCCGAGGATGAGTATTCGCATCAGGAGATTCAGGACGGGCACGACATCATCCAGTGGATTGCCGATCAGGACTGGTGCGACGGAAATGTCGGAATGTTTGGCAAAAGCTGGGGGGCGTATAACGCCTTTCAGGTGGCCGCTACCCGCCCGCCTGCGCTGAAGGCGATTGCGCCGGTGATGGGAACGGATGACCGCTGGCGCGAGGATATTCACTTTTACGGCGGCTGTCTGGCCAATGACAATTTCTGGTGGGGCTCGATCATGCAGCTGTACAATGCCATGCCACCCGACCCCGAGATTGTGGGCAAAGATCGCTGGATCGACATGTGGCGCGCACGGTTGGAGGGGGCTGAATTCTGGCCCGCCATGTGGCTGGAACATCAGACCCATGACGACATATGGCGGCGCGGTTCGATCTGCGAAAACTACGCGGATGTCGATGTGCCGGTGTATTTCTTTGGCGGATGGATGGACCTGTATCGCGACACTCCTTTCCGCATCGCGGAACACCTGAGCGGGCCGGTCAAGATCCTGATGGGCCCCTGGGCGCATCTGTACCCGCAAGAAGGGGTGCCGGGGCCCCGGGTCGATTTCGTCGGCGAGGTGATCCGGTTCTGGGACCATTGGCTGAAGGGGATCGACACGGGCCTGATGGACGAGCCGCCCTTGCGGTTTTTCCTGCAGGACAGTGCCGCCCCGTCCGGAACACATGTGCACCGCGACGGGCAGTGGATCGAGGAGCCAAGCTGGCCATCGCCACATGTCAAGGACCAGCCCTTGTGGCTAAATGACGGAACGCTGGACGCCTCCGCCGGGTCGGGCGGGGAGATGTCGGTTTGTTCGCCGCAGAATTTCGGGGCCGCAGCGGGCGATATGTGTTCCTTTGCAATACCCGGAGATATGGCGGCAGATTGCCGGATCGAAGCCGCAGGGGCGCTGCAGTTCAAAGCAGAGCCACTTGGAGAGCCGATCGATATTCTGGGCCAGCCCTCGGTAGACCTGACAGTTTCTGCCGATCGGGCGCAGGGTTTTGTTGCGGCCTTGCTGGTGGATGAGGCCCCGGATGGCGCGCAGACATTGATTGCACGCGGGTTCTGCAATCTGACCCACCGGATCAGCGACACTGAACCGACACCGATCACACCCGGCGAAGACATGCACGTGACTGTCCCGCTTTATGGAACCGGTTATCGGGTGTTGGCGGGTCATCGCATCGTTCTGCAAATCGCGTCCGCCTATTGGCCGGTCCTGTGGCCAGCGCCCGAGCCGGTTACGCTGACGATCCGGCCCGGCACATCGCGGCTGATCCTGCCCGTGCGCAGCCAGCGAGATGACACGCCAGCCCCACGCCCCTTGCCCGAACCTCGGGGTCCCGACGTCGCCCCGCGGAAGACGAACGTTCGCTCCGGTTCGATGGAGCGTTCGGTCCACACCGATCTGACAAATGGCGAGGTGACACACAGGTATTTCCTTGACGGGGGTGTCTTTGGGCCGGTGGGCGATATTCGCCTCGACGATATCGGCACGGTGCTGAGCGATATGTCGGATCGACGCTATACCATCCAGCCGGATGATCCGTTGTCGGCAGTAGCCACAATGGAGCAAACCGCCGGTTTCGACCGCGAGGGGTGGTCCGCCAAGATCTGGACCTGTTCCGAACAAAGGGCGACTGCGACCGAATTTCACCTGACCGCTCGCCTAAAGGCGTGGTCGGGTGACGACCTGATCTTTGAGGAAGAACAGTCTTTTGTCATCCCCCGCAACGGGATGTAGGCGCAGAATGGTTTACAGACCTGCCGTCTTGTGATGCGTGGGCTGGTGTTCCCCTCGCGGGATCGAAATTGTTCAGGGCTCTCATCCGGGGGCAACGTGCATCAATCGGAACCTATCTTTGAGCGGGATTGCAAAACCCTGTAGCAATGACGAAAGAAAGCAGGACGAAGGAGAGTTGCCATTACGAGTTTTTCTGAGAACCTGCGCGCCCTGCGGCATGAGTTTCACCGCAACCCCGAGCTTGGCTTTCAGGAGGACTGGACCAAGGCCCGGATCGCCGATCACCTGAGAAGCCTTGGCATCGAAGTGCATGAGGGTGTCGGCGTTGTTGGTGTTCTACGAGCGGGCCATGGCAACCGGTCCATCGGTCTGCGCGCGGATTTCGACGCCCTGCCCATTACCGAGGCCAACAGCTTTGCCTACAAGTCTCAGAATCCGGGCGTGATGCACGCCTGCGGCCATGACGGCCATACGGCGATGCTGCTGGGCGCGGCCGAGCTTTTGGCCAGGGAACAGGGCTTTGACGGCACCGTTGTCTTCCTGTTCCAGCCCAATGAGGAGCACGGGCTGGGTGCGCGGGCGATGATTGATGAAGGCGTCCTGCGGGATTTTCCGATTGACGAAGTCTATGGCGCGCACAATCTGCCGGGCGAACCCGTTGGGCGGGTTTCAACCCGCGCCGGTGTCATTTGTTGCAGCGAAAGCCTGTTCGAGATCACCATCACCGGTCAGGGCGGTCATGCTTCGATGCCCCATGTCGGGCGCGAGACACTTACGCCCGCAGCAGAGCTTGTTCTGGCCTTGCAAACCATCGTTTCGCGTAAGCTTGCCCCGGCGTCTGGCGCGGTCGTTTCCGTGACCGAGTTCATCACCGATGGGCAGCGCAACGTCCTGCCAAGCCGAACGGTGTTGAAAGGGGACGCACGGGCGATGTCCCCCGACGACCGCGCGCGGATTGAACATCACATGCGGCAGATTGCAGCAGGCGTGGCGGAAAGCCACGGTGTCGCGGTGACGGTGGAGTTCCAGACCGAATTCATCGAGGCAATCAACGATGCCGACGCCGCAACCCATGTGGTTTCAGCAGCAAAAACGCTGGGTTTGGAGGTTGACGGCGACCGGACCGCCATGTCGTTTTCCGAGGATTTCGCGGAATTTGCGGCAGCGGTTCCGGGGTGTTTTCTGCTGATCGGCAATGGAACCGAGGGGTCGAATGGCCGCCCCCTGCACGCGAATGACTATGATTTCAACGACGCGCTGCTGCCATTGGGAGCAAACCTGTGGGCCGAACTGGTGCGGCAACGCCTGCCTGTGACCACCTGACTGTGCAGGACGATCCATAGATTTTCCGGATCGCCCGCTCAGGTCGTGCTGAAAATTCGCTATCGGATGCCGGTCTTTTCCAGAATGATCAGCGTGCTGCTTCGGTGGGCGCGCATGCCGAACCCGACCATTCAGCGCCGGATGCGCCGGTCAGGAACCCGTCGCTTAGCTTTATACCGGGATCGGCGGCGCGCAGCGCATGTTCCAGATCGCCCCGGTCAAGTTGCCCATCCAGCCGCTGTCGGTAGAGCGCGCAGAGCCTTGGGAACCCCTGAGATTGCGGCGACAGGCGCAGGGCCGCGACGCCAGCACTTTGCAGCAACTCGATCTGATGATCCGTGCAGGCATAGCTGTCTGACAGGGTCTGCACACCGTTCATGGCCATGAACGGCTGTCCATCGCCGGTCAGCACTTCCAGCCCGTCGGGATCGTTTTCGCAGGCAAACTGGCAATTATCCTTGCTGCGCCCATGCAGGCGCGCGTGGTAACACCGGCCGGAGATGGCCAGCGGCAGGCGACCGTGGCCCCAAACCTCGACCGCGACACCCAGACCAGCGGCGGCTTGTGCCAGAACCCTGACCGAGGCGATTGGCAGTTCCGGCGGCAGGCATATGCGACGCGCCCCACGTGACGCCAGCCATGCCAATGTGCCTTCGTTATAGACATTGATCAGCGGTCCGACATCGAAATCGGTGTTTTCGGGCAGATGCGCCAGCGCAGTCAGATCGTTGATCTCGACCGTGACCCCCAGATCCGCCAGATCGGCGGTCAGCTTGCGTTCACGCTTGAGCGTCACCAGTGCAAGACTGGTCAGCGCAACCTGTTTGCCTGCCTCAACCAGCCGGGCAATCGCGTCGGGAATCCGGTCCTGATAAAACGGCAGGCGCTTGGAACAAACCAGCTCGCCCAGCACGATGCGGTCGACGGGGGTTTGGGCCAAATCCTCGTAAAAGGATGTCCAGCTATCGGCGGGCCAGAAAAACTGGTTGGGGCCAACGGTCAGTTCCATCGCGCTATCTCCAGGTTTTTTTGTATGCGCCGGTTGTCATGGCCTGCCCTTCGGACAAACGGGCCAGCATCCCCTCGGGCAGAGGGCGCCCGGCCTCAAGCGCGTCGACAGCGGCACGGAAGTTCCGAACCACCTGCGCAACGTAGGATTTCGAGCGCTGGCGCCCTTCGATTTTCAGCGCGGTGACACCGGCCTTCTGCAATTGCGGGATCAGCCGTTCCGCATTCAGGCTGACGGGGTCTTCGAACAAATGGCCCGTCTTTTCACCTGCGGAAAAGCACCCTTTGCACAATGTCGGATAGGGTGCAGGCTGATTTCGTTCGACCCGGTGGATCAGGTAACCGCCCAGGCGCGTGTTCAACGCGCCCTGATCGTTCTGGTATTCGACATGGCTGGCGGGCGAACAGACGCCGTTCATGTTCGGAGACAGCCCGGTGGCGTAAGAGGACAGTGAACAGCGACCTTCGGCCATCACGCAGAGCCCGCCGAACACAAATACCTCAGTCTCGACTTCTGTTTCGGCGTTGATGGCGGCGATTTCGGGAACCGACAGCACGCGCGGCAGGACCACACGTTTGACGCCGAAGGTTTCGGCATAGAAGTTGATCACATCGGCATTCGCCGCCGCGGCCTGCACGGACAGGTGCCTGCGCAGCCCCGGATGGTTGCGCGCGGCATAATCCAGCAGCCCAATATCGGCGAGGATCACGGCATCCGCGCCGCAGGTTTCCGCGTCGGCCACCGCGCGATGCCAGATTGCTTCGCTGCCGGCGCGGGGAAACGTGTTGATCGCAACCAGTACCTTGGCCCCGTGGTCATGGGCAAAGGCAACACCCGCGCGCATTTCGGCCCGGTCGAAGTTCAGGCCCGGAAAGTTGCGCGCGTTGGTTTCGTCATTGAAGCCGCAATAGACTGTATGCGCCCCGGCCTTGACGGCTGCGCGCAAGGCGGCGGGCGTTCCTGCCGGGCAGACGATTTCCATCACCATAGTACAGCATCTTCCGGTCGAGTCAGGTACAGGCCGGTTCGACGTTCCACCAACGCGATCAGCTGCTTCAGCGGGCGCGCAAGCGGGCCGGAGAGGGCTGCGGCCTCGTGCGCGAGGTCCAGTTCCGCGTCGTCTATTGCGTTGCGCAGGGCCAGCGCCGCGGCCGTATCGCCCTCGATCACCAGATCACGTGAGAAGAACAGTGCATCGCCGTCAAATGCACCGTGAACCAGCCCAAGAAGGGCCGCCAGAGGGCCGGAAATACGCGCAACCCCTGACCCGCTGCGCCGGGTCAGTGTCACCTTTGGGGCACCGCCATTCGGATCAAGCAGCAGGACAACAGGCAAATCCGTCGGATCAAGAACGAAAACTGATCTTCCGTATGCGCCAAGCCGTTGAAACATTTCCGGGTTTTTCTTTGCGACCCGGCGCGTGAAGACCGTCAGCGACAGCGACAAGGGGGCAAGCGGCACTATCCGAAGCATGGCCGCCAAAGCCGCCGGGCAGCGCGGTATCGTATTCTGAGGAACCGGCAATGAGACCTCCTGCTGTCTCAACATTATGACCTTGGATGCCTTCCTAGGGCGATCGCGGCTGGGGTGACTTGACGGTTGTCAATTCGACCCCTCGCTTTCGTTGCTAGAGGGTGGAAACCACCGTCGGAGCAGTCCCATTCGCACCCTGCCGCAATATCCCAGCCTTCGGCATTTTCTGAAATGGTGCGAGGACACCGGACAGTTCAGGCGCATCCCTGATCCGGTTTCCGTACGCCATCAGATGACCGCCGTTCACCGCGCCGTGCTTGAGGCGGGCGGACCGGTTCTGCAATTTGACCACCCGACAGACGTGTCCACTGATCGGTTCGATACCCCCGTCGTCGTCAACCTGTTCGGAACAGCGGAACGGGTTGCTGCCGGGCTGGGTGTCACACCCGCCGGGCTGGACGATCTGGGGGCCTTTCTGGCCGCGCTGCGGTCCCCGACGCCGCCGGACGGAGTGCGGGACGCGCTGGCCAGATGGCCGATGCTGAAGGCGGCCCTGTCGACCCGACCGAAACTGGTCAGAACCGCCCCGGTGCAAAGCCTCTGCCACAGCGGAGCGGATGTGGATCTGACCGCGCTGCCAATCCAGACCCACTGGCCCGGCGATGCGGGGCCGCTGATCACGTGGCCCGTGGTTCTTACCCGGCCCTACGGCAGCGATGCAAACGCGGCGCAAGGCTATAACGCGGGGGTTTACCGTGTTCAGGTGCTGGACCGGAACCGTGTCATCATGCGCTGGCTGCCTCATCGCGGCGGCGCGGCGCATCACAGGAGCTGGGCGAGGTGCGCCGAAAAGATGCCCGTCGCCATTGTACTGGGCGCAAACCCCGCGACTTTGTTATCGGCGGCCTTGCCCTTGCCAGAAACGGTATCCGAGCTGACATTTGCCGGTGCCCTGAACCAGAAGCGCCCACATCTGATCCCGGCCAGAACCATCCCCATGTTGGTCCCTGCTGACGCCGAGATTGTTCTGGAAGGTTGGGTTTCACCAAGCGAGACCGCCCCCGAGGGGCCTTTTGGGGATCACACCGGCTATTACAACCCGGCTGAACCCTTTCCGGTGATGCAGGTCAGCGCTGTCACCCATCGGGACGCGCCGCTGTATCTTTCGACCTATACCGGGCGGCCACCGGACGAACCGTCAATCATTGGCGAGGTGTTTAACCGCCTGGCCCTGCCGACCATCCGCGCGCAGATCCCCGAAATCCACGATCTTTGGCTGCCGCCCGCCGCCTGTTCCTATCGAATGGCAATCGTTGCCATCGACAAACGGTATCCGGGGCAGGCCCGGCGCGTGATGATGGCCCTGTGGGGAATGCTGCCGCAATTCAGCTATACGAAAATGATCATCGCGGTCGATGCCGATATCGATCCCCGAAACTGGGAGGATATTGCTTGGGCGCTTGCCACTCGCATGGACCCGGGCCGGGACGTGATGGTGCTGGACAGGACACCTATGGATTATCTGGATTTTGCATCACCCGAACCCGGTCTGGCCGGAAAAATCGGCATCGACGCGACGACGAAACTGGGCAGTGAAACGCTGCGGGAATGGGGGACTGTGATGCACACCGCGGATGGAGATCACGCCTTTGCGGAAAACCTTGTAAACCGATTGATGCCGGAGCTGAGAGCATGACAAACGCCCGTGTTGTTTTGGGGGTATCCGGTGCGTCAGGCGCGGCGTTGAGCCTTGCCGTGGCCCGGTGCCTGGCGTCATCGGATATCGAGGCCGATCTTGTGGTCAGCGCAGCCGGGATGCGGACACTTGCGCAGGAATGCGGCCCGGACGCTTTGCAAAACCTGCGGCAACTGGTGACGCGGCATCACCCGAGCGCCGATATCGGTGCCAGCATTGCGTCCGGGTCGGTTCCGGTATCCGGCATGATCGTTGCGCCCTGTTCCATGCGAACGCTTGCCGCGATTGCGCATGGGCTGGACGATAACCTGCTGACGCGCGCCGCCAGTGTTCAGCTCAAGGAACGCAGGCCGTTGGTTTTACTGACACGAGAAGCACCGCTGACCCTGGCCCATCTGCGCAACATGACGGCGGCGGCAGAAATGGGGGCCATCATCCTGCCCCCGGTTCCTGCGTTTTATCTGAAGCCTGACACCCTGATGGATATCGTGTCCCAGGTCGCTGCACGCGCGGTGGACTGCCTGCGCATTTGTGACCCGGTGGCGCAGCAATGGCGCCCGCAATGCGCAGGTGAGTGAGTTCGGACGCCTCCGGCGGGAGTATTTGGAAAAAGATGAAGTCGCCTGAAGTGCCGAGACGAGACATCTTTTGGAGCGTCTTATTGGCCTTGCCTGCCTGTAGACGGGTTTTGAGCGTTAACACCGCAGTCTGGCGCCTGTCGGGTCAAACGGTGCCTCGGCCAGTACGCGCGCCTTGTGCGGTTTGCCGATGACCTGAATGACAACCTCATCGCCCGGCAGCGCGGTGTTTGGGTTGCGGAACCCCAGCGCCAGCGATTTCCCGACCGAATAGCCGTATGCCCCTGAAGTGACACGGCCCAGGGGCGTGCCATCGGGGGTAAAGATCGGCTCACCCCCGGTTGCGTCGGCATCTTCGGTCACATCCAGCTCGAAGACGGACAGCACCTCGCGCGCGGGGTTGTCCTTGACGGACAGGTAGGCGTCTTTGTGCAGGAAATCCTTGTCCAGTTTGATCAGACCCGCCAGCCCGACCTCTTGCGGCCAGTATTCCTGAGAATACTCGCGCCCCCACGAGCCATAGCCCTTTTCGATCCGCAGCGCCCCCAGCGCGCGCCCGCCCACCGGACCGCCACCACAGTCTTTGGCGGCCTCAAGCAGGGCGGTGTAGAGCTCCACCTGATCCCCCTCGGCGCAGTGCAGTTCCCAGCCCAGATCGCCGGTAAAGCTGACCCGGATGGCCACGCATTCGACGCCAGCGACCGTGATTTTCTGCGACCGCATGAAGCGGAACGCCTCGTTCGACAGATCGGCATTGGTCAGGCGTGCCAGCGCTTCGCGTGACCTGGGGCCTGCGATGTTGAACCCTGCGATGCGGTCGGTGGCGACCTCAAGCGTGGTGCCTTTGGGCATTTCGACCATGTTGAAGAAGCGCTGATGATAGCGTTCGGCCATGCCGGAGCCGACCATCATGTATTCATCCTCGGTCAGCTTGGTGATAGTGAAATCGCCCGCCACGCCACCGCGAACCGAGATCAGCGGCGTCAGGCAGCTGCGCCCCACTTCGGTGGGCACCCGATTGGCCACCAGACGGTCCAGCCAGTCATGAGCATCGGGGCCCTTGATCACGTAATTGGCGAAGTTCGAGATGTCGATCACGCCCACGCTGTCGCGCAGCATCTGCACCTCACGGCCCACGGGCACCCACCAGTTCTGGCGGGTAAAGCCGGTGGTCTCTTCCACCTCGGGCTCATCGGCGAACCAGAGCGGATGTTCCCAGCCGCAATTGAGGCCAAAGACGCACCCCATCTGTTTCTGCATCTCATAGGTGGGGCGCACACGGGCCGGACGGCCTGCGCTGCGTTCCTCGTTGGGGAAATGGATCTTGAAGCGGTGGGTATAGGCATCCTGAACGCGGGCCTTGGTGAATTTCTTGTCGGCCCAGTCGCCAAAGCGGGCCAGATCCCAGGCGAACATGTCATATTGCGGCTCGCCCTCGATCATCCATTGCGCCGCCAGCAGACCCAACCCACCGGATTGCGAGAAACCGGGGATCAAACCACCGCAGAGGAAATAGTTCTTCAGCTCAGGCACCGGCCCCCAGAGCATGTTGGCGTCGGGCGACCAGATCATCGGCCCGTTGATCACGCGTTTAACCCCGGCTGTGGCCGCGACCGGCACGCGTTCGGTGGCGCGGATCACGTTTTCCATGATCCGGTCCAGATCGTCGGGGAACAGATCATGGGCAAAATCCAGCGGCGTGCCGTCTTCGGCCCAGAATTTCATGTCTTTCTCATAAGCCCCGATCAGCAGGCCGTTGCCTTCCTGCCGGAAGTAGTATTCGCCGTCGCGGTCAGCGATCGAGGGCAGACGGCGCCCCAGGCTGGCGACCTCGTCGATGCTTTCGGTCACGAAATACTGATGCTCGGTCGGTTGCAGCGGCAGGGTCAGACCCGCCAGCGCCGCCACCTCACGCCCCCAGAGACCGGCGGCGTTGACAACCCATTGGGTGTGAATCTCGCCTTCGGGCGTGCGCACGATCCAGCTGCCGTCGGGCTGTTGTTCGGTTCCTGTCACCGGGCAGAACCGTTCGATGGTGGCCCCCATGGCGCGGGCCCCGGCGGCATAGGCGTGCGGCACGCCCGACGGGTCGACATTGCCGCCATCGGGTTCGTACATGATGCAGCGGATGTCATCGAACTGCGCCAGCGGATGCAGTTCCTTGGCTTCTTCACGGCTGACTTCGTAGAAGTTCAGACCATAGAACCGGGCCTTGGCCTCTTGCAGGCGCAACTGTTGCTCACGCTCTTCGGTCTGGGCCAGATAGAGCGAGCCGGGCTGGAATACGCCGCAGCTTTGGCCGGTTTCCTGTTCCAGCTGTTTATACAGATTCATCGTATAGTGCTGGATGCGGGTGATGTTGTTGTTATCGTGCAGCCCGTGAATATTCGCCGCTGCGTGCCAGGTCGAACCGGAGGTCAACTCGTTCCGTTCCAGCAGGACAACGTCGGTCCAGCCAAGTTTGGCTAGATGGTACAGGATCGAACAGCCGGCAAGGCCCCCTCCGATCACTACAGCTTGTGCATGGGTTTTCATGAGTGCTTGTCCCTTGGTCCGCCGCAGCTCAGGCGGCGATTTCTTTCATGACAGCCAGAAATTTGGCGACTTCGCCGATTGAGTTGTAGTGGCACATCGAGACCCGGACGCAGGCGTCATAACCCAGCGGCGTCAATATGTTGCCAGAATAGTGGTCGGCCTTGCGCAAATGGGTGCGAATACCTTCATCGTTCAGCCGTTTGACGACATCCGCCGAGGCCACGCCCTGTACGCGCAGCGACACCAGCCCTTCGCGTGCGGGGTTGTCGGCACCGCCCAGAATGGTGACCTTCTCCATCTCGGCCAGACCGCTCAGGTTGCCGGTGCCGTGGATCATCGCGTCGGTCAGTGCCTTTTCCTGCGCGTGAATGGCGTCACCCGCTGCCAGAAATCTGGCACGCCGGTCGGTGGCGTCGCTGACCTGACTGCCAAGCCATTCGAAATAAGACACAACGTCGGACATGGTCGCATAAGCCCCGGTGTCGCGCGTGCCCATTTCCCAGTTATCTGCCGGGCCGTCCAACAGGGCATTGTGTTCAAGCCGCGTCAGCCGGTCGGAAATCCACGCCACGCCGTAGCCATGGCGCGAAAACACCTTGTAGGGCGAGATCACGTAGCCGTCGACGTCATACGCGCTGAGATCGATCCGGCCATGGGCGGCGTGCTGGATGCCATCGACAATTATGAAACAATCTGGCGCCACGGCGCGGATCGCTTGTGAAACTGCGGCCACATCAACGCCCATGCCCGTCACGGGTGAGGTGTGCAGGATTGTCGCCACTTTGGTGTCGGGTGTAACAGCTGCGGCATAGGCCCCGGCTGTCACGGTGCCGGTGTTGTCATCGTGGGGCACCAGCACATGGGTCTGCCCGGCAATACGGGCCCAGCGATCACAGGCTGAGCGTGTGGCGGGGTGTTCCAGTGTCGACCCCAGCACAATCCCCGGACCGGTTCCGAGACAGGCGTTCATGATCAGCCGGAACAGAAGTTCTGTGCCGCTTTCACCCACAAAGAACTGACCACCGGGTGCATTCATGAAATCCCGCATATCGGCCTTGGCCGCGTTGATCGTGGATACCAGAGCATGAGACCCCGGATTGTCACGCCCCTGATTGTCGGGAATTGCGGCGTGACGCGCCGAGCTGTCCAGCACGGATTTCAGTGTCAAAGCCCCACCGGCGTTTTCGAAAAATATCCGCTCGCCCTGTTCGGGGCAGTGATCGATCTGGGCAAAACGGTTGCGGATCTGGTTCAGCAGGTTTTCCGAAATTTGACTCATGAAAAGCGGCACCTTTGTGTTTTGTGAACGTATGATGTTTCAGACAAGCCTAAGATGGTTTCCCCGCAGGGCTGGCCAAATCTCCCGTAACCGTGCGGATGGTTCAACATGTGCTTCATTCCCGAGCGGCCCTTATTCCGACTATGGCGTCGAGGGCGCGGTATCTTGTTCTTTTGCGACGTAAATACAGTCACGTCTGCGACACGGCGTGTTGAGTAGGCCAGAATACCCGCCCCATGTGTCGGGGCGAACCTGCCTTTGAGGCAGGCAGCCATCCGACGTGGGTTCCATGCTTTTGCCTGATCCGCGGCTATAGCAGATCAAACAACCGCCCCGGAACATTTCTGTGCCTTGGCAGGTCAAGCGCCCGCATTAGGGCAAACATCATGGCCTGATTGGACGTCACAACAGGTTTATCAAGGGCCGCTTCGATCCGGTCTATGGCCTCGACCGCGCGCATGTCGGTGCAGCTGAGTATGATGGCCTCGGCCTTTGGGTGGTCGGCCTGCATGGCAAGGTCTAAAACCTCGTCCGGGGTCAGTTCTCCCTGCCCGTAATTGCCCAGCTCGCGGCCGATATCGGCGCATTTCACCGTTGTGATCTGGTTTTGCGTCAGAAAATCCATGGCCTGCGTGTTGATCTCGCCCAGATAGGGTGAAGAAAAACCGACGCTGGACACGCCGAGCGCATGGATCGCACCAACCAGCGCCCCTGCGGCGGTAATACACACGGCCCCCGACGCAGCCCTGATGTCCTGCGCCAGCTGGTGATCAAAGAACGGGCCATGGGTCAGCGTGGCCGAGGTACAGCCATAGAGCACCACATCGGGCCGAACGCCCGAGATCATCTTGAGGTCATGGCTGATATCCGAGGCCCCCAGACCCGCCATCTGATCCGAGCCGGGGATCTCATCCACGTCATAGCCACCCATTCGCTGAAAATGCACCGTCGTGTCCGGGCAGCGCATCAGCATCATGTCAGCTTCGAGATTGGTGTTGGTAAAGGGCACCAGCACCCCGATTTTGGCCCGTGTCCGGGTTTCAAAGGTCATGACGTCACCTCTTTCAGAACAGTCAGGCAGCGCTCCATCACTGCCGTGTCGCAGATCGTGGCGCGCAGGCAATCCGCGAGGCAATAGCCGCCCATTCCGCGCATGAGCAAACCCGCTTTGCGCAACGCGGCATCCGCTTTTTGCGCGGTGGCGGCATCGGCAAATCGGATCAGGACAAAATTGGTGTGGCTGTGCGGAACAGATAATCCCAGCGCCCGGCACCCGTCGGCAAAGCGATCCCGGATGGCGGCGGTTCTGGCAACCGTGTTGCGCATGTGGGGCTGATCTTGCACCGCTGCCGTTGCCATGGCCTGAGAGGGGGTCGATACGTTGTTGGGGTTGAGCAGTTTTCGCAGCTCAATCGCGACCTCAGACGGGAACAGACCCCAACCCACGCGCGCGCCCGCCAGACCGTAAGCCTTTGAGAAGGTGCGTATAACCGCAGTATCCCCACGTGCGACGAGGGCAAAGATCTCAGCCGGGTCGTGGTCGCGATCGGCGAATTCGGCATAGGCCTGATCGACCACCAGCAGCGCGTTCCCAGGCAGGGTGTCGCGCAGGCGGATGATCTCGGCATTCGGGATCAGGGTGCCGGTCGGGTTGCCGGGGTTGCAGACAAAGACGATCCGGGTTTCAGGCGTGACAGCCGCCAGAATGTCATCGACCGAGACGGTCAGATCAACCTCGCGGGCCTTCACATAGTCTGCCCGCACCTGCGCCGTCGCTGATGCCACATACGCATAGCCGTAATCCGTGCCCAATACATGGTCGCCCGGCCCTGAATAGGCGCGGATAAGGCAGCCGATCAACTCCATCGATCCGGCACCGCACAGGATGTTGTCGGCTGACACCCCGTGCACCTGAGCGATGGCGGCGCGTAGGTCCGACCAGTCGGGATCGGGGTAAAGCGGCATCCGGTGCAATGCCACCTTCCCCGCCGCAATTGCGGCAGGGCTGACCGGAAAGGCGC
The DNA here is from genome assembly GCF_056542125.1 of Ruegeria sp. AF1. Classification (NCBI taxonomy): domain Bacteria; kingdom Pseudomonadati; phylum Pseudomonadota; class Alphaproteobacteria; order Rhodobacterales; family Roseobacteraceae; genus Ruegeria; species Ruegeria sp. AF1. The sequence goes on from NZ_JBQFZG010000021.1 coordinate 22,908, forward strand.
TTTCATTCTGGGCCAGAGATACAGTGTCCGGGCCGCCCAGATCGGCCAGCGCATAGGCCGCCATGGCACGAATGTGATCAACTGCGCGGATCATGAGGCACTCCCATAGGCTTTGGCCCCTTCTTCCGTGACCAGCCCGCGCCTGAGGTCCAGCGCCAGCGCCTCTGGGTCGCGCGCGGCCGGATCGCCAAAGCCGCCGCCGCCGGGGGTATCGAAGATCAGGTAGTCGCCACTTTCCACACGTAGCTCACCCTTGCCCGGAATGTCGCCACTGCCATCGCGGAACCGGATACGTCCCGGCGCGCCGGGCAGGCCGCCCATGCGGCCCAGAGCGGGGAATTTCAGACGTTCGACCGACAGGAAGACGATGAAGGGGGCATCGTTGGCGGACGTCATCTCGATCCGCTGCCCCAATCCGCCCCTGAACTGGCCTGCGCCGCCCGAGTCGGGCAATAATTCGCGTCGCCACATGATCACCGGTGCGACACTTTCGGTTATTTCGACCTGCGAGCCGAACACCCCCGAAGGGTAGGCTGTCGCAGACAGGCCATCCGCATGGGGTCGCGCCCCGGTGCCGCCGTTGTGAACGGGTTCGATGGCAAATTCACGCCCGCCATTCGCCGCCACTTCGGGCGCGTGGCGCATTGGCAGATCGAACATGCACGAGGCCCCTTCGGCGGGCACCTGATCGGGCAGCGCCTGATGCAGGCAGCCCAAAACCAGATCCGGTGTAACCTGCCCCAGCGTATGCCGCATGGCCACAGGCACCGGATGCTGGGCGTTCAGGATGCAACCTTTGGGGCCGTCCACCGTGAAAGGTTCCAGCGAGCCCGCGTTGTTCGGGATATCCGGTCCGACGATGCAACGCAGGGCAAAGACCGTATAGGCGGTCGCATAGTTCAAAGGCACGTTGATGCCCTTTTTCGAACACCCGGACGTGCCCGTGAAATCGACATGCATCCCGTCTTTGGTCACAGTGAGCGTTGCGTGCAGCTCCAGCTCTGCCTCATAACCGTCCATGCGCAGCACGTTCTTGTAAACGCCCTCGGGCACCTCGGCGATGGCCTGCAACGCACCTTTACGCGAGGTGTCGATGATATAGGTGCCAAGGCTGTCCAGATCATCGATCCCGAACTCGTCCATCATCGCAACAAGGCGGTTCACCCCGGCCTCGCAACAGGCGATCAGGGCGTAGATGTCGCCCTCATTGGCCACAGGCTCGCGCGAGTTGGCGCGGATGATATCCATCAGCAGCGCATTGGGCGTTCCGGCCTCGACCAGTTTGCAAGGCGGGATCAGCAGGCCTTCGTCATAGATGTCCGAGCCTTCAGGCCCCATACCCAGACCGCCCAGATCCACCAGATGCGAGGTGCAGGAGGTAAAGCCCACCACCCTGCCATCCTTGAACGCGGGCATCATCAGCAGGAAGTCGTTCAGATGCCCCGAGGCCAGCCATGGGTCGTTCGTCATGTAGATGTCGCCGGGGCGCATGTCCTGCACCGCGAAACGGGCGCGCAGGTGCAGCACGGCCTCGGCCATGGTGTTGATATGGCCCGGTGTTCCGGTCACGGCCTGCGCCAGCATCCGGCCATTCACGTCGAATATCCCCGCGGAAATGTCGCCGCATTCGCGCACGATGGGCGAGAAAGCCGCGCGGATCAGGGTCTGGCCCTGTTCTTCGACCACAGCCAGCAAGCGGTTCCACATCACTTGCAGGCGGGCGGGGGACAGATCAGCGGTCATCATGCGCCTCCTTTCTGGTCCTGTATCAGGACAAGGTTGCCGATTGCATCCATCTGGGCCGAGAAATCGGCGGAAACGAGTGTGGTTGTTTGCGGTTCATGGATCAGCGCGGGGCCTGCCACATGGTCACCGGGGCGCATATCGGCGCGGGCGAGAAAGGCGGCCTGTTTTACCGTGCCATCCAGATCACAGGTGATGGGGCGTGTCTGCGTGACCTGAAATGCGGTTTTGCCCGGCGTTTCTGACACCGTGGGCACCGCTTTGTCCGGGGTGGCAACGCGAACGGCCCAATTGAGGATCTCGATCTTCATCCCCGGCACAGGGCGTGAGAATTGTTTGCGGTATTCCCTTTCGAATGCGGCTGTCAGCGGGGCGATATCCTGGCGCGTCAGGGCGCGATCCGGCAAGGTAATCTCGATCTCATGCCCTTGCCCGCTATAGCGCATGAAGGCGGTGCGCAGGGTTTCGGTGGGTGCATCCCCTGCCCCTTGGGCGACGACCTCTTTTGCTTCGGCAATCATCGTATCGAACAGGGCGTTCACCCCGTCCATGTCCATGCTGTCGAGCAGGGAATAGCGCGAGCGGACGATTTCGAAGGACACCGGGGCAAACAGGAACCCAACCGCCGAACCGACGCCGGGATTGGGCGGGATCACGATATGCGAAACACCGGCGGACCGGGCGACGCGTGTGGCATGCAGCGGCCCGTTGCCACCAAAGGCAATCATGGTACGCGGGCCAAGGTCTTTGCCGCTTTCGACCGCGTGCATCCGCCCGGCGCTGGCCATGCTTTCGACAACGATGCGGCTGACCCCATCTGCCGCACCTGTCGCATCCAGCCCCAGTTTTCCCCCGATCACACGTCTCAGGGCGGCCTTGGCGCCAGCAGGGTCCAGCTGGATATGCCCCTCGGCAAAGGTGTCGGGCACGATATAGCCCAGAGTGATGTCACTGTCGGTCACGGTCGGATCGATGCCGCCGCGCATGAAGGCGACCGGTCCGGGTTCCGAGCCTGCCGATTTCGGCCCGACCGTCAGACGCCCGAGACGGTCAACACCCGCGATCGAACCGCCGCCAGCACCGATTTCAATCATCTCGATCACCGGAATGCGCACCGGCATTCCCGACCCCTTGATGAACCGTGCCGCGCGGGCGATTTCGAAAGAGCGGGATGTCTGAGGGCGCGCCTTGTCGATCAGGCAGAGCTTGGCCGTGGTGCCACCGACGTCAAAGGACAGGACCTGATCCAACCCGGCACGCGCGGCGATGCGGGCGGACAGAATAGCCCCACCGGCAGGGCCGGATTCCACCAGACGAATGGGGAAACGCGTGGCGGTGTCGATCGTGCACATACCACCGCCTGCCGTCATCATCAGGATCGGACAGGTTACGCCCTCGGCCGTGAACTGATCCGCGAACCGGGTCAGATAGCTATCCATCAGCGGTTGAATATAGGCGTTGGCCACAGTGGTGCAGAGCCGATCAAACTCACGCGCTTCGGGGCTGACATCGGACGAGATCGAGACGGTCAAACCGGGGCGGTGTCGCGCCAGAAGATCGCGCAAACGCCATTCGTGGGTCGGGTTGGCGTAGGAGTGCATCAGGCAGATGGCCACCGCCTCGGCCCCGCTGGCGTCAATCTCGGCCAGCAACCGGTCTACTTGCGCTTCATCCAGTTCAATCAGCACCTCGCCTTCTGCCGACATGCGTTCGCGTATGGTCAACGAGCGTTCGCGCGGCACCAGCATGTCCGGCTTTTCAAGATTGATGTCGTATTGGGAATACCGACGTTCGTACCCGATATCGAGAATATCGCGGAACCCTTCGGTGCAAACCGTGGTCACGACCGCCCCGCGCCGTTCGATCAGCGCGTTGGTCGCCAAAGTTGTTCCGTGAATAAATCCGGTGACATCCTTCAGCGACCGGCCAGTCTGCGCCATGACGCGCCGCGCGCCTTCCAGTGCGCCTTCTGCCGGGTTCTGGTGGGTGGTCAGGGTTTTGGTGGAGGCAAGTATCGTCTCATCACCCGAGACGAGGGCCGTGTCGGTAAAAGTGCCGCCAATATCGATGGCGAGGCGCAGAGCGGTTGTCATGAGGTATTCCGTTGTCGTCTGAAAGCAGGCAGGCAGAACGGCCCCGAAGGGCGGTTACCGGCGCGTCGCGACCAGATCACAGCCGGTCGCACGGCGATCAAGACGGGTGGGGATACACTGACAGGTCATACAGTTTTGTCCCCTACTGCGCCCCGCGTCACTAGCAGATTTACGACAGATTGGCCCACAAGCGACACATTTGTCGCCGCAGAGGGTTCTGCCCTGAACCTGCCTGGTGTCAGTCTAACGGTGCTTAAGGTGAACCGTTTCGCCGGTTTGCAGGGCCTGCTGCGCCGCCAATCCCATTCGCACCGCCCACAAACCGTCATGCACTGTCACATCCGGTTCGGCCTTGTGCCCGCGCACCAGATCCAGAAACCCCTTGTGCTGATAATAGGTCGAGCCGTTGTGATCTCCGGCAGCCAGCAAACGGGGATCGACAGGGATATCCTGCGACATTGGCCCCTTGGGGTCCCGCGGGCTGACGATGACCTGCGGCACGGGCGGCGTTCCCAGATGGTCGGGCCAGAACCGTCCCGGCCCCGGCACCAGAGCCTCGACCTTGGCCTTGGGTCCGATGGCCGAAATCTCCTCCTGATAGCGGGCGCCTTCGGCGAACATGCACAGCTCGAGCATCGCGCGCGCGCCATTGGCGAAATCGACCAGAACATAGCCATGATCCAGTATATCGGGTGTTTCACCCCCGTAGGTTTCGTCCAGATGATTCACCGCCTGCCCACCGCTTGCGGTGATCCGCACAGGGTCGGATTGCAGGATCAGCCGCATCAGATCGAAGAAGTGGCAGCATTTCTCGACAAAGGTGCCGCCGGTGTTGCGGTTGAACCGGTTCCAGTCGCCGACTTTCCGCAGAAACGGAAAGCGATGTTCCCGGATCGACAGCATCCTGACCCCGCCTGTGTCCCCGATCTTGTCGATCAGGGTCGCGATGGGCGGCATATAACGGTATTCCATCGCAACCCAGATCGGGTGTGGATAGTCACGCTGTACCTTCGCTAGCCTTGCGGCGTCCTGGGGGTTGGTGAACAGGGGCTTTTCCACCAATAGCGGCAAGGGGCGCGTTTGCGCGATTTCACAGATCTGGTCGACATGCAGGTGATTTGGGCTGGCTATGACAAGGCAGTCCAGGTCTTCGATATCCAACACCTCTTGCACCGAGCGTGCCATAACCGCCCCCGGCGCAATCGCCTGCGCGGCTTTTGCCATCCCGGGATCGGGTTCGAATATCGCCGCAACACGCGTGCCGTCCAGCAGGGCGATGTTGTGCAGGTGTTCCTGCCCCATCATGCCACATCCGATCAGCCCGTAATTGATGGTCTGGGTCATGCGCGTTTCCTTTTACTTCAGACGTTGGACATAGGTGGCCCGGTCCGGGTCGAACCAGGTCTTTGAAAATTCGACAGGTTCGGCCTTGTCCGACCAGCTGAACCGTTCGATATAGCCCACCGTTTCACCGGCGGCTTTGGTGAACGCCGCGGGCGTCCAATCGGGCAGCTGGCCAATCGATACGCGATCTTCGGCCCGTGATATCCAGAAACCCAGCTGGTGCTGATAATAGCGGTAGAGCGAGTCCGACAGCAGGCTTCGCTTGATCAGGCCGGCTGATTCGTCCAGCCAGATTTCCTCGACCGCGATGATTGTGTCATTCAGATAGCGCATCCGACGTACGCGCGATCCGGTGTCTGAAGTGCCAAAATCCGGCAGATCGGAAGGTTTCTTCAGATGATCGACGGACAGGATATCCGCACGCGGCAACCCGCCCCCTTGGGGCAATTCCAGCCGGAACATCGCGTAGACGCTGTTCTGAGTTCCGGTCTCGCGGATGTAATTTCCTGACCCCTGAATACGCTCCAACATGCCTTTTTTCTCAAGCTCTGCGAGAGATTTTCGCAGCGTGCCGACCGACACGTTCAGCTCGGCCGCCATATCGCGTTCCGGGGGCAGACGCTCACCATCGATCAAGCGGCCCGCAGCGACATCGCGGATCAGCAGCTCGGCAATCTGAACGTAGATAGGCAGGGCATTGGGGTTTCGGGTGTTGGGGGGCATTTCAGGCGCTTCATTCGGTCGCAGGAAAAATTGATACACTATTGATCTACATCAATGTGATTGCTACGCAAGAGGAAAGTAAAAGATGCACGGAGCGTGAATCAAATGACCATCGTCCCCATCACATCCCCTGATCTGGATGCGGCCGAGGTTTCGTGGTTCGCCGCCTTATGTTCGGACGATTATCAGTTCCTGGGTGTGCCTGATGGTGATCTGCGGTCCAGCTGGGAGCATTGCTCGGCCATCGTGAAGGAGGCCGAGGCGCAGGGGTTCCGCAACATCCTGTGCCCGTCATCGTATCAGGTTGGGCAGGACACGCTGAGCTTTGTCGCCGGTTGCGCGCCGATCACGCAGAAGATCAACCTGTTGGCCGCTGTGCGCTGCGGCGAGATGCAGCCGATCATGCTGGCCCGCACGATCGCGACTTTGGATCACATGTTGAAGGGGCGGCTGACCGTCAACATCATTTCATCCGATTTTCCCGGCGAAAAGGCCGACAGTGCCTATCGTTATCAACGGTCGCGCGAAGTGGTCGAGATCCTGAAACAGGCCTGGACGCAGGAGGAAATCAACCATGCGGGCGAGGTCTACAACTTTACAGGTCTGACAACCGACCCGGCGCGACCCTATCAGACTGGCGGGCCGCTGCTGTATTTCGGCGGTTATTCGCCCTCGGCGCTGGAGCTGTGCGGCGAGCATTGCGATGTGTACCTGATGTGGCCGGAAACCAAGGATCAACTGGCCGAGCGGATGAAAGCTGTTCATGCAGTGGCCGAAAATTATGACCGTACGCTCGACTATGGCTTGCGGGTTCACATGATCGTTCGCGATACCGAAGCCGAGGCGCAGGAATACGCGGATTACATCGTTTCAAAACTGGATGACGACTATGGCCGCGCGATCCGCGAACGGGCGTTGGATGCAACGTCGCTTGGCGTAGCGCATCAGGCCAGGAATCGTGATCTGGCGGATAAGTACGGGTATGTGGAACCCGGTCTGTGGACCGGCGTCGGCCGCGCCCGCTCGGGCTGTGGTGCGGCACTGGTTGGATCAACCGATCAGGTCATGTCAAAGATCGAAGATTACCGGAAGATGGGCATTCGCGCGTTCATCTTCTCAGGCTATCCGCACATGGATGAGGCCAAGCATTTCGGTGCTCGTGTGATGCCGCATCTGAAAACCTGCTCGCTTCCCGAAGCCTACGGGCGTGTGCCCAAGACACCCCCGGCCACACCGCTGGGCAACGGAGTGCGCCGCTGATGCAACGCGTGAAACTATCCCCGACGCTGGAAATGAGCCGCCTTGTCTATGGCATGTGGCGGCTGGGTGACGATAGCGACACCTCGGCAGGGCATGTCGAGGCCAAGATTCAGGCCTGTCTTGATCAGGGCATCACCACCTTCGATCAGGCCGATATTTATGGCGGTTACGCGGCCGAAGCCGTTCTGGGCAACGCCTTGCGCGCCAATCCCGGCCTGCGCCAGAAGATGGAGATCGTCACCAAATGTGACATCGTCGCACCTGTGGGGCGGCATTCCGATGCGAAGGTCAAATACTATGACACCTCACGCGCGCATATCCTGAAATCCATCGACATGTCCCTGTTGGAAATGGCCATCGACCACATCGATCTGCTGCTGATCCACCGTCCTGATCCGTTCATGGACCACCACGAAACCGGGGCTGCGCTGGATGAGGCTGTCGCCAGTGGCAAGGTGGGCGCGGTTGGTGTTTCGAACTTCCGCCCGTGGGACTGGACCCTGCTGCAATCGGCGATGAAAACCCGGCTGGTCACCAACCAGATCGAGATCTCACTGGGCGCGATCGCCCCTTTCACCAATGGCGATCTGGCGTTTCACCAGCAGCATGGGCACCACCTTATGGCGTGGTCGCCGCTGGGGGGTGGGCTGCTGATGGCCGGAAACCCGCCCGTCGGGGTTGTCGCTGATGAAATCGCGGAGGAGTTCGGTGTAGACCGGGCCGCTGTGGCCGTCGCCTTCCTGCTGGCTCATCCGGCGGGCATTCTGCCGGTTCTGGGCACCAACAACCTGAACCGTATCAAACGCATCTCAGACGCGTTGAACGTCACCATAGACCGCGAAACCTGGTTCCGCCTGTACGAGGCGGCGCTGGGGCATGAGGTAGCATGATGAACGCAATCTCAAGGAATATGACCCACACCTTTGTGCCACATAAGGACGACACCCGGACCCTGCGGGATGCTTTTGGTCGGTTTGCAACCGGCGTTACCATCGTGACATGCGACAGCGGTGATGGCCCTATCTGCATCACGGCCAACAGCTTTTCGTCACTGTCGCTGGACCCGCCACTGATCATGTGGGCTGGCGACCGCAACTCGCGACGGTTCCCCTATTTTCGCGCGGCACGGCATTTCACGGTGCATGTGTTATCGTCGGCGCAGGCCGAGCTGTGTTTTGGATGCTCGAAAGATGCCCATGCACTGCGCGACATCCGGCATGAGCGCTGTGCAAACGGCACCCCGCTGCTGTCGGATTGTCTGGCACGTTTCGAATGCGAACAACATGCCTATCACGACGCGGGCGATCACGTGATCGTGGTGGGCAAAGTCCTGAAGGCCAGCATGAGCGACGGCGACGCGCTGACGTTCTACGCCGGGAAAATGGGCCAATTCGCGCAGCACTAAGCGCGATCTGACGACCGCGGGACACACCTGCGGCTGAACAAGGGAGGATCCGCATGGGCGGACTGGCATCGGTGCTTGCGCCGGTTGCATTCGTGAACGAAACCGCGCTGCGTCTGGGCCGCGCGGTTGGCGTCGTTGCGATTGCTTTCATGGTCATCGCAATCCTGATTCAGGTGTTCTTCCGATACGTTCTGGGCAACGCCCTGCCCTGGCCGGATGAGGCCGCGCGGTTCTGCATGTTGTGGATGACCGGGTTGATGGCACCGACGGCCTTTCGGCGCGGCGGTTTTGTAGCTATCGACATGCTGCAACGGTTTCTGCCGCGTATGCTCGGCCTGTCACTCAATCTGTTCCTCCTACTGATCTCGCTGGCCGTGCTTTTGGTTGCGGTCAAAATCGGCTGGTCCGAGGTCACGGGCTTTGGCGGCAGGTTTGCAACCGCCGCCCTTTACCTGCCGACATCGCTTGGGTTTGACGAGTGGTACCGCATTCCGCGCAGCTGGATGATGGCCTCGCTGCTGGTGGGGATCATTCTGCTGATCTCGGTCAATATCGAGCTTATCCTGCGTTCCGTGGTCACCCTGCTTGGCGGCGCGCATCTGTTGCCGGACATTCCCGACGCAGCCGTGGGGGCCGAATAGATGCTGATCTGGTTCCTGCCTACGTTCCTGATTTTCCTGCTGATTGGCCTGCCGGTCTTTTTCGCGCTTCTGGCGGCACCCGGCATCTTGCTGTGGCTGAACGGACAGACGAACGACATCACCCTGCTTTATCGTAATGTCTACAACGGCATGGACAGTTTCCCGCTGATGGCCATCCCGTTCTTCATGCTGGCCGGTGAAATGATGAACCGCGGCGGCATCACCATCCGCCTTGTCGAATTCAGCCAGGCGCTGATGGGCCATCTGCGCGGCGGGCTGGCGCATGTAAACGTTCTGAGCTCGATCCTGTTCGCGGGCCTTTCGGGATCAGCGGTGGCTGATACATCCGCCCTGGGTTCGATGCTGATCCCGGCGATGGAAAAACAGGGCTACACCCGCAAATTCGCCGCCGCCATTACGGCCGCGAGTTCGGTCATCGGGCCAATCATCCCGCCCTCGGGCATCATGATCATCTATGCCTATGTCATGGGCGAAAGTGTGGCCGCCTTGTTCCTTGCGGGGATCGTGCCCGGGATCATGGTGGGTGTCGGCCTGATGGTGATGATCAAGTTCATGGCCGACAAGTACGATTTTCCCGTCGCCAGCCGGAAATACACATGGGATGAGCGGCGCAAAGCCAGCCTCAAGGCGTTCTTCCCACTGATGACGCCCGTGATCATTCTGGGCGGCATTCTGGGGGGCATCTTTACTCCGACCGAGGCCGCCGCTGTTGCTGTGGGCTACGCCTTTATCATCGGATTTTTCGTTCTGCGTACACTGACCCTGAGGGAAATTCCGGATGTTCTGAGCAATGCAGGTATGACGTCGGCTGTGGTGCTGCTGCTGGTTGGCGCAGCAATGGCGTTCAAGACCGTAGTCAGCCTGAGCCATGCCCCGGAACAATTGGCCTCGTTGATCCTCAGCCTGTCGGAAAATCCGCTGATCCTGTTGTTTCTGATCAACCTGTTGTTGTTTATCGTCGGTATGTTTCTGGACGCAGGCCCCGCGATCATCATCCTTGGCCCGATCCTTGGTCCCATTTTCACTGGCCTCGGCGTAGACCCGATCCATTTCGCCATCATCATGAGCGTCAATCTGACCGTCGGCCTTGCAACGCCCCCCATGGGGTTGGTGCTGTTCGTGGCCGCCGCCGTGTCGCGGGAGCGGGTCGAGACGATCGCCAAGGCGATCCTGCCGTTTCTGGCTGTCGAAATCATCGTGATCTTTCTGATCACCTACATCCCCGCACTATCCATGACGATCCCGAGGATAACGGGATTTGCAAACTGACTGAGTATCACAGGGAGGAAACGCATGCTCGGAAACTTCATCAAAACAGCGGCGATTGCCACATCGCTTGTGGCCGCGTCTGCGGTCGCTGCGGTGGCTGCGGACTATACGCTGCGCGCCACTGCCAATTCGAACGAAAATGACGAGGATTACGACGGTCTGATCGTTTTCAAGAACTATGTCGAGGCGGCGTCGAACGGCGCCATCGAGGTTGAGCTGTTCATCGGCACCCAGCTGTGTTCGAACGGTGCAGAATGCCTGCAAGGCGTGGCGGATGGCACCATCGATATCTATATCTCTACCTCGGGCGGGGCCTCGGGCATCTTCCCCTATGTGCAGGTTCTGGACCTGCCCTATCTGATGGCCGATGACCGGATCGCCGAGCATGTTCTGTCGGGCGATTTCACCCGTAAGATGCGCGACATGGCGCTGGAGGATTCAGGTGGCGCGATCCGCCTGATGACCATCGGCAACACCGGCGGCTGGCGCAACTTCGCCAACACAAAGCACCGCGTCGCCGAGCCTGCCGACATGGAAGGTCTGAAAATCCGTACCGTCGTCGCCGACCTGCCACAGGAACTGGTCAAGGCACTGGGCGCGTCACCTACACCGATCCCGTGGCCGGAACTTTTCACCAGCTTCCAGACCGGCGTCGTCGAGGGGTCCAAGAACGGCATCACCGACATCATGGGCATGAAGTTCCCGGATGCGGGTCTGCAATATGTCACGCTGGACGGGCACGCCTATATGGGTGCGCTGTGGTGGATGAACAACGCCAAGTTCCAGGCGATGCCCGAAGATATGCGCCGGGTCGTTGTCGATGGGTTCTACGCCCTGCAACAGGCCACTTTTGCCTCGCCCAAGCGCAAATCGATTCAGGCCTATGAGGACTTCGTCGCAGGTGGCGGTGACCTGTATGTCCCGACACCCGAGCAGAAGGCTGCGTTCAAAGCCGCGGCTTCACCTGTCTATGACTGGTTCCAGACCAATGTTGCCCGTGGTGATGAGATCTTTGCCGCGCTGACCGATGCGGTCACGGCGGCTGAGGCGGACGTGAACGCCTCGCGCAATGCAGACCTGAACTAAACGGACGGGTCGGGCCTTGTGGCCCGGCCCTTATCGAAACGGGTACATCCACCCTTTGTAGTCGTTGACCAGAACATGCGCCTTCTCGATCTGCTCCGGCGACATTTTCTTGATCACTTCCTCAAGGCTGATCGCCGCATCGGGATCGCCGCCAATGGCGCTGAGCGTGTACCACATATAGGCCCGCACCAGATCGGGGGCGGGCAATCCCAGACCCAGTTCGTAGTACCAGCCGACCCCCGACTGCGCCCCCGGATGCCCCTTCATCGAGGCACGCAGATACCATTCAAACGCCCTTTCATGGTCCTGCTCGACCCCAAGACCCAGCCCGTACATCACACCAATCAGTTCCTCGGCCTCGGCATTGCCCGACCGGGCGGCGGGCAGCAGTTCCGCGCGCGCGGCTTCAAACTCTCCGGCCTCCATCATGTCACGGGCCTGTTCCAGCTCAGCCAGAGCCGGGGTCGCAAGAAAACAAAGGGTAAAGAGAAACTGGCGCATTGGGCGATTGTCCTCGTTTGGGCGGGGGCCGCGGTGGCGCAGGACCTGCCGCGCCCGCTGACAGATGATGACTTTATCCCATTTGATATGGAACAGGCCACTATCGGTCATCAACTGTTTTACGATCCGATCCTGTCAGGCAATCAGAACATTTCGTGCGCCCATTGCCACCACCCCGATTTCGGCACCTCCGACGGGTTGTCCCTGGGGATCGGCGAAGGCGGACAGGGTCTTGGACCGGAGCGCACACCGGGTACCGGGGCGGACAAGATCCGCAAACGCATTCCCCGAAATGCGCCGGGGTTGTGGAACCTCGGGGCCAAGGACATCCGTACCGTTTTCCACGATGGCCGCCTGAGCATCTCGGACCTCTATGGCAACGGGTTCAATTCGCCTGCACAGGAATGGCTGCCCGGGGGATTGAACTCGCTTCTGGCGGCGCAGGCCTTGTTCCCGCTGACCGCGCAATTCGAGATGGCCGGTAATGTCGCTGAAAATCAGGTGACCGGCGCGGTTCACGACAGGATCGACAAGGGCTGGCCGATCCTTGCCAAACGCGTGCGGACCGATCCGCGCTATGGCCCTGCCATAGTCGCGGCTTTTGACAACATCGAGACCACCGAAGACATCACGATCACCCAGATCGCCAACGCGCTGGCGGCCTTCATGGCCATCGAGTGGCGCAGCACCGACAGCCCATTCGACCAGTACTTGGCCGGGGACAAGGATGCGCTGTCAGACATCCAGAAAGACGGGATGAACCTGTTTTATGGCAATGCGCGATGCGCGACCTGCCATGCGGGTCCGTTGATGTCGGACCAAGAGTTTCACGCGCTAGGTTTGCCCCCTTTCGGGCCGGGCCGGACCCGGCAATGGGACCCATATGCGCGGGACGTTGGACGGATGGCGGAAAGCAACCGTCTGGAAGACGCCTATCGCTTTCGCACGCCGATGCTGCGCAATGTCGCCCTGACCGCGCCCTACGGGCATAACGGTGCTTTTGCGGACCTCGAAAGCATGATCCGTCACCATCTTGACCCACAGACCAGCCTTGCCAAATGGAAACCCGACATGGCTGCGTTGCCCAAGGTCCCCTGGTTGCAAGAGGCGGATTTCGCGGTGTGGGAAGACCGGTTCGAAATGGAACGCCAGCGCAGCAGGATCGACATTGTGCCAGTGACACTTTCGGATGCGGAAATCGGCGCCCTTGTCGCATTTCTGCATTCCCTGACGGGCACTGGTGTTGGCTCTCCTCCTTTCGGGGTGCCTGCCGATTTCAACCCCTGAAGGCGGTTGCGCCATAATGCCAATTGATCCGACATAATGTCGGCATATCCGATCACTTCGTCAAATTGCGGTCTATGAAATGTCTGGCCAGCCCTGCACCATAATATCAGGAACAGAAATTTACGGAGACGTTGATGTCCTGGAATATTTGCGTAATCGGGGCAGGCAAGATCGGTCAGATGATCGCGACGCTGCTGAGGGCCTCGCCAAACTATACAGTGACTGTGGCCGACCATGACCTGAAAGCACTGGGTGATATCACAAGGCTTGGTATTGGCACGAAACAGATTGATGCCCGGGATGCGGACAGTCTGGCAAAGGAACTGACCGGGTTTAACGCCGTGGTTTCAGCGGCACCGTTCTTTTTGACCCCGAACATTGCCAAGGCCGCCAAAGAGGCGGGCGCGCATTATTTCGACCTGACCGAAGACGTTGCGGCCACCGAGGCCGTACGCCAGCTGGCCGAAGGCAGTGAGACAGCTTTCATGCCGCAATGTGGTCTGGCACCTGGTTTTGTGGGTATCTCCGGAGCCGCGCTTGCAGCGGAGTTCGATGAGCTGGACAGCCTGCATATGCGGGTGGGGGCACTGCCGCTTTATCCGACCAATGCGCTGAAGTACAATCTGACCTGGTCGACCGATGGGTTGATCAACGAGTACTGCAATCCATGCGACGCCATTGTGAACGGCAAACTGGTCAAGACAGCACCACTGGAAGATTACGAGATTCTGGGTCACGATGGTGTGGAATACGAGTGTTTCAACACCTCGGGCGGGTTGGGCACGCTGCCGGAAACGCTGGAAGGCAAGGCGCGGGCCGTGTCTTATCGCACGATCCGGTATCCCGGCCATTGTGAAATCCTGAAGCTGCTGCTGCACGATCTGGGGCTGGAACGCCGCCGCGATCTGCTGAAAGAGATCTTCGAGACCGCCCTGCCCCGCACCGATCAGGACGTGGTGCTGGTCTATTGCACGGCCAAGGGTATGATCAATGGCGTTCTGCGCGAGAAATCCCTGATCAACAAGAGCTTTGCCCGTACCATCAACGGACAGGTCTGGAGTGCCATTCAGGTCACCACAGCTGCGGGTATTCTGGGCGTCGTTGACCTGATGCGTACCGGCACGCTGCCTTCGAAAGGGTTTGTCCGGCAGGAACAGGTCAAACTGAACGACTTCCTGAAAACAGAATTTGGCCAGCTGTATCGTGCTGGTGACGTGACCCGGCAAAACAAGGCGGCCTGAGATATGAAAGACATCGTAATGACAGCCCAAACCACGCTTGCAAATCTGGATCTGACGGGTGCCGCATTGAAGGGCGGCACCCTGAAAGTGACGTCGCCGATTGACGGCAGCCTGCTGGCCGACGTGCATGAAACTCCGGCCACCGAAATGGACGCGATCATTGCCCGCGCCAAAACCGCGTTCAAGGCGTGGCGCGTTGTGCCGGCCCCGCGTCGGGGCGAGCTGATCCGCCTGTTGGGCGAAGAGCTGCGCGCCGCCAAGGACGATCTGGGCGCGCTTGTCAGCTGGGAGGCCGGCAAGATCACGTCCGAAGGTCTGGGCGAAGTGCAGGAGATGATCGACATCTGCGACTTTGCCGTTGGTCTGTCGCGTCAGCTTTACGGTCTGACCATCGCATCGGAACGTCCGGGGCACCGGATGATGGAAACCTGGCATCCGGCGGGCCCAGTCGGGGTGATCTCGGCCTTCAATTTCCCGGTTGCCGTCTGGTCGTGGAACGCCGCTTTGGCACTGGTTTGTGGCGATCCGGTGGTCTGGAAACCGTCCGAGAAGACCCCGCTGACAGCGATGGCCTGCCAGAAGATCTTTGAACGCGCGCTGGTGCGGTTTGGCGATGCCCCCGAAGGGTTACTTCAGGTCCTGATCGGTGGCGCGGAGTTGGGCGAGGCGCTGGTGGCCAGCGAAGATGTTCCGATCATCTCGGCCACGGGTTCGACACGTATGGGTCGTGCAGTTGCGCCCATTGTAGCGGCACGCTTTGGCAAGTGCATTCTGGAACTGGGTGGCAACAACGCGATGATCGTTGGCCCTTCGGCGGATCTGGAAATGGCCGTGCGCGCCATTGTCTTCTCGGCCGTTGGGACCGCCGGTCAGCGCTGTACCACGCTGCGCCGTCTGATCGTGCACAACTCGATCCGCGAGGAACTGGTGGGCCGCCTGAAAAAGGCTTATGCCGGTTTGCCCATCGGCAATCCGCTGTCTGAGGGCACGTTGATCGGGCCACTGGTAGATGAGGCATCGGGTGCCGCCATGACAGCCGCACTGGAAACCGCAAGGGCCGAAGGCGGCACCGTGTTTGGCGGCGCGCGCGTGACCGCAGGGCTTCCTGCGGGTGTCTATATGCAGCCCGCAATCGTCGAAATGCCCGGCCAAAGTGCGGTCGTGAAAACCGAGACATTCGCACCGATCCTTTATGTCATGGGCTATGACGATTTTGACGATGCGATCCAGATTCAAAACGATGTGCCGCAAGGGCTGTCATCCTGTGTGTTCACGCTGAACATGCGCGAGGCCGAGCAATTCCTGACTGCGGCGGGGTCGGATTGCGGTATTGCCAACGTCAACATCGGCCCCTCGGGCGCCGAGATTGGTGGCGCATTCGGAGGCGAGAAAGAAACCGGTGGCGGACGCGAAAGCGGCTCGGACGCGTGGAAGGCCTATATGCGCCGCCAGACCAACACCGTGAACTACTCGGCAGAGCTCCCGCTGGCGCAGGGTGTCAAATTCGACATCTGAACCAGCGCGCAAACTGACGGACATTCTGATCCCCCCGGAGCTTTGATGTTTCGGGGGGATTGCTTTTGTCGCGCAGGGTTTGGCACTGGCCGGCTGAAGCAGGCACAAAACCGGTGGTTCTTGACGAAATCCCTGCCGTGCGGCATGTGATGTCGCTGGGGGGAACGGCATGTCCGATAAGGTCAGATGGCCCGACACGGCATGTATGAACAGATTAAGCGTCCGAGTGGCCCCGATGGCTGGCTGCTTTTATACCGGAAGGTAAGTAAGATATGTGCCCTGCACCCATTGATGCAGAGACCCCGCGCGGGTTCATCATCCCGATCGGCGGCGGCGAAGACCGCGTCAAGGAAATGCAGATCCACCGTAAGTTCGTAGAGCTTTCAGGTGGTGAGAATGCCGATATTGTCGTGATCCCGACAGCCTCGATGCTGGAAGAGACCGGACCGGATTACAATCGCATCTTTTCCGAACTGGGTGCGGGCAAGGTCGAATTTCTGCCCATCTCACGTCGTGCCGATTGCGATAATCCCGATTATGCCGAGATGCTAGACCGCGCCACAGGGGTTTTCATGACCGGTGGCAATCAGCTGCGACTGTCGGCGATTCTGGGTGGCACGCTTGTTGCGCAGAAAATTCGCCGTCGGAATGCGGCCGGTGTGCCGGTTGCCGGCACTTCAGCCGGGGCATCAATCATGTCCGAACACATGGTGGCCGGGGGCAGCAGCAACTCGGCCCCGGCTGAGGGCAATATCACGCTGGCTCCGGGCATGGGCTTGACCAACGCCGTCATCATCGACCAGCATTTCACACAGCGCAATCGGCTGGGACGTTTGTTAACTGCTTCATCTTTCAACCCTTTTTTGATCGGACTGGGTATCGACGAAGACACGGCAGCCTTCATCGGACCCGATAATGTCCTTGAAGTCGTGGGCAGTGGATCGGTTACCGTCGTTGACGCCAGTCATCTGACTCATTCGTCGATGTGGGACGCGCGCCGCGGTGAAGCACTGAGCCTGCTTGGACTTCGGCTTGACGTTCTGGGCGAAGGGTGCCGTTATGATCTGACGGCTCGCCAGGCTTTTCCGCCGGATGAGCATATGGCGTTCTGCACATTGCCGGACATGTCCGGTCAAGAGGCCGCCAGCGGGGGGAATAATAGCTAACCAACGGGGAGCCTCATGAAAATAATCTCGACCAATGTCTTTGTCGGCCCAAATGTCTGGGCAAGTTTTCCGGTCATTCGCCACGTCATCGATCTGGGTGTTCTGGAAGAGTGGCCCTCGGCAAAAATTGGTTCCGAGTTTATTGACGCCTTGATCAAGGCGCTTCCCGGTCTGGCGGAACATGGCTGCTCCTATCGCGAACCCGGCGGCTTCATCCGCCGCCTGCGCGAGGATGAAGGCACCTGGTTGGGGCATGTGCTGGAACATTGCGCCATCGAAGTGCAGAACGTGGCCGGGTCCGACGTGACCTTTGGCCGTACGCGCGGCACAGGTGAGCCGGGCCAGTACAATATGGTCTATGAATACCGCCAGCGTGACGTCGGTCTGGATGCGGGCAATTTGGCGATGCGGTTGCTGATGCACCTGCTGCCGCAATCCCTGAAAGATCAGGTGGATTACGAATTCGACCCGGACTTCAACTGGGATGAAGAACTGCGCAGCTTTGTGCTGAGGGCGCAACGCAAGGAATTTGGCCCGTCGACCGGATCGCTGGTCAAGGCGGCGCAGGAACGCGACATCCCGTGGATCAGGCTGAATTCCGGCTCGCTTGTGCAATTCGGACACGGCAAGTTTCAGAAACGCATTCAGGCGACAATTACGTCCGAGACCAAGCATATCTCGGTCGAGATTTCCTGCGACAAGGAAGACACCCATAATCTGCTGAACGATCTTGGCCTGCCGGTACCGCAGCAGCGCATGGTCTATTCGGCCCGCGAGGCCGTGCGTGCGGCAGCGCGGATCGGGTTTCCGGTGGTGGTCAAACCGTTGGACGCCAACCATGGGCGCGGCGTGTCGATCAATCTGAATTCCGATGCCGAGGTCGAGGCGGGCTTTGCCGAGGCCAAGGAGCATTCACGCAGCCGCGCCATTCTGGTTGAAAGCTTCATCACCGGCTTTGATCACCGGATGCTGGTCGTGAACGACAAACTGGTTGCGGTGGCCAAACGCGTCCCCGGCCATGTAATAGGCGACGGCACCCATACGATTGCCGAACTGGTCGACATCGTGAACCAAGACCCGCGTCGGGGCATCGGGCATGAAAAAGTGCTGACCAGGCTCGAGCTGGACAATCAGGCTAACCGCCTGATGGAGAATGCGGGCGTGACGGAAGACACTGTCTTGCCCGAGGGCGAGGTTTTCTATCTGCGCTCGACCGCGAACCTGTCAACGGGTGGCACCGCCATCGACCTGACCGACGTGGTGCATCCCGACAACCGCGACATGGCCGAACGCGCCATCATGGCCGTCGGGCTGGATGTGGGCGGTGTCGATTTCCTGATCGACGATATCACTAAATCCTACAAGGATATCGGTGGCGCGATTGTCGAAGTAAACGCCGCCCCCGGTTTCCGGATGCATGTGGCCCCGTCCGAAGGTCAGCCGCGCGATGTGGCAGGCAAGGTCATCGACATGCTGTTCCCCCCCAATGAACAGACCCGCATCCCGATTGCGGCCATAACCGGCACCAACGGCAAGACGACCACGTCGCGGATGCTGGGTCATATCATGAAAACCAGCGGCAAAATCGTTGGCATGACCTCGACCGACGGCGTCTATGTGGATGGCAAGCTGAGCGTCAAGGGGGATATGACCGGCCCGAAATCGGCACAGATCGTCCTGCGTGATCCGATGGTCGATTTTGCGGTGATGGAAACCGCGCGGGGCGGGCTGGTGCGCTCGGGTCTGGGCTATCAACGCTCGAACGTGGCGGCCTGTCTGAACGTCTCGGCAGATCATCTGGGTCTGGGCGGGATCAACACGGTAGAGGAGCTGGCCGTCGTCAAACGGGTGGTGGTGGAAAGCGCGACCGATACGGCCGTGCTGAACGCCGACGACATCAATTGTCTGAAAATGGCCGATTATGCCGGGGCGGATCAGATCTTCTATGTCACGACCAACCCCGGTCACAGTCTGGTCAAGGAACATATCAAGACAGGGGGCAAAGCCATCGTGCTGGAAAAAGGCATGAATGGCGACATGCTGACCATCTATGACAAAGGGCTTCACATCCCGGTTCTGTGGTCGCATCTGATCCCCGCCACCCTTGAGGGCAAGGCGATCTTCAACGTGCAAAACGCCATGGTCGCGGCGGCAATGGCCTATAGTTTTGGGGTCGATCTGGACAATATCCGGCATGGTCTGCGCACTTTCGACACCAGTTATTTCCAAGCGCCGGGGCGGATGAACGTCTATGATGAACATCCCTTCAAAGTGATTCTTGATTACGGCCACAACCCAGCCGCGCTGAAAGCGATGGCCGCATTGGCCGATCAGTTGGACGTCAAGGGCCGCAGGCTGTGCGTTGTTGCGATGCCCGGCGACCGCCGCGATGAAGACATCGTTGATGGAGCCGCAGCGCTCGCCGGGCATTTTGATCATTTCATCTGCAAGGCCGATGACCGCCGCCGGGGTCGCGGGCATGACGAAGTGCCGCAAATGATGCGGCAGGCCCTGATCGATTGCGGGACGCCAGATGAGGCGATCACGATCATCCCGGATGAGGTTGAGGCCGTGACCGCCGCGCTGGAAATGGCGGCACCGGGCGATCTGCTGGTGATCTTTGGCGATGACACCACACGGTGCTGGAAACAGATCATCTACTTCAATTCCGATGGCGAAACCTCTGAAACCGAGGCGGCACCCAGGACCAGCCCCGCCGACACCACGTTCGAGGACATGTTCGACAGCGACCAGAACCTGATCCGGGACGAACGCGGCGTAAGACTGGCGCGTGAAGTCAGCGAAGACGCGGATTGAGCGAGGGCACCGGAATGGACCGGATCGAAGAGCTTGAAACCGCGCTGACCATCGAATGCGCGACCGCTGATCATATTCAGGTGGATGACGCGCGGCGTCTGACCGGCCCCGGCCTGTTATGGGATCACCCCGGCGCGGTGATGGATGTGTTTTTCACGGATATCGACCCCGCGCAGGTCATTGCACTGTGGGAAAAACATGCCCGGCGCGTTCTTGATGCGCTTGGCTGGCAGGATCAGGCACTGACCCACCGTACCTTCACCGGTGGTGTCAATCTGGCAATCTCGGCACCGATGGATCAGCTTTATTCCGCGATCTTTGCAGCGCAGACCGCCTGGCATTTCTGTGCGGCAGAGTTGTTGGCGACGACGCCGGGAGATTTTGATCAGATGATCCGGGACGTCAAAGGCGTCATGGCGAAGGAGGCCAATCCTGCGCTGATCGCCCTGATCACGGCAGCCGAGGCGCATGGCGTGGATATCCTGTGCGACGATGACGAAATTTCCATCGGGCATGGCACCGGCAGTCAAACCTGGCCTGTCGACGCATTGCCCGCCCCGGATGACGTGGACTGGCCCGCCCTTCACAACATCCCCGTCGCCTTCATCACCGGAACAAATGGCAAGACCACGACGACCCGGTTGCTGGAGGCCATCGCCCGCGCCTCGGGCAAGGTCGCGGGACTGACCTCGACCGAGTTTGTGCGGGTGGGTGATGATATTCTGGATCGCGGCGATTATTCCGGCCCCGGCGGAGGGCGGATGTTGCTACGCGACAAGCGGCTTGAAATCGGCTGCCTCGAAGTGGCCCGTGGGGGTATCCTGCGCCGCGGCCTGCCGACACGTGCCGCCATGGCCGCCACTGTCACCAACGTGGCGAACGATCATCTGGGGCAATACGGCGTCAACACGGTGCCCGAGCTGGCTCAGGCGAAATTCGCCGTGCACCGGACACTGACCAAGGGCGGCGTTCTGGCCCTGAATGCCGATGATCCTTTTGTCCGTGCCGAGGCCGAAAACACTACGGCAAATATCTGGTGGTTTTCTCTGGATGCCGGGAGTGATCTGATCCGTCGGGCGCGGGACGCGGGAACATGCTGCGCTTATGTTTCGCAGGGCAATATCGTCTTTTTCGACGGCCGGTCCGAGCAGGTGGTCATAGCTGTGTCCGACGTGCCCCTGACCATGGGCGGGGCCGCGAAATACAACATCCTGAACGCTCTGGCGGCTATGTGCCTTGCGCTGGCTTTGAAGCTGACGCTTGAGGCGGTGCGGCATGGGTTGGCCGGGTTCAAACCGGATGCCAGGGACAATCCGGGTCGCTGTAACGAATTCCTATACAACGGCGCTCAGGTTTTCGTGGATTTCGCGCATAACCCGCATTCGATTTCTGCCGTGTGCGATGCGCTGTCGGCCCTGCCAGCAAAACGGCGGTTCATCATGCTCAGCCATGCCGGAGATCGCTCGGATCAGGACATTCGGGACGTCACTGCAACCGCGTTGAATTTCCAACCCGACGTGGTCGTTGCTGCTGAACTGGAAGGGTATCTACGGGGCCGCTCATTGGGAGAGATACCGGACCTGATCGAAAAGTCTGCCCTGGAACAGGGATATGACAAGACCCAGATCCAAAGGGCCGCATCCCCGTCGGAGGCCGCCGCGATGATCCTGAAACAGATGGAACCGGGCGATCTAGCCTTGCTGCTGGTTCTGTCGGAACGCGACGCCGTGCTTGAGATGCTGAACCAGCAGGCGACCTAGCGGTTTGAGGGATCAGTAAAGCAACGAACCGCCATTTCCGTCTGCGATCATCTGAGCAGCAATTCGCGCATCACCCTTGCATTGACACCCAGCCTGACAATACTCGCCTAACACAGGCAACAGACAGTTGAGGTTAGGTGTTATGGAGATTGAGCGGACGGGGTTGTCGGGTGTGTTGGTTATTCGCCCGCAGCGGCATGGGGATTTGCGGGGGTTTTTTTCTGAAAGCTGGAACAA
>NZ_JBQFZG010000022.1:0-40234 GCF_056542125.1 Ruegeria sp. AF1
TCAAAGACTGGAGACGCGTGGCAACCCGCTACGACAGGTGTCCCAAGGTCTTCCTCTCGGCCATCGCGCTCGCAGCCGTCGTCATCTACTGGTTATGAATCCTGACCCTAGGTTTATAGACGAGGTGTGAGCTTTGTTGCTTGGGTAACAGTTTCACTTGCTCTATCCACGACCTTTCGTTTTGTGCGACTTTTCCGAGGCCTCGTGCGCCGCAAAGGCATCAGCATAGTCGGGATGCCAGCGTGAAAGAGCCGGGCGATTGTTGATTATGTCACCGGCAGCCCATTCAACGCGTTTGCTGTCGCGCTCTTCGGACACATCGTTGTCCGGGCAGAGAATGTAGAAATCTCCGGCCGACATGCGCTTCAGCAGGTAGTCGATTGTCTCTTCGCTTGTCCAGGCGGCAGCAGGTTTTTCCGGCATGAATTTCTGAATCATGCCGGTATAGGTGAACCCCGGTACGAAAAGGTGAGTGGTAATTTCCGTCTCGGCCTGTCGCAATTCGTGCGCCAGCATTTCAGTCATGACCTTCACGGCGGCTTTGCTGGTATTGTAGGCGGGGTTTCCGGGTGGTGTGGTGATGCCCTGTTTTGACCCCGTGTTGATTACCACAGCGGGGCGCGCCGCTTTGAACATGCGCGGCAGGAAAGCATGCACGCCATTCATGACCCCAAAAAGATTGACCTCTAGCACTTTGCGCCAATTCTCCGCGTTTTCCCAACTGTTGGTCGGCAGCGCGATACCGGCATTGTTCATTAGGACAGCTATCTCGCCGAGCGCAAAAGCTTGATCCGCCAAGGCATTCACGGCGGTGGTGTCGGTGACATCAGTCGGAATTGCCTGAACAGTTGCGGACGAGCCGGCCAGATCGCGCAATTCCGCCTCGGCTCTGTCTAATGCCTCACCCGCCAGGTCGACCAGCACAACCCCCAGACCGTCTTGTACAAAGCGTTGGGCTGCGGCTTTGCCCACGCCGTTTGCCGCCCCGGTTACAACGGCCAAGCCGCCTTTTTCAATTGCTTCGCTGTACATGGATCATCAGCTCTTTCTGTGAACGACTGAGTGGCCCTTCAGGGTGCCATCTTTTCCTTGAGACCACCGATGAACGTCTCGTCATCTTGTTGCTTACGCGCAACAAGCAGCTCTTCAGCATCAGGCCCTGCGCGAAAGCGCAGGCGGTTTCCGGTCTCGTTGGCCGCATCCCAAATGACCTTTGCGACAGTTTCAGGCGCAGAAGGGTTCGCGGCCAGCTTGCCAAACAGGCGCCCCATGGCTTCAGCCATTGGCGCGTAGTCCGGCAGCTTCTCATCCATGGCGAAATCGAAAGAACTGCCTCCAAAGTTGGTTCTTATCATGCCCGGTTGGACAATTCGGACCCGAATGCCAAGGGGCTCCAGCTCGTAGTGTAGTGACTCCGAAAGCCCCTCAACTGCAAACTTTGTGCCGTGATAAAGCGCGCCAAGTGGAAATGTGATCTGCCCACCAATGGACGAGATATTGATAACCGTGCCCGACTGGTTCTGACGGAAATGGGGCAGAATAGCCTTGGTCACTTCCATCAACCCAATCACGTTGGTATCAAACTGACGCCGAATGCGATCCATCGAAAAGGCCTCTAACGCACCGTAGGCGCCATAGCCCGCATTGTTCAGCAAAACATCTATCTGCCCGAACCGTTCGATGCCTTCGCCTACGGCCGTTGTAATTGAACCCGAATCCGTCACATCCAGTTGGGCCAGATGTACGTTTTCTAACGCGCCGAGCTCGGGGCCATCCGTGGGGTTGCGCATCGTGGCGATGACATTCCAACCGTTTGCTTGGAAATGCCGGGCCGTCGCTGCGCCAATTCCCGACGAGGCCCCGGTGATAAGAATCGTTTTCATATCTCAAATCCCTCACTTCCTATAGTCACGATAATCACCAAGGCAGGATGAATCTTTCAATATTCTCCAATTTTCTTGCACAATCCTCCACAATCTGAAGTTTTGGGTAAGTGTTTGCATTGCTCCCGTGGTAAAGATGGGTCGACCCACAGGAGGCATTCATGGGACCTCGGGCGTTATTGGACTATGTTCTCGCTCAACTTGATCACTCAGGCGTCACGCACGGTGTGTTGACACATAAGGACGGTGGGACGGTATTTCTCACCCATCCGGCGATCACCCAACATGACGCAAATGTCTACCGCCCGCTGTTGTGCGCGGTCCTGCAAGGTGTAAAGGAGGTTGGGACCAGCTCCAGAACGCTTACCGTGCGGGCCGGGCAGTCGCTGATCGTCAGCAACGCGCTGCCCGTTGTTTCAAGGATCACCGAGGCCACGCCCGATCTTCCCTATGTCGCGCTCGTATTCCCCCTTGATCTGGATCACCTTCGCGCCCTAGCTCCGGCCTTGCCGCAGTCAACCACCCACCGTGTGTCGGATCCGTTTTCGATTTGCCTCGCACCCACTGGTGATGACATGCGAGACGCCTTGTTGCGATATTTTCGCCAGTGCGAAACCGAAGAGGAACGACACTTGCTGGCGCCGATCACGGCGCGGGAAATCCACGCCCGCCTGCTGATCGGGCAACATGGTGGCACGCTTCGAAAACTGGTGTGGCACGAGAACACGGCTAGCCGGATTTTTGCGGCGACGAACGAGATCCGATCAGATCTGGGCAAACCCCTTACCGTGAGAGAGCTTGCCGCTCGTGTGGGGATGAGCAGTTCGGCCTTCTTCGAACAGTTCAAAGCAGTCACGGGAACCTCGCCGCTGCAATACCAGAAAGATCTGCGTTTGCTTCATGCCCGTAATGAACTTCAAACCACCGGCTCAAAGATCTCAGAGATTGCCTATGGGGTCGGATATGAAAGCCCCGCTCAATTCTCCAGAGAATATGTCCGCAAATTCGGATGCTCCCCTAGACAGGACCGCGTTTCCGAATTCAAGTTGCGAGCTAGCGAGTGATGCGCTGGTCCTATTGGGACGATCCGCGCGCCACGGCGCCGACGACTATTTCGATCAAGTCCAGAGACTGATCGACCATGGCATGGAATATCGTCGAAACGGATCTGCCGCTTATAGCTTGCTTACCGTTGCCGCTGGACGGGCCGATGCGTTTTTTGAAGCACATCTCAATCCTTGGGACGCCATTGCCGGAATGCTCATTGTGGAGGAGGCAGGTGGCAAGGTCGATTTCCCCCCATATTCCGAATTCATTGAAAGAGGGGGGGCTGTCTTGGCCAGCAATTCTAAACTTCACGACCTGACAAAAGCAGCCATCTACGGGTAAGATGATTTCGGAGCCGCTTGCTATCTATACCTATCATAAGTTTCAAACGGCTTTGTCGCAAACTTTTGGCTATGCGGCCGAAATGACCACGTGACAAGCCCAAGCCTCACCCCTCTCATTCACACACAAACAACTTGGCAATGCCGTTGCAACAATTACCTGTAAGGTCGTCTTCCGCTTCAGAAGCTATCGAAGAATCTCTCCTGCAAAGGGGGTGAGGCAATGTAATCCTTTGAGTTGGGGTTGCATCCCCAAGGATGGCTTTGTTGCACAGATCAGGGCTTGAGCGCGCTTCCCCTTTCCCTGGACGGACTTTTACAATTCCATCTCAGGATCAAACCAGATCGATAGCGAACCACGCTGCCTAAGCGCCGTGTTGTACGAAGGCCAGTTCCTGGTCTTGTACGTCTTAGCGGACCAACTGCTCATACCTCATAGCTACCCTACTGGATTCAAACAGGGAATCCCTCACGCCAATTGTGCAACAAAGCCTTTCGGAAGTAGAGAAGACCGGGAATGTCAGCTTCACGGCTTTAACCAACCGTTCGTACGCGATGCGGCGAAATAGCGTTTCGAACCCAACCTGTACCCTGGATTTTTGGTGCATGCGCTTGCAGCAGGAACAACGCTGCAACTGCCGAATGTCTTGTGCGGCCAAGCAGCGGAAAACCTGTCATTCAAGCAAATCGCCGCGATGCTCGCGGCGGCAGCTCACAGTTCGCTCAACAAAGCCATCCTTCGCTTCATCTGCAACAGCTATCGCCTAGCTGAATTGGTGGACACGGGACCGTGGCATATGAACAGTAAACACAACAGTCGCCATCCAATGGCTTCAAAACTGTTTTGCACGATTTGCATTCATAGAACCACTGGCAAGCATCCGTTGGCATTTCCTCGGATTCGCTGTGGCCGCATTTCGGGCAAGTCAGGGTGCTTTCTAGGACTACAGTTTGTTTTGTCATAGTCTCACATCTTCATGATCAGGTAATCGTTAATCCGTGCCTCGTTAAACACAACGACCCAAGCCACGCCGGTGATCAAAGTCGTTCCTGCAAGCCGCCATTTCAACGTCGGCAAGGAACCGCGCTGATAAGATACCAGCCACGATATCGCGACGAGCGCCGTTGAAATCGTCAGCACATAGTAACTCGCTGCGGCAAGCTTTCCAAAGATTGCCAACCAACTGCCGCCCAGCCCCATTAACATCACTATCATGGGCAAAACGCAGCAAGTCGCGACGCCAAGTGCTGATAGAGATCCCAAGTAGCTGAGGCTAAGGTATTTCTGCATTCCGTTTCCCTCATGAACCATGACGCGCGGAGTTGTGGAGACAGCAACTTCTCGTATAACTTCTGTAGCCACTACAGGATCAAGGCAGGAAATCTCACATGTTTGCGATTGGGGAAGCATCCCGGCAAAGCGGAGTCGGAATTGAAACTATCCGCTATTACGAACGCGAAGGGATCGTGCCTAAACCAGAAAGAGCATCGAATAATCGACGCATGTACGCCGCGCACGATGTTGGACGGCTTCGTTTTCTACGGAAGTGCCGAGACTTGGGTTTTTCGCTTGCCGATGCAAAGGTGCTTCTCAACCTGTCCGAAGGTGATAGCGAGGATTGCCAATCCGTTAAGGAACTGGCCGAGCTTCATATCTCCAATGTGCGTATGAAGATAAACGAACTTAAGCGATTGGAGGCCGCCCTGAATGAACTTACGGCCAACTGTAACATCGGGAACGTTTTTTGCCCGATGCTTGCGCAGATACGGACCTACTAATTGCACTTTGAGGCTCGCAGTCGCCCTATGCCAACGCAGCATGACCCAAGATTCGGGCCGCGCAAAATCTGCCGTTCGTTAGAGAGGTCAACTCGTTGATTTAGCAATGTTTCCACCAATCAATGACATTTGTGCCTAGCCGCGGTGTTCTTGTAGCGCGCGGTGAATTCGGACAGTCAGCCCTACCTGCCGTATCTGAGCAATCAATTTGCTGCATACGCACTCGGCAGGTTTTATCACAGAAGCCGACTTCTGATTTCCGAACCACAGAGCAATGGTCCTGCTTATCGTTGTCCTAACTTGGGCTAGGCAGACGCAGATCTTCTGTTGCTTTCCATTGTATCAAGACTTGTATCGTGTGTACGCTAAGCCCATATACGCAAGGCTCACGTTTTTCTTTTTCGACCTGCTGTCTCCCAAATTCGGCGTTCAGTCTTTCGATTCAGACCGACCACGCCGAGTCGCCGCAATAATGCGGGCGGCAAGTATTAGGAGACTTCGACCATGGCAAATGGCACAGTAAAATGGTTCAACTCGACCAAAGGTTTTGGCTTTATCGAACCTGAGGGTGGCAAGCGCGACGTGTTCGTGCATATTTCAGCACTTGAACGTTCCGGTATCAGCGAATTAAAGGACGGCCAGAAGGTTACCTTCGACGTCGAAGCTGGCCGTGATGGGCGCGACAGCGCCGCCAACCTGGCACTCGCATAGCCTGCTACGGGCACCCTTCTGGGGTGCCCGAATGCTCAGGGGGTTCCTCAGAGCCGTTGGAGAACAAGTCAGTTGCAACAGCAGGAATTGACCCGGGCGCTCGCGCAATACCGTGTGCCTGATACGAAGCGTAGCGTTTTTGAGCTGGCAATCACCGTCATTCCCTTTTTCGCGCTATGGGGCGCAGCGTGGTTTGCGTTATCTTTTAGTGTCTGGGTCGCGGTTCTACTGGCCATCCTGAACGCCGCATTTCTGGTGCGTCTCTTCATCATCATGCATGATTGTGGTCACGGATCTTTCTTTAGAAACCGCACCGTTTGCAATTGGACCGGTCGGGTCCTGGGTGTTCTCGCCCTCACACCCTATGACGTCTGGCGGCAAAGCCATGCGATCCACCACGCCTCAACCGGCAACCTTGATCGGCGCGGGATGGGCGATATCCCTACGTTGACTGTAGAGGAATACCTGAAGCGAAAGTGGGCCGGTCGTGCCGCTTACAGGTTAATACGGAACCCCTTCTTCCTGTTCTGTATCGTACCGGTCTACACGTTCTTTCTTCAAAATCGCTTGCCCTTTGGTTTCATGCGGTCAGGCTGGCTGTATTGGGCAAGTGCAATGGGAACAAACGCCGCGACTGCGGTGGTCCTAGCTCTGATTTTTTGGACCGGAGGCATGGATGTACTGGTTTATGTATTCCTGCCAACCATGATCGTCGCCGCGTCGATTGGTATTTGGCTTTTCTACATTCAACACCAGTTTGAACACACGACCTGGGAGCGGGAAGAAGGGTGGAATCTTCAGAACGCAGCATTCTATGGAAGTTCTCACTATGCCCTGCCAGGTATCCTGCGGTGGTTCTCTGCCAATATTGGTGTGCACCATGTTCACCACCTTGCCAGCCGCATACCTTTTTACCGGCTTGACGAAGTTTTGCGCGACCATTCCGAGTTGGAAAATTGCCAGCGTATTACTTTGTTCGAGAGCTTTCACTGTGCACGATTGCATCTTTGGGATGAAGAAGGTCAGCGCCTGCTGGCATTTTCCGAGGCTTTGTCGAACGCCAATCTCAAAAAGAGTTTAGTGTAGTCTGGCACGGACCAAATAGGCTTCAACCGTATCACCGCCTAGGGCGCGAATGGCCTCTAGTCGGTGAAGGCCTTCAATCAGCACGAACCGCTTGTTGTCCGCACGTATCTGGATCGGCGTCTTCTGGCCATTCTTCAGGATATCTTCTGCCAGCGTCAGAACCTTTTGTTGATCAAGTGTTTTGGCCCGTTTCACAGGTACATAGATCAGGTCGAGCGGATATGGTTTTTTCTCCAACATAAGCTACGTGTGCGCCTTTCTTGCGTTTATTCCGGTTCGAAGTTCGCTTCAAAGGCAGGCGCTGGAACGTGCGTCATAGAACCGAACGAACAGCATCGCGCAGCTCCTGATGCATGATCCAAGTCGCTGGTTCATCGTCACTTTTGACGTGAGAAAATGCCAATACCTGAGCGGCGCCATCATTCTGTGCCGATCCGGCTTCGGGAAGCTCGAGTTCCAGATATTCTGCAATCGATAGCCCGATTTTCTTGAAGACCTTGACGGACGCCTCGCGCGATTTGTAACCAGCTGCCTTAGTTAACTGACCAATGCTCAGTCCTTCCTTGCCTGCGATTGTAAGTGCTTTGAGCATGGTGACCTGCGCAGGGGAGAGCCTGATCTGGCGCAATGCCTCGACATATTCTCCTTCACTGGGAATGAAGTTGCCGGAGTTCGCCTCCAAACGACGTCGAGCGCTGCGTTTCCTGTCTCGCTCTTCGAGAATTTCTTTTAAGGCTTCAATGGCCAATGACGGTGTTTCGCCAACTGCATCAGCAATCAAACCTTGCGTTTTCGCTGGTGGCTTGGGGAATGCGCGCGCAACGCTGTTACCGCTCAGAATGCCAGCCTTAATCAAGTACTTTCCAAATTCTACTTCGATCACTTCTGATACGTCGGCGTTCCGCGTCTTGCGAACACTGCGGTCCTGAAATGCTCTTTGTTCCAGACCACGCACTGACATCTTTGAGTCAGAAAGGGTCACTTGAGGGGCATTTTTACGCATCAGAGAAACACCACTACAATTACCGCTGCAACAAACACTGCTAACGCTATAGATATCTTAATCCCGTGGGACCGGCGACGCGCCTTTTCGGCTTTGATCCTTTTGCCAAGATTTTCGTCAATCGAGTTATGGTTCACGGCTTGGTCCTTCCGGATTTGTCAGGCGATATTGATTTCCACGAACCTATTTTCGTGGAATATTTTCGGCGCACTTATCGTTCTGTCGTGTGAACGGCCGATTGCATTCCCAACCATCACCTCTCCGATTCAAATGAGCGTTTGAAGGAACAAGGATCGCATCGCACCTGTCCCGGTTTGCGCGAAAACCACGTTCGCATTTCCATCCAGAGTGGGAATCTGGTTCAAGATACGCATGCTGTGGAACAGCCACGGGCTCACAGCCGCTCTCCGCCGCGTTGTAACCTCTGAGGCAAACCCAACCATCCGAGCTTTTTTTATCGCTCAGACGACCGTTTTTTGGGACTTCTATTGCAACACAATCCTGGTTCTCCTTACGAAATCCCCAGTTGCAGTGTATTTCCTGTGCGCCAAACCTGGTTTCGACGTATCCATTTTGAGGTGCAATCAGTTCTTCGCATTTTTCTTCGACACGCTGGAACAGCCGATTGCACTCCCACTGATCTCCGGTTGATGCAAGATAGGCATTTTCAGGAACTCTTATTTCCTCACAGAGATCTCCGACATTCTGAAAACCGTGATTGCATTCCCAGCCCATGCCATAGGAGCTACCCGTCAAATATGCGTTTTCTGGTAAGTCTGTTCTTTGGCACGATCCATTCTTGTTTTCGAAACCTTCGTCACAAACTGATCCATCGGCATTGCCTGCGACTTGGGCAGGAAGCTTTGTTCCTGAGAGCGACACCAAAAGTGCTGGGATCAAACAAAGAATGCAGCGCGTAAACACGATGAATGACTGATTGAAGCGGAGCCTGAGACCTGATCTATCGGCCATCAAGCACGCAATTAATGAGCCATGTGCTGTTCATACGGCGCCTTCTTTCATGGGTCACGCGGTGACTGGTGCATGTCAGGTGACAGTTGCGAATGCTTGCGAGGAACGAGCTCATAGCGAAGACCCCAGCGAAACCCGTTCCTGTGCTGGGCACATGCTACAATTAGTCTGAAGGCCATTGGATCATCGAAGCCGGCAGCATCGCGACGACGAGTAATTTTCACCAATGCACTTTAGTGGTCCTTAGCCAGCATAGAGTCAAGGAAGTTTCCCTCGTCGCAACGCAAACTCCACTAGGGCAGATAGTTTTTGAAACGGCATTGCCAAGTTATTCGGCGAGATTGTTGAGGCTAGATATTGCGCCGGGCGCCGGGCTTGCGTTGGATCACAGCGAAGTGATGTCACCAGTCATAGATCACGCTGCCGGATTTGTGGTGTGACAGCTCGATGATGCGATCGTGGGCACAAACGGTCGGGCCTTCCGCCAAAACGACCAACCGTTCCGTGTAAACATGCCGGCAGATACAGCAGTTTATGAGGCTGGCCGGGCCGCTGTAGCGATTGCGCTCGAGGGTGACCATGATACGATTTAGACGTAGGTGACATCGATGATTTCGTCATCGATCAGCTACAGGCGCCACCGATTTCCACCTCAGATCATCGTGCAAGCGGTGTGGCTGTACGTTCGCTTCAATCTGAGCCTGTGGGAAACTGAAGAGTTGATGCTGCAGCGGGGGATCGATGCTTCTTACGAAACCGTCCTGCGTTGGTTCATCAAGTTCGGGCCGGCGGTAACTCGAAACCTGCGGCAGAGACTGAACCGTCCTGGCGATGTCTGGCATCTCGATGAAGTTGTTGTGAGACTCTATTGTCGCAAGTATTGGCTTTGGCGCGCGGTCGATCGGCATGGAATCGTGCTGGATGAAATACTCCAACCGAAACGGGACAAACGGGCTGCAAAACGGCTGTTACGCCGCCTGATAAAGCGTCTTGGTTTCACTCCCAAGCGGATCATCACGGACATGCTGCGCTCGTATGGTGCCGCCAAGCGAGAGGTCGCGCCGGGTCTGGAGCATTGGTCGCACAAGGGCCTCAATAACCGCGCCGAAAACAGCCATCTCCCATTCCGAAAGCGAGAAAGGACAATGCAAGGCCGTCGCTCTCCAGCAGGGTTGCAAAGGTACATGGCGACACACTCCGCAATCCGCAACCGCTCCAGCGTCCCCGCTCGCCGCCGCTCCGCCTGAACAATTCGATATCACCGCCTCGAAGCATTTGACGCCTGAAATGCCGCCACTCAAGCAGCCTGAATTTTATTAAACAGTATTCTTTGCTTGATCGCGAGCTAACGTAACAACACCGGGCAGGTCAGTTTTATTCAGATGGGAAGGTTCAGTTCGGTAACTGTAACTTACAGTTTCGAACCTCCAGAATGTTCTCAATCTTCCACAGTTAACCAGAGGACGGTTAACAAATCTCATACCGTCGGATCTCAAACGAACAACTCACCGAGGTAAGACAATGTCTGGAAGAATGGTAATAAAACCCGCGGCGATCGCAATGACCACAGTGATGGCGTTCACCTCTGTTCCTGCTTTCGCAGCAGACTGGAATGGCAGCTACGTCGGAGCCCGTTTTGGCTATGGGAACCTTGCAGAGGACTTGGATGGCCATGGCGACTTGGTTGGACTTCATGTGGGTCGCGATTGGGGAATTGACGGTAGTTGGGTAGCTGGTCTTTCAGTTGACTCTAGCTACTCCAATGTTTCCGCAGGTATTGGCGACTTGGACAGCTTGAGCCGCATCAAAATTCGGGGTGGCTACTCTTTTGGAGACACCTTGGCCTACGTAACGACCGGCTCAGCTTACGCTGCGAGTAGTGCAACCAATGACGAATGGGGATATACAATCGGCATTGGATTGGAGCACCGCATTTCTAATAACGTTTCACTATTCGGCGAAATTCTTGAAGACAGGTTTGACACATCCGGCGGAGACAATAATTTTAGTGTCACCACTGCGACATTCGGTTTGAACTACCGTTTTTAGGAGTGGCAAGCTAACCAAATATATCCCGACTTCACATAATTTATGCGTAGTCGGGGTAATTGATTCTAGGGTCAGGATTCACAACCAGTTTCTGACGTCAGTGCTAATGGGACAGTTTAGGTTGATTTGATAAGAGAGGATTTCTGGCTCATCGTAACCACCAAGGAGTGGAGATGAGAAAGAAACCCGGAACCAAGCAGAGCCACAGTGAGAAGGTCGTAAAGGACATTCGTGGTCCTCCGTTTCCTAAACATAGCGGTGGACCAGTTCAGTGGGGGAGGCTCGGCCGAAAGCAGAAGTTGGGCCAGCGCGGTCAGAGCAGTTGCCTTCTCCTCCTGCGTAATCTGCATAATCGGATTGGGATGAAAGGGTAGCGGCAGCTGCGCTGGATCGGTCCTTCGTTCCGGAATCATACTCGGCCTCCTTTGTCGTTTCCTCTTCGAAACGCTTCGCCGGAACCCCAGGGACGCGAGAACACCATGAAGATCATTAAGCGCAGCAATGGAAACCAGCGGGACGCCCAAACTCAGGGTCGAACACACTGCCGCGTCAAGAACCCACTCCGGTGCCATGATCGCGCTCCAAAGCTACGTATTGTCCATCACCGCGCTGGCGGGATTGAAACACCCGGATATCTGAACCGAAATAGGCATTCCATCCGTAACGCACACGGGAAAGCTGCCCGACATGGGCAGAATGAACGGGTACTGCCCCTGAACAGGAAAAACGCGCTCTTCGCCGGACACGACGCGGACGCCGAAAACCGGGGCGTCATCGCCTCGCTGATCGAAACCTGCAAGCTTAACAACGTCGATCCACATGTATACCTGACCGCAACGCTCTCAGCCATCGTCAACGGCCACAAACAAAGCCAGATCGACGATCTCTTGCCCTGGAACCTCGCTGCCCACGTGTGATCGAGTTACCGTTTACGTTTGAAATCCAAAAACCAGGATCTTTATGCGGATCGCGGGTTAACGTGACAACACCTGCCATCAGCCAAACAGGCGCTAACTCAACGAAGGCCATAGGTCAAAAGTTTGCAACAGATCCAGAAACTTACAAGATTCATAGATTTGGATTCCCAACGGGGAAACCCACGTCCGAACATTGTCTTAAGTTCAAAGTTGAGCGCGACGCTAAAACCTTAGGCCCAAGCCTATGGAATAACCGTCAAAATCCTCGGCGATTACACCACTCAGCATTATCCGCCCGGCCTGAACCAATGGAACACCAATTCGGCTTGCGTCGAACTCGATGCCGACACCAGCAGTTGCCAACCAATCGGTGTCCAGAACCTTTGCGGCATCCCCTCGATAGTACACCAGTCCAGCATCCAGAACTAGGTGCGTGGGCAAGTTGAAGAACCTGACATCTTTCAAAGGATAGCGATGGCGAGAAAAAAGCGTCGTCTGGTTGGAGTTGGCCTTGGCCCCACCGGCTTGTGGTTCGTCAATTGGGTGAAACTCCAGAAACGTTTGGCGAAATCGGTATTCTGCCTGCCAAAGGCCAACCTGGGTCTCCTTGAATACGGCGACAGATGCCCCTAATCCCAGTGCATTCAGGTTTCCGTCAACTGAATCCGCCGACTGCGAATTGACCGGAAGCAACGGGAAGTCAATAATTGAAGCATCAGCCGTAACATGGCCGAATGATACATGCCCGACCGGACGAATGCGCCAGTCGTTTTTCAACGGAAACTCCCAGCCTAAACCAAAGGTTGCCGCTACACTTGCCCAGGTCACGTCCACATCGACACCAGGTGCAATTTCTGGAAAGAAAAGCACCGGGTTGTATTTCTGATAAGCCACAAGCCCTTCAAGATATAAGCCATTTTCGAGCGGGTGATACCCGCCTCGGAGTTGGCTTGATCTAAGGCTTTTTGTGTCGCCTGTTGCCCTTAGAAAAGAAAAAGAAGACATTGTTTCGTTTGGGGTGGCAGCAATACTCAAAACTGACAATGCTGCGCGTGCCGCCGCTTCTGAAGCATCCGGATCAGTACTTTGCGCTGTCGCAGCACAGCCTACACTCATAGCCAAAATCGCCACGCAGGCACGATCTTCTCTCATTTTTCCTTTGAAGGTAAACGATTCACCGAATGACCTCATGCACTCCGGTTAAAATGCGTAGGCAAGCGACAGCAGGGTCGCGAAGCCTTCCGTCGTGTTTCGGTTGTCAAATTCCTTCCCCATGCGCAAGGCGATCTGAGCGCCTGGAAGATCTTTGGGTTTCCAGACACCTTCAGCTCCGATTAGGTTGATCTCATATTTTGAGGGATTGCCTCCGGGTGTACCGCTTTGCTTTGAAACTTGGAATGATCGTGCCGCCAAAAGCCCCAGACTGAAGCCCCGGGCGACTTCTTTTCCAAAAGCAAACTCCAATGACAGGACGTCACCTGGGCGAATATCGGTGGTTTTCTGGCGTCCGAACGTTTCGTAACGTGCCTGAAACGTTGCCGCCCAAGGCAGGCTTGCGTCCTGCTGCCATGTTGATCCTACGAACAGCATGTGGCTCCAAAGGCCCTTGCCGGTGTTGGTGCTTCCACCCGCTTCAAATTCTCCGGTTGGGGCCCAAAAGGTGTAGGATGTTTGAAAGTGCCAGGTATTGTGATGCCACCCCAACGCGATTGGTGTGACAACTGTGTCTCCCAGATGGTAGTCTGTCCCCGACCCGGGTTCAGGCCGCAATATCTGATCTCGGTAAGTCAGGACAACGCCTGCCGCATAATCGGCCCCGAGTATCCTGACGTCACGAAAAACATATCTGAAGGTCAACCGGGCCGCGTTGACTGTGGGCGTTGGTGCACCGATGTCATCTCCGTTGTCATCGACATAACGTTGGATATCGTAGTTGATCCACCCATTTTCGATTACCCTAGTTCCCTGAGGAGGCAGTACAGCAGAGGTTTGTCCCAACCCGCCACCCAACCCGTAGCTTCCCGCAATTGGAAACTGAGCCGCCGCTGTGCCGCCGATTATCGAAGCTGCAATGAATGTCAGAGCGCCGAGAACCGCTGAAACCTGTGTCGAAACAGGGAAAAATGCACGTGCTGAATTTGAAGATAGGAGAACTTGCCAAAACCGCTTCATAATGGAACACCTCGCCTCCTTTGTAAGGCGATCATAATCAAATTTGTTTATTTGTTAATAGGCCGTGACTTGCTCCCCACGGTCGTTAACTGTTTTCGTTAGAAACAGTTGAGTGGCCCCGACGGCAGCCCCGACCATTTGACGACCGCAAATGCAATCAATGTTCCTGGATGTTTTGCATGGTTTTAATTCCCTTGCTTGCCGTTGACGCCGCGCACGCGTTTTGTTGTATAATTAAACAAGCAGATTGATGCGGTTGACCTGTTTACGCGAAAAAACCGAGCCACGGAGCGGCCCCGTTCGCACCCATCAAAATCCCTCTCGATTTGGACCGATTGAATGACAGTCGCGAAATCACAGTATAAAGCGCCACGACGAGCAGCAACATTGGTAATGGCCGTGATCGGTGCAAGCTTATTCCTGCTCTTCCTTTCTCGGGACCTTCCCGGCGGGTTGAGTGACGAGTGGGCGAAGCAGAACTTCGGGCTGGTGACACGCTACGTGATTGCGATGACGTTGGGTGGGGCGTTCATGGGGTTTCTGCTTGCTCCGATGTTTGGTCGTTCAGGCGTTGGGGGATGGGTGACAGCATTGGTTGGCGGACTTTTGTCAACATTGATTGCAGGCGCATTCGGCAGCTTTCTTGGATTATTGCCCGACCTGCTTGCCGATGGCTGGCAGGCAAGTGATTTCGTTTCAATATTATTTGGGTTTGGGGTTTTGCCACTTGCTGCGGCCGAAAATTTCAGTTCGTCTTTGATTTGGCTGGTAATGGTGATTGCGGCACATATTCTTTCCCTCTTCGAGCGCAGAAAGAACACGGTGGACCGTTGATGCTTGTTGGCCTTAAAAGCTCAACACTAAAGCGTTTCGGGATTAGCCTGAGGTATGCTCGGCAGCCTTGAAGTGACCCGCTCCGGGGTTTCCGGAGGCTCCAAATCAAGGAAAGATCGCAGCCAAAAAAAACAACAGAGCGAACCGCTATTCACCTGAGACACGTACACGGGTCGTGCGGATAGTGCTCGACGATCACGTCAGCTACGAA
This sequence comes from Ruegeria sp. AF1, assembly GCF_056542125.1. Taxonomy (NCBI): domain Bacteria; kingdom Pseudomonadati; phylum Pseudomonadota; class Alphaproteobacteria; order Rhodobacterales; family Roseobacteraceae; genus Ruegeria; species Ruegeria sp. AF1. The sequence continues at coordinate 15,006 of NZ_JBQFZG010000022.1, forward strand.
AGCGAGGCAGCGGCGATCTGGACGAATTCTGTTTTTGTCCCGCCCCAAGTGCTCGCCTACAGGCGTCTGATGGTTCGGAATGTGGAGTATTCGATTTGGCCCTGAATTCAGATTGTGCAGGCGGTACCGAATCCTTTTGACCTCGCAGATCATGTCGACCTACATCCGTCGCGAATATGATGTGTCCCAATTCCAGGGCTGCGAAAGGGTCGCATTATCAAACCTTGGGATCAAACATCTGGGTCAAAACGAAAAAAGAGGCACCTCCATAATGTGGGGTGCCTCTGAAGTTCGGTCGTATTGACCGCGACTATAGTCCATCCCGATGGCGGAATTGTCCATCCATAATCGTTGCTTGAACCTTGGTCGTCAGCAGCTCTTCGGGATTATCCAATTCCAGAATGTTTCGGTCCAGAATCACGATATCGGCCAATTTCCCCACCTCTAGGGAGCCCAGTTTGTCTTCCATTCTCAATTGCCAAGCTGGATTGATTGTTACGGCCTCAATCGCCTGCATCAGGTCCAGCGGGGCAGCTCCATTTGGGAACTTCTTAGAGTTCGCGGGGTCCAGGGGGTTCTTGAACGTAACCGCAGTATAGATCTGATAGAGCATACTGTTGGTCGACATCGGCGCGGATGGGTAATCTCCTGCAAGGCTGACGCTGACCCCGGCATCGGCCAGTGGCCTGTATTGAGAAACACGCTCGTTCGTGCGCGTGTCACCCAACATGCTGAGAAAGTCCTGATCCTGCCCAGCCCAATCTACCGAAAAAATCGGGGTGATGTTTACCGGAATGCTGTTGTCGATCATGCGTTGCTGGTCATCAGGATGAACGATCTGATAGTGATGCAGCGCATTGCGCTCGTCCGCGTTGCCGGAGTCGCGCGACGCAAGGATCGCGTCAATCATCCCACGCACAGTGCCCGACCCTTCAACATGGGCAAAAACATCTAGACCTTGGTCGTTTGCGGCCTTGACGACCTCTTTCATCTGATCCGGTTTCACCGCCGAGATGCCTATATTGTCTGTTCCCTCGAACGGCTCCAGCATCAGAACCGCGCCGGCACTCCATGTCCCTTCGGGGTGTAACTTGATGCCATGTACGCGAAACAAGTCACCGTTGTACTTGTCGGCCATTGCACGTGCCCGCGCCGCAAATTCAACCGGATCGGCTGTCGCGTCCTTGTAGGCCGGTTGAACAAACGTTCGCACTGGCAAATCACCGTCGGCGAGCGCTTTTTCAAGCACCTTCATGGAAATCTCCAAATCATCGAACATGCCAGGTGCGTTTGTGAAATTCGGAGTGACAACACCAGGAATCAGTGCTGTTGTTGTGCCGCCTGCGACCACTTGTGGCTGAAGTTTTTTGCGGCTTTCCTCGATCATTCGCTCGGGATCCCAAGCGACCTTCGTATAGACAGGAAACCACGATCCTTCCTTGCCGACGCCCAATGGGTTCCCGTCGTCATCCCTGATCCAGTAAGTAACCCCCGGCACCGGGTCCGGCGTATCTTTGGTGATGTTTCCGGCTTCGAGCGCCTTGGTGTTCAGCCACGCGTCGTGAATGGTGAAGTCGATGATAATCGCGATCTTGTCGGGGATGATTTCATCCAACTCAGCGGCAGTCGGCGCCCCCCCCATAAGGGTTGCATTGTATCCTTGGCCGACAACGATCGGCAGATCCGGGTTTTCCGCCACGTAGTCCCGCAGCATCTGCAGTGTTTCTTCTTTGTCTTTTGCCGCATTCAGATCGACGCCTAGTGTCGACCACGCGGAGCCAAGAACATGGTCGTGGGCGCTGACATAGCCGGGGAGCACCATCTTGCCGGTCAGATCAAGGACTTCGGTGTTCTCGCCAGTCAAGCTTTCCACGCCATTCACGTCGCCAACATACACGATCTGATTGCCTCGTACGGCAACGGCTTGCGCCTCGGGATTTTCATTGTCCATTGTCAGGACGAAAGCATTTTTCAAAACCAGGTCTGCGGCATCCTGAGCATGAGCAAGGCTGGCACATAACGCCAGTACACTGGCAGAAATAAACTTCATCTGTTGTCTCCCCTGTTAGTCGTTCCATCATATACGAATAATATCAATTTGCCACCGAGAATGCGGAACTGCGCCACCCTTACTGAACTGGTCCACCGTTATGTTTAGGAGGCTCTGCTGCGAAGTTTCCGGGCGGCCCTCTCGACCATGTTCTTCGACGCTGCTACCATCGGCCTGTATGAACCGGATACAAGTTGGTGCTAGGGAGTGTGAAAGCATTGACCGAAATTCAACCAGATGAGGAAGCGGTCACTGCACAACTCAATCGCATTCTTTCCTCTTCGGATTTCACCGCCGGGCCACGGGTTCAAAGGTTCCTGACCCACCTTGTGAAGGAAGAACTCGCCGGACGTGGAGATCTCCTTAAGGGCACTGCACTGGCAATGGATGTTTTCGGTCGCGACGCCAGTTTCGACCCTAACAGCGATCCCGTCGTCCGGCTCGAAGCGATCAAGTTGCGAAAGGCACTCGAACACTATTACCTGACCTCGGGCGCCGGAGACCAGTTGGTGGTATCGGTGCCAAAGGGGCACTATCGACCTTGCTTCGATATGCGACCTCCAGTTCGGGCCAAGGTAATAAGGACCCCGCAGACGGAGTTGCCCAAGCTGGCTATCCTGGGTTTTACCGGAGAAGATGGAGAAAAGGCGCGATTGTACCGAGACGGACTTCCCGAGGAGATCGCACTTGAGCTGGCGCGCTTTGGCCATCTACGCGTGATTTCCGGTTGGCATGAGAGCGTGATCGCATCTGACAACAACAATTCGGCCCTTGCAGGAGGGGTCGACTACATATTGCGTGGCAACGTTCGCGAGGCCGGTGGGAACCTTCGCATTTTAGTCCAGTTGAGCCGGCTTCCTGATGAGACCTTGATCTGGTCAGACCGGTTTCGGATCGAGTCCAACTATGCCGATGTATTCGGACTTCAGGAGGACATCGCGTGCCAATGTGCGAGACGGTTGGCTGATGCCTACGGTATCGTCGCCGAAGATCTGAACGCGCAATATACCGGCCGCAGTGCTACGGATGCAGGCGTCTATGAAGCGCTTCTGGCGTTTCATGCACACGTAGGTACATCACGACTTGATAGCCTGAAGGAGTTTCAGGAGCTCGCAGAAGGCGCCCTCCGGCACAACCCATCGAGCGGTCTCGCCCATGCTTTGGTTGCGATAGCATTGATCGAAGCAGCGACACTCGGCGCTACCCCGATCGAAGATGTGATCGAGCCGGGAAGAATCCACGCTGAGAAGGCCATCGCTCTGGCTCCCAATTGCCAGGAGGCGCTTTTTGCCTCAGCAGCCTTTACCCAAGCACAGGGGGACGCTGCACGGTACCGAAATCTAATCTCGCGTGCCGTCGATGCTAACCCAAACGCGACGCTGATGATGGCATTGGTCGGTGGCTGGCTCGCCAAGTCGGGTGACATCGAAGACGGCCTTGCGCTTGTGCGAGAAGCGCGCGAACGCAACCCGTTGCTGCCAATCTGGGTGTCCATATCGCTCGCGATGGAACCATTGATCGCGGGAGATTATTGCTCAGCCTCCGACCTTGTCCGTGACATCGACGCGCGCGATGCGATCTACGACTGGTTACTGATCGCGGTCACGCATGCGCTGGCCGGGGAATTCGAAAGTGCCCGCGCCGCGATCGCGACATTCACAGAACGCGGCGTCGATCCCACAGACTATGCAGCGAAAATTATGATGGACGATCGGCTACGTGCGCGAATTGACGAGGGACTGAAGAGGCTTGAGGCGAGCCGATTCGTCGAGGTGCGAGGCGAGTAGATAGGTTTCATTGCAAAGTTTTAGGTCGGTCAAATAGATTTGCGATCGCTATGGGTTCAGATTGCCAACTCGTCGGATTGACGAAACGGGCAGAGTCAAGGGGATCTGTTGCTAAGTTTTGACTGCTGACGCTCATAAGTGTTTCGAGTGAATGGATATCAAAATATTGAAGTCGAAAGTCTGTTTATGATCTCCTTCCAAGGCGCACAGTATCCGAAAGATGTGATCCTCTTCGCAGTGTTCTTGAGTTACCCCCTAAATTTACCCGGTAGTCGATGACGGCAGACAGTTTTCTGAACCGAGTAAAACTGGGCAATGGATCGGAATTACAGAGATGGGCTCGGGCTCTCGAAACGCCTACCAGTCACAAAAAGGCGTTGTCGCTCTTGCCAAAAGACTTGCGATCCTGATGCTCGGCATCTGGACACACGAAAAAACTTTTAAAATGAAGGAGGCATAATCAGAGTAACGGGGATTAAGGCCATCAATAAAATGCTCAAAGACTTTGTCTGCACGATCCCGATTGAGATGGTGAGGCGGAAATACTTGAACAATATCGTGGAACAGGAACATCGTTTCATCAAGAGACGCACGCGGCCAATGCTGGGGTTCAAGGCCTTCGCTTCAGCGGCGGCAACGCTCGACGGAATTGAAGTGTCGTACATGATCCGCAAGGGCCAACTCAAGCCTTGACTCTGTCCATTTCAGCAGTTCGCTGAGCTCGCCGTCTGACTCACAGGCGATTGCTGATACAACTCAACGGGCTCACATCTTTGCAACAAATCCCCTACAAGTGGTCTGTGCGAAAAGGTTTCGACCACGTCAGAAGCGCACTAAAAAGGCGCGACGGAGACCAACACGCACTTCGAACTGATCGGCGGACCCATTACGAACGATGGGTGAGCCGGCAGCCGCGTCTTGAAACCTTTCGTATTTGGCACCAACTTCCAGCCACCAAGTATCGGCGAACCTGTGGGTGACGACGAGTTCCAACCCTGCACTGACCAACCCTCCAGCTGGGTCGTAGGCGGGGTATTGACTGCGTATGGCTTCGTCCGGCGTAATTCCGAAATAAGTCTGATTATATTTGTCTGTACCGAACAGCAGTCGCGGCCCGAAGCGCACTGTCATTCGATCCATCGGGCGCGCTATGTAATTGGCTTCGATTGCGGCGACGAAACTGTCGTGCCCGCCCAGCCCATACCGAAGATCTGCAAAAACTTCGGCGTTCCGCGAAACATATCCGACCCCTGCGCCGATTTCGATGGATAGACCGACATCTTCCAGGCCAGTCAGCTCTGGGTAGTCGGAAGAGTCCCGTGGCGGAACATATCGCGCTGATAGCCTGGGAATGAACCCGGGAGGAAATACCAATGGATCTTCCGTCAGGACCGGATCGCCATACCGAAGAAACTGAGAAAACAGAAACGGAACTTCGACACTTCCCATTGGATAAAGCTGCTGACTATTCGCTCCGAAATACTCCGGAACAACCTGTGCGCCCAGAACACCTGTGACGATCATCGACGTCTGTCGCCCGCCATCCTCCACTGTGACGCGTTCGCCGGGACCTATCACGGTAACTTCTGCGAATGACTGAATGGGAGTAGATATCAGAGCTACTGCCAGTACTAGACCAACACCTGCTCTGATCGGCGACCGTTTTGTGTCAGCAACTGGAAAAAAACGATTTGCAGCTTCGACTAGAATACATAGTACTTTCAATTCTGGATTAACCGAGCGCGAACGATAGGGAATGTTTGGCTGTGAAGGGTCTGCAGGTATTGTCCGATTCATGCACGCGCCTCCGTTTTGTTGCCCCAATTGGGCCCACTGTCCGAGTAAGAAGCCCTGGACGTTATTCTTTGCCTCAAACGAATTCTAATGGAACAATATAAAAGGTACTTCGGATGAAGGCCTTTCAAAGCAACGTCGTACGAGACCAACCGAGCGCCCAAAGCCTATCAGACCATGTTGGTTTGACAAGACCGGCGATCGTGTTCGCCGGATCGGCGTAGGGCTTGTACGAACATACCTTTAACAGGCGGTTACGCACTGAAGAGGTGCGACAGCCCACACTGGCTGCGAAAACCGTCCTGGACGTTGCCGGTCTGTGACTGGTGTCAGTGCAATGGCTAGCGCTGCTGTGGGGTTTGTCGCTCTTCCGGCGGCGCTCTGTCTTGATATGATTAGTGTCGCGCTGTATCGCGCCATCTGGGCCGCTTTTCTGATCGCGGGAAACTATTTCTGCAACTGGTTCGGCCACGAAGGAAGCCAGAACACACATTTTCAGATGCTGAACTGGGGTATAGCCAATTCAGTTGGTCTGATCCGTCAGGCGATCTACTTTGCCTGACGTAAATCAAGTTGTACTACTCCACGCTGTTTCTTTGGGCAAAGTGAGAGCCATCAGGCAACCGATCCGCATACGGAACCAACTTGCTCAAACGCGGCGGCGTCTTGAACCTCGGTTCTACAGCACCTTCGCGCAGATACTTTCTGACGGTGTTGCGAGACAGCCCCGTGCGCCGTTAATTATCGCGGATTGGCATTTTGTCACGCAATGCCCAGCGTCGTATGACACTCAAAAAATTCCATGCCGATCACTTCAAGTCTCCCCAAACAAAATCCTCGGAGCAATGTGTTCACAAGGGTCAATTCTCAGTGAAAGTTATCAGGCCTACCGGGTCACTTTTCAGTGGAAATCAACAATCATGTGAGGCCGGAGAAATGAGTGCTGGCTAAATGATCTCAGGCGCCAAGAAAACTCTTTATGAAGGGACCTGTCCACAAATGGCGATGCCATGGGGATAAACCACTGACCTGTTGACGGATTCTTCTAATATTCACCACAAGTGTTGGCGAAACATCAACGGAAGGATATTGGAAGAGCAGATTGATGTCACATCAGGACTGCAAAATATGATGACGCTGAATTCAGATAGCAGAAAACGGCTGGAAAGACGCTCTCTCAGCGTGGCCATGTGGGGAAACCTTTTCATGGCCGCCGCGGGGGTGCTGGCTGGTATGTTGTCGAATTCAAACGCGATCATGATGGACGGACTGTTCTCCCTGGTCGGGTTCGGCTCGGCGCTGCTTGGGCGTCGGATCAGTCGTCGCATCGATGCGGGTCCGGACAAGGTCCGCCCTTTCGGCTACGCCGCTGACGAGGCTATTTTTGCGACATTTCGCTCACTGTCTCTTCTCGGCTTGGTCTTGTTCGCAATAACGAATGCGATCAAGAATATCTACAACTACCTCAACGGTATAATGCCTGAGCCGTTGAACTTTGCGCCGATGATCATCTACTTCGCCGGGATTGGCCTCACATGCACCTTCATGTGGGGCTTCCATCATTTCACCTGGCGCCGAATGGGAAAGAACAGCTCGATCCTGCGGCTCGAGTCCAAGGCCGCGATGTTCGACGGGCTGATCACGGCGGCGGCAGGTGTAGGGCTGGGTGCCGTCTACTTGTTCCGCGACGGTCCGCTGGCACCAGTTGCGCCGGTGGGCGACTCGGTAATCGTCCTAGTACTGTGCTTGTTGGCGGTCGGAACCTACGTCACAGATTTTCGCAGAGGATTGGGTGAATTGGCGGGCGTCAGCGCAAGCCCCGGAGACATCGCTGCAGCCCGACGGGCTCTGCGTGCTGCTATTGTTCAGGATGGAGGATCACTACAGGATCTGTCCGTCACCAAACTTGGGCGAACATTCCTGATTACAGTCTATTACAATCCCGGCCGACCGATTTCTGCGTCTGTTATCGACGACCTGAACCTGCGCATGATCCGTGATACGCGCGAAGCACTGTCCGGCGCAGATGTGCTGCTCGTGATCACGGAACACTCAAGGCGCTGGCCGGATTCACTGAACCCTCTCTAACTAGGGTCAGGATGCATTGATTTTCGCTTCGTTGCTTGATTCACGGCTCGAAAACGGAGCGATGATATGAGCGACCTTTATTGGCTGACAGACGAGCAGATGGCCAAGCTTTCCCCTTTCTTCCCGAAGTCGAACGGCAGGCCACGGGTCGATGATAGAAGGGTGCTGAGTGGGATTATCTTCATCAATCGAAATGGGTTGCGTTGGCGAGATGCCCCCAGGGAATACGGACCTCACAAAGCGCTCTACAGCCGGTCGAAGCATTGGAGCTAGAAAGGCATCTTCGCACGAATGTTGGCTGGTCTGGCCGCCGAGCACGGTGAAAAGAAGACGGTCATGATCGACGCCACATATCTAAAAGCCCATCGCACGGCGTCCAGCTTGGGCGCCAAAAAGGGGGGCGTGGCCGCCTGATTCACTGCCCGGCAGGCGCATCCGAAGGATGCTGCCGAGAGGGGCCGAACCAAGGGCGGCATGAATACCAAGTTGCATGCTATCTGTGATAGCCAAGGTCGCCCGCTCAACCTGTTCGTTACCGCCGGGCAGGTCAGCGATTACATCGGTGCTCGGGCTCTGCTTAGGAGCATACCAAATGTGGACTGGCTGCTCGGTGATCGTGGCTATGACGCCGACTGGTTCCGAGACGCCTTGAAAGACAAAGGGATACGCGCCTGCATCCCCGGCCGAAAGCAACGCAAGGCGCCGGTAAAATACGACAAACGCCGGTACAAACGCCGCAACCGCATCGAGATCATGTTTGGCAGGCTCAAGGATTGGAGGCGCGTGGCAACACGCTATGATCGTTGTCCCAAGGTCTTCCTATCAGCCATCGCGCTCGCGGCTCTAGTCATCTAGTGGTTATGAATCCTGACCCTAGACAGGCCGCCTGTCTGCAAGGTGCTCGATCGAAAGAGTCCGGATTTGCGCGAAGGTGCCAAATGACCTGAAGCATTGGATAACGGGTCACCGCGCGGGGTTGGGTGCTCAGTCATCTGTTCCCGTTTCAGAAGCGTGGATTTGATAAGTAGGCGCTTTTTTGGGCAGGCTCTGAACAGAAGGTTCGGTGCGAAGAGTGGAGCGGAGTGCCCGCGATAGATCGATTTGCGCCGGGCGAACCGCCAAGGTGTGCAAGGTCAGGTCACACGTGCGCGTTGATCCTCGATCCCCATTGAGATCAGCGAAGGTTCTTCGCGTTGGCTGGTCTGAAAGCTTGCTTTGTCCTGCATCTTGTACCAATTGCTCAGGATCAAACATTGCGCGACGGCTCCGCCCAGTGTGGTTCCCGGTCCGGTGACGATGAACATGTCGGGTGCGAACTCTTTCGCGGCCTGTGATACGGCCTTTGTGAAATCATAGGTTTCGGTCACCTGATGACCCAAGGTGTAGTCCCAAAGCGCGTCCAGATCACAGGCTCCGGGCCACCAGATCTGACCACGGCCATCTATCATGGGCAAATTGGGTTGCCGGAACAGATCTGCGGCAAGGCGGGCGCGACCGGCTTCGGCAACTGGGCGTTGCAGATGTGAATGAAACCCTGCGTGATTGGCCAGCCGCATCGGAAATCGTTCCTGCACCACAGGCACCTTGTTTTCAAAGGCGGACAACCCAGCTTCATCCCCGGCCAGAACCAGCATCCCGCCCAGATCAATTGACAGGGTGAGGGTCGCGCCGGTGCCGTCGATCTCAGCGACCAGAGCCAGCAGTTCGGCCTTGCGTGCCGGGTTCGGCTGCCAGTCGGCATCCATGAAAGGATAGATCAACTGGCCGCCAATCAGGCTCTGCTGCATGAGTGTTCCCATGGTGTTGACCACCTCGAACCCTGCCTCGGCGGTCAGAGCGTCCCCGCAGGCCAGGGCTGAATACCAGCCCATCGAGTTTCCGGTCACAGCCACCACGTCGATCTTCTCCGGATCGATGGCACGAAAATCGCCCAGCGTGGCGGCATAGATCAAGGCCGAGGCATTGTCTCCGCGCGTGTGCTTTGCCACGGAATACCGTGTTGCGCCGTCCAGTTCGCTTAGGGTTTCCTGACCCTGTGCGCGCCGCATGCCATCGAAATGTGCCAGCAGGGCCTTGTCGGTAAAATGCCGACCCAGAACACCCAATTCGGGTTTGTTATAGGTTCCGCGCCCCGGACAGATGACAACAGCGGTTTGTTTCGCAGACCTCATTTGCCCGTCTCCATAAGGGATCTTGCTGCGGCCTCGATGCTGTCTTTCGATGGCATGGTCGCGGCATAGGCCGGGCCGGTGGCAATAAAGCTGTCTTCGGCGGTAATACGAGCCATCGGCACATCAGTGGTTTCGTGGAAATGGGCCATCAGGGCTTCGGCCACGCCGCCGTGATGCCGGGTTTCATCGACGATCAATATCCGCTTGGCGCCGCTTACGGCCCGGGTCAGCGCGTCTTTGGGAAGCGGCGACAACCAGCGCATGTCAATTATCCGGGTTTTTGTCCCGTCGGCCTGCAGCGATTTGCGCGCCTGATGGCTGAGGTAGACGCCATTGCCAAAGGTAACGATGGCCAGATCGTCGCCATCTCCATCCACGCCGACCTCGCCGAAACCGATCCTTTCAGATGGGTCGGGGTAAGTGTGCATCCAGCCTGCGTCCCCGGCTTCGTGCAGGTCCCGCATCGGGTAGAGCGCGATGGGTTCCAGAAACACGACCAACCGCTGTTCTTCCCGGGCCAGCCGCACGCATTCACGCAGCATTCGTGCAGCGTCGGAGCCGTTCGATGGGCAGGCCAGGATCAGCCCCGGAATATCGCGCAAAACCGCGACCGAGTTGTCATTGTGGAAATGCCCGCCAAAGCCCTTTTGATACCCCAGCCCGGCGATGCGAACGACCATCGGGTTGGTGTACTGACCGTTCGAGAAGAAGGGCAGGGTGGCTGCTTCGCCGCGTAACTGGTCTTCGGCGTTGTGAAGATAGGCCAGGAACTGGATTTCCGGCATGGGCGTAAACCCGTTTTGGGCCATCCCGATGGCGAGGCCCAGAATCGACTGTTCGTCTAGCAGCGTGTCGATCATCCGGTCGGGTCCGAAACGGGCCTGAAGCTTTTGCGTCACGCCATAGACACCGCCTTTGCGCCCGACATCTTCGCCCATCATCACGATCTCGCCGTGTTCAAGCATCAGGTCGCTCAGGGCCCAGTTGATCAGGCGCGACATGATCTGGGGTTCAGCATGTGCTTTGAGGTCGCCGCCGAATACCTCAGCCCGATGCTCGGGTGTCGGGCCATTGGTCGGGGCGCAGGGGCGTGCGGGCGGGATCAGGCTGGCCATCACGTCACCTGCGGTTTTCAGGCGAGGGCGGGTGATCGCCTTGTCGGCGACGCGCGCTACGCGGTCGCAGGTGTCGGTGTATACCTTCAACGCGTCATCCGGTTGCATCGAACCGGATTGTTCCAGCAGACGGACGGAGTGCAGCAGGGGGTCGTTCGACTCTTCAGCTTCGACCTCGGATTTCGGCAAATACGTGGTGGGCATATCTGCTCCGGCGTGGCCATACAGGCGCACCGTGCGGATGTGCAGAAATGCGGGTTTCTTACGGCTGCGGACATAGGCGGCGGCTTCTTGTGCTATACGGTAGGTTTCGAAAATATCGAGCCCGTCGCACGAGAAATACTTCAGTCCCGGTCGATGAGAGAATGTTGCGGCGATCCAGCCTTGTGGTGTCTTAGTCGAAATTCCGATCCCGTTGTCCTCGCAGCAAAACAGCAGCGGCAGGGGAACCGACTGGTAAGACGTCCACTGTGCAGTGTTGAATGCGCCTTGCGCGGTGGAATGATTGGCCGAGGCATCACCAAAGGAACAATAGACGATGGCGTCGTCCGGCATTTCTGCATGTTCTGGTTTGTGACGGCGGGCTGCCCCGATTGCATAAGCCGCGCCGACTGCTTTGGGCAGGTGGCTGGCAATGGTCGAGGTCTGCGGCGGGATGCAGAGCGCTTTTGACCCCAACACCTTGTGCCGCCCACCGCTGATCGGATCATCAGAGGATGAAGCGAAGGACAACAGAATATCCCATGTCGGGCTCTGCCCCGGCACCTGATCGGACCGGGCGATCTGAAACGCGGCGTCGCGGTAGTGCAGAAAAGCAGGGTCTGTCTGGCGCAGGGCTGCCGCCACGGCGGCCATCCCTTCGTGACCAGAGGAGCCAATGGTATAAAACCCCTGACCGGCTTTCTGCATAGCCCGGCTTTGGCGGTCCAAAGCGCGGCTGAGACATTGCGCGCGATATAGCCCGACCGCTTCAGACGCTGTCAGTGGGCCAGACGGCGTCGCGCCATCGGGAAAATCCCGTGCCGCAACCCGGCGCAGGAAGTTGTCATGCACAATGGTTGCGCGATCCATCTTTGTCGTCCTCAGGCGAAGGCTTGCAGGCCCGTTTGCGCGCGACCCAGGATCAGGGCGTGAACATCATGAGTGCCTTCATATGTGTTCACGGTTTCAAGATTCACCATGTGGCGGATCACGTGGAAATCCTGGCTGATGCCATTGCCACCGTGCATGTCACGTGCGTGGCGTGCGACCTCTAGTGCCTTGCCGCAATTGTTGCGCTTGATCAGACTAATCATTTCTGGCGCTGCGCGGGCTTCGTCCATCAGGCGACCCACGCGCAGAGCGGCCTGAAGCCCCAAGGCGATTTCGGTCTGCATGTTCGCAAGCTTCAGCTGGAACAGCTGCGTTTGCGCCAATGGGCGACCGAACTGTTTTCGGTCCAGACCGTATTGCCGCGCGGCGTGCCAGCAGGCCTCGGCTGCGCCCATCGATCCCCAGGCGATACCGTATCGTGCACGGTTTAGGCAGCCAAACGGCCCTTTCAGACCTTCGACACCCGGCAACAGAGCATCTTCCCCGACCTCGACATTGTTCATCACGATCTCACCCGTGATCGAGGCGCGCAGCGACAGTTTGCCTTCGATCTTCGGGGCTGAAAGACCGGGTGTGCCTTTTTCAAGTACGAAACCCTTGATCTTGCCGTCATGCGCGTCTGATTTGGCCCACACAACAAATACGTCAGCAATGGGCGCGTTCGAAATCCACATCTTTGAGCCGTTGAGGACATAGCCCCCTTCGGTCTTTTTCGCGACGGTTTTCATGCCGCCGGGGTCCGAGCCCGCATCGGGCTCGGTCAGGCCAAAGCAGCCAATAGACTCCCCGCTGGCCAGTTTCGGAAGGTATTTCCGGCGCTGTTCATCCGTTCCGTAGGCATAGATCGGATACATGACGAGGCTGGACTGTACCGACATCATCGAGCGGTAACCGCTGTCGACCCGTTCCACTTCGCGTGCGACCAGACCGTAAGTGACATAGCTGGCACCGATGCCGCCGAATTCTTCGGGGATAGTCGTGCCCAGAAGGCCCATTTGACCCATCTCGCGAAAGATTTCGGGGTCTGTTTCTTCATTGGCGAAAGCCTGGGTCACACGTGGCAGCAGTTTGTCCTGCGCGTAGGCGTTGGCCGCATCGCGCACCATGCGTTCGTCTTCGGCCAGCTGGTCTTCCAGCAGAAAAGGGTCATCCCAAGTGAAAGGGCCAAGCTGGGGGCGGGATTGTGGTTTCATTAGAGTTTCCTTTCTACAGCGGCTTTGAGACGTGCAAGCCCCGCTGCAATTGTATCTTGTGCATAAGCAAAGCTCAGGCGAAAATGTCCGGGCAACCCGAAGGCGCGACCGGGAACCAGAGCGACACCGGCATCTTCCAACAACCAGGTGCAGAAGTCAGCGTCATTTTTGAACGGTCCACCCTGATCCTCAAGCAGTCCGGCGCAGGAAGGAAAGGCGTAAAACGCCCCGTCGGGAGCCGCGCAGCGCAAACCCGGAACATCGTTCAACCCTGCAACCACCAGATCACGGCGTTCGGCAAATACGGCGCGGCGTTCTTCCAACAGGCCCGCGCTGCCGGTCAGCGCCGCAAGCGAGGCCCATTGTGCAATCGAACAGGCACCCGATGTAACCTGCCCCTGAACGGCCACCATTGCCTTGATCAACTCGACCGGCCCGATCCCCCAGCCGATGCGCCATCCGGTCATGGACCATGCTTTGGCGACACCGTCTACGATCAACAGACGGTCGGAAAGGTCAGGGGCCGCCTCGGCCACTGATACAAACGGAGTAAAGCTGAGATGGCGATAAATCTCGTCCGCAAGAACCCAGACCTGTGGATGCCGGGACAGAACAGATGCGAGGGCGGCAATTTCATTCTGCGTATAGATTGCCCCCGACGGGTTCGACGGCGTGTTGAGCATCAGCCAGCGTGCGCGCGGTGTAATGGCGGCCTCTAACTGTTCCGGCAGAAGCTTGAATCCCTGATCCATCTGGCAAGGCAGAATGACGGGCGTTCCACCCGCCATCCGCACTATGTCAGAATAGCTGGTCCAGTAGGGCGCGGGCATGATGACCTCGTCGCCGGGGTTCAGGCTGGCCAGCATGGCATTGGCAATCACCTGTTTGGCACCGGTCGACACAATGACCTGAGCAACTTCGGCTTTGGCCTGCCGGGCAACTTCGGTGCGCAAATCGGGCACCCCGGCCGTCGGCGGGTACTTCGTCTTGCCGTCCAGCGCTGCCGCGTGGGCTGCTTCGACCACATGGGGCGGGGTGGGCAGGTCAGGCTCACCGGTCGACAATGCCAGAACATCGCGCCCTTCCGAACGCAAGCGTGCGGCGGCCTCGGAAATCTGCACGATTTCGGACAATTCGATACCGTTTAGTCGGTTTGCGCGATGGAACACTGTTAATCTTCCTCTGGAGATGACTGAGGTTCTATCTGCAAAGTAACTTGATAAAAATACGCTGTTTTGTATCGTTTCAGTGACTAAAACTCATGAGTGATATGCCCAGAATCAATTCCCTGCCGTCTTTTGCCCTCATGCGCAGTTTCGAGGCTGCTGCACGCCACGAAAGCTATACCATGGCGGCAGAAGAGCTTGGTGTGACGCAGGGCGCGGTTAGCCGTCAGGTTCGTGAACTTGAGGTTGCGCTGGGGGTGACGCTGTTTCGCCGGGTCGGACGTGCGGTTCGCTTGTCGAAAGCGGGTCGCGCTTTGTTTGAAGAACTTGCAGGCGACCTTGAGCGGCTGAACGGTACGATCAATCGTGCGATCGCGGCCGGTGACGGTGCGTCGTTGCTGACCTTGGCGGTCCTGCCCACCTTTGCGACACGGTGGCTGGTGCCCAGACTGCCGGATTTCAAGCACCTGCATCCGGGGATCGAACTGGATCTGCATTCCTACACGACGCCGTTCAGCCTGGAAGAGCGGCGCATGGACCTTGCCATTCACTTTGGGCACGAAGACTGGCCCGGTGCGCGGCTACGCAAGCTGTTCCCGGAAAAACTTGTTGTAGCGGCTGCGCCTGTGTTGTTGGGCGACCAACGGACTTTCGAGGAACAGCATGTGTTCGATCTGCCGCTGTTGCATCTGACCTCGCGGCCCGGGCTGTGGTCCGAATATCATGCCAGCCATAGACTTGAGGCCAGAACGGTTTTTCCAGGGATGCGCTTTGATCAGTTCTCGATGCTGATCGAAGGCGCAGTTGCCGGGCTTGGGGCTGCGATTTTGCCGTCCTACCTGATCGAGGCCGAGTTGGCGTCGGGCGCGCTGGTCCAGATCGGGCAACTGGCGAATACCTCGGGCAGCGCATATTTCATTGCAACGCCAACCGGGCAGAGGAACGAAGCCGTACAAGCGTTTGCGGACTGGATCATCCGGCAAACGAAAAGGCATCTGTAAGGGTGCTTCAGGGACAGAAGGGTTACAGCATCCGGATGCCCTGCATGGTCTGGATGATTGCCAAATCCTGCTCGTAAAGCTCTGTAAATGCGTCAACGATGTCTGCGTTCCAGCCGGGCAGATCAAGTTCTTCTTCGACCTCATCGGGCCGGGCATAGTCTTCCATAACCCGCGCAAGGTTTTCGCGTTGAGCGTCCTTGTCGAGGCCGACGCCGCCCCGCACGATGTCCAGAACATGCCGTTGACCGGTTTCAGTCAGAAGCGACGACAGCAACGCATACTCATCCTCCAGAGGAGCGTCACCGGGCAGGCCCGCTATTGCGCGCATGATATCCCCCAGAATCAGTGGCAAGTGTTCATTCTTCCACAAAGTGAGCTGCACCTGAGGCGCAAGATCGCGCAGATCTTCGATCATGCTCAACCAGCTCAGGCAGCTCAGATCGGTGCTGGTCAGAATCTCCTGCCGGTGATCTTCATGGATCGACATCAGGACCTTGGGTATGAAAATCCCAGGGTTCACCAGACCGACGAATAATTCAACTTGAGTATCATCCAGCAAGGTTTGCACATAGGCTGTCCGCTGCCCGGCAAAAGGGTAAATCTGTCCATGTTGCAGGGCAGAGCGTGTTGGGCCAAAGAACTTGTCGTTCGAGAGGATGACACGATCAACATTTGGATCATCTGGAAGAAGGGCGTGCAGCCCGTCCTGCGTTTTTGAATCAGTCAAATCCTGAGCAAGAGCATCAGATAGAACCTTGACAAACTGACGCCCGCCGCGTGGCCCCAAGATCGCAGCACGGCAATCCACCAAGGCCTGCTTGTTTGCCGAAAGCGAGGACAGCACTTGCCCTTCATCGGCAAAGGCGGCCCCGGCATGGATTACTACCTGCATCTTTAGTCCTTTTACCCTCAGGGGCTGTGTCCATCCCATTCTATGTCTTTGCGTCGCATGAAAATCTGCAACGAACCAACCCCGCGGTTTCTGCACTTTCTCAGGAAAACGGGCAATCCCCAAGTGCGAGTTAAAAATGAGGGTTGCAGTCCTCTGTCGGACGAAGTAATCGACTGCCAGTGCCCCTATAGCTCAGCTGGTAGAGCAACTGATTTGTAATCAGTAGGTCCGCGGTTCGAGTCCGTGTGGGGGCACCATTTTTCACTATAAGATATTGTAATGCAAAGGTTTTCGGAGATGAATCTTATTCATCCCCTGATTTGTCCCCTGTTTTTTTGTTGATGGGTATGAACTACAATTCTCTTTCTCTAGAATCTTTCTCTTCGAGTTATCTTTGAAGCTTGATGCCAGAAATTGTTGGTATTTGTTAGTGTCCGGACCTAAGCGCAGCTAATGGGCGGATTGAAGAGGTCGGCGAGCGACGGCATTGTCCGCATGTGAGACGTAGAACAGGAGCGCAGCGAATGTCCGGATTGGATCTCGGCCGATTTGTGTGATTTGTACGTCTGCGTTCGGTAAATCCTGCTGCGCCGCCGCGAGCAATCCGGTGACACCGTCGAGCATTCAAAGCAATTTTCGCTGAGCCAGCATCAGGCGGCTCCGTCCGCAGAGCGGTTGTTTTGGGAAAATCGATCGATGTCCGAATTGCGGACATCTGCGTATTCTGTGTTAGTAAGTGCATTAGGGAGAGGCATCCACCATGGGAAACAACTCCAGACGGGCGTTTATAAGGTCCTTCCTGACGAGCACGACGATCCTCGTTGCTCCGAGTACATTGTTCGGGCAAGAAGGCACGCTGACCGATCTTGGCGGAGCGATACTCGATCTTGATGAAGTCACGATTTTTACGGCTCGCGAGATCGTCACACTTGATCCCGACCTTCCAAGCGCCGAAGCCGTTGCTGTTGTAAACAGTCGGATTTTGGCGACCGGCACTAGAGAGCAAGTCCAAGAGGCGATTGGTGAACAGCCCTTCACCGTTGATGACACATTCGCCGACCTTATCATCGTTCCCGGCTTTATCGCCCAGCATGATCACCCAGTTTTGGGCGGCTTGAGCCTTTCGTCCGTCATTCTTTCGATAGAGGACTGGGACTTGCCACAGGGTTTATCGCGCGCCGTTGTGGACAAGGATGACTTTCTGGCACGGTTGTCCGAAGCTGTTAATGGTCAGCAAGACCCGGACACCCCTGTCATGACATGGGGATACCACGCGGCATTTTATGGTCCACTGACACGGTCGGACCTTGACCAGATCAGCAGCGAACGCCCTATCTTTGTGTGGGCCCGCTCATGCCACGAATTCATTCTGAATTCTGCTGCAATGGAGGCCGCGGGCGTTACCGAAGAGGTCATGGACGCCTGGTCCGACTCAGAAAAGATGCAATCCAGCTTTGAGCATGGACACTTCTGGGAACAGGGTTTGTTTGCAGTTCTGCCTTTGATTGCACCATACGTGGCAACCCCTGAAAAGTTTCGCGCTGGTTTGGAGACCATGCGCGATTACATGCATGCGAAGGGCGTGACCTACGGCAACGAGCCAGGCGGCATTCTGGCACGCCCGGTTCAGGATGCGGTGAACGCTGTATTCTCCGCACCCTCAATGCCGTTCCGGTGGAGCTTCATTCCAGATGGAAGAAGCCTGATCGCCAAATATGACAATGCTGAAGATGTGATCGAACAGACAGAAGCACTTGTCGACTGGTATGGTGGCAAGACCAGTATGTCCAAAGGCAGCGTCAAGCTTTTTGCGGACGGTGCGATATATTCCCTTGCCATTCAACTGAGGGACGATCCGCTTGGCGATTACCATGGCGAGTGGATGATGGACCTGTCGGCCTTTGAGCGTGCATTTCAAACCTATTGGGACGCGGGCTACCAAGTTCATATTCACGTCAACGGTGACGCCGGGTTGGACCGTGTATTAAACGCCTTAGAGCGGAACTTGCGCAGAAACCCTCGTTTCGATCATAGAACGGTGATCGTGCACTTTGCTGTGAGTGCGCCCGATCAGGTCATGCGTATCAAACGTCTGGGCGCGATTGTTTCCGCAAATCCCTACTACGTGACGGCACTTGCGGATCAATACAGTAAAACCGGTCTTGGTCCTGAACGCGCCAATGAAATGGTCCGTCTTGGTGATCTGGATCGAGCGGGTATTTCCTGGTCACTGCATTCCGATATGCCGATGGCGCCCGGTGATCCATTGTTCCTAATGTGGTGTGCGGTGAACCGCGTGACGAGTTCCGGTCGGGTAGCAGGACAGGATCAGACGGTCCCGGTCGAAGAGGCCTTACGTGGAGTGACAATCAACGCCGCCTACTCTCATCGTCTTGAACGGGACCTTGGCAGTATCGAACCTGGCAAGCGAGCGAACTTCACTATTTTGGATGACAACCCATTGACTGTGGATCCCATGGCAATCAAGGACATTCAGGTTTGGGGAACAGTATTGGAAGGTGTTAAGTTTCCAGTGGGCTACAAGGCAGAACAGGAAGATGCACGTTTGCGTCTAAATGATCCGGACAGCCAAAGAGAGTTCGCAGTAAACACTCTCAATCACGCGCTTTCGGTTGTTCACGCTCATCTTTAGGCACGTTCGCTCTGGGAGCGGAATGAACCGAAATCTCGCGCACTTGATCTTGAGGCGGGAGCGCTCGGGATAGCCTGTTTCTGCAAGCTTTTGATGCGGAATTTTTGGCGCAATCGCCGTCGTAATCTTTATGCAAAAGTGAATGTCGACTTCGTCCGCGCAGCAGAAATTCACTAAATTTTTCCTAACCGCAGCACGGAGCCCCCAGTGACCGATGCTGCACGATCAACCGACGGCGGCCATGCGGACAAAGTGGGTGTTCAAGGAACCTTTTAAAGTGCCTTTTCAATGAACTTTGAAAAAAGCTCACCCTGCGAGTTGATCCTAAGTTTCGCGTAAATGTTGCGTCTGTGGATGCGGACTGTGCCTGGAGAGATGCCGAGAATTGTGCCGACAGCTTCTGCCGAATGGCCCTTCAACGTGAACTCAACGACTTCTCTTTCTCGTGGCGTCAGAACGCCATCGCCAAATGCCTGGAAAGCAAGATCGACGCGACGACTAACGCCATTTGCTGCGGCGCCGCGGGTCATCGTTGGAAAGTCACTCCAATGTTTGCAACAGGCTGCCCGAACGAGCGGCCATAGAGCGTGCAAATGACGAATTTCCTTGGCTGAAAAAGGCTTCACTGATCGCATGAGCGAGACCACAACCATCCCAGTGCTTGGGATATCGATAAAGTAGCCAATCTCCTCTGCTAACCCAGTCCTTTTGTAATAGCTGCGATAGTATTCGCCCTGATAGAACCTGTCCGGTGCGATATCGCGCATGCGGTACAGACCCGGTGTTATCGGTTTTGTCGCGGCCAAAAAAAATGGATCAAGTACGTAGGGCCCCGCTTGGTAATCCTCAACAAAAATACGCCGTTTGCTTTTGGGAAAATCGTCGTGAAGGTCTATCGGTGCTTCGGTTCCGACATGGCCAAACACCACTGTAAAATCGAATGGTGCGACCTGCCGCAAGCCATCTGCCAAAGCACATGGAAATTCTGGGGTTCCGATCTTCTCCACGACCCTGCCGGCCTCTTCCATCCAATCGTACACACGCCGCTCCAGATTCTCGAAAAGAACCTCTATACTCTAATTGTGGTATATACAGTTGTTCCGAGTTATTGTTACTTTTTTCTTGTTTGAGTGGTATGCCAGTAAATGCCAAAAAATCAAGCAAAAGGAAAACGGCAGTATATGAGCTTTGACATGAGCGTCACCATGCAGACGATTGCGGAACTCCGAGGAGTGACCAAGACCTTCGGGAATGTGGTCGCTGCCAAAGACCTGAATCTTTCCATTGGGAAAGGAGAGTTTCTGTCATTCTTGGGCCCATCTGGTTGCGGCAAAACCACAGCACTAAGAATGCTGGCAGGTTTCGAGAAACCAACCGAAGGTCAGGTGTTGCTCGATGGCGAAGTCGTCAACGACTTGGATGCGCACCATCGCCCAGTCAACATGGTGTTTCAGCACTACGCTCTTTTTCCTCACCTGAGCGTGTTCGACAACATCGCGTACGGCCTGCGCCAACAACGACCACGCATAGACAAGCAAACAATCGCGACAAAGGTTAAGCAGGCGCTGGAAACTGTCCGTCTTGGTGGGTTTGGCCCACGTCGCATCTGGGAGATGTCTGGTGGTCAGCAGCAACGCGTCGCTTTGGCGCGTGCGATCGTAAACGAGCCCAAGCTTTTGCTGCTCGATGAACCAATGGCTGCTCTGGATCGAAAGCTTCGAAAAGAAATGCAGTTTGAACTGCAGAACCTGCAACGACAACTGGGAATAACTTTTGTCCTCGTCACGCACGACCAAGAAGAAGCGCTTTCAATGTCCGACCGAATTTGCGTGATGGAAGGTGGCAGTATTGTGCAGGTAGGCAGCCCACGCGAACTCTATGACATGCCCCGCAGCCGTTACGTGGCTGGATTTGTAGGCACCTCGAATTTCTTTGATGCAACTGTAACTGACGCAGTAGCCGACCAAATCACTGTGCGTTTAGCGAGTGGCCAAAAGGTGCACGGAACTCCGGAGATTCCAATAGATGCAGGACAGGAAGTGTGCGTCAGTATCCGTCCTGAACAGATCACGCTGACCCGTGCGCTACCCACAGCTGAAATTGCTCTGCCAGTTACCATTAAAAATCGGATCTTCCTTGGGGAGCACACAGAATACCTTGCGCGCAACGAAGCACTGGGTGATTTCCACGTGCTTGTGCCAAGGCAAGCGGAATTGAACGAGGGGACGTTCAATGCAGGAGAGCAAGCCTTTGTCTCATGGGGCGAAGGCGCACTGCTGATCCTTGAAAAATAACAACTCCCGCAATCCAACAAAAGAGAGGTTCACGATGACCAATGATAACGGGACTATTTCCAAGCAAAAGTTCATGGAAGAGCTTCGCCGGTACCAAAAGGGTTCGGTCACCCGGCGACATTTTTTGGGCGTGACAGGTCTTGGGATGGCAACGGCCGTTCTGGGCACGGCCATGCCTGGGTTGCGTCCACGCCCGGCATTTGCTGCCGGAGACATTGGCGACCGAGTGATCCTCGCCACGTGGCCGAACTACCATGACGAGATGAACTTCGAAGCCTTCACGGAAGCCACCGGCGCCCATGTTCAGGTCAATGTTTTTGGCTCGAACGAAGAGATGTTGGCAAAGTTGCAGGCCGGAGGCTCTGGCTGGGACGTGTTCGTTCCAACCAATTACACGATCACTACGTATGTGGGTGAAGATCTGATCATCCCGCTCGATACTTCCAAACTGCCAAACTACGACGCAGGTTCATTCGAACAGCGCTTTTCCGATGCTGGTTCTGTCGATGGCCAGCTTTACGCGGTGCCGAAAAACTGGGGCACGACCGGCTTTGCAGTGAATACCAGCAAGCTTGATGGCGCTCCGACTCCAACCACATGGAAAGAGTTCTGGGACCTGACTATGGCGGGTTACTCAGGCCGGACAATGGTGCACGATTACCAACTCACCACTATCGGTAATGCCCTGAAGTATTTTGGCTATTCCTTCAACTCGGTCGATGAGAAGGAACTGGCCGATGCAGAGAAATTGTTGCTGGATGCTAAGCCGCATCTGTTTGCAATTTCGTCTGACTATCAGCCACCGATGCGCAACGGTGACGCCTGGATGACGATGTGCTGGACAGGTGACGGAAAGCAGATGAACGTCGACATGCCTGAAATCGCCTACGTTCTGGGTGCCGAGGGCGGTGAACTCTGGTCCGACTACTATGCTATTCCGAAGGGCGCGCCCCATTTGGATGCCGCCTATGCCTTGATCGACTTCCTGCTGAACCCGGAAGTTAATGCGAAAGAAGTCCTCGCTCATGGCTATCCATCGGCTGATGCTCGCACCAATGCGTTGCTGCCGAAGGAATTGCTGGAAGATCCGATCCTTTATCCGGCAGCTGACCTTCTGAATGCGCTCGAGTTTGGCGCGGCGGCTACGCTAACCGATCCAAACCGTGCCGAGTTGCTCGCCCGCTTCAAGTCGGCCTAAGCGGTAAGGCCGCCAATATCGGAAAAGACGAGGACAATATGACCGAACGAGGCAGAAAAGCACTGTTGCTGGCACCGGCAGGAGTTTGGCTTTTGGTAATGCTTGCCCTTCCTCTGCTGGTCGTCTTCGTCTTTTCCTTTGGCGAACGGGGTGCCGCCGGAGGCTATGTTCCAGCGTTCACTTTGGAACAATATGCCAACCTTCCTGCGCGATGGACGGCGTTTAAGAACACTTTGATCCTTGCACCTCTGGGGACTATCGCTGCGTTGGTAATTGCCTATCCGCTCGCCTACTTTCTTGCGGTGCGTTGTTCACCAAAGTGGAGAACTTCGCTGTTGATCCTGGTAATCGTGCCGTTCTGGACATCGATCCTGATCCGGTCATACGCATGGATTTTCATCCTTGGGGGGCGTGGCTTGCCCGCTTTACTGGAGTCGATCGGCATCGATGATATCCGCCTGATAAATACGCCCTTCGCTGTGCTTGTCGGGATTGTCTATGGGTATCTACCTTTGATGGTTTTCCCGATTTTTGTAAGCTTGGACAAACTGGATAAACGCCTTCTGGAAGCATCGGCTGATCTCGGCTCTACCCCATGGCGTACGTTCCGTCAGGTGACACTTCCTCTGTCGGTACCTGGTATCGCAACAGGCTGCATGCTGGTCTTCATATTGCTGATGGGCGAGTTTCTGATCCCAGCGATCTTGGGCGGCGGAAAGGTCTTTTTCGTCGGAAATGCGCTGGTGGACCTGTTCCTGCAGTCTCGAAACTGGGCGTACGGATCGGCGGTCGCAATGACGCTGGTTGTCGTAATGCTTGTCACTGTCTCAATTTACATGAAATTCATCTCGCGCCTGGGTGGCCAGCGCGAAGATGTCTCGCTGATGTGAGGGTCCGATGCGCTTATACGCGATTTGCGTCTACCTTTTTCTCTATATTCCAATCGGCATCATCGCGCTTTTCAGCTTCAATGCCGGACGACACGCAAGCCAGTTCATGGGGTTCTCGACCCAATGGTATGGCAAAGCGCTCAACAACCCATTTGTTATGGACGCGCTCGAGACCAGTCTGCTTGCGGCATTGATAACTGCTTGCCTCGCCTCCACACTCGGAACCATGGCGGCCATCGCTTTACAAGGGGTTAAGGGATGGCTCCGAACTTTGTTCGATGCGATGATTTATATTGCGATAATGATACCAGGTATCGTCATCGGTATCGCGACACTCATTGCCCTAGTCACCGTATTCGGCTGGCTAAACCCGCTTCTTGCGAGCCTATGGCCCGATGGAGCAAATCCCCCGCAACTTTCCATGGGGATGCCCACGCTTGTCGCCGCACACACCATGTTCACAATGGCGCTGGTCATAATCATCGTACGTGCAAGGCTATCGGGTATGGACCGTGCCCTCATGGAAGCTTCGGCTGACCTCTTTGCGACGCCTTGGGGCACCTTTCGGCAGGTGACGCTGCCGTTGATAGCACCGGCAATTTTGGCAGGCTTTCTGCTCAGCTTCACTTTCTCATTTGATGATTTCATCATCGCGTTCTTCGTAGCTGGCTCAGAAACAACCCTGCCAATCTACATATTCTCATCCATCCGGCGCGGCGTAACTCCCGAGATCAATGCCATCGGCGCTATGGTTATGGGCGCGTCGCTCTTGTTGCTCGTTGCAGCGCAACTGCTTTTGCGCCGAGGCGCCTCAAAATCGAATAGTTAAATAAAGGAGCCAAGTGAAATGCGGCTTGCAGGTAAAGTCGCGCTCGTGACGGGCGCGGGATCAGGAATTGGTCGGGCAGGTTCAATGGCAATGGCACAAGAGGGTGCGCATGTTGTGGTAACGGATCGCGATGCAACACTTGCTGAAGCCACTGTGGCCGCGATCGTTGCGGAGGGGAATCAAGCATCTGCCATACAGCTTGATGTGACCGATGACGATGCCCTTACCAAAGCCATAGACGAAGCAGTAAAAAACTTCGGTCGGCTTGACGTGTTGCACTCTCATGCTGGGTTGCAGATCGAAGGAACGCTGGAAGAAGTGGAACCAGATGGAATGGATGCTTCTTGGGCATTGAATGTCCGCGCTCACTTCATTGCCGCGCGCGCAGCCGTCCCCCATATGAAATCACAAGGTGGAGGCAGCGTGATCGTCACTGCTTCCAATTCAGGGGTTCAATACGACCGGGGTATGATCGCCTATGCGACTACAAAGCACGCAGCTGTTGCGATGGTCCGGCAGATGGCAGCCGACTACGCTGTCCACGCAATCCGTTTCAATGCCCTTTGTCCAGGATTTGTAGACACCCCCTTCAATGCAGGCTTCGAAAAGCAGATGGGTGGTCGTGCCAAACTGCAAGGCTACATCGAGCAGGCGATCCCTATGAGTCGATGGGCGACAGTTGAAGAGATTGGCCATGGGATCGTCTATTTAGCTTCAGATGAATCCGCTTTTATGACGGGGCAAGCCTTGGTTATCGATGGCGGTGAATGCATTTAGTGATGGGTTAGACCGCTCAAGAGAATGTCTATAGCCGCACTTCATTTTTTGCGAAAACATTTCAGTCCGCTTTGGGTCGTCTCTGCTCAGCGTGGAACCCCAGACCATGAGAATGCCGCGCTGCACCCGAGGTCGACTACGAGCCCAGAGCGGTCATTTCCTTGACGCCGTGAATATCCAGTTCAGGTGGGCACCGGGCAACTTACATCATGTGGGGTATTGCCAGAGACTACTTCGGG
>NZ_JBQFZG010000023.1:0-36405 GCF_056542125.1 Ruegeria sp. AF1
AATGACAACTGACCTAGTTGGGCAATTCTTTTTGACGGATGGGCAAGCGTTGCCAAGCCGACCCAAAGATTAAACCTCTAGGGTGGTTTCTGTGGGTTAACCGGACTCTTTTAATGCGTCGCATCAATGGCACCTAAACACTGAAGCCTGCCTTTCTTAGTCCGGTCAGAAAGTGCGCACTGTCCTCTGGTACCCTATACCGTGCAGCTCGCTCCGCAGCTACGCGTGAGGCCGTCCGCTGCTGACATTGAGCGTGGCTCTTCGGAAATGTTTCTATAGCGTTTGCGAAGATCGACATTTCCGATCTGGCATCTTCAATCTGGTTTATGTGCGCATGACATGCTGCAGCATAGGCGTGAGCAGGTGTAAAATGTGGCCCAATTCTCCTTATTGCGCCGAGTGCTTCCTCGTACTTGTGGCCAGAAAAAAGAGCCAGAGCGTGATACCAGTGGTACCATCGCGGTGGGTGAGGATTGAGACGCAGCGCTCTCGAAAT
Organism: Ruegeria sp. AF1; assembly: GCF_056542125.1. Lineage (NCBI taxonomy): Bacteria > Pseudomonadati > Pseudomonadota > Alphaproteobacteria > Rhodobacterales > Roseobacteraceae > Ruegeria > Ruegeria sp. AF1. The sequence goes on from NZ_JBQFZG010000023.1 coordinate 497, forward strand.
CGAACCCAAGGCGTCTGGCCATTGGCCCAAATAGACCAACACGTTAGCCCTGAAGGCTGCAACATCAGCATCATTTGCATTTAAAGTAACGGCACGTTGAAACTCCGCTGCCGCATCCTCATCCTCCCTCTGCAGAAATAGCAGAAATCCCAGAATCGCATGCGACCACGCGTCTTCGTGGTCAAGTGACAGAGCCGTCTGAATGCTCTGGTATGCCTCATCCCAATGTTCATCTCCGAACTCGGCCATAATGTCCCAGACATAGGTTGAGGCAAGTAGGGCATGCGCGCGCGCAAAAAGGGGATCTATTTCGATTGCCTTTTCAAAATACTCCCTCGCCTTGGCATTCTGTTCCCGCGCAAATCGTCTGAACTGCTCTAGCCCCAACAGCAGGTGGTCGTAGGCTGTCATACTGGCGGTGCGTTTGCGCTTTGCCTGAGACGTTCCGGCGTCTTCCATGCGCCCGGGCAGACAAGACACAATGCTTTCCGTGAGTTCATCCTGTACGGCGAAAATATCTTCCAAGTCTCGATCATAACGTTCAGCCCAGAGATGGTTGCCAGTCGATGCTTCAACCAGCTGAGCAGTCACCCGGATGCGACTCCCGGCTTTTCTGACACTCCCTTCAACGACAAACTCGACGCCGAGATCTCTTCCCACTTCCTGCACCTTGATACTCCGGTCCTTGTAGGTGAATGAGGAGTGGCGCGCGATCACGAACAAGTTCCTAAAGCGGCTCAACTCAGTAATGATATCTTCCGTTATCCCGTCGGAGAAATACTCTTGATCCGCATCCCCACTCAAATTGGTGAACGGCAGCACCGCGATGGACGGCTTGTCCGGTAACGATAGTAAAGGCGTCTGATTACCAGCCTTGGGAACGTTGCCGACCCACGTCCAGATTGTGACCGGCGTCTCAATGTTCTTAAGTGTATGGGCGCCACCACTCTCAAATACGAGATTGAGTTTGCCATGCACACTCTGGTGCACAACGTTGGAAATTACGACACCACCCGGCTCCGCCAGACCTTCCAGACGCGCCGCTATGTTCACGCCGTCGCCTAAAATGTCGTCCCCATCAATTACGATATCGCCGAGATTTATCCCAATTCGAAACTGCAGAGGGAAACGCTCGTCTTGCCCCGTAATGCCTTCCTGCCAGCCAATGGCGCACTTCACCGCATCAAGAGCACTTGCAAACTCGACGAGAAAACCATCACCCATGAGCTTCACAACACGGCCATGGTGATGCACGATGAGCGGCTCGATTGTTTGTGTCCGCAACAACCTCAGAGCTGCTAGCGTGCCTTCCTCATCTGCTTCCACGAGACGGGAATACCCGACAACGTCGGCAGCAAGTATGGCGGCTAGGCGTCGCTTCATTTGGTGTCCCCCCTGTAGCGGGAGAGTAGCTGAGCACCTTCACAAAATCCACGCAACTCGCAGTAAAGGCGATGTCACCCAATGGCGCTCAAAGGAAATTGGTTTTTTCCCGTAAAACTCCCGCTGCGCCCTCAAAAAAGTGAGGTCCGCTTCGTCCGCAGGACGGTCATTCGAGCCAGCTGCAGCGAACAACGACCGCTTACCGACTTGGTCGTTACCTACGGTAGCTAAGCGCAGCAAACACTATATGCAAACTCACGGGGGATTGCAGAGAGCTGCCGTCGACAATCAAGTTGGCCCACTTTGGGTTCGATGCCGACCTCGCAGGTGTTACAGTATCGGTGTGATCTCGGTGACCAGAAAAGGCAAGGTGCGCACGAAGCTGACAGTCTTATGGTAAGGAAATGCGAGACCAATTCCGACCAGATGGCTTTTCAGTTCGCTTAGTTCCAATTCCTTTCGTGCCACTTGCGCCGGCACGCTTGCGGTACAATAGTCGCGCTAGTCTCCAGAGGTATTTATGTCAAACGAAAATAGACCGAAACTTATTGATTGGCTTTGGCCGCACTTTCAGGCTGATTTCACCAAGGCTCGCAATTTGGGATCAATTATCGGCACGATCCTGTCCCTATTGTTTGTGTTTTTGATTGCTGGCTTCATTGCGGCACTCATTAATTTCATATTGGCAGCCTTTCAACTTGGTCCCTATCATGGGCAACAAACCCACGAAGCAATCCGAAATATCGGCCTTGTTCTTGCTGCAATCATTGGTGCCCCGTTCATCGCTTGGCGTTCATTCGTTGCGCAGCGACAAGCCGACATTGCGGAACAGGGCCTTATCACCGACCGCATCAATAAAGCAGTTCAAGGGCTTGGCGCTGATAAAGCCGTTAAGCGCCACCGTATGAACCAACGCGGCACATTGCTCTATGAGGATGGTTCTGACGGTGGACCAGACTTAAAGAAGCCGATCTTCGACGAGTTGACCTTGCCGAATCTTGAAATGCGCATCGGCTCCGTTTACGCGCTGGAACGCGTTGCAAATGAGAGTGCCGCTGATCGTCCACAGATATTGGAGATACTTTGTGCATACGTGAGCAACAACTTTGATACTCCGGGAACCTTTCCTCACCCCTCGTTGGAAACGTACGACAAAGTTGAGCCTGACCCAGGTCTTGATAAGCGTTTTCGGGGAGGCGCGGAAGGCTTGGGTCGAGATTGGGCCAGTAAGCTGAAGAAACCGCGTCCAGACACTCTTGCTGCGATCTCGGTGATCCTCAGAATAAGTAAGAGATTTGATAAAGATGCGCACAACCAGCCCCTTACATTCTCCGGAGCAAACCTGCAGCAAGCTGATTTGGGTGGGGCAAACTTGGTTGGAGCGAGATTTGAGAATTGCCAACTCGACGGCGCAAATTTAGAAAAGGCTGATTTAAGTGATGTCGAGTTTGCCAGCTGTTCACTAATTGGCGCTTCGATCAACGGCGCAGAGTTAATCGGAACTCAGTTTAAGAAATCGAGACTAGAGTGTGTCAACGCAGGAAGCATAAAGAACATGTCTGGATGCCTCTTCTGGGACTGCGACTGTTCCGGTGCTATGTTCGACGAAGCAGATTTGTCTACTTGTGATTTTCACTATGTCACTGCACGTAAGACATCATTTCGTGCAGAAAAAATGAACCGGACCAGCTTCTTTAATTGTGACATCCGTGACGGAGATATTTCTGCACACTCAATGTGGCAACTGAAAATTTCCGGTACTTGGGTCCCTGAAACAGGCGTTCAGCTAATGGAGCGCGTGCAATTATCTGAGCATGCCGTAGCTTCTCGGATGGCAATGAAAGTTAGGCTTTTTGCTGATCCAAAACTTCCGCATCATTCTTATTCTAGTAACTTAACTGGCCTGATGTTTGGTATGAAAGAGGTCGACCAGGGTGATGTGAAGGTCTTTGACCCTGAGGTTGAGGGGGCGGCGATCTAGGCTCTGGACCTATAAACGGGTAGCAATTTCAACGGCAGCTTCCATCAGCACCGGACGTTCGTCGAAATCGCCGCTATGACCGAGTTGCGGACAAAGCCGTCGCTCCCATCGCCCAGTACAATGACGGCAGGCAGCCCAAAGCGGTCTTTGGAACCGACTGCAGTTCCAGAGAGGCTGTAGGAGCAAGACTGACTGTTCGCTCCGTCAACAGCGGACTTCCATCTTGGCAATTTTGTAGGCATCAATGCTTCGGGCTGCTTCGAAGACCTCCAGGCACAGAAACAAATCTTTGAAAAGTATGCGCAGTTTCTCGAAAGCACGCACCGGTTCGAGTGGCATCGCCGAACCAAATCCCGAACTCCGTTATTGAGCGGTATGCAGCTCTATGTCCCTCGTCTTTGAGTTCTCGAGTCTTGCAATGCTTCACACTGCAAGCGTGATAGATTTTGAACGGGTATAGGCGTCGAGGCCTTCCAACCCTTTTTCGCGACCGAAACCGGACTTCCGGTTGCCGCCAAAGGGCAGTTCGATTCCGCCGGCCCAATAATCGTTGACGGTGACCTGCCCCGCATCCACCCGCTGCGCCATGCGCAAGGCAATAGACATGTCGCGGGTGTAGATCCCGGCCGCCAGAGCAAAATCGGTACCATTGGCAAGCGCCAGTGCTTCTTCTTCACTTTCGAAGGTTTGTACGGCAAGAACAGGACCAAAGATTTCCTGGGTCACCGCATCGTCGCTAGCGCAAAGATTGTCGAGGATGGTCGGTTCAAAGAACCAGCCCTTGCCGGTTTCCGGATCAGTTGCGATGTTGCCACCGGTGGCGATTTCCACCCCGCGCGCGCGGGCACGCTCCACGTGGCCCGCAATCTGCGCCAAATGCCGTTCTGAGTTCACCGCACCCATATCAGGATTGCGCAGCCCGTGACCGAAGCGCAGGCCTTGTGCTTTTCTGACCAGCCGCTCCAGCACCTCGGCGTGCAGATCGCGATGGATCACGAGTCGGGAACCAGCCGAGCAAATCTGCCCGGAGTTGGAAAAAATGGCCCACAGCGCGCCCTCCGCCACCGCCTCAGCATCAGCGTCGGCAAAGGCGATCAGCGGCGACTTGCCGCCCAGTTCCAGGGTAAGACCGGTCACATTGGGTGCCACATTCTGCATTACCCCGACACCGGTTGCCACCGAGCCGGTGAAGGTCACATGCCGCACACGGGGATCGGTAACCAGCGGTGCGCCGGCCTCGGTGCCGGTGCCGGTGACCACATTGACCGCGCCCGCAGGCACGCCTGCACGCACCAGAAGCTCAGCGATCATCAGCGCGGTAAAGGGCGTGGTCTCCGCCGGTTTCACAACTGCCGAACATCCCGCCGCCAGAGCCGGCGCAATACCGCGCACAAAGGTCGATGTTGGGTAGTTCCATGGCACGATATGGGCGGTCAGGCCCACCGGCTCGCGCAGGGTGAAGGCGGCGTTGCCGTTGCCGAGGTTGACGCTGCGCCCGTCCAGCTTGTCAGCGGCACCTGCGTAGTATTCGAACAGGCGCGCCGAACCCGCGACATCGCCCTTCGCCTCAGCCAGAGTCTTGCCGCTGTCGAGACTTTCGACCACTGCCAGCCTGTCCGCTTCGGCGCGCATCAGACGCGCCGCCTCGTTCAGAATGGCGCAGCGGCGGGCGGGCGGTGTGTTGCGCCAGACCTCGAAACCCTTGGCGGCGCTGGTCACGGCACGGTCCACATCGGCCGCGGTGCCAGCGGCGAAATCGGAAAAGGCCTCGCCGGTGCCGGCATCAAAGCTTTCCATGCGGTTGCCGCTGTCGGCGGCAACGAACGCGCCATCAATGAAGTGATCGCACGGCAGATCCGGCAGCGTGCCGGTTTCGAAATAGGTGGAAATCATCTGGTCGGAGGTCATCATGCATGCTCGCTGCATTTGTAGGTGGATTTGGCCAGCCACTCGGGGTTGATCTCAACGCCCCAGCCCGGGGCATCGGTCACGACCGCCTGGCCGTCCGTGATTGTGAAAGGATCATCCAGGAACAAGTCACGCTGCCACGGATAGTAGTCGTCGCCCTCGATCGAGAATTCCAGGTAGCGGCCCGGATTGGGCACCGCCCGCAACAGATGCATGGCGAACAGCGTCACCAGCGACAGGTTGGCCGCATGCGGGGTGCAGGGCAGCCCGGCGGCATGGCCCATGCGGGCCACCTCCATGCTGCGCACCATGCCGCCCAGATACAGAATATCGGGCTGGATGATATCCACCGCGCGCATCGCGACGATCCGCTTCCACTGTTGCAGATCCCAGTCCTGCTCGCCGCCGGCCACGTCGATGGACAGCTTGCCGGTGACCTCGGCGGTCTGTTCTAGCTCCCAATAGGGACAGGGCTCCTCGAAGTGCTCGTAGCCGTTGGCCTCCAGCATCCGCCCGACCTCGATCGCGCGGGCGGGACCAAAGCCCGAGTTGCCATCCACCAGCAGCGCCGCATCCGGCCCCATGGCTTTGCGGATGGCGGGGATGATTGCCTCGGTGCGGCCGTCCCATTCGTCCTGGTCTTGGCCGCATTCGGCACCGACACGCACCTTGAAGGCGTCAAAGCCGTAGTCATCGCGCAGGCATTGCATGCGCGCCGCCTCGTCCCCGGGCGTGATGTCACGCCGCATGGAGGAGGCATAGGCCCGCAGCGGCCCTGCCGAGCCGCCCAGAAGCTCGGCCACGGGCTTTTTCGCAGCCTTACCGCGCCAGTCCCAGACCGCAGTATCCAGACCTGCCATGGCCCGGCGCAGATAGGTGCCGGGGAACTTGTGCTCGCGCAGTGGGATCTCAGCGATCACATCCTCCAGCGCGCTCATGCCGCGCCCCAGTGCCCAGGGCGCCACCTGGCGGTGCAGGATCTCGCAGGTCAGGTCGCTGCTGTAGGTGGACACCTGCCCCCAGCCCGTGCTGCCGTCCTCTGCGGTGACCCGCACGAAGCCGACCAGCGGCGTGCAGAAGGTCTCGATCCGGCGGATCCGCGGCCCGGTGTCGTCCCTGCCGCGGGCGTTAGCAACCGGCACCGCGCCGGACATGGAATAAGGCGTGCTCATGCGTCCTCCAGAATGAGATCAGCGGCGCGGTGCGCCAGCATCATGGTCGGGGCATTGGTGTTGCCCGAGGTCAGGTTGGGGAAAACCGAGGCATCGACGACGCGCAGCCCTTGCACACCATGCACCTTCAGCCTCGGACTGACCACCGAGTCCTGCGTGCCCCGCCCCATGCGGCAGGTGCCGACCGGGTGAAAGACGGTGCCGCAGCGTTCGCGGAAATCGGCCAGGATCCGGTCGTCGTCCATGCGACGCAGATCCGGATCCATCGCCGAGTCCACAAGCCCGTCCAGTGCCGCAGTATTGATCAGCCGCTGGCACAGGCGGCCGCCCGCCACGACCTGTGCGCGATCCTCTTCGGTAGCCAGCGAATTGGGGCGGATCCGGGGCGGAGCCGCTGGGTCGGCAGCGCTAATGTCGATACGGCCGCAGCTGGTGGGGCGGGCCGGCTGAAAGCCGATGATGAAGCCTGGAAACGGGTCGGGTTGCACCACCGTGCGCGTGCCGTTCGGCGTGGTGGTATATGTGACCGGGTTGAAATACAGCTGCTGGTCAGGGTGGACCTGATCCGGGCCGGAGCGGAAATAGCCGCCGCACTGGTTCACTGACAGGGCCAGCGGCCCGCGCCAGGTCAGCGCATATTGCAGCGCCGCGCGCACTTTCCCGGCAAACGGGCGCAGCACGTTGTTCAGCGTTGGCTCAGTGGCGCGGAAGTAATAGTTGATGCCCAGATGATCCTGCAGGTTGCCGCCCACATGCGCCGCATCCAGCAGCGGCGTGATGCCGTGGGATTTTAACAGCTCCGCCGGACCGATACCCGATAGCTGCAGAAGCCGCGGCGAAGTCACGGCACCGGCCGACAGGATGATTTCGCGGCCGGCTCGCAGGGTTTGCCTCCTGCCCTCACGCACCACCTGCAGGGCAGCGGCCCGCGTGCCCTCAAAGATGATCCGCTCGGCCTGCACCCTGGTCATCAGGGTGACGTTGGCCCGCTTCAGCGCGGGCTTCAAAAACGCCCGCGCTGAATGCATCCGGCGGCCGCCGCTGGTGTTGATCCGGTAGGCCGCCGCGCCCTCGCAGGCGTGGCCGTTGATATCCTCGGTGCGCGGCAGCCCCAGTTCCTCGGCCGCGGCAAAAAAGTGCCGGTTCACCGGGTGGATCTGATCCGAGACATCCTGCACATGCAGCGGCCCGGCACCATCGCACCCGCCATCGGTGCCAATGCGGCTCTCCATTGCCTCATAGGTCTGCCGCACAGTCTCCCAGTTCCATCCGTCCGCTCCGGCGGACGCCCAGTCGTCGAAGTCGCGTGGTAGCCCGCGCGCATAGACCAGAGCGTTTATCGCGGCCGACCCGCCCACCACCTTGCCGCGCGGCCAGTAGCCCGAGCGTCCCGCCAGGGCTTCTTCAGGCTCGGTCTGGTATTTCCAGTTTACCTTCGGGTCGAAGAAGGTCTTGCCGTAGCCAAGCGGCAGCGCAATCCAGGGCGACCAGCCTCGCCCGCCGGCCTCCAGCACCAGCACCTTGTGTCGCCCGGAAGCGCTCAGCCGCTCTGCAAGAACGCAGCCCGCAGAACCCGCCCCCACTATGATGTAGTCGAAGTTTTCCATGCCGCCCTCTGCAGTCTGTCGGAGTGTTTTGGCATGAGGCGCTGGCATTCTATAAACAAATAATTATTTGTTATAGATGTGGAAAAGTTTGCAATGTAGACGCTGCTCATGAACGACATGCCTCCCTTGCCCTGGTTGCGCGCTTTTGAGGCTGCCTCGCGAAACGGTAATTTCTCCAGCGCCGGTGAGGAACTCGGGCTTACGCCGGCTGCTGTCAGCCATCAGGTGCGGTCGCTCGAAGAGCATTTGGGCTATCAGTTGTTTTCCCGCAAAAAACGGCCCATGGAGCTGACCACAATGGGGGAGCTTTATCTGCCCTGGGTCATCAAAGCTTTCGAAACTCTTCGGCTGGGTACGCGGGATGTTTTCGGCACTAGGCACATGCGCCCGTTGAGGATCCGTTGCCTGCCGACCTTCGCGCAGCTCTGGCTTTTAAAGCAGTTGCCTGATTTCCGGGTGCGATATCCGGAGGTCAATATGCAATTGCATATGGGTACTTGGGCTAGCGCGATCCAATCAAGCCAACTTGATATCGAAATTCGATTCGGGAACGGGGATTGGCCAGGGCAGCGCGCAACGCTGCTAGGTCGTCCGCCCGTAGTTCCAGTCTGCCACCCAAGCCTGCAGCCAAGTAGCGAAACGCTTGAGGCGTTGCGAGACTCTCCTTTGATCGAGATCATCGGTGTGGCCGACAATTGGCACCAATTTTTCCGTCAGGAGAACCTAGCGCCCCCCGGACATATCCCGGCGCTCAATGTGGATCAGAGCATTGCAGCCCTGGAACTTGCCGCAAATGGGATGGGACATGCGCTGGTGTCAGAGCTTTTCGCAATTCCCTATCTGCAAGACGGGCGTCTGGTGCGCTCTTTGCCCCTCGAAAAACACACAGACCAGGCGATCTATGTCACCTGCCCGGAGGGTCCCGTCAGCTACGGGTGTCAAATGTTTCTGGTTTGGATTGTCGAGCAGTCTTCTCCGATGCGCCAAGTGTGACTAAATTCAAAGTGCTTTGCTGCGCAGGACGCAATCGTTTGCCATTTCACGTCTGATTGCACGCATCCAAAGTGCCGAATTGAAAACGGCGACTGCTCACTACGCCCGGTCCCTGGGCATACGATACAAAGTTCATGCTGCTCCCACTACTAACGGCAGCTGTTCATCGCAGCGGCGCTGCCAAAGTCAAAGCTGGATCTGACGAAGGGGTGGGTTTCAAATGACGCTTTATGCTCTACTCTGCCGCTCGTGCCTGGCGCAACATTCGAAACTTGGGCTCCGAGCAGCCGTTCGCCGCTCTTTGCATGAGTGACCGCTTCGCGGACTTTGCTGCCAATTTGAACATGTATCGCTTGTTCAGCATACGGTCTAAAGCTGACTCAGCGTTAACTGAACCATAACGGCGTGAACAGCTCAAAGCCCCAATGCCGGCCACGACACAATTGCGAGTGGGACCCAGATTGGAGAGGTCAGTACTGCTGCTGAAGTTATAGCTAGATTTTTACCTATGTGCTTTTCTCGGAGCTCATCGGCCGGTTTCGTGCTTTGGCCTGATGCAATCAGCTGTTCGCGCATGAATGCGGTTTCAGCTTTTTGCGCCTTTGTCTCGCATGCGGTTACAACAATACAGATAAGAGTTATTTGAATAGTCTTGCTCAGCATTTCTCATCTCCCTTTGCTGGTAATTGCTAAAGTAAAAGATCGGATAGGAAGCATCTCTCGAACCGCAAACATTTAATATTAAAGTAAAAATCCACACTGGAAGGTTTCACGTCATCCATTCCTATAATGGAATAGTGTTTTATGTTTACTTGTTGGTCCGCCGCTGATTGACGATCGATGCAGATAATCAAGTTGAATTCAGAGCAGGCCTTCGATTTTTAATGCGGCGACGAAATCCGAGATGAAATTTCGACCGATTGATGCTCCTGGCTCATCGTCAAACGCAACTGTTCCTAAACCTGTTTCTTCATACCAAACCAAGTTGCCATTGGAGTTCAGGGCTAGCCGGTAGCAACCATTTAAAATTAGGTTTTTTGTGTCGCTTAAAACTAAACGCGCGAAGCTAGCGCTATGAACCGTAACGCTGGATTCCAAGTTTCCGGTAATGGAAATTGGATCAAAGTTCATGGTCGTTACAACAGTGGTTTTACCGTCAATGACTGTGTACTTTCCGTGAAGAGTAAGTATCGGGCCAGCCTTGCCAAAGTTTGTGCTATTGAATGGTTTTAACTCGAAGACTTTTACCCCGGCCTTTAACAACCTCGCACGATACTGGGAGTATCCACCATGCACGGACACATGGTTGGTCGAAGCTAAGGAATTGGTCACGACTTCGACCCGAATGCCCTTGTCGCTCAACCGCTCCAGAAGACTGGCGCCCTTGTCCGTTGGAATGAAGTAGGGTGTGACAATCAATACTTTTTCTGTCGCTCGAGCGATCTCGTCGTAGTGCGATTGCGAAACGAGGTATCGACGCTCAAATTTATGCCTACGTATTTTTCCCGGAACGTCCGATACAAAAGAAACCTTGGCGCTAATTCCATCGTTCTTCAGCGGTCGTCTTTCAGATGGTTTTTGCAGGTCCCGATATGTTCCTTGCCACGCTTCTTCTGCCCTTCGGCGTGCGGTAACGCGAAGATCATCGAGGCCGACCATTGGAGGCAGCAACTGAAGGCTAGAGATGTCTTCGCTCCATTTATCGGTCCAGTAGAGCTCGAATGCTTCAGAAATGGCCTTCACTTTCTCGCCGCGAACCCCAATTTCGAAATCAAGGAACTTGGAAGTGCCGTTATCTGCGAAGTACTCATCAGCGATATTTCTACCTCCAATAATTGCGTAGAGGTTATCAGAGATTTGAAATCGGCTATGCATTCGCCGTCGGCTTTTTTCGTAGTCAACTATAAAGGAAAATAGCGTCGGGCTAAGGCGCGAGTATGGATTGAAAACGCGGACTTCAATGTTGGGGTGATTGTCTAGCGCAAAGAACTGATTTGCGGTTCGTCGATTGAACAAGTCATCGAAGAGCAATCGGACATTTACTCCTCGATCAGCCGCATTCAGGACTTTGCTTACAAATAGATGACCGGCATCGTCTTCTCGCAGAATGAACAGGCTAACATCAAGTGTCTTTTGAGCCTGATCAATGGCGTTCAAACGGTTACCCAACGCTTCCAATCCGTCTCGGAGCGGTTTGACTAATGCATCGGATGTTTTTGTTTTCACCTCAACGTTTAAAGATTTTTTGACGGGGGTGTAGGGAGATATTTGGGGCATTGAGCGTGAAACCATTGGTGATGTTTCAACGAACAAGGTGCACGCGCTCAATGTTAGGAAGAGCGCCCCTGCGCAGAGCGACGTTCCGTCAATTTGTCTAAGCAAGAAAACTTTGAAAACGCGAAGTGCCCCAAACATCTTTGAACTCACTTAACATTTATTGATCACTGATTATTTATCATATGTTGAAAATAATCAATGATCAATATATAATATATAGAGGATATTAATTATACAGTTTCAGAGGTTTAAGTGGCAAGGAGATCAGACCATACCCGTGCAGAGCTTAGGGAAATGATTTTAAAATCGGCAACGAAACTAGTTGCGAGCGAAGGTCTCGAAAAGCTGACAATTAGGCGTATCGCTAGGGAAATTGGGTACACATCAGGGACGCTTTATCTGATTTTTGAAAATCGCGATGATCTAATTCTGGAATTGCACGTCAACACATTGCGGAGCCTTCACACGTATTTGTCGGGCGTGATCTTGGATGGCTCGCCCGAGAAGGCATTGACGGAGTTAGCGAAGTCCTATTTGGAATTTACTCAGAAAAACTCCAACCTTTGGAGCGCAGTGTTTGAACACAAGTTGCCACCGGGAAAGGTAACTCCCGAAAAATACGATCGTGCCATTTTCGATCTTATTGATATTGGTGTCGCGGCAATTCGCCCATTGTACCCAGAGAGCCATGTTGATGAAGCCATTCATGACGCTCGTGTTCTTTGGGCTTGCCTCTATGGAATCGCCGCCCTTGACGCCTCAGACAAGTTATCCCGATATGAAACCTCGGAGTCGTATATCGAGTCTTTAATGAAGAATTACGTAACCGGGATTAGAAAGAGTATGCAAGAAAACGAGATATGACCAATGTATGAGGTCGTCTCTTCGAGAATAACAGCCAGGCTTTCCCTTCCATTAGTAAACTTTGATCAATGCAGGTCGAAAAACAGTTTACGTCAACTTCAATCGTCCACTTGGGCTCAGAGCTGCCTATCCTCACAGCTTGTATGATTAGCTGGTTGGCAGCCCATGCCGGTCCTTCTCAACAAAGTCGCCATTCGTCACCAAGCATTCCAAATCGAAGTTCAAGGCCGATTTCTCGTTGGGCGTCGAAGCCCCCCTGATCTTATCAAGCTGGCTTAATCAATGTTCCCAGATATTCTCGAGTATCGGCGTCCCACGAACTAGGATCTTCTCCATGGGCGACTACCGCGTGCAGTTCCATGAGTTTCCATACTTCGTCCTTAGTCGCTGCAACCACTTTGCCTGGGCAGGCCTCCATGCCCTCGCAGTCCTTGCAGGCATATGAATAAACAGTGTTCATCGCTTTCTCCTCCGTTCGCTCGGAAAGTTGGTTAGAACTCAGGAAACGTCGGCAGCCCGTCGTCGAGTTTTATCCATGGCTGCTGATGTGAGACGAAGACGTGGGCCTTGGGTTGCGCAATCGATGGGTCGTCCAACGTCACAGCAGAAAACCAAGCGTCAGCGCTCCAGTCTTGGCCCTCACCTTCATTTAAGGCGGCATAGGTCAACGTCGTTCCACAGTCCCGACAAAACCCGCGGCGAATACCCGAAGTTTTCTCAATGTGATGGATTTCGCCTTTGATAACGGCGAAGTCTTCGGCGGCTACCTTAGCCCAAGTTACAAAGGCGCCACCAAGGGCCATTTGGCATGAACGACAATGGCAATGTCCCGACCAGACAGGTGGTGTCGCGATCTGGTATCGAACAGCACCACAGTAACATCCACCTTGAAATTTATCCATCGTATCAAGATCTCCTGGCATGCGGCTAGGCTGACATCCGCGATGAAGCCCATACCCAACTTTTTTGGAGCATATAAACAAATTTCGATATGAATATTGTCAGGAAAACCGATATCATTCGACTCAAATAGTCTAACCGAACATTAGAAAAACTACAGTATGGATTGGTTGCACCTTCCCCCGATGAACGCTTTGCGCGCCTTCTCAGCGGTTGCGGAAGCTGGGAGTTACACCGTGGCGGCTGAACGCTTGAACGTGACCCAAGCGGCTGTCAGCCAGCAGGTTAAATCGTTGGAAAGGCATTTGGGTGTAGCTCTCGTTACCAGACGTGGGCGCGGCATTGAGTTGACAGAGCCAGGTATCATTCTTGCACGTGAACTGGGTATCGGCTTTGAAATCATTGGAAGGGGTGTCGAACGACTGGCAGAACACACAGCGCAGCGTCCCGTTCAAGTGACAATGGCACCAGCATTCGCGGTGGAGTGGCTGTTGCCGAGAATGGCGGAGTTTCAACGTGAACATCCAGAGATCACTTTGATGCTGAACCCAACTTCGGAACTGGTTCAGATAAGACCAGGCGGAATCGATGTCGCCATTCGGTATCACGACAGACGCATGCCGAGAAAAGAAGAGGATACTGTCCTTGTTTCCGACATGGTCGTGATCGGAGCACCTTCACTGGTGGAAGGCCAAGATCTGCGTGACCCGGCCTCTTTAACGAAGCTGCCCTGGTTGCAGGAACTAGGCACCAACGAGGCGGCTGACTGGTTCACCTATCATGGGGTCGTACCTCCCGAGCCATTGACCATAAATCACATGCCTGGGAACCTGATCATGACTGCGGTTCGCCGGGGTGACGGCATCACGTATTCTGCCAGAGCTTTTTTCGAGGACGATCTGTCATCTGATCGGATGATTGAGTTGTTCTCTGAGCCACTCTTCGGCGTCTATTACATCCAGACACAAGCAGAATTTCAGCGTCCCGAGGCTAAGGTGTTCGTCAACTGGTTAAAATCTCAGTCGCAGGTCGTATCGAGACACACGTCCGAAAACTGATCTAGTTACAGTTGGAAACCTTCGATCCAGGCTAGGCTCGAGGCTGTCGCGTAGCTTATTTGCCCGAAGTGGAAATCAAGTGATCAACAACGTACTCCGCGTCCTCGCCCACGCCATAAAACAGGCCTGACCCTTGTGTATGCATCCAATGCAGTCCGCAGAAGTACAGGCCATCTACATCTGTAATACCTCGCTCATATTGCGGATAGCCACTCTCATCGAAGACCGGCAAGTCGATCCATCCAAAATCGCGGTGAAACCCTGTTGCGTATATTACGGTTGAAACATTTGCTGCAGCCAAGTCGAAGAACGGTAGTTCAGGTTTGGGCTGCCAGTTGATCGGGACAACAATTTCCTTGGGATCATCGAGTCCATTCTCTGCAACGAACGTGTCGATGCTCTCCATTTCCGCGCGACACACATCGTCCACTGCCTTGAGCGTCTCTTCAAGTCCGCCTGCCAAAATCAGGCACCCGTCTTGAACACCCTCTACCTTGCTGTGTAGCTTGACCCCGTCGAGCGCCATCTGGCGCAGATCAATTATACGACCACCGTCTCGCCCAGATAGATGTGGATGGGCTTTGAACCGGATAGCTGTCCCTTTGGGATGGTCTTTTACCGCAATGTTCATGTACCCAGTCGCCAAGTCCCATTCAAAAATGTCGCGCCCCCTATAGCGACGTGGGATGCGGCCAGCACTGCCCACTGCAAGATGCACGTCGCGCCCGGATAAATGCAGGTCCTCAGCGACCTGACACCCTGACTGACCACTTCCAATGATGAACACCGCACCATCCGGTAGGCTCGCTGAGTTGCGATAGTCACACGTATGTATGCCAGTAACTCTTTCGGGCAGATCGTAGTGCCAACTTGGTATATTCGGGTGTTGATGCGTGCCAACGGTGACGATCAAGTTCTGCGCTCTGATTTCGCCATCTGATGTGGTTAGTTTGAAGCGACCCAGTCCTGCACTTGCCTCAATTCTAGCCACCTCGACACCCGCTCGATATGGCGGACCAAAACTTCTCGCATAGTCTTCGATGTACTTGACGATCTCATCGCGGAGCATGAAACCATCGGGATCATCCCCATCGTAATGGAAACCTGGAAGTCGGCAGAGTTTGTTAGGAGAGACCAGGCAGAACGAATCCCAGCGGTTACGCCATGTATCGCCAATCTGCCCGCGGTCCAAAACAACGTGATCATGACCAGCCTGCTTCAAGTGCCAGCTAACGGAAAGCCCAGCTTGACCTCCGCCCACAACCACAGTGTCAATCAGGGTGTACATAACAGCAAACCTCTCTATGAAACTCTATCGGCGACAGCTAGTTGCTTCAACGTATCAATGTCCGCTCAGGGCTCAGTTCGGTAGTTGGCGGCGGCGTGTCAGAATGGTGGTTTTGGACAGTCCGTACAAGGGAGAGTGGTGCGGGGGAATGGACTTTTACCGCGAATCTGGACGCATTAGGCAACGCAGGAGCGTACCAACGGATCGAAGACAAATGTTCTGATAGCACGACATGCTTCACGCCTGTCCTAAGCGACGCTAGTCTCCCGTCATAGCAACGCTGAAAGGAGCCGCCCAATGTCCCTCTTCTCTAAACTCTTCGGTGGTGGTGAAAAGTCGGAGCTGGAGCCGGTCTCTTACAGAGGGTTCGAAATCTTTCCGGACCTGATGCCCCAAGGTGGCAAATACCGCCTTTTAGCCCGTATCGAAAAGACCATCGACGGTGATCGCAAGACCCATACAGTGATCCGGGCGGATGTTTTTGAGACCCGGGATCAGGGCGAAAGCTTCAGCATCGCAAAGGCGAAACAGGTGATCGACGAGCAGGGCGAACGCATTTTCGATTAAGCAAACAGACAGCCTAATGTAAGCGATGCAATCGACGGATGGTTCCGCAAAGTAGACATCCGCCCCGATTTGGCGAACGAACGCTAAGCAGGCCAAGCAGTCATTGGAAGTCTTTGATACCCGATACATGCAGCTGCCTTCCGAGGCCCAATTTCGACTATTTTGCGGCCTGTGGTACGCTGTTGCATTTATTGTAGACAATTGGGGGCTGAAGATATGTGGAACATGGAACAGTTTGTAGCAGACTGCCGGACCGCGGTGGATCAGGACACGTCTCACAAATCGGTGGCTGAGGTGGTGGACCGGGCGATGCGCGATCCTGCGGGCGTGACGCAAGCCTTGGGAGAGCCGACCGAAAGCGGTATCTTTCCCATTTACAAGTCGAGTGATCTGACAATCGTCAACGTCGTCTGGAAGCCGGGAATGACAATAATGCCCCACAATCACGAAATGTGGGCCGTAATCGGCATTTATGGTGGTAGAGAAGACAACATTTTTTGGCGGCGCGTGGCAGATGACCCTGAAGGACGCATTGAAGCGGCAGGGGCTCGAGCATTGTCGACGGGTGAATTTACTCCGCTTGGTAAGGACCTCATTCACTCGGTTACAAACCCTATCCCCAAGTTGACCGGAGCAATCCACGTATACGGCGGGGACTTTTTTGAAGCTGAGCGAAGCGAATGGGATCCTGAAAACCTGACGGAACATGCGTATGACATGTCGAAGGTTCGCGCATTATTCGAGGACTAGTTTGCAGTTTGACAATCTGCGCTGACAATACTTGAGGCATGTTCCATCTATACGGCAGGCTTCGCTGATTGCCGATTACTATCTCGTTGAATTGACACGGGGTGATGATCTCGGATTATGGACAGATGAGAAAATTACAACGCCCCCCGAAGCCTCGGCCGCGCCCATTTCTTCCCAATCCGGACCGCTACGAGCAAATGGTCTATCGCCGTTGTGGGCAGTCTGGCATAAAGCTACCCGCGATAAGCCTTGGGCTATGGCACAACTTTGGTGGGGATACCCCGCACCAGACAAAGCGCGATCTCTGCCGCACTGCTTTTGACTTGGGTATAACGCACTTTGATTTAGCAAATAACTATGGCCCGCCGCCGGGATCGGCGGAAGAAGCATTCGGTGAAATTTTGAAAACTGATTTCGCAGGCTATCGGGACGAACTCATCATATCTACCAAGGCAGGGTATGATATGTGGCCGGGCCCCTATGGGGAGTGGGGATCACGAAAGTACCTTGTGGCCTCTTGTGATCAGTCGCTCAAGCGGATGGGGCTAGAATACGCAGATATCTTTTATTCCCACCGCTATGATCCAGATACCCCTCTGGAAGAAACGATGGGAGCCCTAGACTATATAGTGCGCTCTGGGCGCGCACTTTACGTCGGAATTTCAAGCTACAACTCGCAACGAACGCGCGAAGCGCTGGCCATCTTGAAAGACCTTGGCACACCGTGCCTGATCCATCAGCCGTCGTATAACCTACTCAACCGTTGGGTTGAGCGGGACGGGCTGTTGGATACGCTTGACGAATTGAACGTGGGATCGATTGCGTTCACGCCACTTGCCCAGGGTATTTTGACATCGAAGTATCTGAACGGCATTCCCGAAGACAGCCGTGCAACCCAAGGCAAGTCTCTATTGGACGGCATGATCAACGAACGTTCACTGACGAGTGTCAGGGCTCTAAACGACATAGCGGCGTCACGCGGTCAATCATTAGCTCAGATGGCGCTTGCTTGGGTGCTGAGAGGTGACCGGATTACGACAGCCCTAATTGGCGCTTCGCGACCTGAGCAGATCGTGGATTGCGTAGGTGCGGTCCGGAATTTGGAATTTGCCGAAGCGGAACTCGCCAAGATTGACGAGGTCAGTTCGGAAGAGGAAATCAATCTCTGGGCGCGATCCTCGGAAACGGAGTAGAATTGTTGACCACTGATTTTTGGTGCAAGCAGGTTTTTCTGCGTAATCGCTTGGCGTTTCTGCTTTGGGCTCAGTGCCGTCATCCGAGTGTTTTTGTCGGATGACCGCAATGCCGCGCGGAGCCGCCTTTGCGATGGTCGATTCCATTCCCTGAGGCATCGTGATTCAAGGTCGACAGGAGGATTGTCCATGTCGCATCTGTTCTGGCTCGACCAAGAGCGTCTCAACCGCATCAAGCATATGTTCCCAAAGCCACGCGGTGTTGCGCGTGTCGATGATCGCCGCGTTCTCAGCGGCATCATCCATGTCATTCGCAATGGATTGCGCTGGCGAGACGCTCCGTCCGATTATGGGCCACACAAGACACTTTACAACCGATGGGCTCGATGGTCCCACATGGGCGTCTTTGCACGTATCCTGACCGAATTAGCCGCTCAAGGCGATGAAACAGGCACGCTAATGATTGATGCGACGCATCTGAAGACCCATAGAACAGCGTCCAGCATGGGGCTCAAAAAAGGGGGCGCGGCCGCCTGATTGGCCGCACCAAGGGTGGGCTGAACTCAAAACTCCATGCCGTAACCGATGCGGTGGGTCGTCCAATTCGGCTATTCATGACGGCGGGAAACGTCAGCGACTACATCGGAGCACGGGCACTTTTACCCTCACTACCTGCTGCGGAATGGATGTTGGCGGATCGCGGATATGACGCCGACTGGTTCCGCGAAAGCTTGAAAGAAAGAAGCATCAAACCCTGCATACCATCGCGCCGGAACCGCAAGGACATCATCCCACATGACACAAAGATTTATCGAATCCGCCACAAGATTGAGAACATGTTTGGGCGGCTTAAAGACTGGCGTAGGGTCGCGACCCGTTATGACAGATGTTCACGCAGGCTTTTAACCAGCTTGATTGCAGCGCTCATATCTCGCCCTCCATCTCGTCAGATCCACACTTTTCCTCATCACCCCCGGTATAAGCGTCATTAAGTGTCACTGGATGATAACTATCTGTATTTTTTCCATTTTCTGGTGACGGAAGGTGTGACGCTTTTGAAGTGATGACGCTTGCAAGTGTCACCCGCTCGTAAGTGTCTCCCGTTTCGTCACCAAAACTTTATGGGTTTTCAATAACTTGATTGTTGGTGACGCTTAGTGACGCTAGTAAGGGGGTGTCAGAGAGATACCTATCAAATGCGTCCCTGAAATCAGCAATTTCATAGTACCGATAGGCCTTGGTGCGGCCCGGTGTAATGCCATATGGCTTCAGCAGCTTTGCGACCCCACGCACAGTAATAGGTTGTCCGTGCCGCCACTCAGCCCACGGGCTTTCTTCCAGCTTGCACAACTCGTCAACTACGTCGGAACTGGGGATATGCCCGCCACGCCGCGTTTCCAGAATTTGGGCAATATCGCGCAGCAACAGTACACCTGCGCTTTTGGGATCCTCGTCACACCGCGCGACCATCGCCACCAACGCGGTACGAAGCCTTTCCGGCCATTCACCACCAATCAAGTCAGCAATCGCTATCATCGCTCGCGCGTTGTCCTGCGCTCGGTCGTGCAGAGCTTCGGGCACTTCGGGGTCCAAACCGCGCAACATATCCGCATTGTCTTTAGCCCAGCGGGCGGCCTTACGGCACAGCGGAACAAATTGCTGAATGCGGTCGCCGCGAAAGCGCTCAACTACTTCCCCCGGCTGCTTTCTGCGGAGTCTGACAACAAGCGCCCGATCTTCCAAGGTGTCCGGCAGGTTGCCAATCATGGCGATGCATTTGGGAGCCCATGCGCAGAAGGCGCGCGGCTCGTGGTCATCTCCGACAGTCCGCAATACCTTCGCTGTCAACCTGTTGTGCCCGCCGTTGAGAATCCCGCGCAATTCGTCCTTGTCGGACAGGAACGTGTCAGCCTCATCAATCAGCACTGTGGGTTGATAGGCGTCCATGACCCTGAATACGACTGCGGCGCTTGTGTTGACTGTATGAATCGGCTTCGGAACCATCACAGACACCACATTGAGCGCGGTGCTTTTTCCGCAACGCTTTTCCGGGCTGGTGAAAGCCAGGATAGGTGAGATATCTGCAGCGCAATGAGCGTGGGCGTGTAGAATCCAGAACGCCATGACCACATCCGAGTGTTCCGGCAACACACAGAATCGATGAATTGTGCCCAGCACCTCATCAATCAGTTCTGCGCCGGATACTGGGGTCTCCCATGGCTCAACCTCATCAACTATGGAATTGGTTTTGAGTTCGTCTCTGGGCCGCTTGTCCGCGACCAGTTTATCAAGCACAGATACACGAATGCCCAGCTCGTAGGCCTTAGCCTCTCGGCACCGCTCGTAATCCATGACCGGCAACGTCGCCAAATCCAAGATAGTCACATCATCGTTGTTAGGGGTAAATGGCACAATTGCCTGTTCCGCTACTGTAGTCATTTCACTGCTCCTTCTTTCAGGACGTCATTCCAATCCTGCCCATCTGGTGCGGGCATCAATGACACTTCCCAGCCGAGGGCATGTGCCCGAGAAGCAAGCTTGTCGCCTGCCTCACGTCCCGCCTGATCACCGTCTGTTGCGATAGTCAGTTTCCCCGGTTGGTCTGGCAGGCGAAGGGCTTTTATTCCCGTCGCGCTGAGTGCAGCCCAAACCGTAGCTGGGCCACTAAGAAGACCTGACAAGAGGCTCAAGCCAGTCTCTATGCCTTCGCACACCACAAGCGGTTCCTCCGCCTCTGATAAGACCACAGCGCCACCACTGCACGGCCCTAGCATCAACTTCGGGCTTTTGCTTACCCTCGCGCCTTTCTTGTCGAAGAATGTACGGTGAATGGCCCCCGTAGTGACGTTGGCAATCATAGCCATATACCAAGACGTAGTCGGGCTATGAAACAAATCTGGCGCAAACCGTAGCGACGGCGGCATGGGACAGGTAATACCCCGATCACGCAGGTACGCTTCAGCCTTAGTGCCTTTTATCGGGCGAGCCGCTTCCCAAATTCCTCGGGCCTGTTGAAGCTTGTTGAAATCGTACGCTTTGCGTTTTTCCTCAGCCTGAGTCCGCGCTGTGTGATCGACACAAGTGTCGCTTGGCGGTACATCGGCTGCGGTTGCAATATCCTTGAAGCGGCAACCGCTCTTGAAGCAGTACAACAGTAGCTTGCCTCCTGATTCCGAGATCGAAAGAGCTTGTTGATCGCGGCGCCCTTCAGGCTGGCAAATGGGGCAGGGTGCTGAACCCCTGCCGGCGCGCCAGACACCCCCGAGGCGGAATGTCAGGGTTTCTCCACAAATGCGTGAATTGGATTGTATTTCGATAGTCATTTGCTCTGACCTCACCTTGCGCTGAGGGGCCGAACACATTAGATTTCGAGTGTAGTTTTCTACACCTCTCAACGAAATCACCCGTGTCCAATGTCATCCCCATTGGCGCGGGTTTCGTTTTAGTTGCTCTGGCTTTCGCCCAAGATCCAGGCATCAATTTGATGCGTGTCCACAAACGCAGCGCGACCCAGGGTGTGCTTTGTAATCGCGCCTGCATTGGCCGCACGATCGAAGGTGGACCGGCTCAACGAATACCGTTCAATAGCGTCCTTGAGTCGGATCAGGTTCTTAGGGTTGGTGATTTGGTCTGCCATGTAATGACCTCATGATGGGCAGACGACCAGGAAAGAGCTTCACACAGTGTCGGAAAACGCTTTGGAACACATCCAATTGCAACGGCGCAATGGGTGTTGCATTTTGCAACAATTCTGTTGATATAGCGAGAGGAAGAAAAAAAGCAGGTGCCCGCTTTTGCCAGCGATACCTTGTTTCTTCCAACCACATACTATTCCGGGCCTTCTGCTAGTTGGTTTCGGTTTAAGCAGCGAGGGCGCTTGTCTAGCCAAAGTCAGAGCGCCCTTGCTGTGTTTTTGCGTTCTCCCGAAGGATACTGACGCAAGCACGTTATCCCTTTGTTGTGTACAGCTCAATATGTTGATTGCGCGAAGTTACGTTCTTGTAATTTAGTATATTTTTGAGAGTAGCCGATGAGTGCACTGCACCAATCCGCCCTCATTTCACACCCCTCAAATTGAAAATGACATCAGCATTCTTGCCAGTCACATGCGCTGCCCAGCGTTCTGCCAATAAAAGTCTTTGGTCAAAATAGTCGGACCTTTGGTAGGCGCGTGAGACGGCTGACCCAACCTTGTGCCCGATCGCAGTTTCCTTAATTTCATAGTCTGTACTGGTCGCTTCGTCGGCCCAGGTCCTGAAGCTGGCACGGAACCC
The DNA here is from genome assembly GCF_056542125.1 of Ruegeria sp. AF1. Lineage (NCBI taxonomy): Bacteria > Pseudomonadati > Pseudomonadota > Alphaproteobacteria > Rhodobacterales > Roseobacteraceae > Ruegeria > Ruegeria sp. AF1. Next base: position 22,712 of record NZ_JBQFZG010000023.1, read on the forward strand.
GTGTGGGCGCGCTTCCAATTCCAACCGCTCCATATGGCGGGACATACTGGCGTCGCTGATTACGCCTTTACGGACGCCGGGGAATAAATATCCATCGCGGGCGGCTTCCCGTGCTTTATCAACGATCCGAAGTGCCTCATTGGATAACGGCACCCGAAAGTCATCGGTCTTGCCCCGCGGGCCTTTGACCATTTCTGCAGGGATCGTCCAGACATTGTTGTCAATCTGGTTCGTCTTTGCGAATCTTATCGGTCGAGATCGCAACCCCGTCAGGATCAAAAGCTGTAAGGCAAGTTGAACCGTGCCACCGCCGTCGAGGCTCTGATAGAACGCTGGAACGTCCCGCCAGTTCATCGATGGTATATTCTTCGCCTTATGTACTTGCTTGCCTAGAAGTTCACGGGCGTCTTCGATGGCGTGGCGGTCAACCTCGTATTTCTTGGCGCTCGCGTAGCTCAGACAGGCTTTCAGGCGCGTCAGAGCTTTCCGGGCGACATCCGTCTTGGTGTGCCATATCGGGCGGAGGGCGTCGGCGATAGCGGTGCCGGTGACATCCTCAACTGGCTTTTCACCCAAGGTGGGCAGGATGTGTGTTTTGATTGGGCTGTACCAACGCCCAGCTTTCCCATCGTCTTTCAACTGCGCTTTGCGGGCTTCGAAGGCTAAAGGCGCAATATTCTTCAACAGTCTCTTTTCGCGGGCCATGGGATCGTTGGCAATCTGGTTGGCGACGGCCTCCGCTTTTTCTGCATTGCGAACTTCAATAGGGTTGCCGCCACGCTTGACGATCCCCCGGTAGGCGTCAGCCATTTCACGAGCCTGTGCCAATGTCACGCCGGGATAACCGCCCAAACCCATCTCTTTGCGCTTACCCGAGTAGGTGAAGCGAAACACCCATTGGTCCCCTGTGTTAAGTCGATAGAGGTACAGCCCCCCGCCATCACTGTGTTTGCCTGATCCGGCACTGCGGACCTTCGCCGCGCTCAATTTGTAGAGTGATCCGGCCATATACCCTCACAGCATCTCTTATCCCCCGTTTTATCCCCTCTTTTTTATGCGGTTTCAAGAGGTACTCTGAGGCATAGTGATCGTTGAACCGGTTAACTACGTTGTTTTTATTTCTAAAAAAATTCCACTAGAGGAATCCTGACGCATGGTGGTGAATGTGTTCAGTGCCGTGTGGGGGCACCACCAAATCATTGAAATTTAACACGTCCCGATCTGACACTGAGGCTTTACCTGCCTCCGTCCGAGTTGGGCGGAACCGTCCTTTACCGTTGTTCCCCGGAGTAGCCATGTATATGGGCATCTCAATCGGGAAATAGGGGAACTCAGGTCTAACTCGCTGGACAGTAACAAAAAACAAGCCCGAAACAGGGTTGGGACATGAAAGTGGCTCTGGTACAGAAATGAGAGACTCAGGTTTTGGGTAATCAGATTCATACAATATGGTAATGTCGGGAGCTATGTACGCTTGCGCCGCGACAAATTTTGTTCCCCGATAGAACGGGAAAAGGATTGGTATTGAAAACACGTTCCCCGGAAGGGGCACCGTCAGTCGATCCGATGCATCGGACCTGGGGATGTGTCGGACCACGCCAAAGCCTGAGGATGTGATCGGGGTGCCGTTGCGCGCAGGTGACTTCCTTCGGGGCTGCCCGCTAATTTTCCTGATCTGGCAGGTCAAAGCACATTGTTATCATCTCGTTGTGCTTGTAAGGACGTTGCACTGTCCGAAAGGGCCGCGCCATGCGGGCGTGATGGAATGGTAGACATATCAGACTTAAAATCTGAAGGGCGTATGCCCGTGTGGGTTCGAGTCCCACCGCCCGCACCAGGCACTTTCGAAAGGAACATTCCGCTGCCCGGGTTGCGCGCCTTCGGGACCGAAAATGCTGTGAAGCGCAGCCTACGTCGTCATGGCGTCATATTCATGACCAGGACTATACCGGATACCCCAATTCCCGGATCAGCCTCCAGATGTCCTTGTTCGCGGCTGACAACTGATTGACGACTGTCTCGATTTCGCGAAGCGCATCATCATCTACCGTGTCCGAGCGCCCCAGTCTGATATCGGTCTTACGGTCAGAAATCCGCATCAGAATTGTTTTCGGGTTTCCGCTTTCCTGATCGAATGAATAGATGCAGTGGTTATACTTGTTTCGAATGCCTGAAAGCTTGCTGAGCCGTTGCGTGCGTTCGAGGATCGGGTCACGAACCTGCGCGGGTCTTCCCTCCATCTTGGCAAGCCGTTCGACCAGATCAATACGCGCGCGGGTTGTGTTCAGGGTCAGGAAAATAATGACGGCCACGTCTTTCGACGTTCCGGAAAGGCCCGCGATCAGGTGGATCAGCAGGCTTTCGGTGTTGGTCCACATATAGTTCAGCCTGCCAACCAGAAGGATCAGGCGATCGAACCGGGCTTCGAACGTGTCAGTCAAGGGCGGATTGCTGCGCCTCGTGCGGCGCAACCTCGTAATAGAAATGCGCGGCAGCGGTGCGGTTGCTGACACCGATCTTACCAACCACGTTGTGCATATGCAACTTGACCGTATGTTCCGTAATTCCCAGCTTGGCCGCAATCAACTTGTTGCTTTTGCCTTGCGAGACAAGTTGCAGGACCTGCTTTTCGCGACGCGTCAGCTTCAGGTACCGCGACTGCTGGTCGACACCATTGGGGGCACTTGTCACTGGTCGGTTCGGGACGTCCCGAGTGTGCTGGCCTGGAAAGGCGACGCAATCGGCAAGGAAACTGGGCAGGTACAATTCTTCATGCATCAGCAGCCTGAGGATGGCACGCCAAGCATCGGGCGCCACATTCATCGGCAGAAATCCAACTTCGCCGAACTGCGCGCGATCCCAGGATTCAAACATATGCCGGGCTGATTCTTCTTTGCGATAGGCAAAGGCAAGACAGCCGGATCCGGTACTTTTGGTATAGGCCATTGGGCGCGCCAGCAGGTCTTCTAGCATCATCTGATCAACAACAACGATCTTGCTGCAACCGGGCGCTTGGCTGCTCATGGCTTCGAGGGTTTCAAACCGCCGGGCGCGAACTCCGAATTCAGTTTGAACGCTTCTTAGGGTCTGATTGGAGTAGAATAATTCTTTTCCAATAAAGACAACCGAAAAATCTTCTGAATAAAGATCCTGATTGGCAGTTTCATCTATCAATGACGCACTCATCACATTCCCTCGCAAACAGGGTCAACCAAAAATTGCTTATTTGAATTCTGGTGGTCTGAAATAGTTAACTAATCAAATAGGTAATTAAATTTTATTATACTCGAAAGCATGGTTTTCCACAACCGGGAGGAGTGTTTCCATAGCCCGTACCATAGAACTTTCGGTTAGGTTTCCGCTTGGATTTTTGTGCAACCAGCGGAAACAATTGAATTATTTTGTTGCGACTTTTTATGGGTAGGTCATGCGGGGCAGGTGTACGCAGATTTAGGCGCGTTCTAAAAGAAAGTAATAAAAACAATGGTGTAACTACCTCAATACTTTCGACTAGCTAGGCGTGGGCGTGCGTCGCTGCGAACATGGCTGGGCTTCAATTGTCGAAGCGCCTGTCCCTGTCGCGCCGGTCATTGCGTATTTTAGCAAGCTTCATGAACCGCCGCGCTTTCGGCTTAGCCGGGAAAGGAGGTGGCCATTTAGAAACTTCCACTGACCGTATTCAGCGCGTTTTTGCGCTGCGCGGGTATTTTTGTTTCAACCTCGCCTGATGCCGCTTTTTAGATGAATGGCGGTCTGGCGTTCCAGAAATAGGAATTTGTCATGAGACGTAATGTGAATAATACAAACGTAACGACCGTCGACGAAATTAATGTCGAGAACCTGGAAGCTCCGGTTAATGTCGAAATCCCGATTGATGAGGCGTTTGTCGAAGCTGACCTGACTGCACAACAGCAGCAGCAGGACCAGACTGTCGAAAACTCCAACGATCAGGGTCAGGACCAAAATCAAGGCCAGGATCAGGGTCAGGAACAAGGCCAGGACCAAGGTCAAGATCAGGGCCAGGATCAGGATCAAGGTCAGGATCAGGACCAGACGCTCAATGCCGGAGATAACACCAACGACAATTCGAACAGCAATGCGATCAATATCGACTTTGGTGGCGGAGAGTGGATTCCGCGCGATGACGATCAGGTTGATCTGGACTTCGGAGATAACGCGTCGGTTGGCGACGTAATAACTGCAGGCCGTGATCTGAACTATGATCCTGGCGATGACATGAATGTCGATATCTCAATGGATGGTGCGGGAACCGCGATGGCGGCCGTCAACAGTCAGGTGGCCAGCCTGAGCGATGACGACACGCTGGAATCGGCGTCAGTTTCGAACAATTCCGGTTTCTATCAGAATGGTAGCGCCTATGGCGGTACCGCCAACGCTGAAGAAGGTATCGGCGTCAAGTCCAACGGTGGAGATTCGGGCGACGGTGGTACCAGCTATGGTGGTTCGGCAGACTCGACCACGCTGGGCAGCCATGCGTTTGGTGCCGGTGGCGATACCGGCAGCGCCGACGCGGATTCGAGTGGCGGCGCAGGCGGTGATACCGGTGACGCAAATAACGCCAGCATTGGTGTCGGCCTGTCCGGCGCAGGGGCTGACGGTGACAGCACTGGCGGCGACGGCGGCGACGCTGACAGTTCGGCTTCTGCTGACAACGACGGCAGCTCAAGCGTTGACGGTGACGGAACCGGTGGTAACGGCGGAAGCGCAGATTCGTTTGGTCTGGGACTGGGCCTTGGTCTGTCTGGCTCGAATGCCTCGGGTAGCGCCGATGGCGGCGACAGCGATTCCGACTCGAGCGGCACAGGCTTTGGTCTGGCCGGCAATGACGTAGACGCCGAAGGATCAGACGGCGGTGACGGCAGCGCTTCGACGGACGGTTCGTCGTCGAATTCCAGTGACAGCACTACCGAAGCCAATGATGCGACCGCGGGCAGCAACGCTGCAGAGGGCAGCGCTGACAGTGGCGCGGACAGCTCGGCCGACGGCACTGGCGGACCTGGTACCGGCGGTGAAGGCACGGGCGGCGAAGGAACCGGTGGTGAAGGATCCGGTGGCGACGGCACGGGCGGTGACGGAACCGGCGGTGACGGCGAAGGCGGATTTGCTGCGATGGTCGAAGCTGCAATCATGGCCCTGCAGGAAGAGCTTGGCATGATTGATGCCGAAGCGGGCGAAGGTGGTGACGGAACTGGCGGTGACGGAACCGGTGGCGACGGTTCGGGCGGCTATGGCTCTGGTGGCGATGGCTCAGGCGGTGACGGTTCGGGCGGCGATGGTTCCGGTGGAACCGCTGACGCGGATTCGGATGCGCAGGGTGTTGGCGACCAGTCCGCAAGCGGCCCCGACATCAACCAAAGCCCAGGTGACGTGAACGGTGCGTCCAGCAATTCGCAGAACACGGATGGCAGCGGTGGTAATGGCGGATCCAATTCGGCCAACGGCACAGCGGACGCAGCGGGTTCTGGTACGTCTGCAGCAGACGGTGACGGCGGAGCAGGCGGCACAACGACGCCCACATCCACGTCTTCGGGCAACGGTGCCGGATCTGCCGATGCAGCCAATACCGCCGGTGATGGCGGAGCGGCGGATGTATTCGGTGATGCCGATACAAACGGAGCCGCCGACAGCCTTGCTGAAGCAATCGCCGGATACGGTGGTTCGGGCATGTCCGATAACGATGCCACATCGACCGGGTCGGGCGATGCGACCGGTGCGGCCAGCTCGGGTGCCGGTGGTGCCGGCGGCGCGTCCGCCGCAAATGGCGGAGCCAGCGGATACTCGACCGGTACAGCCATGTCCGGTGACACCATGGGTGGAACCATCACGGGCGGCAGCGCGGCCGGTGCCTATTCAGGTGACGGTGGCGCAGGTGGCAACGGTGGCAGCTGGGGCTCGAACAACGGTGGCGATGGCATCGTGAGCGGTGAGTCCTATGCCTCGGCAGCGGCTGTTGTCGACACCTCGGCCTTTAACCAGTCGATCGTCATGGGGGCCAACGTGCTTGGCAACTCGGTCGATACGACCATGGTCGGTGGCTCGATGACCTCGTCCTACGCAAGCGACGACAACGACGCATAAGTCATAAGGCGAGGCCCGCATTATCGGGCCTCGCTATTTTCGAAATTGCCGGGGCCGCGTGCAGTGGCCCCGGCCCAACTGAACCCAAAGCGGAAATTCTGGCCGGTGTGGGTAAAAAAGGATGACCGACATGGCCCTTGACGCAATTACGGAAACGATAGCGCATTTTGTTGGAACATTTGAACTTACGATCGAACAGGCCCGGCTGCGGGACCAGTATGACGAATTCACCGCCCTGAGGCGAAAAGCCGAAATTGACGGGCTGGACGATCCTGCCGCAATCCACATCAGGGCCGATCTTGATATCCCTGTGGGCGAATACAAACTCCTCCCATACAATTTTGCCCCACCTCAACCTAACCTGCCGCTACCAGACGCGCCGAAGGGGCCTGTACATGAATCGGTGATTATCCTTGGTGGAGATGGGCCGGTTTCCGAGCGTTTTGTCCCGGACGACACGATTGGACCGTCATCCGCTCCTACACTTGTCATTCTGCAGCCGGAAAACGTGCCGTTGGGGTCGGCGGTAAGTTACACCATGCAAAAGGTTTTCCTGCGTGACAACGATACGGTGGGCGAGGGTGAATTTCGCGACACGGATGCTCTGATCGCGAAAGGTGAGCAGATGCTGGACATGGCGTTGTCACTTCATGCCGTAGCAAGCCCGTCATTTTCACTCGCGGATTACCAGTCAATCGAGATGGTCGAGGCACTGGCCGAACAGATGTTGAACCCGATGAACGGGGATGTGGATGGCGTCACCGTGTATCAGTTCCATGGCGATGATGCCTTGGGTGTGATCGTCAATGGCGAGCACATGGCCGAAGCACCTGAATGGACCGACCTGCTGCCCGCTTTCCATCAGCCGGATGAGGCGACTGGCGATGAAGCGGAAACGCCGTGGCCTGCCGAATGGGATCAGTCCAAGGATCCCGATTTTGACGACGGGCATCTGGTGGTGACCGGTGGCAATCTGGCGATCAATGCAGTGTCTGCGACAATTGGTTGGGTGGATGCTCCGTACATTGTTGTAGGCGGACAGGCCATCAATCTGACGGTCATCAGTCAGGTCGCGCTTGTTTCCGACTGGGACGTGGGTGCCATGAATGCCGGAAGCGGTACCAACCTGGTTCAGTCTTCGGTGATCGAAGTCGAAGGCAAAGAGGCCGCCTGGCTGGACGATGCCGACGGAGCAGGCGGCCAGCCCGCATATGTTGTTGTGGACTGGGTTCACGGCGATCTGGTGGTCGCGAATTTCATCAGCCAGAGTATTGATGCCACCGATATCGATCACATTCAGACCGAAATTTCAGCCACATCCACGCTTTACGTGCTGGGCGACAACGAAATGTACAATGTCGCCGACATTGTGCAGTTGGGCAGCTATTACGATCTCATCATGATCGGCGGAAACATGATTTCAGTCGATGTGCTGATTCAGTCCATGGCCCTTATGGATGACGATATCATCAGCGGTGGAGTGCCCGCGTCGATAATGGACGGTGATGAAAACCTGCTCATGAACGACGCGTCGGTCAAAACGATCGGCAAGGACATTCACCAGGATATGCAACAGAATATGGCGGACGCGCTGGCCATACAGGAAATGGACATGGAGGCGTTGGAAGACGCGCTTCTGAATGATCCGATGTTCGCCGGGATGGAACAGTTGCGCGTCCTCAAGATCGACGGCGATCTTATGCAGGTGAACATCGTCAACCAGGTCACGATGATGCTGGATCAGGATGACATTGACCTGTCGGGCCCGAATGCTGCCGGGGCCGAAGTTGTCGCGGGCAGCAATGCCATGCTGAACACTGCCCATCTGACCAAGATGGGTGTGGACTCGACAGTCATGGCAGCTGACGGGTCGTACTCCGATCTGTTGCTGCATCAGGCCAGCCTGATCGACATGCCGGACAACGACGAGATTACCGCGATGACCAATGAGGCAATTGCCGCCATCATGGGTGACATGACCGTCGCGCAACCGGATGCGGCCCTGGCACTGAATACCCCAGCTGTTGATGCAACTACACCTGACGACGGCCTGCAAACCATGCTGGCCTGATCCCCCCAAGATTTTACCGAGTGACCAAAAGGTTTCTACATGTCGTTTGTTTTTTCGTCGTACCGCCATCCTTTATCCAGCCCGCTGGACAGGCAAGGCGGGTTGGGTCTGAAGCGTCAGGATCCCGAACCAGGGGCAGATCCTGCAAAACGGGCCACAGGTGCCAAAACCCGACTGCATCTGACGCAGGAGTTCCGAGTGCCTGAACCAGATCAAAACCGGCCGGTTGAAAACGATGTGTTGAAACAGGCCAAAGACCAGAAACACTCATGTGAACTACCGCGCGCTGAACCTCCCCATCGGCGTGCGGCGCCGCAGCCCGTGCAAGACAAGGACATTGCGGGCGGTGGTGACGGGGTGGCTGATGCTGACGGCCCGGATCATGCAACCGCAGACGAAACAACAGCGCGCAAGACCCCCTCTGCGCGCGCGTCCGGCGCGGATCACATGGGCGCGACGATCGAGGCCAAGGCAAACCAGCCACTGTTGCGGACAAAAGCCGGCGGCGGTGACGGGAACGGGCCACCCCAAACCTTTCACAAGCGCACCCCGCCCGAGGATTTCCAGCGCACATTGCGGGATTCGATCCGGGCGATCCGGCGTAACCTGGCATTTGTTCTGGTGCTGACCTGCGCCACCAATATTCTGATCCTGTCGATCCCGATCTACCTGTTTCAGATCAGTGACAGGGTTCTGACCAGCCGATCCTTGGATACGCTGATCATGTTGACGGCGATCGTCGCCGGGGCCGTGATTTTTCAGTCTGCTTTTGATGCGGTGCGGCGGTTTACGCTGATGCGAACCGGCGTCGAGGTTGCCGTTCGTTTGGGTGCACCGGTGCTTAGTGCTGCTGCGCACGCGTCGTTGCATGGAAACGGGCGCGAATATCAGACGCTCGGCGATTTGCAGCAGCTGCGCGGTTTTCTGGTCTCGGGCACTTTGATTTCGTTTCTGGACGTGCCATTTGCCCCGCTTTTTATTCTGATGATCTTTCTCGTGCACCCGCAACTGGGCATGATCGTCGTGGTGACGGCGCTGATCCTGATGACGATTGCGCTGGTCAACCAGAAAATGACAGCCAAACCCTTTGCCGAGGCAAACAGGGCGCAATCCATGGCAAACCTGCATCTGGATTCCATGTCGCGCAACAGCCAGATTATCAACGCCTTGGCCATGATCCCCGAAGCAGTGCGGATCTGGGGGCGGGACACCGCCCAATCCCTAACCTGGCAGGTACGCGCGCAGGATCGAAACGTGATCTTCGCGGCGATTTCACGCGCAGTTCGCCTGCTGACACAGATTGGCATTCTCGGATGGGGCGCATTTCTGGCACTGCAGGGAGAGATTACCGGCGGCATGGTGATTGCGGCCTCGATCATTGCCGGGCGCGCCTTTGCGCCCATCGAAGGTTCGATTGAAGGGTGGAACAGTTACCTTCTGACGCGCGCGGCCTATAGGCGGATCAAGGCGCTGCTGTCAACCTCGGCTCTGCAACACGAGAAATTGCGCCTGCCGCGACCCGAAGGCCGGTTGGATGTAGAGCGGTTGCTTTATGTCCCCGGCGGAACCAAACGTGTGGTTCTGAACGGGATTACTTTCTCACTCACCCCCGGCGAAACACTGGCGATTATCGGCAATTCCGGTGCGGGCAAAACCACCTTGGGCAAAACCCTTGTCGGGTCCGTTCTGCCCACGTCGGGAAGTGTGCGGCTGGACCTGATGGATATCCGCAACTGGGACCCACGCCAGTTTGGCGAAAGCATTGGTTATCTGCCACAGGATGTGCAGTTGTTCCCTGGAACCATCAAGGACAATATCGGCCGGATGCGGGCCGACGCCACGGACGAACAGATCCACGATGCCGCTGTTCTGGCTGATGTACACAACATGATCGCAACCCTGCCGCAGGGGTATGAGACCGTGGTGGCCGCTGATGGATCGCCTTTATCGGGCGGACAGAAACAACGCATTGCGCTGGCGCGGGCGTTTTTTGGAAACCCGCGAATGGTGGTATTGGACGAGCCGAACTCGAACCTTGACGTCGCCGGGGACAAAGCCTTGGGGCGCGCCATTGAACAGGCGCGTGAAAGCAAGATCACCGTGGTCGTCATTACGCAGAAACCGACGCTGCTGAACGTGGTCGACAAGATCATGTTGCTGACCGATGGGCGCGTCGCATTGTTTGGGCAGCGGGAGCAGGTTCTTCAGCAGATCAACGGGCCGCGCAAACGGACTGGAATTGAAGGGCAACAGGGGGGCTGACCATGAATGACCTCGTACCCGTAAGGCACTCTGCCGGTGAACCAGACGTCTGGTATGCGGAAGTTCCGCGCTCGATCAACCGTTTTATTGTCATCGGTACTATTATGCTGGTCGTCTGTTTCGGCGGTTTTGGCGTATGGTCTTTCAGCGCCCCGCTGGCGGCGGCGGTCATTGCGCAGGGCAGTTTTGTCGCCACTGGACGCAACAAGATCGTCCAGCACCTTGAGGGCGGGATCATCGAAGACATCAAGGTTGTTGAGGGGCAATCGGTTCAGGCAGGTCAGGTGCTGATGACGCTGGATCAGACCTCGGCCCAGGCCAATGAGCGCGAGCTGTTCATCCGCAAACTGCGCTTGCAGGCGATGACCGAGCGGTTGCTGGCGGAATATGGGGAACGGGATCGTCTGGTCTTTACACCAGATCTGGTCGAGGCCTCCAAAGACGTGGAAGTCATGGCCATTCTCGACGGTCAAATGCTCAGCTTTGATGTGTCGCGCAAGACCTTGCTGAATGATGTGGCGCTATTGGAACGCAACATGGAAGCGTTGAAGATTCGGGCAAGTGGCTTTGAGGCTCAATTGGACAGCATGGCCACACGTGCCGAAATCTTGCAGGAGGAATACGAGTCCAAGAACCAGCTTTTCCAGAAAGGGCTGGTTCGAAAGGGCGAATTGAACACGATCCGGCGTGTGCAGGCCGAAGCCGAGGGACAGCAGGCCCGGTTGCGGGCGGAGGCCGCTGAAATCAATCAGATGCTTTTAAAGTACCAGGAACAGATTACACGCACCCGATCCGCCTATCGCGAGGCAGCACTGGATGAATTGGGCGTGGTCGAGGCCGATCTGGAAAGCGTGCGCGAAAAATCCCGTCAGGCCCGCAATGTTCTGGACCGGGCCGTGGTGCGGGCCCCTGTGACCGGGACAGTGGTTCGCCTGCATTATCATACGCCAGGTGGCGTAATCGAAACGGGCGAACCCATTGCCGAAATCCTGCCTGCCGACGCGCCGTTGATTATTGAGGCGCAAATCCCGCGCACCGAGATTGACAGTGTGGTAACCGGGCAGACCGCCTCTGTCCGCCTGATCGCGCTCAATCAGCGCACAACGCCGGTTCTGTACGGAGAAGTTTTTTATGTTTCAGCCGACGCGCTGCTTGAAGAGGCAGCTGGCGTTCCAAAAGAGGTGTATCTGGCGCGCATCTCACTTACCCCGGACGAACTACATCGGGTGAGCGGCTTTGTTCCGACCCCCGGCATGCCTGCGGAAATTATGATCCAAACCGAAGAACGAACTTTTGCAGCTTATATCGCCAAACCTGTGTCGGACAGCATGTCGCGCGCGTTTCGCGAGCAATAACCTAGGTGCCTAAGGCCGTTGGTTCACCTACCTCAAGTCGCGTGCTAATCCTTCTGGGAAAAGCGTGAATGGGAGCGTGTGTGCCTTTGACGGCGCAAGACTTGGGTTTTCACGCGCTCCACATCCTTGGCGGGCTGGCGGATCGGGTCAGCGGTGGTTACGAAATCACAGGTTCATGAAGCGCCAGATATCCGCATCTGATGCAAATCAATGCAAAACACATTTTAATCGAGACATGTTTGGCCGGAAGTCACCATAAGGAACACCCGACCATGTTTCGCCTTGCCGCCATGCTTTATTCACTGATCGCCACTGCCATTTCAGGTTCTGCCGTAATCGCCGTGCTTTCTGCTGGATTGGTCTCTGTCAGCGCAATTGTCGGCGCAGCAGTTGCCGGGGCTGTGATCGCTGCTCCGGTGTCTTGGATTGTGGCCCGGCGGTTGTACAGGGGCGCCTGATCAGGCGTTCAGGAATGTCCGGACTGCCGCTTCGAACTCACGTGGTTTTTCGGCGTGCAGCCAATGCCCGGCTCCGGGTATTTTGGCAAAACGCGCGCCGGAAAACAGAGAGCGGATTGCAGGGCGGTGTTCCGGCAGGACATAATCCGATGCCGCGCCCGACAGAAACAGGGCGGGGCCATCCCATGTGGCGTCCAACTTGGGGAAGCCCATGATCTTTGGCATCTCAGCTGCCAGAACATCCAGATTAAGCAGCCATCGTTTTCCCTTGATATCCAGCGATTGGGTGAAAAAGCTTTGCAACGCTTTCTCAACACCTTGTTCGGCCAGTTGCATCTCCGCGTCCGACCGGCGGGCGATGCGCGAAAAATCAACAGCCCGCATGGCGTCGATGAACTGGATTTGGCTGTGCGAGTATTGAACCGGCGCAATGTCGGCGACCACCAGCTTGTTCACCAACCCATTGTGCCGCAGAGCCAGCGTCATAGCAGCCTTTCCACCCATGGAATGCCCAAGAACATCCGCCACGCCGCCGATCTGTTCTATGACTTCGGCGATATCCTGTGCCAGATGGGGATAATCATGGCTCGGGTCCCACATGCTGTAGGCATGGTTGCGCATGTCCACCGCCACAACCTGCCGTTCGTCTGAAAGCCTTTTGGCAATGACGCCCCAGTTCCGAGCAGATCCGTAAAGGCCGTGTGCTATGACCAGCGGGGGGCGGGCGGTGGGTTCGCCATGTACAATCGTGTTCAGCATAGCTTGCGTGATACAAGCGCCTACAGCGGATCACCAGCCCTATTGTAGGTCTTTGTGGCGCAGGCTAGATTGCTGCGGCAGGAGAGAGCCCATGCCGCAGGACACAGACATTCAGACCCGGATCGCTGAGACAGTGGCGTTGCTGCGTGCCAAGCTTGGCGTGCGTGACAAGACGCTAGAGGCATCCATTCGAAAGGCAAAACGACGTCTGCCGCGCCGGGTGTACCGGCAGGCCATGGTGCTTGCCCGGTCCGAGGCGATGGCATCGCACCCAAAGATGCGGTTGATTCTGGATACCCCAAAGCTCGTCAGGGCGTCGGATGTGGTGCAGGACCATCTGGGAAGCATCAATCTTGCGGATCGCAGGTGGGGCTGGTTCCTTGGATTGCTGGGGGGGCTGGCTTTCAACCTGTTGGCTCTGACAGCGCTGCTGCTTGTCTTTCTGTGGTGGCGCGATTTGATCTGACCTTTAGAAGGCAGCCAAGCTGACGCTTGACCTGATCTTCTTTTGTCGGAGCGGTCGCTCAAACAACAAAAAACGGCGCCTCAAGAGCGCCGTTTTCTTTACTTTTTAAACGTTTACAGGTTCGGGTAGATGGGGAAGCGGTTGCAGAGATCTGCGACCTGGGCGCGGACGCGGGCTTCGACTTCGGAGTTGCCGTCTTCGCCGTTGGCTGCCAGGCCGTCGAC
>NZ_JBQFZG010000024.1:0-34164 GCF_056542125.1 Ruegeria sp. AF1
CTCAGATGCCCACCGTCTCTCCGGTGCGTCTCAACCGTCTTTCCAGTCCGTCAGGCCAACCTCAGCTGCGCCGGTGAAGGGGTATTTACGGATTAGACTCCCTACCCGCAAGCGGAAAATGCACAAAAACTATAGAAAATGCAGATTTCAAAATTAATTATTTATTTTCAAATTGTTAGCTGATCCATATCAAGCGGAGGCGCGCCAAAATCGTCGGAAACACAGACGGGGTTCCGCACTTTATCACCTTGTTCATAATGTAACTCACAGACTCGCTTCCGAGTCAGGCAGAATCTGCTGTGTTGGACTGGAGTGACAGGCTTGGAATCGGCAACCGGAGGGTAAGAAGGATGACGATAGCTGCCAAATAGATCAGCGGCTCGATCTGAAACCCTTTTGCCAGCATCACATAATGCAGGCCGCCCAGCAAAGCGGCCGGGTACACCAGCCAATGCAGCCTGCGCCAACGCGGCCCCAGTTGGCGCACCGACCAGTTGTTGGATGTTACCGTCAGAGGCAACAGCAAAAGAAACGCCCCCATTCCAACTGTAATATAAGGACGCTTGAGAATATCCGCCCAAATCTGGCTGGGAAGCTGTACGTCCAGAACCAGCCAGACAAGGAGATGCAGGCTGACATATACAAAAGTCAGCACGCCAATGGCCCGACGGAACTTCATCAGGTTCAAGCCCACAAATCGGCGCAAGGATGTGATGGCCAGACCGGCAATCAGCAATTGTAACGCCAGTTCGCCATAGCGGTGCTCCAGCGCCTCAATCGGTTCGATCCCCAAACCGCCAGTCAGGCCTAGATAGAACAGCCAGGGCGCAGGCAGCACCCCCGTCAAATAAACAGCCCATACCGGAATACGCCGGAGTGTCTGATTGATAGCTTGCATGATTCTAGTAATTCCTGGCCAGATCCATACCTTCATAAAGGCTGGCGACCTCTTCTTCATAACCGTTGAACATCAGCGTCGGTTTACGCGAGGCAAACAAGCCGCCGCCGATTTCACGTTCTGAGGCTTGTGACCAGCGCGGATGATCCACGTTCGGGTTTACATTGCTATAAAACCCGTATTCTCGCGAATTGGCCATATTCCAACTGGTGGGCGGCTCTTGTTCAGCAAGCGTGATACGGACAATCGACTTGATCGATTTAAACCCGTATTTCCACGGCACGACCAGACGCAAAGGCGCGCCGTTCTGATTTGGGATCGGCTTGTTATAGATACCAGTGGCCATGATCGTAAGCGGATGCATCGCCTCATCCAGGCGCAAACCCTCGCGATAGGGCCATTCCAGAATTGGATAGCGTGTTCCCGGCATCTCATCCGGGCGGTGGGCCGTTTCGAACGCCACGTATTTCGCGCCCTCTTTAATCCCTGCCATGTTCAGAAGATCGGCCAATTCGAACCCGTTCCATGGAATGACCATCGACCAGGCTTCAACGCAACGGAAGCGATAGATGCGTTCTTCGATCGTCATCTCGGACAGGATGTCCTTGAAATCATACTCACCGGGACGATCGACCAGACCGTCAATCTTGACGCTCCAGGGTTCGGTCACCAGCGTATGTGCATATTTCGCCGGATCATCTTTTCCGGTCCCGAACTCATAGTAGTTGTTGTAACTCGTGATCTCTTCCCACGTGTTCGGCTCCAGCGCATCCTGCGCCGCAGCTGGTCGACCCATTGCCGCCAAACCAACACCCGCCATCCCGGCCATGACCTGCCGCCGGTTCAGGAACGCCGCCCGTGGGGTGACGTAGGCATGTGTCAATGTATTGGTCCAGCGATGCGCCATCTGGGTCTCCGTCATATTCGTTTGTCATTACAGATTTAGGGTGCTGATAGCACAGACCCATGGAAACAGGCGTCACGTTTGAGCGACGTGATTGTAACGTTCCGGTTGGCGACAGGCCCAGACAGGCGGACTGTGCCGCGCTTTGCCCGTTGTTTGACGGTCGTCACGACCTGAGCCAACTCGCGGTGCTCGAACATTACGCCGGGCATATACGTTTTACTCAGAGCTGGCTCTGAAAGGAGAATTACAGCCGGGTAGCCTGCCTGCAGTCTTTACAACTGCGGGTCCAAAACTGCACTCTGTCCGACAGGCACCATACGCGATCAACAGTGTGGCGGGCCTGTTTTTGCAGCCGCGTGGCCGCAATGGGAGGACAAAAATGTGTGATATCTGTGTAATGAACGCCGTAAAAGACAGGATGCTGTCCCGGCGCGGGTTCTTCAAAGCTGCTGCGGCATCGGGTGTTGCGGCTGCCGCAACCGGAGCAATGGCACCGGCCGCACTGGCCGCGGGGCATGGCGGTGTCCAAGACATGACCCACACGCTCAGCCCGGAGTTCCCGACCTGGGGCGGAGAGCCGGGCATCTCGGCTGAACAGGCATTCAATTTCGCGGAACACGGATTCAATCTGTTCAATTTGTCGATTAATGAGCATACGGGCACGCATATAGATGCCCCACTGCACTTTTCTGCGGATGGAGCTTCAGTCGATGAAATCCCGGTCTCAGATCTGGTTGCACCACTTTGCGTGGTCGATATCGCAGCCCGCGCAGCAGAAGACGCCGATACGCGTTTAACCCCTGATGACCTGAAAGCCTGGATAGCCACCAACGGTGACATCCCCGACGGGGCCTGCGTCGCCATGCACTCGGGATGGGCAGGCAAAACCGCTACGGATAAGTTCCGCAATTTCGACGGCGAAGCGCAGCATTACCCAGGCTTTCACGTTGAAGCTGCGCAGATGCTGATGGAGGAAACCGGGGCGCGGTCAATTGCCGTTGACACCTTGTCACTGGATCACGGCATGTCTGCGGATTTCGCCACCCATTATGCCTGGTTGCCTTCTGGCCGGTTCGGGATCGAATGCCTGGCCAATCTGGACCGGGTACCCGCGACGGGCGCGACACTTGTTATTGGCGCACCGAAACACGCTGGCGGTACCGGAGGTCCGGCGCGGATACTTGCGCTGATCTGACCTAACTGACGTACGGCGAAACTGGCCCGCTTTCTTCAGTGGGCCAGTTTCCTTCTGCGCATTCCATGAGTGGTAGGCACTGAGAGAAAGCCAGCCAATGGGCAAGACCAAATCTGATACCACACGGCGCTATGATACCGCTGCACCAAAATGGCGGGATAAGATGCGTGCTCTTGGTTATTACGATGCGTATCTTGGTTTTCTGTCAGCAAGTCAGCTCGCGCCAGAGCATAACAATCGGGTTGTTGATATCGGTGCCGGAACCGCCTCGTTTGCAGAAGCCTGGGTCGCTGTTCATGGGTCACCCGTCGAAGTAACCCTTCTCGAACCCAGTCAAGCCATGTTGAAACAGGGTCAAAGCGCGTTACAGGCGCGGGGTGTCGAGCCAAGACTTGTGCAGGGCTTGTTAGGGTCTGTCGTTCTGGAACCCGCTGATGTGGCACTGGCTGCGCATGTCATCGAACATTGCCTCGATCCTTTGTGCGCACTTGAGCAGATTCACGATTTGATGCGCCCTAGTGGTCGTTTGTATCTGGTGGTGTCAAAGCCGCATTGGTGCAATGCGATCATCTGGCTGCAATGGCGCCATCGCACATTCGGCAGAGAAGAAATTCTGGGACTATTGCACAAAGCTGGCTTCGAATGCGAATGTGAGCACTCATTTCCCGCAGGCCCACCATCCCGGACAAGCCGGGGAATTTTGGCGCGTCGGAGAACGTAGATTCAGACAAATAAAGACCCGCCAATACGGCGGGTCTTCCGTTTGTGCCTAAGTCAATGCACCACTGCGTCATCCGGGCGGGGCCGTTCCGACGTCCCCAACCGGTCACCGATGATCAAGCCATCTGCCCCGGCGGTGACCGGAACGACCTCACCATCCTTGATATCACCGGCCAGCAGCGCTTCGGCCAGCGGGTTCTGCAGGGCGCGCTGAATCACGCGTTTCAGCGGGCGGGCTCCGAAGACAGGGTCATAGCCTTCGTTGGCCAGCCATTCCTTGGCGCCATCGTCCAGGGCCAGCTCGATCTTGCGGGCCGCCAAGCGTTTTTGCAGACGCGCCATCTGGATATCGACGATGCCATCCATATCGGCCCGCTTGAGCCGGTCAAAGATGATCGTTTCGTCCAGACGGTTCAGGAACTCGGGCCGGAAATGTGCCCGCACCGCATCCATCACGTCACGGCGGGCCTGCGCGCTGTCCGCGCCATCGGGCAACTGGCTGAGCGCCTGAGAGCCGAGGTTCGACGTCAGAATGATCAGCGTCTGCTTGAAGTCCACGGTGCGGCCCTGACCATCGGTCAGCACACCGTCATCCAGAACCTGCAACAGCACGTTGAACACATCCGGGTGCGCCTTTTCGACCTCGTCAAACAGCACGACCTGATAGGGCCTGCGCCGCACGGCTTCGGTCAGCACACCGCCTTCGTCATAACCGACATAGCCCGGAGGGGCACCGATCAGACGGGCAACCGCGTGTTTCTCCATGAACTCGGACATGTCGATGCGCACCATCGCGTTGTCGTCGTCGAACAGGAAGTTCGCCACGGCCTTGGTCAGCTCGGTCTTACCCACGCCGGTCGGTCCGAGGAACAGGAACGATCCCAGTGGGCGGCCTTCGTCATTCAGACCCGCTCGCGCACGGCGCACGGCGTTGGCGACAGCAGTCACCGCTGCATCCTGACCAATCACGCGGGAATGCAGAGCGTCTTCCATCCGCAACAGCTTCTCGCGCTCACCTTCCAGCATTTTCGAGGTCGGGATACCGGTCCAGCGTTCCACGACAGAAGCAATCTGTTCAGGGCGCACCGTTTCCTCGGCCATCATACCATTGCTTTCGGCGTTCTCGGCCTCGGTCAGCTTTTTCTCAAGCTCGGGGATGACGCCATAGGACAGTTCCCCCGCTTTGGCCAGGTTGCCTTCACGCTTGGCGATCTCAAGATCAGCGCGCGCCTTGTCGAGCTGTTCCTTCAGGTCACGGGCACCCGCCAGCTTGTCGCGTTCGGCCTGCCATTGCGCTGTCATCTCGGCGGATCGTTCCTGCAAATCGGCCAGGTCCTTTTGCAAGGTTTCCAGACGATCTTTCGAGGCCGCGTCATCTTCAAGCTTCAGTGCCTCTTCCTCGATCTGCATCTGGAGGATGTTCCGGTCGAGTTGATCGAGTTCTTCGGGCTTGCTGTCGACCTCCATCCGCAAACGCGATGCGGCCTCGTCGACAAGGTCGATCGCTTTGTCGGGCAGAAAGCGGTCAGTTATATAACGGTGCGACAGGGTCGCCGCTGAAACAAGCGCTGAATCCGAGATGCGCACACCGTGGTGCAGTTCGTACTTTTCCTTGATGCCGCGCAGGATGCTGATCGTATCTTCGACCGTCGGCTCCTGCACCATTACAGGCTGGAACCGGCGCGCAAGGGCTGCGTCTTTTTCCACGTATTTGCGGTACTCGTCCAGCGTGGTCGCACCGATACAATGCAGCTCGCCGCGGGCAAGCGCAGGCTTGATCAGGTTGGCCGCATCCATTGCACCATCAGATTTCCCGGCACCGACCAGCGTATGCATTTCGTCGATGAACAGGATGATTTCACCCGCAGCTTCAGTCACCTCGGTCAGAACGGCCTTGAGGCGTTCTTCGAATTCACCGCGATATTTCGCACCGGCGATCAGCGCACCCATATCGAGCGCAAGCAGCTTCTTGTCCTTCAGCGATTCCGGCACATCGCCGTTGATGATACGCAGGGCCATGCCCTCGGCAATCGCGGTCTTACCGACGCCGGGCTCACCAATCAGAACCGGGTTGTTTTTGGTGCGACGCGACAGAACCTGCATCGAACGGCGGATTTCCTCATCCCGACCGATGATCGGATCAATTTTGCCTTCGGCTGCAGCCTCGGTCAGGTCACGCGCGTACTTCTTGAGCGCGTCATAGCCTTCTTCCGCCGACGCGCTGTCAGCGGTGCGACCCTTGCGGATGTCGTTAATCGCTTCGTTCAGTTTTTGCGCTGATACGGCTCCGGCGTCCAATGCATCCTTGGCCTTGGACTTCACCATGCACAGCGCCATCAAAACACGTTCAACCGGCACGAAACTGTCGCCTGCCTTTGAGGCTATCTTTGCGGCCTCGTCCAGGACTTTGGCAGTCTGGCCATCCATGTAAATCTGGCTCGCGTCACCGCTGACCTTGGGGATTTTCCCCATCGCAGTGTCCAGCGCCTCAACCACGCGGCTCGGCGCGCCGCCCGCGCGTGTGATCAGGTTGCTGGCCAACCCCTGATCGTCATCCATCAGTGCTTTGAGTATATGCGTGGGCTCCAGCCTCTGGTGCCCCTCGCGCAGCGCAATGGTCTGCGCAGCCTGCACGAATCCCCGTGCCCGCTCGGTGAACTTGTTCAAGTCCATGATATTCTCCTTTTCCAAGCGCCCCGTTTTGACATGCCCGCCTGGCAGCACATATCGGTCGAAGCCTCACATTCAATCTGGGAAATATCTTCGGTGGTTCAAGAGGCTAAAACACAGAAATCGACCTATTCGCGCTGGATGGTATAGACTGTATAACCACCAGTCTCGGCGACCTGAACGGCACCCAAATCATTCACCAAAGTTTGGGCTGCCGCACTTCCCGTCGGGCAAGAGACCAGATCTGCGGTATGGTCCAGGAAATTGCCGGTAAACGCCGTTTCACCAGTAAGTTGACACCAATCACCCTCAGACCTGTAACCACCAACCAAACGCAAATCGTCATTGGTCGGCACTGGTGCAGCCCCTGTGTCCGGTGTTTCGGGTGGCGTGTCATTACACGCAGCCAGTGCAATCAACGCGCCCAGCAGAACCAGCTTATTCATTTTTTACCCCTTATTTTGAATTCAAGTTATCAATACAGAGCACGATAACACGAATTGAAGCTGCCTGCGCGGCTTAGCAGATGGACAGAGCCGCCCGAAGCCGCTAGGACGCAGACGTTTGCCAAAAAGGAGCGCCCCCATGTCAGATGACCGCCTGATCGTAGCCCTTGATGTCCCCAACGCTCTGCAAGGGTTGGCCATGGCTGAACGTTTGGGGGACAGCGTTTCTTTCTACAAAATCGGGCTGGGTATGCTGACCGGTGGCGGGTTGGCATTGGCCAACGAGCTGAAACAGGACCACGGCAAGCGCATCTTCCTGGACATGAAATTGTTCGACATTGGCAATACTGTAGAAAATGCCGTTCGGGGGTTGGCGCAATTCGATCTGGATTTTCTGACCGTGCATGGTGACCCTCATGTGGTGCGCGCTGCCAAAGAAGGTGCTGCGGGTAAAGACCTGAAGATCCTCGCCGTGACTATCCTGACCTCGCTGAACCGCGACGATTTGGACGCAAGTCTTCTGAAATCCGGCGATGTGCAGGACTTGGTTGTCGAACGCGCGGCCAAAGCCTTTGAAGCCGGAGCTGATGGCGTTATCGCCAGCCCGCAGGAAGCCGCCCTGATCCGTGCTCTGCCACAGGCTGAAGGGCGTCTGATTGTAACCCCTGGTGTGCGCCCGGCTGGCGCAGCGCTTGGTGATCAGAAACGTGTAGCCACCCCGGCAAGCGCCATTCAGGATGGCGCAGATCACATCGTTGTTGGCCGCCCGATTTATCAGGCAAAAGACCCAAAGGCCGCTGCTGAGGCCGTTCTTTCCGAATTAAATTCTCTCAAGGTGTGCTAAGACCACCTGGTCATTTCAGGTGGGTTTTGCGTTGGATTTTCCGCGCAACAAGTTGACCTAAGGTCACTTTTTGACGAAACCGCGCCAAATCGTCTCTGTGCCAGAAAACACACATTCAAAACCCGAGTTTTCTCGGCACAACCTTCATCCTATCGAAACTAATGATTTTCAGGGATTCTGAAGGGGAAATACTCCCCTACGAACCGCTTCTTCCTGAGGTTCGTTACTTCCCCCCGCGATGTGCGGGGGGTCTTCTTTTCAAATCATCCCATGCCAGCAGGGCCTTTGATCCAGGATCACAGGTGATATAAAGAACTTCCAAGCCAACTGCGGAACGCATGAGGACGCAGATGCCCGGTCTTTGCCGAGATTGCCTGACCACATTGTCAAACGAACAACGCTGTACTGCCTGTGGCAGTCCGCGGGTAAAGACTCACTCGGAACTGTTTGACCTGTCGATTGCCCATATGGATTGTGACGCCTTCTATGCCTCGGTGGAGAAACGTGACAACCCTGAACTGGCGGACAAACCGGTTATCATTGGCGGCGGCAAGCGCGGCGTTGTTTCAACTGCCTGCTACGTTGCCCGTATTCGCGGTGTCCGGTCGGCCATGCCCATGTTCAAGGCGTTGCAACTCTGCCCCGAAGCCGTCGTGATCAAGCCGCGCATGTCCGTCTACGCCCAGGTGTCGCGCGACATCCGCGCCATGATGGATGAATTGACACCCGTGGTCGAACCCCTGTCGCTGGACGAAGCCTTCATGGACCTGTCGGGAACCGAACGTTTGCATGGCGCGCCACCGGCCGTCATGCTGGCGCGTCTGGTCAAGCGCATGAAGGATGAAATCGGTGTCACCGGCTCAATCGGGTTAAGTCACAACAAGTTTTTGGCCAAGGTCGCATCGGACCTCGACAAACCGCGCGGATTTTCAGTGATTGGCAAGGCGGAAACGGCAGAGTTTCTGAGTGACAAACCCGTAAGGTTGATCTGGGGCATTGGCCCGGCTGCGCAGGAAGCGCTGGACCAGGCCGGGATCAGAACTTTCAGTGATTTGCTGCGTTGGGATCAGGAGGCACTTACCGCACGGTTCGGTTCGATGGGATATCGCCTGTGGCACTTGGCCCGGGGTCAGGACAAGCGACGCGTATCTGCGCATGAGCCGATGAAATCCATCAGCAACGAGACGACATTTTTCGAAGACACGTCGAGCCTTGATATTCTGGACGGCCATTTGTGGCGCATGGCCCTGAAAGTGTCGGACCGCGCCAAGGCAAAGGATCTGGCAGGTCGGGTTGTCACGTTGAAACTGAAGAAAGCCAATCACAAGATCCTGACGCGGCGCGTGTCCTTGCGGGATGCGACACAGATTGCCGACCGGATTTACCGCACGGCCCGGGGCCTGTTCGATCAGGTTGTCGATCAGGGGCCGTATCGGTTGTTGGGCTGTGGTTTGTCTGACCTTTGCCCGGCGGATCAGGCGGATATTTCCGGCGACCTGCTGGATCCGGATGCTGCCCGCAGATCAAAGGCCGAACGGGCCACCGACGAGATTCGCCAGCGGTTCGGGGCCGAAGCAATCATGAAGGGCCGTGCGCTGCGCTGATATTATTCCGCCGCCAGACGCTCTGGGCTCGCACCCAGGCTGGAAATCTCCCGGACCACCTGCCTGAGCAGCTTCGAGAACGCCATGAAATTGGCATTGGGCGCGATTTTTTCTTCGTCCATGTACAAAGCGCGATCGATCTCGATCTGAACAGCGTGCTGCTGGCGACCGGGACGACCATAGGTTTGTGTCACATATGCCCCGGCAAAAGGCGCATTGCGTGCCACGTTGAGACCCGCTGCCGCAAAAGCCGCTTCAATGAGGTCCACAACCTCAGAGGATGCGGACGCGCCAAACCGGTCGCCCAACACGATCTCGGGCCGCCTTCCGCGCGCAGTGCCTGCCATGGCCACCGCCTCGTGCGGCATCGAGTGGCAGTCCACCAGAATTGCCTGTCCGAACATCTCGTGTGATTCGGCCAGCAGGGATTTCAACCGCGCATGATAAGGGCGCCAATAAGTGTCGATGCGCAGCCGCGCTTCGTCCATGGTGAGTTTGCCGCGATAAATTGCCCGACCGTTGGCTACCACGCGGGGAATCACCCCGAGCCCTGACGCGACCCTTGGATTATGCCCGAGCCTGCGGGCACCGCTGATCAAGGCCGGGTCAAGTTCATCCAGACTGCGGTTCAAATCCAGATAGGCGCGTGGCATGGCCGCCTTGATCAAAGGGGCACCGTTTTCCGCGGCGGGCGCGAACAACTGATCAACAAAGGCGTCTTCTGAGGATCGAATCACGCTCCGGTTCAATACGGACCGGTTCAGAAAAGCCTCAGGATACTCCCGCCCGCTATGAGGCGATGAAAAAACCACGCACGAGGTGCGGTTTTCGGGTATATCCAATACATAGGCTGCGCTTTGCATGATCCCTCCGTGCTCGTAATCAACATAGACCGGAAAAATTGTTCTTCCAAACCCCTTGAACCCATTTGCGACTCCTTTTATAGACCCGCTACCGGCGCGGGGATCCGCGCCCCATTTCGTTATGGGGCAAGGCACGCAAAGGGAAAGTGGGCGGTTAGCTCAGCGGTAGAGCACTTCGTTGACATCGAAGGGGTCACAAGTTCGATCCTTGTACCGCCCACCATGATTTCACTGTTCCGGTTCTCCGGGACACCCGATTAACCCAGGCGCTGGCCACGTCCTTGATGAAGGCGCCGCAGATTGGAGACAGACCATGAAGGTCAGGAACTCGCTCCGCTCGCTCAAGAACCGGCACCGTGACTGCCGGATTGTGCGTCGCAAAGGCCGCGTCTACGTGATCAACAAGACGCAGCGCAAGTTCAAAGCGCGTCAGGGCTAAGAACTGCACATCACTGCTTAAAGAAACCGCACCTTCGGGTGCGGTTTTTTTGTTCCTCGATACACTGGTCGAAGGTTTGGTTGTTTTCAGGAAATTCGACAGTACGGTCGCGACCTTTTGACCGAGTAAATCAGTCGGATTTACTTGCATCCCGCCCAGAATCATATAATTGAGAAAATCAGTCGGATTAATGACCGGCCCGAAATTCAATTGTTGAGGCACACTATGCTGAAATCCACGACCTGCCTGGCCGCCGCGCTGTCGGCTCTGATCGCAACATCTGCCGCCGCCGAAGGCGAGCTGAACCTTTATTCGTCGCGCCACTATGACACCGACGAACGGCTGTATACCGACTTTGAAGACGCAACTGGCATCAAGATTAACAGGATCGAAGGCAAAGCGGATGAACTGATTGCCCGGATGGAAGCGGAAGGCGCAAACTCACCTGCCGACGTGATGCTGACCGTGGACACGTCGCGCCTGGCACGAGCCAAGAACGCAGGTATCCTGCAATCGATCGACAGCGCAAAACTGGAAGAGCGCATTCCAGCCAACCTGCAGGACAGCGACAATCAGTGGTTTGGTTTCTCGCAACGCGGTCGGATCATCTTTTTCGACAAGGAAAACGTGACCAACCCGCCGGCCACCTACGCTGATCTGGCCAAACCGGAATACAAGGGAATGGTTTGTATCCGGTCTTCGACCAACACCTACAACCAGACCCTGCTGGCGTCGATCATCACACACGAAGGCACTGAAGCCGCCAAGTCCTGGGCCGAGGGTGTTGTCGCCAACATGGCGCGTGACCCGCAGGGCGGTGACACCGACCAGTTGCGCGGCATCGTTTCGGGCGAGTGTGAAATCGCGGTTTCGAACACCTACTATTTCGCGCGTTCCATTCGCACAGACGTCAAAGGCTTGTCCTCAGACCGCGACATGATCGACTGGGTCTTCCCGAACCAGGACAGCTATGGCGCGCATATGAATCTATCCGGTGGTGGGGTCGCCGCGCACGCACCCAACAAGGAAAACGCGATCCTGTTCCTTGAGTATCTGGCCAGCGATCAGGCGCAGAAATACTTCTCGGCGGGCAATGACGAGTTCCCGGCTGTTCCAAATGTCGAACTGGCCGAGTCGGTCAAGGCGCTGGGTGAATTCAAGGCCGACGACGTGAACCTTTCAGACGTTGCAAAGAACATCCCCGAAGCGCAGAAGATCTTTAACGAAGTTGGCTGGAAGTAATCTTTCTTAGCGCTGACTTATTGAAAAGGATGCGGATTGTTCGCATCCTTTTTCGTTGATATGTGATATTTGTTAGTGTACTTTCTCATATATGAGAAATTTTTTCACGATGGTGTAATGCCTGACACCCTGTCAAACCGCCTTGCCAATCGCCTGAGCGAGCTGCGCCGCGGGCGCGGTTGGTCTTTGGATTACCTTGCCGAACGCAGCAGGATCAGCCGCGCCACCTTGTCCCGTATGGAAAAAGGGGATGTCAGCCCAACAGCCGACAACCTAGGCCGTCTGTGTGCTGCATACGATCTGCCGATCTCACGCCTGCTGATGATGGTTGAAGACAGCTTTGACCCCAAGGTTCCATTCGAACACCAGACCGAGTGGCGCGACCCTGAAACCGGCTTCACCCGCCGTGCTGTTTCACCACCCGCAAATGGATTGAACGCCGAGGTTCTGGAATGCCACCTTCCCCGGGACAGGGTCATTACCTACGAAGTGCCAACTAAATCGGGGCAAGAGCATCATCTGATCTTAGTGGACGGAGCGCTTACCCTGACGGTCGATGGAACACCCCACGCGCTGAACGCCGGAGATTGCCTGCGCTATCATCTGTCAGGACCGACCCGGTTTGAAACAGGGGCGTCGCGTGGCGCACGTTACCTGCTGGTGCTTATATGATCACGCGCCTGACCGATAACGATTTTGACGCGGCGCTGGACGACCTGGCAGAAATCCTGCATGCCTGTGTTCACGATGGGGCCAGCATAGGTTTCATACTTCCGTTTACCCTGAATGATGCGCGTGCGTACTGGCAACAATACGTACAGCCCGGTCTTAGGTCAGGTAAACTGGACTTGTTCGTTTCGAATGACGGTCCCCGCATTGCAGGCACCGTCCAACTGATCCCGGCGGCAATGCCCAACCAACCCCACCGCGCCGACGTGGCGAAACTTCTGGTCCACCCCAACGCCAGACGGCGGGGGTTAGGCCGATCCCTGATGAATGCGCTTGTTCTTCGGGCGCGAGAGGTGGGGCGCACGGTGCTAGTACTTGATACGCGCAGCACCGATCCCTCGCGGCTGCTTTATCAAAGCCTCGGGTTTCAGATCGCGGGGGAAATACCGAATTACTGCCGGAACCCATTTGAACCAAAATTCGAGCCCACAACCTATATGTACAAAAACCTTGACCCTTGAAAAGACGCAGCCCCCGCTACTGGGCGGCGGTTACCTTTTCGGGAAACTTGTTCGGCAACAGCCCGAGGCGGCGCGCACGACGAACATCTGCCAGCAGGTCCCGTTCGGCGGCCTCAAACAACTCTTCAGGGTCATCCAGAACAAAATACCCCATCTGGTGCATGTCGATCCGGTAGGGTGTTCGCAGAATCGTAAGAACGTCAAATGGGTCACGATCGGGTATGTCGCTGGTCACGGCATAGACCAGTTCTGTCGGCGACGACGCCAACCCTGAACCCAGCGCCTTGATCTGACCGTTCTGGCGGCGCAGGCCAAACTCGATCGAAAACCAGTAGAGCCTGATCAACCAGGCATAATCCGCGTCATCTGCCTGCTTTCCGGCTAGCCCGATGGCGTGGCTGAACGCGGCAAAACGCGGATCACTTAACAACGGTGTATGTCCGAATATCTCATGAAAGATATCCGGCTCTTCTATATAGTCGAAATCTTCCCGGGAGCGGATGAAAGAGGCGGCCGGAAAAACCCGATCCGCCAGCATCCCGAAAAACGTCTTGAATCCGATCAGCGCCGGAACCGGCTGCACCCGCCAACCGGTCAGGTCCAGCAACAGTTTAGAAATATCTGCACAAGAAGGCACTTTTGTCTTCGGTAGGTCCAGCCGCGCCAAACCGCTTAGGTATTCCGGCGCCATATAGCGCCGTACGTTTTCTTCCTGTGCCGCGTAAAGATCAGCCCAGACCGCATTCTCTTCGTCTGTGTAGGTAATGTGGCCATATTCATCCGCGAGTTTGGCGACATATTTGGTCGATTTGGGCATCAGCATCCTCCTGCATGAGATCAGGATACCTCAACTCACATGGAGAATTTGTTTTGATATTCTGCGCATCGTCTGTATTATGAACGAAACGTTCCGAGATATTGCCATTTGCGGGCCAAATGCTTCACCCTGCCGACATTGATATCTTGCGAGAGCTTCAGGCCAGTGGACGCCTGTCTATGCAGGAACTGGCCGACCGGACCGGGTTGTCGGCTTCGCAATGTTGGCGCCGCGTCCGTGACCTTGAATCGTCCGGGGTGGTTTCAGGGTATCGCGCGCAGGTTTCTGCCAAGGCAGTCGGCCTGAATGCCATTGCCTATGTCCACGTCGCGCTGAAGGACCATCAGGAGAACAGCATCTCGGCGTTTCTTCGTCTGGTCGAGACCGAGCCGCAAATCGTCGAGTGCGCCTCGATCACCGGGGATCACGACTTTATCCTGAAGGTTTACGCCAAATCCCCTGAGGATCTTGAGGTCTTCATCATGCAGCGCCTGTTGAAATCAGGGCTGGTCCGCGACACCCGCAGCAACTTTGTGCTTCGCCAGACCAAGACCCGCGGCCCTTTACCCATTCTTTGACAGGGTCCACCAAAACGGAACCTGAGCGGCTCTGTTAGCGGCATAACCCATCCTTTCTAAGACGTGGTGTTGAAGGGCGGGGTGTGTCACTCAGTTGGAAAAGCCCGGCCACCATTTATTGGCGGCCGGGCTTACAAGGATCAAAACGTCTTCAGAAGTGAGCCGATTTCGCGGTCGCGGGCTTTTCCATCGGCGGCGCGAACTTAGTCAAATCGATCCCCTTTACCGCCGACCTGTATTCCTCGGCGGTTGGGGTCCGGCCCAATATAGCCGAGAGCACGACAACCGGTGTCGACGCAAGCAGGGACTCACCCTTTTTCTCATCGGAGTCTTCAACGACACGACCCTGGAAAAGGCGCGTGGATGTCGCCAGAACGGTATCGCCTTTTGCAGCCTTTTCTTGGTTCCCCATGCAAAGGTTACAGCCGGGCCGCTCAAGGTACAGGATATTTTCGTATTCCGTGCGTGCCTTGTTTTTCGGAAACAGATCGTCGAATTCAAAGCCCGAGTATTTCTGAAGAATGCTCCACTCGCCTTCTTCTTTCAGCTCATCGATGATGTTGTAGGTCGGTGCTGCGACAACCAGCGGGGCCTTGAATTCGACAGTGCCCTGTTCCTCTTCAAGGTTCTTAAGCATCTGCGAGACGATAATCAGATCGCCCTTGTGCACCATGCACGACCCGACAAAGCCCAGATCGACCTTCTTTTCACCCTTGTAGTAGGAAACCGGGCGGATAGTGTCGTGGGTGTAACGCTTTGATACGTCAGCGTTGTTCACATCCGGGTCGGCTATCATCGGTTCGTCGATCTCATCCAGATCAACGACGAGCTCGGCAAAATACTTGGCGTTTTCATCGGGTTTCAGGGCCGGCTTTTCACCCGACCTGATCTCCGCTATCCGCGCATTCGCCTTGTCGATCAGACCTTGCAGCGTCTGGGCTTCGTTTTCCATACCCTTGTCGATCATGATCTGGATGCGGCCTTTGGCGATTTCCAGAGATTCAATCAGCGTGTCATCTTCGGAAATACAGATCGAAGCCTTGGCCTTCATCTCGGCCGTCCAGTCGGTGAATGTGAACGCCTGATCCGCCAGCAAGGTGCCGATATGAACTTCGATGATCCGGCCCTGGAAGACGTTGTCACCGAATGTCTTCAACATCTGCGACTGGGTGGCGTGAACCACGTCGCGGAAATCCATATGGTCTGCCATCTGGCCCTTGAAGGTCACCTTCACCGATTCAGGGATCGGCATCGTGGCTTCACCGGTGGCCAGCGCCAGCGCAACGGTGCCCGAATCCGCTCCAAACGCTACGCCCTTGGACATGCGGGTGTGCGAGTCGCCGCCAATGATGATGGCCCAGTCATCCACGGTGATGTCGTTCAGCACCTTGTGGATTACGTCTGTCATCGAATGGTAAACACCCTTGGGATCACGCGCAGTGATCAGGCCAAAGCTGTTCATGAACTTCATCAGTTTGGGTATGTTCGCCTGCGCCTTTGCGTCCCAAACTGACGCTGTGTGGCACCCGGACTGATATGCGCCATCAACGATGGGCGAGATCACGGTTGCCGCCATAGCTTCCAGCTCCTGCGCGGTCATCAGGCCGGTGGTGTCTTGCGACCCAACGATATTGACCTTCACCCGAGCATCCGAGCCCGCGTGCAGGACCTTTCCGTCAGCCACGCCAACCGCGTTTTTGTTGAAGATCTTCTCGACAGCTGTCAGGCCCTGTCCCTCGTGCGAGATTTCCTTGGACGGAGCAAATGCAGATTCCAGCGCAACACCAAGGGTTTCCGCCGCAAAGGTCTGCAGCTTCTTGCCAAAGACAATAGCGTAAGAGCCGCCAGCCTTGATGAATTCGACCTTTTGCGGCGTGAAGGACGACGATACATCGACAAGCTCTTTATCGCCTGCTTCGTTGTAAAGCTTCTTGTCCTTTGTGTTGATGGTCAGAACGGTTCCGGTCTCGACCGAGTATTTCTGTTCAAGGACAGGACTTTCGTCGTTGTTCAGGATCGGGTTGCCGTCGTCATCCAGCTTTTTGACCCAGTTCTTCAGGTCAATGCCGATACCTCCGGTCACGCCAACGGTGGTCAGAAAGATCGGTGAGATTCCGTTTGTTCCCGCGACAACTGGTGCGATGTTCACATAGGGAACATAAGGGCTGGCTTGCGTTCCGGTCCACAAGGCGACGTTGTTGACGCCGGACATGCGCGACGACCCGACGCCCATTGTCCCTTTTTCGGCGACCAGCATGACACGTTTGTCCGGGTGTTGTTTCTGCAAATCCTGAATCTCGGCCTGCGCCGCCGGTGTGATCATGCATTTTCCATGCAGTTCCCGATCCGCACGAGAATGCGCCTGATTACCGGGCGACAGAAGGTCGGTGGAAATGTCTCCTTCGGCCGCGACATAGGTCACAACCTTGATTTCCTCTTCGATGTCAGGCAGCCGGGTAAAGAACTCGGCCTTGGCATAGCTTTCCAGAATGTCCTTTGCGATCACGTTTCCGGCCTCAAAAGCAGACTTGAGGCGCTGGGTATCCGCATCATACAGGAACACCTGCGTTCTCAGCACCTCTGCCGCCTGACTTGCGATCGACGCATCATCGCCCAGCGCCAGATCCAGCAGAACCTCGACCGAGGGGCCGCCTTTCATATGTGACAACAACTCGAACGCGAAGGCCTGCGAGATTTCTTCGACCGAGGCTTCACCCAGTATGATCTCTTTCAGGAACCGCGCCTTTTCACCAGCTGCGCTGGTTGTACCCGGCAGCGTGTTATAGATGAAATAGGACAAAGACTCGGCGCGGTGAACGTTGTCCACATCTTTGATTTGTTCAATGACTTCCTGAAGCAGCGCACCGTCTTCAATGGGTTTGGGGTGCAAACCTTGCTCTTTGCGCGTCTCGATCTCGTTCAGGTATTCTGTATATAGGCTCATGACGGTTCCGACCATTTAGCTGGTGCGCTGGCAGGTAATAAACCAGCGCCTTAATTTTGTATGCCGCGGTATACTAAATGCTCACAACTTGCAAGACTCTCTCCTGCGACCCTGTGTCCTGATCGAGGATGTATCTGTCGAAATATCTGTCCGTCATGCGTGATTTGTCTGTCGCGGCCAATTGGTATCAGCACACTGGTACCCTAGCCCCCAGTGGCGGAAATCAGTTCCTTGGCCAGTGGCAAGTGTGAGTAACCCAGCCGAGACGGTGTCAATCCCAATCGCAAAATCACCATATCATGAGAGGGGAAGATTCCAATGGACTGTCCATCATGCCCCCGCAACCAGACCGCATCTTCAAAAGGTGGCACATCTCCGGGTGCTTCCAGCCAAAGGTGGCCCTTGGCATATTTGCCATCCGAAGCCGCTTATCGCTGACTCATGCCCTCAGCACACGGCAAACGAACTTTACGATACAAATCCACGGTGAAGATCCTCCCTCCCTCCGTCAAAAGAAAGGGCAAAGCTGGACGACTTATTCGCGCCCGCAGCAGGGTCATCCCGCCGCTACTGTGGCAGGCTTTCTCACCGCCGTTCTCATGGTCGTCCGCCTCAGTGGAGCTGAACCTGTAGGTCGCTGCCTGTGCTCGCAGGAAGTGATCATATGCTCCTAGCATATACGGGCGCTTGTGGGCAGAACGAGATCGATCTTAACCTGTCTTATGCTTGGTGCAATTGAAGCTACAACGTTCTCAGAAATTTGACCCTGGAGGTCAAAAACATCGTCGCGCTTGCCATCGTATCGATCCGCCCAGTCATGCGATCCGGTTTGCGCGCCAATCAGCTTTCCAGTCACACCCAACCGGTTACCAACTCCACAATCAGAACCCTCCAGCACGTAGCGGACACCAAGTTCACGGCCTATACGACGCACATCAACAGAAAGCCCTTTGTAAGAAAAAGAAGAGTTTCGGGCGACTACGAATGTCCAGGGCACTCTGGACAAGCTGGTAATAATGTCTTCGGTAATACCTTCTGCGAAATAGTCCTGCTCTGCGTCAGACGGCAGATTTTCAAACGCCAATACGGCCACTGGAGGTTTGTCAGGGCGAGATTGAGCTGCTGGGCGCGTGGTGACGAATGAAGTCTGAACAGAGTAGGCTGTCACAGTGCGCGCGATATTCTTCAGGTATTGCGATCCTATTTCTGCGAACGCAATATCCACCTTACCTATGACGTCTTCGTATACCCCCATTGAAACGATAATGCCTACGGGAGGAGCCAGACCTTCCAGCCGGGCCGCGATGTTGACGCCGTCACCAAGAACATCACCGTTGTCATCAAAAACATCACCCGCGTGAATTCCCATACGAAATTGAACCTCCGGGATTTGCCCGCGTGCCGCGTTCCGCTCAACCATCTGACGCTGCATCGTTTCCGCACACGCCACCGCATCCAAAACCGAAGAAAACTATGCAAAAAACCGTCACCGGTCTTTTTGAACAGGCGCCCGCCATTCAATCCGATATGCGGCTCCAGCGCTCTAAAGTGACCCTTGTTAGCGTGCAAAGTGGCTTGCTCGTCAGTACTGACAGCGCGCTATAGTCAACAATGTCAGCTGCGAGTATTGCCGCTAGGTGTCGTTCCAAACAAAAACCCTCCCGCGCATCCATTTTAAAGAAGTGTCACAAGGATATTAGGGGCTTCTCGTACAAATCGCTTAGGCTACGTCTCGAAAGTCGGCCGCACGATAAGGCACAATCAGTTCAGAAATCGGCGCCAGGATACCGCGTTTGCGAAGTGGGTCTACACTCATGTCGAGTAGGAGTTCATCGTGATAGTGGAACATGTGAAGCAGAAGTGTGGCGGAACGTCCCGGCCCTTCTGGCATCCATGATTGTTTCCAGGACTTTAGCGCATCGATATCGCTTTGCATGGCCTCAGCATCCGGTAGGAGCACACGACCTGCAACGACTTCCGCAAGCCATTTGGCCTGAAGCGCGAAGGTCGTCACACTCATGAAGGAGGACGCCCGACCCACGAATGCAAGGTTTGGCACCGAGGGGTGTAGGACATGCCGGTATAAATAGAACCCATCCGGCCCATCATCCAAAGAGTTGAGTATCGACTTCGGTAGATATGGGTAGCCGGTCTTCCAGCCCGTGCCGAAGACGACACAATCGACCTCAAGAGAATCCCCATCCGCAAGGTCGATTCCGCTGGAAGAGAATGCACTCACACCTGTTCGATGTGCAGAAATCTTACCAGATCGGATAAAGTCGATGAGCTCAGGACGTGGAACCATAGTTACTTCCGTAAACGCGTCGAATTCGACAGGCGTCTCAGGCATCAGGGTCTCACCACGTGCGATTTGCGTTCGCAATCGTTGCTGGGTACTGAGCAGCAGTTCTACGATACGCCAGAACAGCCAGGGCAACGGATATCCTATTGAGTGGATAGCGCGCACGATTGGGCTGGGTCTCACATACGGAGGGATCAGGGCTGCAACAAGGCGTGTCAGCATTCCCCATTTGAAAGGAAGAACACCCAGCAATTTGCGCGGAACAGGCCAGTGTGCGGTTCGGAATACGAGGTGAACCTTTTCCGCGACACCCACAGCCGAACCCGCTATATCTGTGGCACTTTTTCCGTAACCGATTACAGCGACACGACGACCTTTGAGTTGCGATATGTCTTTAAATTCGCTGGCGTGAAGGACTTCTCCTCCAAAATCTTCACGTTTGGGAATGTTCGGGACATTTGGTGTCTCTGAATAGAGCCCGGTTGCAACAACAACGAGATCGACTTCAACATCTTCAGATCCTTCGGAGCCACTAACCTCAAGTAACCACCCGTCAGTTTTGCGCTCAATCAAGGTGACGCGGGTGCCTAACCGTAAGCACTCTCGTATTCCGAAATGATCGCAATAATCCTCCAGATACTCTCGAAAGACCGGCCCCGGAGTGAAATGAGACGCTTCTTCGGAAAGCGGAAAATCCGGGAACTCGTACAGGTCCTTTTGCACCTGAACGCCAAAATCGTGGTATCCATCCGCCCAGACACCGCCAAGGTACGGATTGCGATCAAAAACAGTGCAGTGGATCCCAACCCTCGTCAGGCATTTTGCAGTAGCAAGCCCGGAAACCCCCGCACCAATGATAGCGGCGGTTTTTACCTCCCCTACTTTCATGCCTCAGTTCCCCATCGCAAAATTCGCGATAAACCCAAGAGAACGACACCCACAAGCCAGAGCGCCAGAACATAGGCACCGAACACAGTCCATAGCGCCCATACCCACAGGCCTTGCCAAATTGTCTTTGCTTGATTTAACCCGGTCTGACCGAGGCGAGAACGCAAAATGAACAACATATTGAGCAGCCCAATCGCAGCGCCGATTGCTGTTCCAATCCAAAAGAAATCGCCCATAACAGCCCCCCAAGGCGATATCAGGATATCACGAAATCACAGTTTTAGAAAGCAAGGCGACCATTGGCGCTTTTGAAATCACAGACGGCATCGAAGTCGCCGTTGCCGTCATGCCCCTGAGAACTCGTTCAAAATCTTAGCTTGCCCGCTCGTACCAAGATTGCCCCTACAGCCTGTTTCAATGAGCTATTGGAGGAAGCCGCAGCAGCACTTGGTAGCGAGATTGGTGTCAGGAAGATACACGTCGACAAACTTTGCAAAGTCTGCTTTCTGCGCATCGCAGACCTTAGCGAGAATCCAAGCAAAAAGGCCGCATGGAACCCAAGGTTCCTTGGGGAGGCCCTTTGCGAGATTGCGCAACGCAAAGGGCCATTACCGCAACGACTAAGCCAAAAACTGATTGAATTCATCACTAAGGCAGACAATCGCGCAGCGCAAAACTATGGGCAAACTACGCAAACTTATGGGGTGTGCGAAGTGTTATGCGCGCACCTACAAACCGTGTAGGTGCGCTCGTAACGCTACATTGCCGACATTGATTTCATTGAAGAAAATCTTGGAACTTTGCCCATAACTCTTCGCGGTATTTGCGCATAACTTTGCACGATTTGCCCATATGTTTGCATGCTATAGAGAACTCATCGAACAAACAGACTCTCAGGCTTACCTGCGGTGCCTAAATGTTACTTACTCCCAATGGCCAGCAGACGAGCGCCAAGTGTTGGCTTCGCCATCCCAAACACTAGCGCTGACGCAAGGCGTTGGGTTTATTGCGTCGCATTTGGATCCATGAATATCTGCCACGACAACGCGTTGACGCCCAAAATCAACAACAGTCCAGCCTTGATTGAGCAATGAATGAACCTCCTCTTCAACCAGGAAGTGCGACATGCATCCGCCAGTTCCGCAGTAAAGAGATGCGGCGCTCGAACACGCAAAACCAGACTCATTCAAAACCCAGTCGCGTTGTAGATCTCCGTCGAGATCGACCCTTTCAACCGCGCCCCAGGCTATGTCAAATTGACCGTCGTTGAACTCCGCGCAGGCTCGTGCCGCCAAATCAACCCTCGCCTGCAAACCGGGCGGAAGTTGCGATACATCAGCCGCGACAGCTGGTGAGGTCCAAACAAGGCCCGAAGCAAGCACAATCCCGGCGACCAAACATTTCATCTTACACGCTATTTGGGAAGCTGGTTGGAAGGAGGTATCAATTGCACTGATCATACCTGTAGTCCCCATATTCCAGCCAGTTTGTCGAGCCTTCGCTAAAAATCAGAAACTCGGACCTGTCCTCCCCAAGCAGGGCGACGACAAATCCGGCGGGCGGCACAGAGTTTCCGAAGTAACTGTAGGCCGTCATGGCTCTGATCGACTCGCCGTTGACCGTTACTCGCGCGTCCCACTCCCCCTCTGGATTGTCCAGAATTACATATTCGATCTGGCGTTTTATCGCTCCACCACCACAATAGACGATGCCTTCGGGTGCTTCGTAGGACCCCCCCTGGCTAGTATCTGAATCGCACGCGGAACGAAGGGACCGAATTGCCGCGCCGGAACCTTTCAAGTCAAAGATTCCGTAGCTTACATCTTGATCAATCATCGACAGATTAACTGTTGCATTGGCCGCAAGCTGGTCCAGTACAAAACCATAGTCCTCTTGACTATTGAAACTGACCTCGACGGGATAGTTGTCGACGATCTGCATGGCAGCGTTTTCTGCGCCAACCTGAAATGCACCAACCTCGGTGGTGCCGTTCTTCAAAAAACGAATGGAGAGCCCCTGCTTTTCCACGATGTCCTGGCTATCCTCATATCCAGCCGGAGCAAAGCGGATACGATTACACTGAAGCTCCAGCGTCATGTTTCCGGTCTGAATAAAGGCATTGGGGTTGGGCCCGGAACTGAACGACCACTTCGCCGATGCTGTGGTTGCTATTACTATCATTAGCGCTCCAATGGAAATCGTCTTGAAACTCATTTTCTCTCTCCATTTTGTTGCGTTTCGCACTTTCATTCAGCAGAGAATCCGGCCCGCCGCCCCGGCCACCAGATCAGTAAACAGGTGCGCCGTATTCGTTTGCGCCTTCTTCCGAAGGTCGTGTCAGCCACCAGATCATCAAGATGGACAGAACCAATTGAAGAATTGAGACAACAACAATACCGGTTACGCCCAGGACTGCGGCGGGTCCTCGTAATGCATCGGGGTTTTCGGTCCCTTGCTCCAACACCGAGAAGAACGCCACCCCACCCAACATAACAAAAAGCGTTGTAATGCTGAGCGCCATCGGCAGCAGCAAATACCAGCCAGGTCGTCCTGTATCATGCAGCCTCCGCCAACCGGCGGCCAGCATAGGTATGATAACTGCAAGTTGGAAAACAAAGGACAGAACCCGAGATCCTTGCCCCGTTTCGGGGTTGGTCCCGAATATGACCGTATCCAGCACAGCTAAAGCAGCACTCACGAGAACCACAAACAAGAAGAACCACCAGTATTCTGAGCGTATAGCCCGACCGGAGAACTGGAAGTATTTCGAGAAACACGTTTTAACGGCTTCAACAAACCCCATTTTCAATCCTTTCTTAGTTTCTGTGCGAACTCAGAACGCGTCGCCGACCCAAAAGAACACATTCTCCCTTATGAGTGCTCCCACCTACCTTTTTGTTTAAAAGCAGAAGCCTATCGTACGAGAGCGTAAAGAAGTTTACAAAAAAAATATTGATTTATGAAGAATAAGATTCAAACATTCGAATTCGACACAACTTTATTTTACCTCCGTTGTGGTCGCTGCTGCTCGCTGTGCCGAGCCCTTCCGACTGCTGGAGTGAGTGCTGGCGGTCGGAAGGCCTTCTCCATTGATCGAGCGTTGGGAGGACGCGATGCTTGGACTTAACGAACTAGCCCTCCCTCCAGAGTTCGCTTTAGCTTTTTCCAGTGGCGCCATTCGGGCATCACGCGTTGTTGGCGGTCTCGGCAGTCAACGAAAAATCGTTCCGTCGAAAAAGCCCTCCGCGGCAGGTTTTGGGCAAGATAGTCACAGGGTCGAGGTATGTTCCATTGGCTGTCCAGATACGAGAGCTTCAAACAAGCACATCCAATTTGATTAATTTCAACGAACCCAGAGGGAGAAGAAAATGACCAACAAGATGGTGAAGATTGCGGGCGCAACTTGTTTCGCACTGCTTGCGGCCTGCGACGATACGAGTACATCAAGCGCGTCAGCCGAGCTCACGCCAGCCCAACAGGCGTGTTTGCGAGATGTAGCCAACACGACGAACAATTCGCAAGTCGTGGTGCTCTCATCCGCCTTTAGCGAGGCGGGAACACAGGTTACTGTAGGCGTTGGTGAGGATCGTGCTCCTTGGAATTGCATTGCTTACAGTGATGGCGCGACAGCTGGTATCGAGTTCCTGGGCGACGAAGGCGCATTGTGACCAGTCTGCTGCGTAGCCGAAAACGGCTGCGCAGCACTGGCTTGATCTGCTGAGGCTCGACTTGGTTTGTAGAACCACCATCATTGTATTCGCGATCCTTTACCTGTTGGCGTTGATTGCATTCTTGACGGGCACATTTGGCTGGTTGGGACAGGAAAGAGACCCTTTGTCCGGGGTGTTCCTTCTGCCGTTGGGACTGCCTTGGATACTTCTGGCGGATTTGGTCTCGGAGTCAGCCAAACCGTTCTTCGCGGCGATTGCACCAGTACTCAATCTGCTAGCGCTGGTCTTGATTTGCAGATGGGCCCGCAGTTTGCGCCAATAGTGAAGCCTGAAATCTTTTTCACCAAAAGTTTGGAAAACATGGGAAAAGTGATCTTGGGTATTGTGATCGGGCTCGTCCTCGGCGTGGTTGGGGCGATGACCCTGGGTGGCGGGACCGCGGTGGGTGTCGGCGTTGCGACAGGCTTTTCCGCCGGTGTCTGCACCACATTGAAAGGAGCACAAGCAGAGAACCTGATCATCCCCGAGCAAGCGGATCAGATTCTCAATCGCGTAAATTCCGAGATGGCATCACTGCAAGGAATTGGAACGATAGACGAGGTCGTCGGCAGCGCACAGGCATGCGATGAGTTTCTATCAAAGTTGAGGGATGCGAAATAAGGTTCCTGCCCACGAGGAACAGAACATCAAGGATGGACCAAAAGAGGACCTGCTTATGAAACGTAGTCTAATGAACCTTGTCACTCCTGTACTTGCGATCAGCGGAACAGCCGCGCTGGCCATGTCAGACGCCGACGACGCTTGCATCGACCATTTGCGGCAGGTTGGTGGACCAGACGGTCAATCCGGTACGATAGAAAGCTCAGAGTTCTCGGAAGCAGGTACGCTCGTCATGCTACGCGACGCAGGCGGAACGCTTTGGCGCTGCATCGCGTACAAGGATGGAAGCATTGGCGAGATGTCGGTTGTCGAGGCGATGGATGATGGCGGTGGCGCCATGGCAGGTGCCCCCGGCTCTACCGGTAACCAACGTGTCAAATTCGATGCCGGCTCCACTGGCGCCGAACTTGTTGGCCAACTCGCGCCCGGAGCGTCGCAGCAATACCTTCTCGGTGCAAAGAACGAACAGTTCCTTTACGTCCGCGTTGCTCCGCGAAATGGCTCCTTGGACTACGTCATTCGTAACCCCGATGATTCTGAACTGTTGGGATTGATGTCGGCGGACAATGAGTATCGAGGACAGCTTTGGCAATCCGGTGATCATGTTGTGGAGGTTATCAATCGCAGCAACTCTTCCGTCGACTACAACGTAATTTTCGGAATTGAATAGGTTATCGACCAGAAATCCTGGATCTCTAGTCCAATACTGCAAGGAGCGAAAAGATGAAATCCAAGGTCCTATTGGTGATAGGCACGGCGTGTATTGCTGCGCTCGCAGCATGCGATGAGAGTGGCGGATCGGTGGATGCAAGTGCACCAACTGTGGGCAGCTCTAGCGATCTTTCGTCATTTGAAGGGGCAAGAGCGGGACAGGCTGAAATGGGCATCCAGAGTCTCGGATTTGAACTTATCCGAAGCGAAGGGCTGACCTCGTACTGGTTTAACACGGATACTGGTGCATGTGCTCGGATCACAACATCTGAGGGAAGGTACTCAGATGTAGCTATGCTGCCATCAGGTGACTGCTGACACATTTTCATCGATCTAACATCCGCAATAGGGAGCACTAGTACGCATTTTGATCTGGCACATGCGGCGGTCATCGTTGTCGCTCTGATTGTTACAAACCTGGCATTGAAGTCGTCCGGCGTGATCAACGAAGAAAGCAAACACCAATGGAACTGGAAAGTTTTTCTGGCCTACTTCGTGGTCGTCTTTATCATCAACCTGGTGTGGCCAATTTAACGCTGCATGGCGGAAGGCTTATCACCCACTTGAAATGGATCTCGAGAATGAGCCGCTCCAATAGATTACAAAGTGGGAAGAGTTTGAGCATAACAGGCTCAAAAATAGAAAGGAGCTGGCATGCGGTTTTTGACGTCACTGATATTCATTGGTGTTCTTGCAACTACTGCAAATTCTGACGTAACCAGTCGAAACGGTGGCCCAAGCAACAGTCAAATGCTTTCAAAGGGTGGCGACGGAGGTGTTGATGGCGTCGCTTTCTTTCGCCCGGTCTTGAGCGGAGTTTTGTATCGCTCTGGCTTCAAAGGCGGTGACAAGGATCGAACGGGTCTGAGTAACGTTCAGCGCGAAACCCTGTGCGATGAGGGGTTTTCAACCGGGTTTTATGCGGACTTCGGCAAAAACACTCTATACGGTCGCACCAGTTGCGGAAACGGATCTTTCGACTATCAAAGCGCCAAATCCTCCCGACCCGATGCTGTCATGGCGTCCATACACGAGGTGATTGAAAACCCTGGTAAGGGCCCTGTCCTGATACACTGCATGTGGGGCGTTCATTCCTCGGGCGCATTGTCGGCAATGGCGCTCGTTCAGTTTTGCGGTTGGACGGAAGAAAGGACCAAGGAATATTGGAATGACGCCCGAAACGGGGCGCCTTGTTCAGGCGGATGCGACAAGTGGATTGACACAAAATTCTCCAACTTCAGTGTCGACCCAAAGTTAAAAATCTCCACCGAACAAAAGGCAGCGATTTGCCCTAAATGATACCGGGAGGACTATCCAAATGAAGTTCAATCTTCTGGGGCCACTTGCTTTCATCGCACCCACTGTCTTGTGGGCGAACGACGAAGTTCTCGGTGAAGCCACAACATTTGATAGTCCCAACGGCGTTTCTGAACGTTGTATTCGGATCGAAAAAGTTCCAACGGGCGAGTACAAGAACAGCGATCTTGAGGAAGAAAAAGCCTATTGCGAGATCGATTTCTATGCCTCTGAAATTGCTATTTGCCCAAAAACCTGGAGCACCAGCCCAGGAATGGCCGTCTACGATATTTCGGAAGGACCCTACATGGGGAACCGTTCTGAATTCGAGAGAAACGCTTGCAAAGAGGGCAAGTTGGCAAAAGATCTGGCCAAAGACAGGGTGGCTAAATTCAAGTCCACCATGAACCAAAAGGGCACCAGTGGAACGTTTTCCACTTCTTCGCTGCTTTACTATCATTTCTCCAGGTATTTCGACACGACTGTCAAAGTTCCAGTCGCGGTTTGGCGCAGCATGGACGCCCAGGCGCATTTTTCCGAGGTCGCAGAGCCTGGTCTTGCGATTTCTGGTGGCTCTCATGGCGGGCGCATGAACCACGAAGGCTGGCGTGTCTTCGCAGCTGCGGATGCCGACCCGAACTCATACCAACCGACCGATGATCTATTCACATCGGATCGAACGCAAATATATGGTGTACTGCTTGATAGCCCTGGGCATCGATACGGCTCGGAAATCAACGGCACCCGTAAATCTGGTTGGGGGAAAGGCCAAAACCGTGATTTTCAGGAAACCCCCGCTTTCTTGGCTTTGCGTTCTTCAAAACCATTGTCTGAGGCCATTGCAGAGGGCGTCGGAGAAGGCCGAAAAGACCGGATGATCAACAAGGATCTCGGTCCCGATGTCAGCGACCAACAGATGGCATTTTGGATGCAAGAACTTACCGAGATTGTTCTCCTCGATTTCATCTTTAGCCAGCAGGACCGCGTAGGAAACATAGACTTCACACCCTATTGGTATTGGGTCGAAGACGGAAAGCTGAAGCATAAGAAAGCCAAGCACCATCAGCCGAATGATGGAGATATTCCCGCCGAGGCATTATTAATCCGTCGCAGCAATCTAAACGACAACGATGCTGGTGGGCGGGTCGAGTATGCTAACTTCGCGAAATCTACTCATATGCTAGAGAAAATGCGGCACTTCTCTCCAAGCACTTACCGGCGCTTGGTTGCATTGAATAGCGACCTTCAAACCCAAGGCCCGGTTTATGACTGGCTGTCGCTAAGCCTTGGGCTTTCAGACAGTCAGATTGCACAAGCCGTCAAAAATACCGCGCTGGCAACGTCCATCCTCCAGAACAATTGTTCTAATGGTGATTTGATGTTCGACTTGGATCCTGTCGCATTCTTTTTGAGAAACGACACCGAGGTAGAGACAGTGGATTGTAATGACACGTAGGCTTTCTACGCTTTTTGCGGCGTTCATTTGGACCGCTCTGATCGCCTGCAAAGCGGCGGCATTGGATGTTATCGTCATATCGGATCTGAACGGCAGCTATGGTTCGGTGAAATACGATGCCCGCGTCGACAAAGCGATTGAGCGGGTAGTCGAGATTGATCCCGATTTGGTGATTTCGACGGGCGATATGGTCGCGGGACAGCGCATTCCCAACTTGTCAGACAAACAGGTCAGAGAGATGTGGAAGGCGTTTCACGAGGCCGTATCAGATCCTTTAGCGGCTGCCGGAATTCCATTTGCGGTCACGCCTGGAAACCATGATGCCTCCGCCTACAGTGGGTTCGAGCGTGAAAGAAAAGTATACGCAGAGGAATGGATACCAAGAAAACCAGACGTCGATTTCCTGGTTTCGGATGACTACCCGTTCTTCTACGCGTTTGAGATGCAGGGCGTAACGTTTGCATCTCTGGATGCAACGACCTTAGGGCCGCTATCCGGTGATCAACAGGACCGACTTGGGGAATTGGGTGCAAATGGAAATCCGGTTGTCACTTTCAGTCACCTCCCACTCTGGCCCTTCGCGATCCAGCGCGAACGCGAAATCATCGGTGACCCAACACTTGAAAAAATTTACCTAGAAAGCGGTGTCGTTCTGCATCTGTCAGGCCACCATCATGCCTTCTACCCAGGCTGGAAAGACGGTGTGGCTTATGTTTCCCAAGCTTGTTTGGGAGGTGGCCCGCGACGGCTTATTGGTGACAATGCCAAATCACCTCACAGCTTCACTCATGTTACGTTCCAACCAAACGGAGAGTTTGGAATAGCAGTATATCGAGGGCCTGATTTCGAAAGGTCAGTAAACTTCAAGTCGCTCCCGAAAGAGATCAGATCCCCGAATGCGGTGTTGAAACGCTTAGACCTTGTGAAATGATTAGAGGTTGAGTTTCAGCTCAACTTTTTCAGGGACCAGATCGTTTATCATCTCTTCGATCCGAGCTTCCGACAATCCACCCGAGGTAATGAAAAGCAAAGAAACGCGAGATTTTCCGGGTACGTGGTGTTTTCTGACCAACTTCCAGCCAGCGTCTGCGGCCATAGCTTCAATGTCCCCGCTGACTTTCAATGAGTGCTCTTCGTCTGAAGCCTTGAGCGAAATTTCCACGCCCTTGTTTCGCCCACCGAGCCAAATGAAACACCAACACACAATCGCCACCAGTGTGGCCATCAGCGGTAAGCCCAAACCGACCGCGAGCCCAAGCACGGTCACTATAATCATTTCAACCGTGTCGACCGGGTCATCCATATTTGATCGGAACCTTAACAGAGCTCCTATTCCAAAAATCACGAACCCAATCATCGATCCGTGCTGTACGACCAGAAACCCAACCACCATGCCGACAAGCGCGTATAGGAAGAACAGTCGCGGCATAACGATATCGCTGACACTTCTGCGGGCTCTCCGCCTCACAGGATGATAGACGATCAAACCAGCCAGAATGATCGTGACGATCACATCGAGAGTGAAGAAATACAGTTCCTGTTTGCCACGAAACTGCGTCCACCGGCGTTCGATAACGATTTCCGACCCCGAAGCCCCGGCCAGCATCGTCGCAGGGTCGACTTGTGACACCGCAGCACCTGGCAACAGCAGCATCAACAACACGGTCACAAATGTGAGGGTCGTATTCAACTTGTCTTCCTTCCTGCTCACGCCAAAGGCTTACGCTTAACCAAAGGCACATCGTGCACTATTCAATTCAATCGCAACAGGCGGGATCAGGTAAAGAGATTACAGTGCATTCTTCGGACATCGTATCCGGACTGTGATACGAACGCTGATACAGGGATGTGGTCCAAGCGCGAGAGAATCCAATGACAGAAAACAGATTGTTTTTGTCAAATGCTGAAATTTCACGGTGTTTCTGCAAACTTAGACGACTTGCTTTTGCAGCCAGCTTGGTTGCGGCAGCCTTCTTGCCTTGGACCGATTTTGCCTGCGCCGAAAGTGCTGGTTTGGTTCTGGTCGATAAATTCAAGGTGGCAGACAAATCAGAGGGATTTTCGGAACCTTCCGGTTTAACAATGTCTAACGCTGAAGGTTTCTTGTGGTCTGTAAGTGATGCCGAACCTAAACTGCACCTACTCGGAGTCGACGGGGTATTAGGAAACTCTTTCAAGTTGCCAGCATTGGTAGGATCAGATTTGGAGGGCGTCGCATCACGAAAAGATGGGACTGTTTTAGTACTTCAGGAAACTGATCGATCAATTCTAGTCGTTCACTCGACTGACCCCATTCAACTAACTACAATCCCTCTCACATCTCTCAAAGGCTACTCGGACGCCGCTGAATTGCTCGTCGGTAACCCTTTGAACAAGGGACCTGAGGGCATCGCCGTCGACCCGGAATCCGGGCGGGTATTCATTGGCATTGAGGGACAACCAA
The DNA here is from genome assembly GCF_056542125.1 of Ruegeria sp. AF1. Classification (NCBI taxonomy): domain Bacteria; kingdom Pseudomonadati; phylum Pseudomonadota; class Alphaproteobacteria; order Rhodobacterales; family Roseobacteraceae; genus Ruegeria; species Ruegeria sp. AF1. Next base: position 30,785 of record NZ_JBQFZG010000024.1, read on the forward strand.
GGTTGTTAATGGTCGTATCACCGGAGCTAGATGAAATTGTTGAGATCATTCCTTTAGACCGCGATGCAGGTTTCATCTCCGAGCGTGTAGATGATGATGAACTGGATTTGAGCGGCCTGGCATGGTCCCCATCTTCACGTTCTCTTTGGATTGTAAGTGACAAAGGCCGTCAAATCTTCGTCTACAATCCAGAGTCCAAGTCCATAAAGTCTATCAGTTTGACGTTCACAGAAGATGGCAAACAAAAGGAAGTTAAACATCCCGAAGGAATCGCTCTCGATGAGACCAAAGGGCTTCTCTACATCCTGACAGACGACGCCAAGAAATCGCGGCTTTATGTTTTTAATATTCCCTAATTTTGATCGCTAGAGAATGAAGCTCACACCGCCACGATAGCTTCCGCAAGTTGTTGCAGCTAGCTTACCACTCCTCTTCGTTGGTCCACCCTAATCAGAACCGAACGCTTAAGTTTGCACCGAGACCATGCTCTTGGCCGTTGGAACGAACTGAATAACCATACCCTGCCGTTAGTCTCGCCAGATCAGAAATCTGATAGCCCAGTCCAAGCCCGAGAACGAAGCCATTTGCTCCTCGATTTTGTCCGACTTGTGTAAATGTTCCGAACAATGGATTTGTAACTGTGATTCCGTGCTCACTATCCTTGTTGGCAAAGAAGTCATATTCATACCGGGCGAAGGCGATTGGGGTCAGCAAACCACTCTCTGTCAAGAAGTCCCGTTGGTAGTCAACTCCAATGGAGGCGACCAGAGACTCTGCGTTCGCTTTTTCAATCGAGTAGTTGAAATCACCACCGCCGGTCTCTGTGCCTGAACCTTGTTGAATACGCCCGTAGTTCACTCCAAAAACCGTAGAAACCCTTGCACCGCTGTCCAGGTTAAACAGCTTCCGTGCCTGGATACCGGCATGGATGCCCTCTTGGTCCAAATCAGACTTTGCCTCGCCTCCCGTAAAGCCATCAACAGAAGGGTTATTCCGCTTGGCGTCGGTTTCACCGAACATGTAACCGATCAGTCCGGAGAACTCCCAAGTTCCGGTTGTTGTACGCCCATAGACGCCCACATGATAGCTGTCGGTCGAAAAATCCTGATCGACTTGATCGTGTTCATCCATGGAGGATGTCCCAAAACCTGCGTAGACGCCGACCACACCTCTATCGGTGCTTGCGACATCCGCTCCGACCAAAATGGTGCCCAGCGAATAGTCGAATGTCCCGAGGCCGTTACTTCCATCAACGTCTCCGCTCACATAGGCCGTGTCGATCCACCAGCGCCGATCAGAGCAGTCTATTGCGCCGCTCGGGCTCTGGGCCAAGTCGATGTCGCCTGCTGCAACGGGTTGATCCTCATTGCTGAAGCCAACTGCTTGATACTTGCGGCAGTCAGCGTGGCTCAGCACTGTGTTAGTTATCAGGTCAAGTTGCTCCAGCCCCACGGTCAAATTAGAGGAATAGGGTTCTGCGTGCACACGATTAAACCCAGCCAAACCTGAATTGGTAAGCGTGTTAACGGTATTACCCAAGGTTGAGCCATTGGTCAGATTAGTTCCAGGTGACGTGTTTGTGGTGTTAGCCACCGCACCAGCAAGGTTGCTTGCATTGGGAGATCCAACAACTGATGGATGTTGCGGTAAACTCGAGACGGGGAGAGTCGAAAACGTTATGTCGATTCTACCGTCTGCGGTTGGCGTGTTTGAGATACTCAGACTGGATAGGGCGGGCAGAGATCCTCCGGCAACAAGAGTTGGGGAGTTTCCATCGAAACTCGAGGCTTGAAAAACCGTGTAGTCGTTGCCAGCTGCATAGTCCTGCGCAGTCAGGCCGGGACGAGCGGCTTCGACTTGTATGGTGGCGCGGTTAATCCCTGTCACGGGCCCGCTGGATGACACCAAATCGGCTTTCTGACCGGCCGTCGGATCGACTTCACTTAAGATCCTTGACCCAGTTTCAAATGCGATACCGCCACTATTGTTAAGCGTACCAATTGAAAAGCCCGGCGAAAGCACCCCTCCGTTCTTAACTGTGAAGTTGAATGCGTTCACGGTTCCCGTTCCGGCCAGCGTGCCAAAATTCTCAAAGTTTACGGTGTTCAAACTGCTTGCCGCACCAAGCCGAACAGTCGTGCCTGCCGCAATCGCCATGTCACTGGTTGAAGAAATCGAACTATTCGTCAGTGTGAAATCAGAAGCCTCGGCAACCCGGGTCTGGATATAGTACGCCCCGAAAACCACTTCGGTAGCCCCCATAACGGTCAGGTTGTCGTAGGTTAACGGTCGGTCTGACTGGAAGTAGACTTCAGTGGGGTCGATATTCGCGCCGTTGAAGGGAGCGAACGTCATTGATCTGCCGGAACCAATCGAAGTTCCAATGAGGTTCACTCTGAGCTTCCCGTTGATGTTTGTTGCCAACGCTTCCCGGGAGACAAAGTCTCCGCTACCCGCCGCGACATCGACATTCAAAAGTGTTAAAACTGAAGCATTGCTTGGAACGGTATTTTGGCCCGGAACATACAACTCAATTTCACCTGAGGAAGTAATTGAGGAGTTTCCAATTGTAAGTCCTGTAATGGGTCCGTTTGGGATCGGCAGACACGTGCGTTCCGTCGTTGAGATTGTTTGATTAACGCGAGTGCTTTCAGATCCAGAAGCATACTCTATTCGAGGAGACCCCAATTCTACGCAGGCCTGTGAGCTTTGGGCTTGTGCTTTGGTTGGCGACATCAAATAAGCCAAAATTACGAATGCGATATTCGCCAGAGTGATGCGCTGAGCAATTCGACTTAGTGGGAACGGCCTATTGTTTGTCACCAACTTTTTCCTCTCGCGGTACAAGCGACGCTACCTCAACTTAGGACTTGAAAAACAGAGTTTATCTTTATGGATTTTTTTGTTGTGGCATATGAGCAAGCTCACAACACGGGAAGGTCTGCGCAATGCAGACCTGCTCGTGCATTTACTGCGAGGCAAGACAAGCCGGGTTTTACATTCCGACCATATCCACCTTTGCATAGAAGCAATCGCAAAAGGTCAAGCCTTGAAACGATTTTCCCGAGCTTGACGGGCGCTGAACAGCGCCATTGAGTATAGGCATGGATCATTGGATTTCGGAGTCGATAGCTAAGATCAATGCAGATGCTCACCGCTCCGCCGATACGCACCTTTTCAAGCTAGGGTCAGGATGCATTGATTTCCCGAGCGCTGCGTGTTTCACGGCTCTGAAAACAGAGCGGTGACATGAGCAATCCTTTCTGGCTGACCGACGCACAGATGGCGCGTCTGAAACCCTACTTTCCAAAGTCGCACGGTAAGCCAAGGGTCGACGACAGGCGGATTCTGAGCGGGATAATTTTCATCAACCGCAATGG
>NZ_JBQFZG010000025.1:0-33130 GCF_056542125.1 Ruegeria sp. AF1
ATGTTCTCGGACGCAATCAGCTCGATCTCGTCGCGCTGACGACCCAGCTCAGACCGGATCGAGCCAAAAAGCTCAGGATCGCGGTCCGACAAGGACTGGGTGAAAAATCCGTTTGTTCGATGCGGGGCGTTCACAGTTTTGATCTCCTGAAAATGGTTAGCCGGTCCAGCCAAGACCAGCGGAAATGGCGTTCATGGATTGCAGCAGGGGCACGGGAACTGACCCTGCCTGCGGTTCGTTGCGGGCGTGTTGCAGCAGTTCGACCTGAAGAGCATGAATGCGGGCCAATTCGGCCTGTTTGCGGTCAAACCTCTCGCAAAGGCGGGGAAAGCGATGGCCGATGACCTGACCACCTGTCAGAAACCGGATCGCTTTGCAGGCACTATCGTATTCCGCCTTGATTACCTGCGATACACGTTGGCGGATCTCGATATCAGAGACCAATTCGCCATACTGCGCTGCGATTTCCATATCCGTCTGATAGAGCGATTTTTCCATCTCATCGACGGCGAGGCGGAACAGGCGGGAGTGTCGAAACATGTCGTGCAACACGTCATCACCGCGCGCGCCGCGAAACTTGCGAAAACTGGCCATGGCGGTGCCGAACCCGTACCAACCAGTGATCAGGTGGCGGTTCTGCGACCACGCAAAGACCCATGGAATGGCCCGCAGGTCGTCCAGACTGGCCGCGCCGAACCGACGGGTCGGACGGGACCCCATTTTCAGGCGGGCAAGTTCTTGGACAGGGCTCGCCTGCTGGAAATAGTCCAGAAAACCCGGCATCTGCAAAAGCGAGACATACGCTGTCTGTGACAACTCTGACAAAGCATCCAATGCGTCATCGAATTCAGGCCGTGAAGGCGCCTCGTCAGGGGTCGCCGTATGGCGCATCGTGCTTGACAGCAACAACTCCAGATGCGCCGCAGCCGTGCCCCGGTTGGCATATTTGGCCGAAACAACTTCGCCCTGTTCGGTCACGCGCAACCGCCCGGCAACTGTTCCGCTGGGTTGCGCGGCGATGGCGCGCCCGGTCGGTGCACCGCCCCGGCTGACCGAGCCACCGCGACCATGGAAAAACGTGGCCTTGAAACCTTGCGAGGCCAGCGCCGAGACGATCCGGCGTTGGGCGCGCTCCAACTCCCATGTTGAGCAGAAATAGCCCCCGTCCTTGCCGCTGTCCGAATATCCCAGCATCACCTCGATTACTCTACCGTCGGTTTTGAGGCTGCGACGGGCAAGCGGAACAGCCAAAACGTCGAGCAGGATCGATGGGGCATTTCGCAAATCGGCAATTGTCTCGAACAATGGGACTACCGAAAGATCCAGAGTTTCGGACCCAAACCCGGCATAGCGGGCCAATAGGTAGATGCCGAGAATATCGTCGGCCGAACGGGTCATGGACAGGATGAAGGGCCCTATTGCTTTGGGGTCCGGTCCCGATCGCACACCATAGACCAGAGCCAGAAGGGCAAGCAATTCCCGCGCCTGATCGCTTAACGCGTCGCGGTTTTGATAGGGCAGGTTCTGATCGGCCAGTTCGGTTCGCAAGCGGGCAGACCATTCGACCGTGTCGTAAACCGGCACCTGTCCGTTATGCGACCAGATTTCGGCCAGAACGTCGGTTGTGACGGTCGAATTCTGGCGAATGTCCAGCGTTGTGGTCCGGAACCCGAAAACCGAAGCGGCCCGGCGCAACGGACGGATGTGCTGCCGCGCCAGAATATCCGCGTTGACCGCACATAAAGCGGTATCAAGTGTGTCGAGATCGCCCACGAATTGCGAGATGTGATCATATCCGCTGTTTGTCAGCCGATAGCGAATGGCATTGAGTGCTTGCCGGAACGGTTCGTTCCGATTGCGGCCATCGACCGGAGCCCGGTCGACTATCGCTTGTACTTGCGTCCTGACAGGTTCAGGTAAAGGCAATATCAGCGCGCTGATGCTCGACCTTCTTGCGGCACGCTCAAGAGCTTGACGATAAAGGTCCAGAACTGTTTCGCGTCCGCGTTTCAGCGCCAATGCGGTTATCTCGGTCGTGACATTCGGGTTGCCATCCCGGTCGCCACCGATCCAGCTGTGAAAGCGGATATCAGGAGTTTCACTCGGCGTACGTCCCAGCACTTGCAGGCAGGCCTGATCGAATCGGCCCATAACCTGCGGGACAGCATCAAAGATTGCATCGCGGAAGAACTGAAACCCCCATTCGATCTCGTCGTGCAGGCTTGGGCGCGACAGGCGAAGTTCGCCTGTCAGCCACAAGAGATCAATCTCTCCCTCCAGACCATTCAGCAATTCGGCGTGTTCGGTCGGCGTCCAGCGTTGTGTTTCAAGACTGACGAGGTTGCGGTAGATACGCCGGTGAATTTCCAGAACCGTAACCCGCTTGGCTTCGGTCGGGTGCGCGGTCAGAGTGGGACCGGCACACAGGTCAGCGGTCAGCTTTTCAACCTGGCTATAGGTCAGGGACAAGTCCGTCAGGGCTTCGGCAAAACCGCCTTCTACCGCTTCTGCGCCGTTTTGGGTTTCGGTCAATCGACGGTCCCGAACCTCGGCGTTTTCATCGATGATGCACAACAGTTGGAACCAGATCGAAAGGGCCTGCAAATACGGCGTTGCTTCGGGTCCCGTGGGAATGGCTTGCAGCGGCGTGGCCTCGGCCCATGCCGCCACATGTGGCGCCCGTTTCAGCAATATGTTCCGCCACAACGCCCGCAATTCCGAGCGCAACCCTTCGGCATAGCTCGAGGGGTTGGGGGTGGACTGAATATTCGGGGCCAGCGCTTGCATCAGATCACGCGGTCCCGGGGTTCGCGGCCTTCAAAGAAATCATTCAGGTTATCGAGAACCCGAAACCCCATCGCCTCGCGCGCTTCGCGGGTGGCGCTGCCCAGATGTGGCAGCATCACGAGGTTGTCGCATTGCAGCAGGTCCGGGCTGATACGGGGTTCACCATCGAACACGTCCAGCGCGGCCCCGCCGATCATCTCGAACATCAGGGCCTGGATCAGCGCCCATTCGTCGATCACCTCACCGCGCGCGGTGTTGATCAGAAAGGCATCAGGCTTCATCAGGCCCAGTCTGCGCGCGTTGATCAGATGCCGGTTGGCAGCCCCGCCGGGGCAATGCAGCGAGACGAAGTCGCATTGCGGCAGCAAGTCGTCAATCGAGGCCACCTGCTTTGCATTGCACCTGGCCAGCACATCCGGCGCTATCTGGCTGCGGTTGTAGACGAGGATGTCCATGCCAAAGCCATGATGCGCACGGCGGGCCATCTCTTGCCCGATGCGGCCATAGCCGATGATGCCCAGCGTTTTGCCGCTGACCTTGGTTCCAACCAGATGCGTGGGCCGCCATCCGGTCCAGTTGCCGGACCGAAGCTCGCGCTCACCCTCGCCTGCGCGCCGGGCCACCATCAGCAGCAGGGTCATGGCGATATCAGCGGTGCATTCGGACAAAACATCGGGCGTGTTGGTCACGGTCATGCCCAGCTCACGCGCCGACGGTTCGCAGATGTGGCTGTAGCCAACGCCGTAATTGGCAAGGATCTTTGTCTGTGCACCGGGTACATCCAGCGCCTCGGCGCTGAGCGTGTCGGTGACGGTGGGCAGCACCGCGTCATAGGACTTCAGCGCCAGCCGGATATCTGCCGGGGACATGGGCTTGTCCCCGGTGTTCAGAACAGCGTTGTAATTCTCGGCCAGCTGCGCCTCGACGGCGGCAGGCCAGCGACGGGTCACAAGTACCGAGGGTTTGACCATCACGCGGCCTCCATCACACCGGCAATTGTTTCACCGATCACCGCGGGGTTTTCGGCAACGGTCACCCCGGCGGCAGACAGGATCTCGACCTTTTCGCTGGCGCTTTCGCCAAAGGCCGAGATGATCGCACCCGCGTGGCCCATGGTGCGGCCCTTCGGAGCGGTCAGACCCGCGACATAGGCAATCACCGGCTTGGTGATGTGGTCGCGGATGTATTCGGCAGCTTCAGCTTCCTGTGGGCCGCCGATCTCGCCGATCATGGCGATGACATGGGTGTCCTCGTCCTCTTCGAACCGCTGCAGGATGTCCTTGAAGGATGACCCGTTGATCGGGTCGCCACCAATCCCGACACTGGTCGAGACACCGATGCCGCGTTCTTTCAGCTGCGCCGCAGCCTCATAGCCCAGCGTGCCCGAGCGGCCGATGATGCCGACATGGCCGGGCAGATAGATGTGACCCGGCATGATGCCCAGCAACGCCTTTCCTGGCGAGATCGTACCGGCACAGTTCGGCCCGGTCAGCACCATGCGTTTCTCTTTCGGATAGCGGTACATGTACCGTTTCACCCGGATCATGTCCTGCGCCGGAATCCCGTCGGTGATGCAGACGCAGTAGCGGATACCGGCATCTGCGGCTTCCATGATTGAATCAGCCGCAAATGGCGGGGGCACAAAAACAAGACTGGCATCCGCGCCGGTCGCCTCGACAGCCTGTTTGACGGTGTCAAAGACCGGAACACCTTCGACGGTTTCCCCGCCTTTGCCGGGTACGACGCCGCCCACGACATTGGTGCCATAGTTCAACATGTCCTTGGTATGGAACCGGGCCATGCGGCCGGTGATGCCTTGCACGATGACGCGAGAGTCACGGTCGAGAAGAATGCTCATTTCACAGCCCTCATCTTGGTGCCTTGAGTTAGGTCGTTTTTCCATGCGCCAACAGCGCGTTCTGCCGCCTCCATCAGCGTTGTGGCGCGAATGATCGGCAGGCCGGACTTGGCCAGAATCTTCTGACCCTCTTCGACGTTTGTTCCAGCCAGCCGCACGACGACGGGCAGATCGAGGTCAAGTTCCCGCAGCGCCTGAACGACGCCTTCGGCCACCCAGTCGCAGCGGTTGATACCGGCGAAGATGTTGACCAGAATGGCCTGAACATTGTCGTCTGACAGGACCAGACGAAAAGCCTTGGCCACACGTTCGGGTGAGGCCCCGCCGCCGATGTCGAGGAAGTTTGCAGGCTCGCCACCGGCCAGCTTGATCGTGTCCATCGTGGCCATCGCCAGACCGGCACCGTTGACGATGCAGCCGATATTTCCGTCCAGCCCGACATAGGACAATCCGCGGTCGGCCGCGCGGCTTTCGCGCGGGTCTTCCTGGCTTTTGTCACGCAGTTCAGAGATTTGCGGATGGCGGAACAGGGCGTTGTCGTCAAAGCTCATCTTGGCGTCAAGCGCCAGCACCCGGTCGTCACCCGTGATGACCAACGGATTGATCTCGACCATTGTCGCGTCAAGCTCGCTAAAAGCGGCATAGCAGCCCTGTAGCGTACGCACCATTTGCTGGATCAGCCTGGGCTCAAGCCCTAGGTTGAATGCGATCTCGCGCGCCTGAAATTCCTGAAGCCCAACCGCCGGTTCCACGATGGAGCGGACGATACTTTCCGGGCGGTCAGCCGAGATATCCTCGATCTCCATCCCGCCCTCGGATGAGGCCACGATCATCACCCTTTGGCTGGACCGGTCGAGGACAAAACCCAGATAGATCTCGCGATCAATCGGCACGGCGGCTTCGACATAGACGCGATAGATGCCTTTGCCTTCGGGGCCGGTCTGGTGCGTGACCAGCTTGCGGCCAAACAGGTCATCGCAGGCCTGATAGATTTCGTTCTCGGTGTTGCACAGCTTGACCCCTCCGGCCTTGCCGCGACCGCCTGCATGGACCTGCGCTTTGACGATCCATCTGTCACCGCCCAGCTCACGCGCCCGATAGGCCGCTTGCTCCGGACTGTAGGCCAGTGCGCCGGATGGTATGGCGACACCGAAATTCGAAAGAATTTCCTTTGCCTGGTATTCGTGAATATCCATCTGATCCGCTCCTGTCTATGCAGCGATTGAGGTGCCGTAACGGCTTTCCAGCAGGTCTTCGATTGCGTCTTGATTGACCGTTCCGCCCAGTTCTCGGATGGCTTCGGCGAACAGACGCACAATCCGGCTGACGGCCTCGCGGTTCAATTGGTTGAGGATGCCGATGCGCACCTGCACGGGTTCGCTGAGGGTCGGCCAGATGCCAAACCCACGCGCACGGCAGTTCTGGACCAGCTCCATCTCGCGGCCAGCCAGTTCCGGGGGCAGGTTCAGCACAATCAGGCTGGGCATGTCGGAGGTGACCTCGCAGCCCATTTCGGTAACAGCGTCGCGCAGAACCTTCTCGTGCGTCTTGTACGACGCGGACCGCTTGGCCAGACTTTCCTGAAGGGTCAGGCGCAGGGATTCATGGAAGGCCGCAACGGCGTAGCCCGAATGGGTGCGGTGATAGGTGCCCTTTTCAACATCCTGCCCATCAACAATGCCCCAATGGCGGGCCTCAAAGATGGGATTGTGCACATAGGTATAGGCACCGGTGGTTCTGAGTGACGCGATATAGGCGTCGGTAAAGCTGACAGGGGCGTAGGTCAGCGGCAGGCAGCATAGACCTTTCTGCGGGCAGGACGCCCATCCGGCGATGCCCGGAAAATCGTCTATCGAGAAGTCATCGACGCTCAGAGACGACACCGCATCGATCAGACCCATCGCGCCAAGACGTTCGCACGCGTCGGAAAATCCGCGCAGGTCATTGATGCGACCCGATCCGGTTTCCCAATGCGCCATGAAAGCCCATTTCGGTTTGTGCTGCGCCAGCGTCGCCTCGACTAGATCACCGGTGACCGGCTGGCCGTGCGGAACCTCGATCACGGTGACGCTGGCGGCCTGAGGTGCCATCGGGTTGGCTGCATGTTCTTCGGGCGTCGCCGCCTTGATCCGCAGGGTCAGCGCGTCGATCCCCGAGAATGTCCCGTTGGCAAAAGCAACGACCTTATCGCCAGGCATGACAGCCGAAAACATGGTGTCCAGGGCGCTCCAACCGGTGCCGGCAACAGCAAAGGTATAGGCGTTTTGGGTGCCCCAGATTTTCCGCAGCATGTGCTTGCATTCGACCATCCCCCTAAGGACGTCCCCCTGCATGTGATCGGCAACGCCTGCATTGGCAAAGGCCTTGAGGACGCGGGCATCCGTGTTACCCGGCCCCGGCCCCGCAGCGAGGGTTTGGGGGATTTCGAGCGGAGGGAAAATCTGAAAAGTCATGGTCTGGCATCCTCGGCTGTTGGCCGGGCATTGCGGCCCGTCGTGTCAAGTTACCGAGCAGGAAACGCGAGCTTGCCTTATGACGCAACGTAACTTACTACTGCTTTTGGATGGCCAATAGGATGGGGCAATACCTACCCGTTTTGGTAAAAATACGAAGGTATACAAAGAAACACCCTATCCTTATGGGTAGTTTTTTCCGAATTCGGGGCAAAATCATATGGTTGAGACACCGAGCAAACCCATCGACATCATGCTGGCGGACGGCAACCCGCTGGTTCTGTCGGCCATGTCCGAGATATTCGAGCGGGACCCCCGATTCTCGCTGATGGCCACGTCAGCAACGGCCGAAGGGTTTCTGGGAACGGTGATGCGGGTTCCCGTTCAGGTCGGTGTCGTCGACTGGACGCTTCCGGTTTTAGGCGCTGCCAAACTGATCGAAGTTCTGCGCGATCAGCCCAACGCCCCGCGCTTTGTCGTTTATGGCGACACTGGCGGCGATGTCCCGCGATTGGCGATGCAGGCGGGTGCGGCTGGATTTGCCGCCCGCACGGGCGAGGTTGAGGGCCTGCTGGAAACCTGCGCCAAAGTCGCGGCGGGTAAGATGGTGTTCCCGTTCGTAGATATCCGGAAAATGCAACAGGACCCGATCCAGAGCCTATCCCGTAAAGAACGCGCAATTCTGGAGGCGCTGGCGCAGGGAATGTCGAACCGGGATTTGTCAAAGGAACTTCAGATTTCGACCAACACGGTCAAGTTCCACCTGTCCAACATCTACGAAAAGCTGAGTGTCAAAAACCGCACGCAGGCCATTGCGTATTTCTATTCGTCTCAGCAGTCGCGAAACTAGACCAAAGGCGATCTGGCTGCCGGTGTTTCCCGACAGGTTTTTCCTCTGGCCCTGACCAATTCTGGATACCGTCAGCGGCAAGAGACACTACGCTTGTCCTGAGCGCTTTGCCGCGCGTTGCAGCGGGTACAACCCTGCGTTGCTTCCGCGAATCCCCCAGACATGTTACCTTGGGTCACCTTTAATGATTTGACTTATTTTTCTGACATCTCGTTTTTTCAGCTCTTTCTCGAGAGGTGACGTTCATGTCCGACTCCAACAGTGAGCCCCCGCGCATAACACTGTCCTTACCTAATCTTCGGCTAAGCCCATCGATATCAGCGGAAATTTCCGGCACTGTCGCGGCTGGTGCGCACAGCGTTGAGGATCAGAAGCGGGTTGAGGCGGAAAAGCTCAAAGCATTGCGCCGTGGCGTCGGAATTGAGCTTTCCGCGGAAGTGATCAACGATCTGGTCGACCGGCGCGTCCAGTCGACTGGTGCGGTTTTTCGTCAGCTTGCAACCATTCGCGAAGATCTGGCCGGAGGCTTTCTGGGGGCGGTCGTTCCCACCCTCGCCCCGAAATTGCGGGGGGAACTGATCAACCCTGACGGGACCCCTGCCGAACGCGTGATCGTCGAGGTCCTGCGCCCCACCTTTACCGCCAATGAAGGGATCGACAACGCAGATTTTTCGTGGGCTGTCAAAGCCGCCGTCACGGACGCGCGTGGTCTTTTTTCGGTTGATCTGCCTAATCTCCGCCTGCCGCAGAACGGCCTGAGGTTACGGATCAGGGGTCAGAACACCACCCTGACAGAAGCCGTGCCACGCGTTGACGCGCTGGACGGCGAAATGGGTCTTGTGGTGCTGGATCGCACTGTCCTGCCTTTGCAGCGTTCGATCGTCGGTGAGCTGGCCGATATCTTGCCGGTGGATCCCGAGGATGCCGAAGAAAACATATCAGATTTCACCGGTACACAGGCCCCTATCGTGCTGGGCGAGGGCGATTGCGCGTCGGAGTACCGAACCGAAGGCGGCACGGTTTCACGGCGGCGCTATTCGGTTCTGTACCGGCTGATTGATCCCCTCGTCGGGCCCAAGAATATCGTTCGAACGCGCCCCATAGGTGGGGGCCGCTTTGTGACGACTATCCCGGGCACAGCCTTTGCTCAGGCCAATCTATCAGCCGAAACGCTTCTGGCCGCGTTCAACAACGACGGGGGTGATTGGGATTTTCGAGACCGGATTCCGATTGACGAACCCATTGATATCGAAGACTTCTTTGAAGATCTGGAGGAACGGCCGCAGGATTTACCCAAAGCGTCGAGCCTTGCGCTTGGCTATATTGCCAAGATGCGGTCGACTGCTGTTCACGCTGGCATGTCTTTGGGTCGGTTGGTCTATTCCCTGCCGCTTGCCCCCGGAGAAGAGCAGCGGATTGTCGTGTCGGAACAGCGCGAAACATTGAGCGTACGTGAACGAGAGAGCCTGACCTTTGAAGAGCAACAGGAATTCGAAGAAGCCCGCGACACGTCCTTTGACAGTACGTTTGAAACTGCGCTGGATGAGGTGATTCAGGGTACATCCTCGTTTTCGACGCGCGCTTTTTCAAAGAGCTTCGGGGGCGCAGGTGGCGTTGGTGGCGGCCTGTTCGGAGGCATCGGGGCCATAGTCGGCGGCGTGGGCTTCAGCGACGCACGGTCCAGTTCGAATTCTTCCGGCAATTCGTCCAACACGCAGAACACATCGCGCGATTTTCTGTCCGACACGCATGAGACATTCTCTGCCGCGCTTGAACGGGCGGCTTCGGTCAAGCGCAACTCGGCACGGACCAGTGTGCGCACTGCAACTGCGACGGATCGGCGAACGGCCACAACGAAATTCGTGGCCAACCGCAATCATTGCCACGCAATGACCATGCAATGGTTCGAAGTCCTGCGCGACTTTTCCTTGGAAACGCGTATCGAGGGCGTGCAGTTGGTGGTCTTTGTGCCGATGCAACTCATCCGCTTCCGCCGTCTGGGGCAAGGTGACCAGTTGCCGGGCAATGTCACCCGGTCCGGATTGCTGAGCCGGTACAAGGTCATCCTGCGCCATGCAGAAGTGTTCCGGCGCGTGTTCCGAAACCGCCGCAGATTCCGCAGCGCCCTGAAGCTTCTGGAAGAGTTTTATGCGGACAAGGACGCAACACCGCAGAACGCGCCCGGTGTCGCACAGGACATCGTCAGTTTCGAGGCGCAGGGCACGTTCATGCCCAATGATGACATTTCAGCCGTAATCTTCACGCAGGATGGCGACCGGGTCGGACCTGTGCCGCTGACCGGATCGCCGATAGACATCGACAACCTGCATGACCTGCCAGCGGAAACACGCGAGAACCTGCTTGTCCGGCTGGCTGATGCGCGGCGTGATCCGACCAAGCGCCGGACCTATACCGGGTCTGTGGCTTTGCCCCGTTCGGTCGAGCGGTCGGATATCGCCCGTGTCGAGCTGCGCAGGCGGACGGGTTCGTTTGCCTACTCGTTCTACACCGGTCCTGATCCCATCAATATTTTCAACATCTGGGAACATCTGGCCAATCTGGAAGATGCCGACGATCTGGATCGGGCCACCCGCAATATCAACCGCAGCCTTCGCACCACGATCTCGGGCTCGGACTTTGACGATCTGGTGGGTCCGCCCATGGTCAGCGAGTTTGAGGCGCGTATGAATGAAAACGCCCAGACCGTTGTTGATGACAACACGTTCCAGGCGCTGCCTGCCACCCTGCCCTATTCCGTGCAGGAGGTGCCTGACGTTTTGTCACGCCGGGACCTGCGCCGCATCGAAGAGATGTACCAGCATGTTGTGGCCAACACCGTTCGCTATTCCCGCGTGATCTGGGCCAGCATGACGGACGAAGAACGTGCGATCCTGCTGGAACGCTTCACCATCGGGGTACCGGAAGGCGGGCTGGACGATGCCTCAAGCGAGATATCGCTGCTCAGCACCGTCCAGAACAAGGTGTTGGGGTTCTATGGCAATGCCATGATCATGCCCTTCTCGATCCCGCCCGATCTGGCCGACCGGATGGAGATGCGGACCGGTGATATTCAGGACAGTCTGCTGGCCTTCCACCGCGAGGATTTCCGGCCACCGCGCCGCACGATTTCACTGCCGACCAGAGGATTGCTGGGCGAGGCCGTTCTGGGCCGCTGCAATTCCTGCGAGATGATCGACCACCGCCGCTTCTGGAACTGGCAGGACAGCCCGACACCGCCGCCGGTTGGCGACGCGCCGGTCCTGCCTGCTGACAGTGACGCCATCTTTGGCACCCGCGCGCCGTCAGACCTGCCGAACAACCAGCCTTCGAACACGCTTACTATTGCAGGGGGCGACATTGGCACCGGCCAGGCTGTGCCCACGTCGCAACTGGCCGAAATCCTCAAGGCCGCGCCTGATCTTGCGCGGGCGGGAACCGATCTTACGGGCCTGAAGGAACTGCAAGCCCAGCTGGCGCTTGAAACGCAATCGGTCGCTGCGGGGCGAGACAAGGCCATCGACACGGCAACGGATCTGACGAAAGAACTGGTTGGAAAGGCCACGGAACTTGCGGGTAAAGGTCAGGAAATCGCTGCCGCCCGCAAAGAGGAAGAGGCCAAGAAAGCCGCCGCTGACAAAAAGGCGTTCGATGCCAGCAACGCCGCCAAGATCAAGGGGTTTGAGGATATCGCCAAGAACGCCTCGGGTGTCGCCGCATTGATTGGCGGACAGGCAGACGGCAACCGGGCAGCCTTTACGCAAAACCTGTTCAAGGATTTCCCCGGCGGGGCTGCGGCTTTGGCCAACCCGTCCAACACACTGCTTCTG
Organism: Ruegeria sp. AF1; assembly: GCF_056542125.1. Lineage (NCBI taxonomy): Bacteria > Pseudomonadati > Pseudomonadota > Alphaproteobacteria > Rhodobacterales > Roseobacteraceae > Ruegeria > Ruegeria sp. AF1. The sequence continues at coordinate 11,776 of NZ_JBQFZG010000025.1, forward strand.
GCCAAGCTTTTCGGGGCCTTCACCAAGGCGAACGCGGATGCCGATGACGGCAGCGCGACCAAGGCTGGCAGCCAGTCGGTGCTGGATTTCCTCAATGGCCTGAACGCCCCTGCGGAGGACGACAATGAGTGACACGAGCACAAATGTGACGGACAAACCGGGAATTGATGAAAGCCTTGCCGAGGCGATCATCAACATTCTTGAAACGACCAACTCTCCGGCGATCCAGCGCGCCCGTGAGGTGATTGCCCATAGGCTGGCCATTGCGGGCGATATTGCCCCTTCGCGCATCCCTGCGCCGCGCAACATCACCGAGATCGGCGGCTATATCAATCTGCTGAGCGAGTATGGTGAGGCCGAACAGCGCGCTCGCATGATCGCGGCCGCTTTGGGTATCGCGGGACCGCAGATTTCGCTGCCGCAACCGGGTGCCGTTCCGCCGATGTCTTTCATCACCCGCGACGGTGCAAGGCCCGTTGGTCCGCAGCAGGCCAGTTTCCCGCTGAGCTATACGATCCGCAGTGATTTCGTTCCGGCCTTCGACAATGCGTTGCAGGAGATCGCGATACGTGGCGGTGCGGTACCGATCCTGACACCTGTCAGGGTCCTTCCGGCCGCCGGATCAGGCCCGGTGACCGACGGCATCGCACAGCTGGCTTTGATCGGCCGGACCCTCAGCCTGGCACCGACCGCGGCGCTGCATGCCGTGGCCACCGACCCCCTGTCGCTCAGCCGTCCGACTGCGGGTGGCGGGTTCGAGGTTCTGGCACGGGTCATCGACGCCGCCGCCCCGATTGCCGGGACCATCGCGGCGGCAGACTGGACAAGCTGGGAATGCGATGCTGCTGCCTGTTCCGAGGTTGACAGCAACGATGCGCGCTTTGCCCTTTCACCGATCCTGAATGCGGCCGGTTGGCACCAGGCGGCTGATCCCGGCAATCCCACCAGCCTGTCCGATCCCGGCAGCTGGGCCGCGTGGCAAAACATCACCGGGCTTGTACCCGGCGTCACGCGGTTCGCGGATGAGCTGCAATTGCTGTACCCTGCCGAGATGCTCATCACCTTGCCGGTCTTCAATCAATTGGACAATGTCTGGACGGGAAGCGCATTCGCCGCGCCATAGGACCCCCTCTGCATCCGCAACAAAGTGATTTGGCGGCACTTGGCTTTTGGAGTTACGCTTGAACAGGAGGGGTGCCATGCGAAACCCGGAACGTTTCGAAAAATTCTACTTTGCCAAAGTTGGCATGGGCGAAGCCTGCGGTTGCGCCGAGCGCATCATCGACGTTTTCGAGTTCAACCGAAAAGGTGGCGCGCCGTCGAAACACCCGGTGAAACAGGACCGTCGCAGACGCCTATCGTTTCGCGCATGGGCAGTCAGATATGGGCTTATGAGCCGAAAGCGGAACAGCTGAACACGTATTGGTCCTGTCAGACAGCAACCAGTTTTCCGTCTCGCAAATCCAGCGCATCCGGTGCCAGTTCGGCTCGGAAGGCCGGGGAATGGCTGACAAGAAGGATCGCTTGCGGCAATGCCCGGAGGATTTCCAGCAGCCGGGCCTCGTTCCGTGGGTCCAGCGCGTTGGTGGGTTCATCAAGCAGCAGAACCTCGGGCTCCATCGCCAGAACGGTCGCCAACGTAACCAGCCGTTTTTCACCCCCTGACAAATTGTGGGTGATGCGGTTCTTCAGATGCATCAGGTCCAGATCACCCAACACGCTTTCAACGATGGCAAGTGCTTCGTCGCGTGTTCTGCCCAGGTTGAGCGGGCCAAAGGCGATATCCTCGGCGACGGTCGGGCAGAACAACTGATCATCCGCATCCTGAAACACAAGGCCCACCCGGCGGCGCACGTCGTGAAAATCAGCCTCATGCACCCTTTGCTGACCAAAGATCCTGACCGTGCCGGACTGTGCGCGCTGCAAGCCAAGCGTAATGCGCAGCAAGGTCGATTTTCCTGCTCCGTTCGGGCCCGTCAGCGACAGGCGTTGACCAGCGGACAGGCTGAGGCTGGCACCGTCAAGAACGGGTGGCTGACCGGCGTAGGCAAAGCGGATTTCTTCAAGCGCAATCAGTGTCATGCCAAATCCAGTATGATCAGACCCGCGCAAAGAGCACCAAGACCTGCGGCAAAAACGATGTCCCTTCGGGTCAGGGCAAAATCCTGAAGCAACAGCATACGGCCTGAAAACCCCCGGCATTTCATCGCATCAAGAATGCGTTCGGATCTTTCGATCGCGCGCACCAGCATCATGCCCACGAGATAGCCAAAGCTGCGATAGGTGTGCCAGTTTGTTGCCGGGCGAAAGCCGCGCACTTTCATGGCCGCGCGCAGGCGCAGGTATTCTTCCCGCAGAACCTCGATATATCGGATGGTGAACATCAAAAGGTGAACCAGCTTTTCGGGGCAGCGCAGGCGGTGCAGGGCGTGGCCAAGCGTGACCGGCTCCATCGTGCCGACCAGCACCATAAGGGACAGGATGACCGCGTTGGCCGTCAAGGCGATCTCGACCGCTTTCCAGAAGCCCTGCCAGCTTGCGGGAAACCCCCAGAGCGTAAACATCGGGTCGCCGGGCATGGAGAATGGCAACAACACCAGCATGAACAGGATGAACCCGTCCATCATGGCCATGCGTTTCAATGTCTTCCGCCAGGGCAGACGCGACGCGGCAAGAAGCGAAAGGGACACCGCCACAGCCGCGCACAGCGCTGTCAGCGAGGACACCGCCACTGTCACCACCGCGAAGACAACCGCCATAACGATCCGCATCCTAGGATCAAGCGGGTTGATCGCGCCGCGCCGCTGCGCGCCCGCTTTGACCAGCGTGCTTTCCTGTTGTCCCAGAACATGCGCCATCAGGCCGCCAGCTTGCGGCGTGCCGCAAAGTAAAAGCCCAGACCAAACAGACCGACAATATATCCGATCCCACCCAGAACAGTTTGCAGATCATTTTGTTCGCGGTAAGCCGCGATTTCCCGACGTAGCGGGCGCAGCTCATCCCGCACGGCCCTGGCAATGACCTGTTGTTGTTCAGTGCTGAGCACCGCCGCTGTCTGGGCAGGTGCGTTTGTTGGCGGGGTATCAGGTTCCGCTTCAACGCCCATGATCCGGGCGACATCCGCAGCGGGCATGGTGACCTCGGCCACATGTCCGGCACCAAGGTTTGCAAAGAATGTATGGGCCACCGGCGCGTTTGGCGTGTAGATAAAAAACCCGTCTGCATCTGTTACGATACGGCCCAGCTCGGCTCCGTCCGGGCCGTTGACGATGACCTCGGTATCGCTTGCCATGTCGCCGTTGGAAAAGCCGATTTCGCCTTCGATGGCGTCACCGGATTTAAACACTCCGGCTATGACCTTATGCGCTAAGGCAGGTAGGGGTGCGCAGCACAGCGCCAGAATGATTGCCAGATACCTCATGCGACCGCTCGTTTGACAAACAGCTCGGGCTTGACCTTGCGCGCCAGCAAAACCGCGAACCCGGTCAGGATCGCCTCAATCGCCATGACAGGAATATGTGCAAAGAAAACAATCTTAGCCGCAGGCAGGAAGGCATCCCCGGACAAGGCCAGTGAAAACGCAACCATGCCGGTTGTGGCGGCAATGGCAAAGGCACCGCCGACCCCGCCCCATATCGCACCTTGCAGCGGTGAGCCGTGGGCGATCAGGCGGCTAAAGATCAGTCCGGCCAGAACCGCGGGCAACGCGATGTTCAGGGTGTTGATCCCCAATACCGTCAACCCGCCAAAGCCAAAGAAGACGGCTTGCAGCAAAAGCCCGACGAACAGGGCCGGGAATGCGGCCCACCCCAGCAAAAGCCCGGCCATACCGTTGAGGATCAGGTGCACCGACGACGGACCAATAGGAACATGGATCAGCGATGCCACGAAAAAGCTGGCTGACAGCACCCCCGCAGTGGGGATGCGATCAAGATCCAGCGACCTGAGGCCCATGGCAATTCCACCCGCCGCAGCGACGGCACCGCCGATCACGACCGGGTTGGACAAGGCTCCGTCAACGATATGCATCTACGGTTACTCCAAATCCCAGGCGCGGATCCAGATGACCGCGTCCTGGCTGAGTTCTTTGCCATTGTGTTCGGTCACGGGACCGGCGCCGAGCGCTGCAAAACCCCAATATCCGGCTTTCGGAACGCCGAACGTGAAATACCCGTTATCATCCGAAGTTGCGACCAATGCACCACCCGGCAACGGCGAGACGGTCGGGGCCGAAGCAGCCGTGCTTTCCATGTCCGGTTCTGCGGCCATGTACTCGATCTCGATCTCGGCACCCGCAACCGGTTGGCCTTCTGCCATAACTCGACCCGTAAAGGTCGAACCCGCGATGATGTTGGTCGGTTTGTTGAGCGGGATGATCTCAACCGGCAAGCCCACCGGGTTCATCCAGTCGGTCGGCAATTCGTTGCGGTTCAGGAATGCCTTGGCGATCTGCTGGATATAGATATCCTCAGACCCCTCGTAATAGGGCTGGGGAACTGTCACCAGCACATAGTCGCCCGACCGTTTGACCGGAACATAACCCTTGAATGCCGCGCCTTCGTTTTCCCCACCGGTGAAACGCACGGGTTCCAGAGTGTCCAGCAGGTCGGTTTTCTGACCGTTGTGGATCACGTAGAATTCCTGCGGCTTGTCCAGATCCATGACATGCCCGTTCGAGAACGGATGCCAGAAGATCAGCTTGACCGGAACATTCCCCGGTGCGTCGATCATGGTGTCAGAGGTGTATTCCAGCAGGAAATGCGCATTTGCCATCGCTGGAAGCGCCATCGCCACAGCGGCTGCAGAAAGCAGCTTGGTCATCAATAGTCGTCCTTGTCCCTTCGTACCAACCCCGGTACGAGATGCGTTTTGACTGCGGGGACGTCCAAGCCGAGCTGCTTTTTCAAGCATCCTGCTCCGACGCACATCCCGTCGCCGATTAGGAGTGCCCTTGTCAAAGGCACATGTCCGGCAGGTATCCTGACTTGCGGGTCAAAGCGTTGGGCTGGCCTTCCCGGATTAACTCCAGTGGCACTTCAGCCCTGCTCGCCGCTTACAGTTGCGGGTGCAGTTGCGGAATTGGGCCAAAGCCCGCACCGCATTCCCTATTGATTCCAGAGCACGCCCCGGAACCGGACATGCCGAGCGGCTTGCCAGACTTCTTCAGCATCCGTCAACGATCAATTGCGCTGGCTGTCAAAAAGTTCAGCGGGCAATGCCCTTTTTCCGGTTGATCCGCTTTGGATACAGGTCGGGGTTTTTCGGGGATGAACCTACCCTTCGAGCAGGTATCTTTCCGACAATGGCAAACTGGCCGCCCCCAATGACCGGGCATCCGGGCCCGCCGCCCCTGCCAGCACCAAGGGCCGTTCAAGCCCGGTCAGGTTCATATGGGATAGTTTGAGCTCAACCCTTTCCACCAGCCGCGCCTTGATATCAGCAGGCATCCAGCCATCAATCTTGACACATTCGAAATCGATCAGGCTGCAAGAAGAGACGATGGCATGGGCGATTCCGTGCGCCGCCTGGTTCAGCCAATTCTCAAGGAGGGTTTCCGGTACGTCCCAATGCCGTGTCGTTTCCCAGATTGAACCGGCTGTTGCGGCATTTCCACCAACCGCACGCTCCAGCACATAAAGACTGGCGACATCTATCAACGGTTTCACTCCGCCCACTTCGTCCGGCACAGGCAATGGGCCAAGCGCACCGGCATTTCCCCGCCCCGGAAAGATGGAGCCGTTCAGAACCACCCCGCCCCCGATGAAGAAGCCGACATAGAAATACAGGAAATCTCGTGGGCCTTCCGCCGGGCCAAACACCAGCTCGGCACCGCAGGCGGCCGTTGCGTCGTTTTGCAGGAAAACCGGCACGTCATAGCTAGCGGCCAACGCGCCTTTCAGGTCCGCGTCACGCCACGGATCCATTTTTTCCTGAGGAACCTGCAATGTTTGTGCCCAGTCCCAAAGGTAGAACGGCATGGCAATCCCAAGGCCCGCGATTCTGCTGCGCGCCTCGTGCGACATTGACGCCATCACTTTGTCTAGGCTTTCTGTGGAAAAGCTCAATGTCGCCTCGGGCGTCGGAAAATCATAGGTCCGCCGTTCGCGGTGCCTGACGTTGCCAAGGAAATCCGTCAGCACCAGTTCGGTACTGCGCCGCCCGACTTTGAGCCCAAAGAAATACGCGCCGTCCGGGTTCAGGCGCATGGGAACCGATGGCTGTCCGACTTTTCCCCGGATCGGTTCGCCCCGCAACAGCAACCCATCGTTCTCCAACTGGCGCATGATGACCGAGACCGTCTGCGCCGACAGGCCGGTCATGCGCGCGATTTCAGATTTTGCGAGGGCCTGATGGCGCCGGACCAGTGACAGGACAAGTCGTTCATTTCGGGCCCGCATTCCACTTTGGTTGGTGCCGCGCATGTCTGGCTCGCGTACGCCAGTGGTATTGCCCTGAGAGTTCATTGCAGACACGGCCATCCCCTTCATGACGACAATGTTGGAACCCTTCCTTTCTGTCAATAATAAATAAGAGTGATTTATTTATTGACTCGAAATTCGAATCTTGTGATGGTTTTTATGTGAGATCGGGCCGGTTTTCGCCCGATCAAACGTATGCCCGGAAGGGCATTGGGAAAACTGGGAGGACTACCGATGAAACTTGCGAAACTTGCAGGCGCCACGGCGCTGGCGGTTACGGCCATGGCAAGCAGTGCAATGGCCGAAGGTGAAACCGTTTGCCTGATCACCAAGACGGATACCAACCCTTTCTTTGTTAAAATGAGAGAGGGTGCCACAGCTAAAGCCGAAGAGCTTGGCATGACGCTGAAAGCCTTTGCCGGCAAAGTCGACGGAGACCACGAAACTCAGGTTCAGGCCATTGAAACCTGCATTCTGGATGGCGCAAAGGGTATCCTGCTGACCGCGTCGGATACGTCGTCCATCGTTCCGGCGGTGCAGCAGGCCCGCGATGCCGGGCTGCTGGTGATTGCGCTGGACACCCCACTTGAGCCTATCGACTCGGCCGACGCGACCTTTGCCACGGACAATTTCCTTGCGGGGCTTCTGATCGGACAATGGGCAAAAGCCACGCTGGGAGATGCGGCAAATGACGCCAAAATCGCCACGTTGGACCTTGCGGTCAGCCAGCCCACTGTGGATGTGCTTCGCAATCAAGGGTTCCTGCAGGGGTTCGGTGTTGATCTGGCCGATCCGAACGTGATTGGCGATGAAAACGACCCGCGTCTTGTTGGCAGCGATGTCACCGCTGGCAACGAAGAAGGCGGTCGTCGCGCCATGGAGAACCTGCTGGCCAAAGACCCGACGATCAACGTGGTGCACACCATCAACGAACCGGCGGCAGCGGGCGCTTATGAAGCGCTTAAGGCTATCGGGCGCGAAAATGACGTGTTGATCGTTTCCGTCGATGGCGGCTGCCCTGGCGTGCAGAACGTGGCGGACGGCGTCATCGGTGCAACATCACAGCAATACCCGCTGCTGATGGCATCGCTGGGCGTTGAGGCCGTCAAGAAATGGGCGGACGAAGGCGTGAAGCCCGAGAACACACCCGGTAAGGACTTTTTTGACACCGGTGTGGCGCTTGTGACGGATAAGGCCGCCGACGGCGTCGAGTCCATCTCGGTTCAGGAAGGCATGGACCTCTGCTGGGGTTAAGCTGAATGTTTGGAAGGCCGCTGCGCGGCCTTCCACTTATCAAAACCACCCACACGCCTGAAACCTTGCTAAAGTCGTCATAAACCTGACGCTTTGGGGGAAGTTCCATGTCCGATTCTTCACGACAAGCTGACGATTTCGAAACCGCCGCAAAAGGCAGCCCGGAGCAAGTCGCCGAGTTTGACGATCACCAACGCGGATTTGTCGGGACGGTTCAGCATTTTCTGCATGTGAACCCGTCGCTGGTCCCGCTGATTGTCCTTGTCGCTGCCATCGTCATCTTTGGTGTCTTGCTGGGCCCCAAGTTCTTTTCGCCCTTTGCGCTGACATTGATCCTGCAACAGGTTCAGATCGTCGGGATCGTGGCCGCGGCGCAAAGCCTTGTGATCCTGACCGCAGGCATCGACCTGAGTGTTGGGGCCATCATGGTGATGTCGTCGGTTGTGATGGGGCAGTTTACCTTCCGCTATGGAATGCCGCCTACGATTGCGATTGTGTGCGGCCTTGCTGTTGGCTCGGCAATCGGGGCTTTGAACGGGTTTCTGGTCAGTCGCATCAAGCTGCCGCCTTTCATCGTCACACTTGGCATGTGGCAGATCGTTCTTGCGGCGAATTTTCTTTATTCACAAAACGAAACGATCCGGTCGCAGGAGATCGAGGAACACGCCGCCATCCTGCAACTGTTTGGTGCCAAGTTTAACGTGGGCGGGGCGGTGTTTACCGTCGGGGTGGTCTTCATGCTGGCGCTGATCCTCGTCCTTGCATACGCGCTGCGGCACACGGCCTGGGGCAGGCATGTCTATGCCGTCGGGGATGACCCCGAAGCGGCAGAGCTGTCCGGTGTCAACGTACACCGCACGCTGATATCCGTGTACATGCTGTCCGGCCTGATCTGCGCCTTTGCGGGCTGGGCCCTGATTGGTCGGATCGGGTCAGTTTCGCCAACCTCGGGGCAGCTGGCCAACATTGAAAGCATCACGGCGGTCGTGATCGGGGGGATATCTCTTTTTGGCGGTCGCGGGTCTATTCTGGGGTCCCTGTTCGGTGCCCTGATCGTAGGCGTCTTTACGCTTGGGCTGCGGTTGTTGGGCGCGGATGCACAATGGACGTTCCTGCTGATCGGCATCCTTATCATCGCAGCGGTCGCGGTCGACCAGTGGATCAGAAAGGTGGCAGCCTGATGGAACCCATTCTCAAAGGACGGAACCTTGTGAAACGCTATGGCAAGGTGACTGCGCTGGATCACTGCGACTTCGATCTGATGCCGGGTGAGATTCTGGCGGTGATCGGCGACAATGGCGCTGGCAAGTCGACGCTGATCAAGGCAGTGTCGGGCGCGGTGGCGCCCGACGAAGGCGAGGTCTGGCTGGAAGGTCAAAAGGTGAATTTCCATTCCCCGATCGACGCGCGTGAAGCCGGTATTGAAACCGTGTACCAGACGCTTGCCATGTCCCCTGCCCTGTCGATCGCGGACAACATGTTCATGGGGCGGGAAATTCGGCGCAAAGGACCGCTCGGGTCGTGGTTTCGCATGCTTGACCGTCCGGCGATGGAAAAATTCGCCCGCGAAAAGCTGAGCGAACTGGGTCTGATGACGATCCAGAATATCAATCAGGCGGTCGAAACCCTGTCGGGTGGACAACGCCAGGGCGTTGCAGTGGCACGTGCGGCGGCGTTCGGGTCCAAGGTCATCATTCTGGACGAACCGACAGCAGCACTGGGCGTCAAAGAAAGCCGCAGGGTCCTTGAACTGATCCAGGATGTGAAATCGCGTGGCATCCCAATCATCCTGATCAGCCACAACATGCCTCATGTTTTTGAAGTCGCAGACCGAATTCACGTGCACCGGCTGGGAAAACGCCTGTGTGTGATTGACCCCAAAGACTATTCGATGTCCGACGCCGTGGCGTTTATGACCGGGGCTAAGGAAGCACCGCCCGAGGATCAGGCCGCATGACCGGTGGCGGCACCGCCCCTGACGTTCTGGCCGACCGTATCGTCGACGCCGTTGAGGCGCTGCCGCCGGCCCGACACCGGCAACTTGTCGCGATTGCCGGGCCTCCCGGATCCGGAAAAAGCACTGTTGCCAGCCTTGCCACGGCCGAACTGAACCGGCGCGGGGTGTCAGCCGGGCTTGTGCCAATGGACGGTTTTCACTTTGACAACGCGATCCTGAAGGAACGCGGGCTTTTCCCCCGCAAGGGCGCGCCGGAAACCTTCGATCTTGCCGGGTTTCATGCCTTGCTTGTGCGTTTGCGCACCGAAGATGAAGTTGCAATTCCGGGCTTCGACCGAAAGCTTGATCTGGCAATCGCTGCCCGATCAATGATCTCTCCTAATCAGCGGGTCGTTCTGGTTGAAGGCAATTACCTTTTACTGGATGAACCGTGCTGGTCAGGCCTTCATCCCCTATGGGCGCTCAAGGTGTTTCTGGGCGTCGATCTGGCAACACTGGAATCCCGGCTCACCGACCGTTGGGTTGGGTTTGGGCTGGACAAACAGGCCGCAAGAGAGCGGGCGCTTTCAAACGACATTCCGAATGCCGAGCGGGTGATCCGGAACTCGGTACAAGGCGACCTGAACCTGTGACGGATGAGGGCGGGTCTGGCAGCGCGCCCGCGTCACCTGTCTAGTAGGTGGGCGGCACAAGACCGGCCTGAAACCATGTCACAAAAGATACGATAGAAAACACGGGCAGCCCTGTGGCGCGCTGAATATCGGGCGCATACGGGCACATATTCGTGCATTCCAGCACGATCGCGCCAAGATCGGGGTGTTCCGATGACAGGGCCATGGCGGCTTCTACATTGTCTTTGCGGGCCTTTTCCACATCAAGGCCAAGCTCATTTCCAAGGATCGCGCGGGTGAACTCCGCCCCGCCTTCGGTTGTGCCGATGGGTGTGTCCAATGGAACATTGGCGGCCAGCAAGTGATCTTGGGTCAGAGTAGAGGCTGATATGGTCAGAACCCCGGCGCGTTTTCCCGCTGGCAGGATGCGGTTGACCATTTCAACCTGCATCAGGGACGATGTGGCCACCGGAACAGGCACAGCCTGGGCCAGTTCTTTTTGGAACAGGGACAGAAACCCGCAATTGGTGGTAATCCCGTCGACACCATCTTTGACAAGCTCCTGCGCCGCGTTGATGAACACGTCGAGCATGCCTTCGGCTTTGCGCCGGACCACCCGATCCGGCGAGGCATCGCGAACAATGCGGTAGTGAACCGGAAAGGGCCAGGTCTGCGCGTTGCCCATATCGCCGGGAATGCGGGGAAAGCGGGCATCCAGCATCAGAATGCCGACAGACGCGCCGTAGATGGATTTTCCGCCCTGCGCGATCATCCCTCAACCTCCTCAATAATACGGGCCGAGATATCGTCGGACCCTTCCATGTAGATGTTCGAAATCCCGTGACGCACGGCATCCTGCACCTGATCCATACGCTTGGAGATATGTGCACCCAGAACCCGAGCGGCCTCATCCGCGTTCCGGTCCATCAAAGCCTGCATGACGCGTTTGTGTTCGTCCTTTGAGCGTTGCACCCTGTCGAGGCTCATGGATATCCAGCGGATATAGCGAATACGGTCGTTGATCCGCGTCAGGGTTTGCAACAGTTCCATGTTTCCAGACAGCTTCGCGATACCCAGATGAAACGCCTCATCCCGGTTGACGGCTTCTTCAACAGTCAGACCGGTGATGTCGATGCCCGTTGCGTAAAGCTCATCCCGCAGCAACTGCAGGTCTTCGTCCGATGCCTTGGCACAGGCCGCGCGCGCCGCCGCTGTTTCGATGATCTGGCGCAGTTCGAACAGGTCGAACACGCTTTGCGCATCCAGCGGGCGGCAGAAAAAGCCTTGTCCGGGGCGGAAGTCGAAAAGCCGTTCGGCGACCAGACGGTTCAACGCCTCGCGCAGCGGGGTGCGGCTGACGCCCAGATCCCTGGACAACGCCACTTCGTTCAGGCGGTCGCCGGGGCGCAGGCGAAACGAAACCGCCATCGCCTTGACCTGATCATAGATATCTTCGACGCGCGGCCCCGCCATTACCCCTGCCCTTCTTCGTTTGAATCACAGGTGCCACACACTGAGCTTGAAATCAATATACAAAACTGTATACAGTCTTGAGCACAGGTTTGACACAAGGGACTCGCAACCATGACAGGGACAAATTTTCTGACCGGAGCCGAAGCCATGGTGCGTATGCTCGAAGCGCATGGTGTGACGCATATGTTTGGCCTGTGCGGCGATACCACTTTGCCCTTTTATGATGCCCTTGCCCGGATGGATCACGGCATTCAGCACATTCTGACACGGGATGAACGGCACGCGGCCTATATGGCGGATGGCTATGCCCGCGTCACCGGCAAGCCCGGCGTGTGCGAGGGCCCGTCCGGTGGTGGTGCGACCTATATCTTGCCCGGAGTGGTCGAGGCCAACGAAAGCTCGGTTCCGATACTTGCGATCACGTCAGATGTGGCGACGACCAGCCGCGGCAAATACCCGTTGACCGAACTGGATCAGCCTGCGCTGTTCCGGCCTCTGGCCAAATGGAACACATCCCTCGACGACGCCGCGCGGCTTCCGGCCATGGTTCGGGCCGCCTTCAGGGCGATGACGACCGGCACGCCCGGTGCGACGCATCTGGCGCTGCCGTTTGACACGCAGAAGGGGCAGGTAGACGAGGCTGAAATCTGGGCGGATGACAGGCACCGCAGCTATCCCGCTGAACGGGCTGCACCTGACCCGGACGCCATCGAAGCAGCGGCTGCCATTCTTGCAGGGGCCAAATCCGCGGTTGCGGTCTGTGGTGGCGGGCCGGTTTTGTCCCGGGCGACCGATGCGCTGCGCCGGGTTGCAGGCCTGCTGGACATGCCCGTGGCCACAACCGTGTCGGGTCAGGGGTCCATTGCCGAGACCGACCCGCTTGCCCTGGGTGTTGTCGGGTCGAACGGGGGTATCCCGGCAACCCGCGCCGTCGTGGATCAGGCCGATGTCGTTTTGTTCATTGGCTGCCGCGCCGGTTCGGTCACAACGGAACGGTGGCGAAGCCCCGGGCGCAGCACCACGATCATCCATATCGACAGCGATCCGATGGTGATCGGCGCCAATTACCAGACCGAAGTGGCGATCTGCGCCGATGCCCGACTGGCGCTGGAGGCATTGGCGCAGGCACTGGAAGACCGGCAGGGCCTGACAAGCCAAGGCGGAACAGCCAAGGCCCGCGCCGCATGGGAGGCCAAGATGGCCGCGTTCGCCCCCCTGGCCGCAAGTCGCGAGACACCGATCCGGCCCGAGGCCGTCATGGCATCCCTGATGGACATTCTGGATGACGACGCGATTGTCGTCGCCGACCCCGGCACCCCCTGCCCCTATTTCAGCGCATATTACCGCTGGCGGAAACCGGGGCGCCATTTCATCACCAACCGGGCACATGGGGCGCTGGGGTATTCGCTGGGCGCGGCCATGGGGGCACATGTCGGGCGGCCATCGGTTAAAACCCTGTCGGTCATGGGCGATGGCTCGTTCGGGTTCACCTGCGGCGAGTTTGAAACGATGGTCCGGCACAATATGCCAATCACTTCGATCGTCTTCTCGAACTCAGTCTTCGGATGGATCAAGGCTGGCCAGAAAGCGGGATTTGGTCAGCGCTATTACAATGTTGATTTCAACCGGACAGACCACGCCGCTGTTGCGGCGGCCTTTGGCGTCAAATCCTGGACCGTCAAAGACCCCGAGGATCTGACGCGCGTGCTGAAACAGGCGATTGAGCATGACGGCCCAACACTTGTCGACATTCACTCACAGCCGCTTCACGAAGCGGCCGCGCCGGTCTCGGAATGGGTCGCGTAAGAGGCAATTGACGGGGTCAACTGGGCCAGAAATTCCTGGGCAATCGTGGACAAAGGGCGGCCCTTGGCCGTGATGATCGCGAGGTCCAGCATGACTGGCGGCGCAAATGGGCGGGTCTGATACCCGCTCTCGTCGTCAAAGGTCACAGTAAAGGGGTCGATCATCGCGACCCCCATACCCTGTTTTACAAAGCTCAGCAGGTTTTCGGACAGATGGGTGTGTATCTGGGTGCGCCATATGTGGCCGGATGCCTGAAAAATGTCGCGAGTCCGGCGATGGGTCTGGTGTTCCGGCCCCATCACGATGAAGGGTTCGTTTTCCAAAATCTCTGGCGTCAGTACGTCGTACTCGGCCAAGGGACTGCCCTCAGGAAAAGTCGCGAGCGTTTCAAACTGAAACTCCTGATAGTTCAGTGTGTCATGCAGAATGGGCATCTCGACGATACCGATTTCAAAAAGGCCCGAGATGACCCATTCCTGAATCTTGGACGAATATTGCGACTGAAAGCTGACAGACAGGTTCGGACGCGTTTTGGCAAAACGCGCGATCTCGCGGGGCATGAAGCCAAAGGACAACAGGTGAGGCGCGGCAACCTGCAATTGACCGGGATGTTTGTTCTGCAAATCGGTTACGGCCTGCGCCACGTGGTCCAGCCCGCGCACGACCGTGTCGACCTCGCGAAATAGCATCTCGGCCTCAGGGGTTGGCAGCAATCGGCCTTTGGTCCGTTCGAACAGAGGCAGACGAGCCTCGCGCTCGAGCTGTGCCAGAAGGTTGCTGATGCCGGGTTGCGATATCCCAAGAACCGAGGCCGCGCCGGTCACGGTTCCGGTTTCCATGATGGCATGAAAGGCCTGAAGCTGGCGAAAGCGTAGGGACAACGATTGCTACATCACTTTTTCTGATGAACTTACGAAAATATAGTATTTGAAATGATAGCCCGGTCAAGGCAGGCTTTCCCCATCGACAGGGGGCGAAATGAGCAATCTGGCACAGAAAATCATCGGCTATGACCTGTGGCACCTTGAACTGCCGGTCACATCCCGCCGGGATCACGGCATCGGATCGGTTGAAGGCGTTTGCGAAGTCGTCATCCTGCGTCTGACATCCGAGGATGGCACGCAGGGGTATGGCGAGGCGTCGCCCTGGTCTGTTTTCACCGGAACACCCGAAGCGAGTTTTGCGGCACTGGACCGTTATCTGCGCCCTCACGTTCTTGGGGCATGCGTTGGGGATCGGGCCGCCATCATGGCGCGTGCGGCTTATGCCGTGGCACATTGCACCGAAGCCAAGGCGGCGCTGGAAACCGCACTGCTGGATCTGGCAGGCCGGATCAGCGGTGTTCCAGTCTGGTCTTTGCTGGGTGGTCGCTTCCGCGACAGCATTCCGCTGAGTTGTTCCATCGCAAATCCCGACTTTGCCCAGGACGTCGATCTGTTGGCGCGCCTGCGTGAGGACGGTGTTCGGATTGTCAAACTCAAGACCGGGTTCAAGGATCACGCCTTTGACATCATGCGGCTGGAGTATCTTGCCCAGAACTACCCGGAGTTCTCGGTCCGCGTGGACTATAATCAAGGGCTCAGCATTGATGATGCGCCATCGCAGGTGCGGGACGTCGCTCAGTTCAAACCGGACTTCATTGAACAACCTGTCCGCGCCCATCAGTATGGCATGATGGCAAAGCTGCGGCAGATGACGGATGTTCCCCTTCTGGCCGACGAAAGCGTCTTTGGCCCCGAAGATATGGAGCGCGCAGCTCGCGAAGGGATCTGCGACGGAGTTTCAGTGAAGATCATGAAGTCAGGCGGCCTGACACGCGGGCAGACAGTTGCACGCATTGCTGCGGCCCATGGCCTGACGGCCTATGGTGGTGACATGTTCGAGGCTGGACTGGCCCACTTGGCGGGCACGCACATGATTGCCACGACACCGGAAATCTCTCTGGGCTGCGAATTCTATCAGGCGTCCTATTTCCTGAAAGAGGACATTCTGGAGCAGCCATTTCAGGTAAAGGACGGTCAGGTATGCGTGCCTCAGGACCCCGGACTTGGCGGCAGACCTGACCTGACCAAACTGAATCATTATGCGGTTGCCAAGGCGGTGACAGAATGACGGACAAGAAAACCATAGCCATCATAGGGGCCGGAATTGTCGGCGTGTCGACTGCGGTCTGGTTGCAGCGGGATGGTCACGACGTGATCCTGATCGACAAGGCAGGACCTGCCGAAGGTACCTCGCACGGCAATGGCGGGGTTTTGGCCTCGTGTTCGATCGTTCCGGTCACCGTTCCCGGATTGCTGGGCAAAGCGCCGAAGATGCTGCTCAGCCCCTCGCAACCCTTGTTCCTGAAATGGGGGTATTTGCCAAAGCTTCTTCCGTGGCTCTGGCAATACCTCCGTCACGCCAACGCCGCCGACGTCGAGAGGATCGCCGCAGCACTGTCGTCCATCGTTGGCGACAGTCTGAATGACCACAAGGCGCTGGCGGCCGGAACGGGGGCGGAAAAGTGGCTGGTTCCGTCAGATTACCTGTTTCTTTACAGGGATCGCGCGCATTTTGAGGAAGATGCCTTTGGCTGGGATATCCGGCGCCGGAACGGGTTTCAGTGGGACGAATTGGAAGGTCACGCCTTCCATGAATATGACCCGGTTTACAGTCAGGGCATCGGGTTTGCCGCCCGGCTTTCGGATCATGGCCACATCACCGACCCCGGCCGGTACGTGAAAGACCTTGCCGCGCATGTTGAGGCGAATGGAGGTCGTTTCATACGTGCAAACGTCGAAGACGTAGTTCGGAAAAACGGGCATGTCACAGGTGTTCGGGCCGGTGGCGAGACCATTGCTTGTGACGCGGCCGTTGTCACGGCCGGGATCTGGTCGGGTCCATTGGCAAAGCGCTTGGGAGTTTCTGTTCCTCTTGAAAGCGAACGTGGTTATCATCTTGAATTGGTAAAGCCTTCCGCGATGCCGCGCAGCCCGGTTATGGTTGTCTCGGGCAAGTTCGTTGCGACACCGATGGATGGGCGCATACGCTTGGCGGGCATTGTCGAGTTCGGAGGGCTGGATGCGCCGCCCTCGCGCGCGCCGTTCGAGTTGATGCGCAAAAATGCCCGGGCGGCGTTCCCGGGCGTGACATGGAAGGAGGAAGTGGAATGGATGGGGCACAGGCCCGCCCCGGCTGACTCGATCCCGGTTATTGGCGAAGTGCCCGGTATCAAAGGGGCCTATATGGGCTTCGGGCATCACCATATCGGCCTGACAGGCGGGCCGAAAACCGGGCGCCTTCTGGCGCAGATGATTGCAGGCAGAACGCCAAATGTCGACATGAGCGTCTACGCGCCGTCACGATACGCGAAGTAACAAACAAACCGGTGAGAAACGCCGGTGTTTCCAAATTCAACAGGGAGAAGAATGATGAAGAAATTGACGAACCTTCTGGCGGCAACTGCGCTGACCGCCACCGCCGCGGCACCCGCCATGGCCGAAAAATGGGACATGCCGATGGCCTATGCGGCCTCAAACTTCCACTCGGCCACGGGCGCGGAATTTGCCAAATGCGTCACCACCGGCACCGGCGGTGAGATTGAAATCGTCACGCACCCGTCCGGCTCGCTGTTCAAAGGCGGCGACATCAAACGCGCAATCCAGACAGGGCAGGCCCCGATTGGTGAGCGGTTGTTGTCCGGGCATCAGAACGAAAACGCATTGTTCGGGTTTGATTCCATCCCGTTTCTTGCGACCTCATTCGACGACAGCGCAAAGCTTTGGGAAGCGGCCAAACCTTCGATCGAAAACCTGCTGGCCGAGCAAAACCTGACGCTGCTTTATGCGGTACCGTGGCCTCCGCAAGGTCTGTATTTCAAAAATGAGGTAAACTCGGTCGCCGAGATGAAGGGCATCAAGTTCCGCTCGTACAACAACGCCACTTCACGGCTGGCCGAGTTGACCGGGATGCTGCCGGTTACCATCGAAGCGGCTGAAATCAGTCAGGCTTTTGCAACGGGCGTGGCGGATTCGATGATATCGTCGGGATCGACCGGGTATGACCGCAAGGTTTGGGAAAGCCTGAACTATTTCTACGAGGTCGACGCCTGGCTGCCGCGCAACTACGTGATGGTCAATTCCGACGTCTGGTCTGGTGTATCCGATGCCAACAAGAACGTCATCAAAGGCTGTGCTGAACTGGCGGAATATGCCGGGAACTGGCGTGCCAAGGAATACACCGGCTTTACCTTGCAAGGCCTGCGGGATGGCGGCATGACCGTTGGCCCGGCATCGGATCAGATGGTGAAGGAATTGAAAGAAATCGGTGTGACCATGACCAATGAATGGCTAGAGGCCGCCGGGGACCAAGGCAAGGCCATCGTCGACGCGTTCCACGCGTCTCAGTGATCCTTACCGGACGGGCGGCGGCATATCCTGCCGCCCGTTTCAAATCCAATCAGAACACAGCGGGGACGGCATGGCAGTTTTGCGAGGGCTTCGGTCCGTATTGGATTTCATTTATCTGGCAGCAGGGGTTCTGGCGGCGATCAGCCTGATTGCCATATTGCTGCTGATCGTGGTGCAGATGCTGGCCCGCTGGACCGGCGAAGTGTTTCCCGGCGCACCGGACTATGCCGGTTATGCGATGGCTGCCGCCTCTTTTCTGGCGTTTGCCAACGCGTTGAACCGGGGCAGCCACATCCGTGTATCGATCCTGCTGAACGCAGTGCCGGACGGGGTGCGGCGCATTCTTGAAGTCTGGTGCTTTGCCATTGGCACGGCTGTTATGTGGTATTTCTGTTGGTATGCCTATCGCTTTGTCTACTGGAGCTGGAAGTTCAACGATGTCAGCCAGGGGCAGGATAGAACCGCCCTTTGGATCCCTCAATCCGCGATGCTGATCGGTGCCGTGATCCTTGCCATCGCCCTGACGGATCACCTGATCCATGTCCTTTTCCGCGGTGAACATCGGATCGTCCGCGATCTGGCCGATCAGAGCCACGGGGAGTAAGCGCATGGAAAATCTGTCTGTTATCATCCTCTTCCTCTTTGTGCTTTTTACCCTGTTGGGCACCGGTGTGTGGGTCGGACTGGCCCTAATGGGTGTTGCCTGGGTCGGGATGGAGCTGTTCACGACACGCCCCGTGGGCGACGTCATGATCACGACCATCTGGTCGGCATCGTCCTCGTGGACCCTGACCGCCCTGCCGATGTTCATCTGGATGGGCGAGATCCTGTACCGAACGCGATTATCCGAGGACATGTTCAAGGGGCTGTCACCCTGGATGGCCCCCCTGCCCGGTGGTCTGGTGCATACGAATATCGTTGGATGTACTGTCTTTGCAGCTGTCTCGGGGTCGTCTGCGGCAACCCTGACGACCGTCGGAAAGATGTCGATCCCCGAGTTGCGCAAACGCAATTACCCCGAGCGGATGATCATCGGCACATTGACCGGGGCTGCGACATTGGGGCTGATGATCCCGCCCTCGCTGACCCTGATCGTGTACGGGGTGACGATCAATGAATCGATCACCAAGCTGTTCTTTGCCGGCATCCTCCCCGGCCTTGTTCTTGCGGCGATGTTCATGGGCTATGTCGCGCTGTATTCCAAGCTGGGGAAGGACTGGAACCCGAACGACGAAAGCAAGCTGAGCTTTTCCGAGAAAGTCAAAAACTCACGCTTTCTGCTGCCTGTGATCCTGCTGATCACCGTTGTCATCGGGTCGATGTATCTAGGCTATGCCACCGCGACCGAAGCCGCCGCTTTCGGCGTGATCGGGGGGCTTTTGCTGGCCGCCGGTCAGGGGTCGCTGACCTGGAAGACCTTTACCGAAAGTCTGATGGGGGCCACGCGCACCAGTGCGATGATCGCCCTCATCCTTGCGGGGGCGGCCTTTTTGTCGCTGTCGATGGGGTTTACCGGGCTACCACGCGGACTGGCCGACCTGATCACCGGATGGGACCTGACACGGTTCGAACTGCTGATGGTCTTGCTGGTGTTCTACATCATTCTGGGATGCTTTCTGGACGGGATTTCTTCGGTCGTGCTGACCATGGCCGTTGTTGAACCGATGATCCGTGACGCCGGGATCGACCTGATCTGGTTCGGCATCTTCATCGTGGTTGTTGTCGAGATGGCGCAAATCACACCGCCAATCGGGTTCAACCTGTTCGTGATGCAGGGCATGACAAACCACGAGATGAGCTATATCGCACGCGCCGCGATCCCGATGTTCCTGATCATGGTATTGATGGTTTTCATCCTCATCTGGTTCCCGGATCTGGCGACATGGCTGCCGGAAAATCTGCGCCAAAGCCCGGGCGGGTAGAACGGCCTTGAACCCGCTTCATCTGGCGGCGCGCCATGGCCCTCATGTTCTGATCGCCGGGCTGGCGGCTGGGCTTCTGCTGCCGTCTCTGGCCGAGCCGATGCGAAACCTGCTGCCGCCACTGGTCGTGTTATTGCTGTTCGTCACGGTCCTCAGGATGAACCCGGAAACCATTCTCGGGTCGCTGAGTGATCTGCAGAAGGTTGCATTCACAGTCATCGGGTTTCAATTCGTGATGCCGCTGATCGTGCTGGCCATCGGGTTCGCGGGGGGATGGACTGGAACGCCTGTCCTTTTGTCCCTGCTGATCATGGCGGCGGCCCCGTCCATTTCAGGCAGTCCCAATATGTGCCTGATGATGGGCCATCCGCCTGAACACGCGATGCGGCTGATGGTTGTGGGTACGGCGCTGTTGCCGCTGACCGCATTGCCCGTATTTCTGCTCATGCCCGAACTGGGGGATATTCAATCTGTCTTGCAGGCCGGGTTGCAATTGTTGCTGACCATCGTAATTGCAACCGGGGCTGCCATCGTCACCCGACGCACAGTTCTGCGCGCACCTTCACCCGCGATGCTGCTGAATTTGGAGGGATTGGCGACACTTACCTTGGCCGTCTTTGTCATCGGGCTGATGCCTTCGGTCAGCGCCACGGCCCTGAACAATCCCGCCATTGCGGCCTTCTGGATCGCGCTCGCCTGTCTGGCCAATTTCGGGGCACAAGCCGTTGCATTTCACCTGAGCCGAAACCGGCTGCCCGCAGACAAATCGACCGCGATATCGATCATCGCGGGAAACCGGAACATCGCCATATTCTTTGTCGCCCTGCCACCCGATGTCACCGCCCCGATCATGGCCTTCATCGGCGCGTATCAGATCCCGATGTACCTGACGCCCATGATCATGCGACGCCTTTATGGCAAGAACAACCACCCCGCGTAATGGCATTTGCGCTTCTGAGCACCTTGTAGGTCTTACGTGCAATCCCGGATCACAAAGTGCTTCGTCGTTTCCTCGATGACTTCCCAATAGCCGCGAAACCCATTCGGGATCAGAAAACTTGCCCCGTCACGAAAATCTTGCCGGGTGCCGTCTTCATGGATCAAAGCGCAATGGCCTTTGACAATATAGCAATATTCGTCCTTGTCCGTGAACGCATGCCATTTTCCGGGTGTCGAGGTCCATGTGCCCGCCGACAACTTGCCATCCGGACTGGTAAAATGCATCCCGATCTGGTGATACGGGTCGCCGTCGACAACGCGGTCCGGAAGATCGGCCAGACGCCGTTCGCTGCGTGTTGCGGGCGCACCGAAGAGATTGAGAACCTGAGGTGTCATGACTTCATACCCTCCTGCTGAGCGTGTATTTCAAAACAGCACGACCCTCCCTCTGCGCGTTGAGGGCCCCTTTGGAGATGCGGGGGTCGTTGCCTTCGCTGAGGGCGATTATGGGACGGGTGGCCGGAGCGTTTTGCCGCAACAGCTCGACGGGTGTCAGGGTCATGTGCTCCGGCCTCGTCCTGGG
>NZ_JBQFZG010000026.1:0-29026 GCF_056542125.1 Ruegeria sp. AF1
CGGCTTCGGCTTCGGCTTCGGCTTCGGCTTCGGCTTCGGCTTCGGCTTCGGCTTCGGCTTCGGCTTCGGCTTCGGCTTCGGCTTCGGCTTCGGCTTCGGCTTCGGCTTCGGACAGGTCTTCTTCTACAGGTTCAGCCGGGTCAACAGGCGTATCTTCCTGCCGCAGATCAGTTTCAACTGCATCATCTGCTAGGAGGGGTTCCACCGGCTTTTGATCGGATTTCTTCTTACCAGCCACCGCAATATTCCCCTTATCGAATCCAAATTCAGATGAATAACAGCCCAGGTTAAGTTAATCGGGGACCTCGCCACCCTCAACCCGCAACACATGTTTCACAAGCTTTTTAACAGCTTTACGCATTTTCTTCGGTGTCGGATGTTTTGCAATCTTCAGGTGCTCATAGTCCAAAGAATAAAGGGGATCAGCCGTAGCCTGGCTGATCGCAACCAGCCAAAGGGGGGCTGATCCGGCCCAGATATCGGCAAAATGTCGCGCCGTGCGCGGCGAGAAAAGCGGAGCAATTATCGGCAGATTTCCTTCGGCGGCCTCGGTGGCCTCGGGTGTTAGCGGCAACAACCGCTGCTGATAGACTGGCTGTTCCCGAACGGTCAGACCAGATTCGGTCAGGCGGCCAGCGATATTACCCCGTGTATGTTCACCCCGCAGGTGCAAAAGCGGGCTTTTGGGCCGATGCTTGAGCAGATGCCCAACCAATTCTTCTGCCGTGGTTCCGACCATCTTGGCCTGCCACCCATACCCTTTCGCGGTACCGGTTGTTGCGGGCCCCACGCAATAGGCCGGCAGAGTGCGGTCAACACCTTTCGAAACCGCCGCATTTACCGCATTGGCCGATGTAAAGATCAATCCTTTTACACCTTTGGTATCCACCGCAACTGGCAGTGGCCGGATTTCCATGATCGGCGAATAGAGGGCCTGTACCCGAGATCTGACGCGGGTTGGCAACTGCTCGACAAACCTTTCCGAGGCGGAGCGAGGGCGGGTCATCAACAAAAACAACGTGTGGCGCCTTGACCCTTCAGGATTGTTTGCATCCGCGCAGGGTGATACCCCGCCGTATATACATGATGCAACGGATCAGGGTGATGGTGCAAACACTTACCGTATTGGGTTTGGAAAGCAGCTGTGACGACACAGCCGCAGCTGTCGTGCGCCAGACCGAAGGTGCCAAAGCCGAGATCCTGTCTTCTGTGGTGCACGGTCAAACCGATCTGCACAGCGCCTTTGGCGGTGTCGTGCCCGAGATTGCGGCCCGTGCCCATGCCGAAAAGCTGGATGTCTGTGTCATGCAGGCACTGGAGGCCGCCGGTCTGTCGCTGCGCGACATGGACGCTATTGCCGTCACCGCAGGGCCCGGTCTGATCGGAGGGGTCATGTCCGGTGTCATGTGCGCCAAAGGGCTAAGCGCCGCCACGGGCTTGCCGCTGATTGGCGTCAATCATCTTGCCGGTCACGCCCTGACACCCCGCCTGACGGACGGCATCGCCTTCCCTTACCTCATGCTTCTGGTGTCGGGTGGCCATTGCCAATACCTGATCGCCCATAGTCCCGAGCAGTTTGCCCGCCTGGGCGGTACAATCGACGACGCACCTGGGGAAGCCTTTGACAAGACCGCTCGCCTGCTGGGACTGCCGCAACCCGGCGGCCCGTCTGTCGAGGCTGAGGCCCGTGATGGCGATCCCCAGCGGTTCCGCTTTCCCAGGCCACTGCTGGACCGGCCCGGCTGTGACTTGTCCTTCTCGGGGCTGAAAACAGCCCTGATGCGAATGCGCGACCAAATCGTGGCCGACAAGGGTGGGCTGACCCGTCAGGACCGAGCTGATCTGTGCGCAGGATTCCAGCAGGCCATAGTGGACACATTGGCCGAGAAAACCCGCCGCGCGATTGATCTGTATCTTGATCACAATCCTGCTGATCCCGTTGTCGCGGTTGCAGGTGGGGTGGCTGCCAACTCGGCCATTCGGGCAGCGTTAGAGTCTGTTTGCGCACAACAAGGTGCCCGGTTTACGGCACCTCCGCTGGCTTTGTGCACGGACAATGCCGCGATGATTGCCTATGCGGGTCTTGAACGCTTTCGCACCGGCGCGCGCGACGGTCTGGACCTGACTGCCCGTCCCCGCTGGCCGCTCGATCAACGCAGCCCGGCAATGCTGGGCAGCGGTAAGAAAGGGGCCAAGGCATGAACGTATCTGTCCTGGGATCCGGTGCGTTTGGTACCGCTTTGGCAATCTCGCTATCAGGCAACGGGCCAGTAACGCTGTGGTCCAGAAACGCCGATCAGGCGCGGCAGATGCATGAGACGCGCGAAAACTCCACCAGGCTGCCTGGTGTTTCCTTACGCACGAACATCGCCGTAACCGCAAATATCGCTGAGGCGTCGAAGGCTGACATTCTGCTTTTGGCCGTTCCTATGCAGCAATTGCGCAGCGCCTTGCAAGATCACGCCCCGGTGCTGCACGGCAAGACACTGGTCGCTTGCTGTAAGGGGATAGAGTTGGATTCTGGTCTCGGGCCCGTTGCGGTCATCAGGGATGTTGTCTCCGATGCCTCGATCGCTTTGCTGACAGGACCCAGTTTTGCTGATGACATAGCGCGCGGTTTGCCCACTGCGTTAACGCTGGCTTGCGGTGATACGAATCTTGGCAAAACATTGCAGACCGAGCTGGCCACTGCGAACCTGCGCCTCTATCGGACCACTGACACCATAGGTGCTGAACTTGGCGGGGCGCTGAAGAACATCATGGCCATCGGTTGCGGCGCAGCAATCGGCGCGGGGCTGGGGGACAGCGCCCGTGCCGCGTTGATGACTCGCGGTTTTGCGGAAATGCAGCGCTTTGCCGCCCTGCGGGGCGCGCGTCCTGACACCCTGATGGGCTTGTCAGGGCTTGGAGATCTGGTGTTGACCTGTTCCTCAGAGCTGTCCCGAAACTACCGTTTTGGTCTTAGTTTGGGCCTGAACCAACCATTTGACCAACATACTACTGTCGAAGGCGTCGCCACCGCGCGCGCCATGTCAGAGATTGCCGTCAAGGAAGGGCTGGACATGCCCATCAGTACAACGGTGGCGGATCTGAGCCATGGTGCCTACAGTGTGACCGAGGCCATCCAAAACCTGCTCAATCGCCCACTCAAGGAGGAATAACATGCTGATCGCACTCATCGCCCGTGACAAAGCCGGGGCACTGCAAACCCGGTTGGACAATCGCGCGGCCCATCTGGCCTATATCGAAGAAACGGGTGTTGTATCGCAGGCAGGGCCGCTGCTGGATGGCGACGCCATGATCGGTTCGCTGGTTGTGCTCGACGTCGAAGATCTGGCTGCTGCGCAAAACTGGGCAGATAATGACCCCTATGCGAAGGCTGGATTGTTCCAGTCGGTTGAACTGATTCCCTGGAAAAAGGTGATCGGCTGATGGCATATTGGCTTTTCAAGTCCGAACCTTCGACCTGGAGCTGGGAACAGCAAATGGCCAAGGGGGATAAGGGCGAGGAATGGGACGGTGTGCGCAACTATCAGGCGCGCAATTTCATGCGTCAGATGGCCATTGGGGATTGGGGGTTCTTCTACCACTCTCAAAAGGACAAGTCAGTTGTTGGTATTGTCGAAGTATGCGCCGAGGCACATCCCGACAATTCCACCGATGATGAGCGCTGGGAATGCGTGGATATCAAGGCCGTCCGGTCCTTTTCCAAACCCGTGACACTGGACCAGATCAAGGCCGACGAACGGCTTGCCGAAATGGTGTTGGTGAAAAACTCTCGTTTATCGGTGCAGCCGGTAACTGACGATCAATGGAAGGCGATATGCGCCTTGGGTGAAACGCAGCCGGATTGACCTGCCGTCCTGTACAAGGTGCAAAACTTCTCAAACGCCCGGCAAGGTGTTATGTTTCCAAGGGCTACGCCGGGTAGGGACCTGAAGGTTATGATTGCTCTGGTCGTAACCGCTTGGTGTTGTTCGGATAAATTCGATACGTTTTGAAAGTTTGAACCCCGTGTCTGACACTGAAAACGGCAACGGGACACTCGATAACACCGTTGCTGCGAAAAGCACGAGAACCTGGGAAGCGCGCCTCAAAGAGGCGCGGGAGAAGCGCGCGTCGGTGCTTGCGGGGGCGCAAGAAGAGGCGCTGAAAGAACCTGCTTCGACCTCTGCGCAATCGGACGTTCTGCCCCCACCGGACGATACAGATACTGAGCAGATCGTTTCCGAGCGGGTCCGCTCGCTAAATCTGGACAAGCCGCGCGTCAGAAAAAAACGGAAAACTCGGGTCGCGTTAGTACTGGTTGCCCTTTTGTGTGGGGCCGCCTTGCAATGGGTCATTGCAAATCTTTTAGATGACTGGCCAACCGCAGACGCAGAAGATCAGGCCGTTCTGAATGCGCTTTCTGAAACCTTTCTGGCCCCCGAAGAACCGCCTGAGGCCGCAGCCACCAGCCTGCTGGACCCGAAAGACGCCCCTATACCAGAGGATCTGTTGGTTTCAGGGCCCCCTGAGCCTGAGCCTCTCTCAATACCCGCTGACGTCAGCGAACCCTTGGACAAGCCAAATAGCGAGTCAGTCGATCCGGTTGTTTTGGATCAATCCAGTGCAACCCTTTCCCAGGAACCGGAAAACACTGTCATGCCTGAAAGCGAGTTTGCAACCAGCCCGAATCCCGAAGCGGTAACGGAGAAGCCGGAGATTTCCTTGACGCCGCCCAAGATTTTCTTTCTTGCCCGGATGGAACCCACGTTGGCCGCCGCGACCGCCTCAGACATTCAAGCCGCGATTCCTGCCTGGTATGAACCACGACTTCGCAATCCCAATCCGCTGAACAAGGGCGGATTATCGCAGATATCACAGATAACCAATGATCCCGTTCCGCAAGAGATCGACACACCCGCCAACCCGCCCTACGCCGAGGTGAAACCGCTTCTTGTGACGCCGATCATTGATCTTGAGGTCTCGCTTTTTGTACCGTCGAGAGTTTCGCAAGAGACCAGCAACCGGGCGTTGGAACTGCTTGTCCGAGGTCAGGCAACAGTGGTGGCAACAGCTCGGGTGGGATACCGGGTCAGAGAAACCCAGGTCCGGTTTTATCACCCCGATGACGCCGAAAACGCCGCGATGGCCGCCGATGCACTGGGGGGTATTTCACGGGACTTCACAAGCTCGGGCAGCAAGACGCGCCCGGGGCGGATCGAGGTTTATCTGGAAGGCAGCGGCGGAAATGCGGACGACAATTCAACCGTTCAACCTGACAGAGCAGAAAACCTCATCGCGCGTATTCTTAAAGAGTTCAGATGAGTAATGAGGGAAGGCTCTGACGATACAGAACCTTCCCTACCCCCGCGTGCTCCCTACTCACCACACGCGTATGGAAATATCTGGTTCTGACCGTCCTGGTCACGGATTGACCTTAGCCCAACCGCGCGCAGCGTTTCAAACGCCAAGTCCTTAAAAAACAACTCAAATACGAAACGCCTGCCGGAAAGACGACAGGCGTTTCAGGATTGCGCGGTTAGATCAGCCGTAAACGGCTTCTTTCCCGAAATGCTTGGTCAGCATGTAATAGACCACGGCGCGGTATTTGTTGCGCTCGGACATGCCATAAGTTTCCATGGCTTTGTTGATCGCTGCCATCAGCTCGGGACCATCTGACAGGCCCAGTTTCTTGATCAGGAAGTTGTTCTTGACGGTTTCCAACTCGGGCGCCTGGCTGGCTGCAACAGTTGCCGCATCTGCGTCATAAATTGCCGGACCGCAACCGATTGTGACCTTGGTCAGCAGGTCCATATCGGGGTTCATCCCACATTTGTTTTTCAGATCTTCAGCGTATTTGGCGATCAACTCGTCGCGCTTGCCCATGTCCCAATCTCCTTTATCCGTTAATCCGGCACCAATCACCGATAGCCGAGACTAGACGTGTCACAGGTCAGCCCAAAAGGATAAAATATTGCGTTTCCTCCCCCTTAACCGGGACTGGAAAGCACAGGATGCAAGACCTATCTGCAATACCCCCAGCCCGAACCTTGCAGGTGAAAATGATCCGCGTGCAAGCGATTGAAGTCCGGGCCTAGAACCACACGAAACCAGTCGCACGCGCCCCGCCAGATTTGCCGCAGGAATGCGGGTTCGGGTCCGGTACCCTGCCAGCCATTTAACAGGGTCAGTACGCGGCCATCGGTCGTCTCCACACCGATGATATCGATCGAGTCCGCACGGGCATGGCTGCTCCATCCGTTATTTTCACCCTTCAGGGTGCGCATGCGCCTGCAATTGTAACTTCCGACATGGCGCAAACGGGCAATACCGGTTCCAAGCAGTTCGTGCGCAGCCGGCTGCACGACATGGTGTTCCCACATCGTCAGCCGCAATGTTGTGGCGCAACTGGTTTCAACGGCTTCGATGTGCGAAGTGGCCAGCCGGGTCAGTAGACCCCGTGCGGCAATGCCACAGTTCTGATCAATGACCAGATCCTCCATCGCCTCGAAATGAACGCCTGCTTCGGTCAATGTAGCCCGACACTGGGTTTCATCCGCCAAGGCCCGGTTCAATTGATACCTGGTGACTGGCGTGACCTGCGCGCTGACTTTAAGATCGTGCAATGGGTTCCAGTGAGATGGCACCGGTGTCTTTGGATGCGCCAACAGCACCCAGCCACCGCCACCCAGCACGATCACCACAACCAGAACCCTGAAAACAAAGAACGCCGCCGAGTAAAGAAACCGGCGGCGTCCGTTGTTCTGTGTCATCGTCAGACGACAATCAGTAGCGGTAGTGTTCCGGCTTGTATGGACCTTCCGGTTTGACACCGATGTACGCCGCCTGATCCGCATCCAGCTTCGTCAGCTTCACGCCGATGCGATCCAGATGCAGGCGGGCGACCTTCTCGTCCAGATGCTTGGGCAGGATGTAGACCTTGTTCTCGTACTGATCACCTTTGGTGAACAGCTCGATCTGTGCCAATACCTGGTTGGTGAACGAGGCCGACATCACAAAAGACGGGTGACCTGTGGCGTTGCCAAGATTGAGAAGGCGGCCTTCAGACAGCAGGATCAGACGGTTGCCCGAAGGCATCTCGATCATGTCCACCTGCTCCTTGATGTTGGTCCACTTGTGGTTCTTCAGGCTGGCCACCTGAATCTCGTTGTCGAAGTGCCCGATATTGCCGACGATGGCCATGTCCTTCATCTCGCGCATATGCTCGATGCGGATCACGTCCTTGTTGCCGGTGGTGGTGATGAAGATATCCGCGCTGGCAACTTCGTCTTCCAGCAGGGTTACTTCGAACCCATCCATCGCAGCCTGCAGCGCGCAGATCGGGTCAACTTCGGTCACCTTCACGCGCGCACCCGCGCCACGCAAGCTGGCGGCCGAGCCCTTGCCCACGTCGCCATAGCCGCAAACCACGGCAACCTTACCGGCCATCATTGTGTCGGTGGCGCGGCGAATACCGTCGACCAGCGATTCCTTACAGCCGTATTTATTGTCGAATTTCGACTTTGTGACCGAGTCATTCACGTTGATCGCCGGGAACGGCAGGTGGCCGTCTTTCACCAGTTGATACAGGCGGTTCACGCCGGTGGTGGTTTCCTCGGAAACGCCTTGGATCTGGTCACGCATCTTGGTGAACCAGCCGGGGCTTGCCGCCATGCGCTTAGCGATCTGCTTCTTGATCACCTCTTCCTCTTCCGAACCCGGAACTGGGATGATGTCTTCGCCCGCTTCCGCACGTGCACCCAGCAGGATGTACAGGGTCGCGTCGCCACCATCGTCGAGGATCATGTTCGGGCCGTCTTCGAACAAGAAGGATTTATCCAGATAATCCCAATGCTCTTCCAGCGTTTGACCCTTGATGGCGAAGACGGGAATGCCTGCCTCGGCAATCGCGGCTGCTGCATGGTCCTGGGTCGAGAAGATGTTGCACGACGCCCAGCGCACATCCGCGCCCAGCGCAACCAGCGTTTCAATCAGAACAGCTGTCTGGATAGTCATGTGCAGCGATCCAACGATACGCGCACCTGTCAGAGGTTTGCTTTCCCCATATTCCGTACGCAGGGACATCAAGCCCGGCATCTCGGTTTCGGCAATGTCCAATTCCTTGCGGCCGAACCCGGCCAGCGAAATGTCTTTAACGATATAGTCCACGGCCATCTGGCGCTCCATTTTCGGTAAATCACAGTCCCGGCTGCCCCTAGCACTCCTTGGGGCAGGTGGCAACTTTGAAGACTGTTACCGGAAGCCTGGTGGCCGCTTTCAGCTTGGCGTGCCTTCGATTTTTATCTTTGGTATCGCTTCAAAAAAATCGGTGCCAACGGCAACAATACAACTGATTCCGTTCGCATTGGTTACCAAAACGGTATAACTGCCCGTTTCCTTCGAGGCCCAGACCTCCATCACAGAGTGCGCGTCGCGCGTCTTTTGCAAACCGCCAAAGGCCAATTCCTCGGCGTAGTTTTCCTGCAATTTGGCGACAATATCGTCGCGATCTGCGCAACTTCGGGCAAAAGCTGGTGGGGCGGTCGCGGCCATTCCAAAGGTCAGGGCAATGGCGAATAAACGCTTGAACATGACAAACTCCTATCGTTTCGCGTTTCACGGTCGAGAGGAGCACACCGGGAGAAGCATGTGCCCCCCTCGGTTTTGATGTCGGGATCATGGCGCGCCGTTTCAAAGCACAAATGCTCAAGAAACTGTTGGCAGCAAGTGATCCAGACAGGTACATCATAACACAAAAATATGGCGCAATCGCGTCCGGTCAGGCGAGGCATAGCAAAATGGCAACACAACCCAGAGCATGGCAGCGCATGTTATCGGGGCGTCGGCTGGACCTGCTGGACCCGACCCCGGTGGATATCGAGATAGAAGATATCGCGCATGGGCTTGCTTTTGTGGCGCGCTGGAACGGGCAGACACGCGGCGATTTCGCCTATTCCGTGGCCGAGCATTCCCTATTGGTTGAGGAACTCTTCGGAAGAATTGCGCCCAAGACACCCGTCAAATGGCGGCTGGCAGCCCTGTTACATGATGCGCCGGAATACGTGATCGGCGACATGATTTCGCCGGTCAAATCCGCCGTGGGCCCCGGTTACGGCGCGCTGGATGACCGGTTGGCGGCGGCAATCCACATCCGCTTTGGCCTGCCCGCTGCAGTGCCGAAAACGGTGAAACGGCAGATCAAAAAGGCCGACAAAATCAGTGCCTGGATGGAGGCAACCCAGATCGCAGGCTTTTCCGAGGCCGAGGCGACGAAATTCTTTGGTCGCCCGGATAAAGCGGTTATGGAGGGATTGGAGATCACGTTACGCCCGCCAGTTGCGGTGAGGGAAGCGTATGTTGCGCGGCATGAAGGACTTTTGGCAGAACTCGCCTCAAAATAAACCTGCTCACAAGTTCCGCTCAGAGAGAATTTCGAGTCCATTCAAGGTCTTAGAGTCTCCCTATAAAATACTGACTCTTATTGACTTTTTAACTTGTTTGACTATATCTTCCTTTAGGCAGTCATGCGCCGGAACAACCCAGAGCATTCGAAAGATTGCAGGCGATTACCGCAATTATGGGCCGGGGGGCTGCCGCTTCATTTCCACATTTCAATCATTTTGATTTGCTGTTGATCCAATGGGCATTGATCGTGTTTGGGAACAGTTTTCACCCCATAACTCAAAAAGTTCTTGTTTCTGTTATACGTTACGCGCTTCAGAATTTCTGAGTATCTCGGTTCACAGTTTCCGTACAGATCAGGCTCAATACCTGAAGCGAAAGCCGACGCAACTCCATCAGCAAGCTGAAGGGACGCGCTCCTGCTATGATCCATGGCTGAAACAGCTTCGATATCAATAACTGGCCAGTGTATACGAATATCGCTATCTGCATCTCCCTTGAGCTGACTCAGGTAGTCGCGAAATCCGTCATACTGCATACCGCCTCTTCGCGAGAAAGTAATAGCAACCTGACCGTTTCCTTCAGGTGCATTTCTCCGGTGGTCACGACACAACCACGAAATACGTTCAATGAGATACCGTGTCATGTAGAAGTAGAGTTGGTTCTTCTCCGTATAAACGCCTTCTGGGATGGTCTCTTTACATGCCATCACGCTGATTGCTCGAACCGGCTTGGTTGCCAATACGCTAACAGCCGCCAGCTTCTGCCCATGATTAAGCTTAGCAAAGTGAAGGTCGCGAGATTTTCGATCAGGCATTTTCGAGTTGATTTCATCACGCCACTTCACAGCCTCAAGGCTATGAACTTTTCTGAAAACACATGCTGAAATGACTAACCATCTTGATGCACCTCCTCGACCTCCAACCTCTCGAAAAGGCGCCCTAATTCCATCATCGCCCGACTCATCAATGAAGGCCAGATATGTATGACTCATTGCTGTCCCTGATCTTATTTAAATCAACGCGGACTGCGCTTCGCCAAAATCCGCTGCAATGTCCGGCGGTGCATGTTCAGCCGCCGCGCCGTTTCGCTGACATTGCGGTCGCACAGCTCATAAACGCGCTGGATATGTTCCCAGCGCACGCGGTCCGCGCTCATGGGGTTTTCCGGCGGCGGGGGCAGTTCGTCGCCCTTGGCCAGCAGCGCATTGGTGATGTCGGTGGCGTCGGCGGGTTTCGACAGATAATCGGTTGCGCCGATTTTTACGGCGGCGACTGCGGTCGCAATCGCCCCGTACCCGGTCAGAACCACGACCCGGCTGTCGGGGCGCTTTTCGCGCAGAACCTCAACCACATCCAGACCGTTGCCATCCTCCAGTCGCAGGTCAACAACTGCGTAAGCCGGTGGGCGGGCGGTGGAAATTGCGCGGCCTGCGGCGACGGATCCCGCGGTTTCAACCTCGAACCCACGCTTTTCCATGGCCTTGGCCAAACGTCTCAGAAACGGCTCGTCATCATCCACCAAAAGCAGGGATTTGTCAGGGCCGATATCAAGCTGAGAACTGTCTGCCATATGTTAGGTCTTTCCGCTATTTCATGCCTTTGGCTTAAACATGAGTAATAGCAGCGCAGAAACAAAGGTCAAACAACCTTGTTAATGCGCAGCCTGGTCCAGAAAGCACCCGACCTTGTCAGCCATCTGTTCGGCCGTGTCATCGCGCTTGAAGAATTCAAGGAAACCATGTTCGGGCGTCACCAGATAGGTGAAGGTGGAATGGTCAACAAGGTAGAATTCGTCGCTTTTATCCTGTGCCTTGTAATAGGTCTTGTAAGCCTTGCTCGCCGCCCTGACCTGTTCGGGCGAACCGGTCAACGCAATCGTTTTGCCGCCAAGGTTGAAGGCATAATCATCGACTACATGGGGCGTGTCCCGTTCGGGATCGATCGAGATGAACAGCGCCGTTGCCGACTGCCCGCGCTGGTTCAGGATATCCACGGCCTCAACATTGCGGGACATGTCAAACGGGCAGACATCGGGGCAGAATGTATAGCCGAAATAGACAAGTGTGGGTTCGGTGATAACGTCTTTGTCGGTCACCGTCTCACCTTTGCCATTCACCAGTTCAAACGGCCCGCCGATAGCAGCGGTCCCCCCGGCGATCTGCCCAGACCGGCACTGTGCAAACTGGTCGTCGGATCCGCCCCCACGCGTCAAAAGCCACATCGCACCTAGGCCAATAGCCAGAACGAGAGTTGCAAGAATTGCGTAGAGGCGGGTCATTTTGGTTTTCCGGTCGCAAGGAGTTGTTGATCGTTTCGGCCGGGACACCTAACAAGATGACCAGCCTTTGCAACAGGACATAAGCGACCAATGGCAGATTCCAATCAGACTTTTTGGCGCGGCCAGGAACGCAGCAGCTGGATCCGCCTGCGCACCCTTATCCTGTTGCGATGGGTTGCCATCTTTGGTCAGATCACCGCCATCACCGTGGCCCAGCAATACTATCATGTGCAGCTGGAACTAGGCCTGTGCTATCTGGCCATCGGGATCTCGGTCATGGGTAACCTGACCGCCATTCTGTTGTTTCCACAGAATAAGCGGATGTCCGAGTTCGAAAACTTCCTGATGGTTCTGTTCGATCTGTTGCAACTGTCGATCTTGCTGTATCTGACAGGCGGGCTGAACAACCCCTTTGCCCTTCTGCTTCTGGGGCCGGTCACGATTTCCGCCAATGTGATGAGCACACGGTCGACCTTGATTGTCGGGGCTGTTGCAATTGTTCTGACCACTCTGCTAGCGGAATTCCACCTGCCGCTGCGGACCAACATCGGGGTGGTTTTGGACATTCCGGAAATCCTGCTGTTTGGCAACTGGGCGGCTATTATTATCGCCATCGTCTTTATCGGTGCCTATTCTCACCGCGTCAGTTCCGAGGTTCAGTCCATGTCCGAAGCGCTGGCTGCCACCCATATGGCACTGGCCCGCGAGCAAAAACTGACTGATCTGGGCGGCGTGGTCGCCGCCGCCGCGCACGAGCTGGGCACCCCTCTGGCAACAATCAAACTGGCGAGTGCGGAACTGATCGAAGAGCTGGACGACCGTCCCGACCTCAAGGAAGACGCGGCCTTGATCCGCGAACAGGCCGATCGGTGCCGCGACATTTTGCGCGATATGGGTCGTGCCGGAAAAGATGACCTGCATTTGCGGCAGGCTCCACTTTCAACAGTGGTGAACGAAGCCGCCGAACCGCATGTTGACCGGGGCAAGGTCGTTCATTTTTCGGAAGGCCCGGCGCAGGACGGAGATGTGCTGCAACCCTCGATTCTGCGAAAGCCCGAGATCATTCACGGACTCCGCAACCTGATACAGAATGCCGTAGATTTCGCCCGCGCCAATGTCTGGGTCGAAGCCGAATGGACGGACAGCAAAATCACCGTCAGCATCATGGATGACGGGCGCGGCTACCCGTCGCACATGATTGGCCGCATCGGTGATCCCTTCATGCGCCGCAGACGGGCCGAAGCCGACCTGCGAACCCGTCCGGAATACGAAGGCATGGGACTGGGGCTGTTCATCGCAAAAACGTTGCTGGAACGCAGCGGCGCCGAGCTGAAATTCGCTAATGGCACGGATCCGTATCAGCGTCTGACCGATCAAAAAGACAGGACAGGTGCAATCGTCAAGGTCTCGTGGCCGCGCAACCTGATTGACGCGCAAAAAGGTGACACTCCGGTTCCATCCGGTTCCAACAAACGCATTCAAGTATGAGTTAAGGAGCCGTTAACCTATCCTGCCCATAGTCAGCCGGGGTTTGGTTATACCTTGGGGAAATTAATGGCCGATTGGATCATTCTGGCCGCGATCAGCCTGGTATCGGGATGCTTTGCCGTACAGTGGTTATTGCCACGCCAGACGCGACGCGACGATGTCTTTGGCTTGTTTTCAACAACATCCCTGTTTGATGCGGTATTCCTGTTTGATGGTGATCACCTAATCAGTCACTCCGATATCGCGCTTGCCGGGTTCGAGCATGTTGGAAGCTGGCAGGATTTGCGCCGCCTGCTGAAAAGAGATTTCCCCACCTTCCCCGAAACACCCGAAAAAGTTCGCGACCAAAACGTACTGGTAATCTCGGCCATTGATTGCACAGTCGAACGCGAAGTGGTGTGTGAATGGATCGACGGGATTGTCCGCGTGCGTCTGCACGAACCGGCCCGAATCCCTCCGACCAGGTCAAGCGCGCTGAGTGAACCGAGCCGTCTGGCCATGGAACAGGCCCCCTATCCGGTATGGTTGCTGGATCACAACAGCCAGGTGCAGTGGTGCAATGCAGCTTATGTCACGCTTGTTCGCCGGGCACGTGGTCAGGATGCCGATCTGACTGCCCCTCTGTTCCCGGACACCTCTGATGCTCCGTCGCTCGGAAAATCAAGAGTGGCGGTGGAAGTGACAGGAACCAACAGCAAGTTGTGGTTCGACCTGACGCAGATCGTGCAGGACGACGGGCGGTTATGTTACGCCACAGACATCAACGCTATTGTCGAAGCGGAAACCGCGCAACGCAAGTTCGTGCAGACCATGACCAAGACCTTTGCTCAACTTTCGATCGGCCTGGCCATTTTCGATCGCAACCGGCAACTGGCGCTGTTCAACCCGGCCCTGATCGATCTGACCACGCTGCCGCCGGATTTCCTCAGCTGCCGCCCGAACATCAGCAGTTTTTTCGACCGGCTTAGG
Source organism: Ruegeria sp. AF1 (assembly GCF_056542125.1). Lineage (NCBI taxonomy): Bacteria > Pseudomonadati > Pseudomonadota > Alphaproteobacteria > Rhodobacterales > Roseobacteraceae > Ruegeria > Ruegeria sp. AF1. The sequence continues at coordinate 14,125 of NZ_JBQFZG010000026.1, forward strand.
GATCAGCACATGATGCCAGAGCCCAAGAACTACCGTACATGGCGGCGTCAGATGAACGACCTGCTCGAAGCAGCCGAGGGCGGTAATTATCACGAAACATGGTCGCTGCCCTCTGGCTCAGTTTATTCTGTAAGCGGCAGGCCGCATCCCGATGGGGCCGTTGCGTTTCTGTTCGAAGATATTACTGCCGAAATCACGTTGACGCGACGCTTCCGGTCCGAGATGGATCTGATGCAATCCATATTGGACAAGCTGGCCGATGCAATCGCTGTATTTGCCGATGATGGCACCCTGGCCCTTACCAACTACGCCTACGAAAAGCTTTGGGGCGACGCACAGGAAATCGGCTTTCAGACCGACACGGTCACCGATGTTACGCGGCGGTGGCAGGACCATTGTGTTGCTACGCCGATCCTCGGAGAGATCCGGGATTTTGTCGAAATGCGGGATAACCGGGCGGAATGGACGGCTGAAATCCGGATGCGGTCAGGCATCACTTTGGACTGCACGGTTTCACCAGTTCATAACGGTGCGACGATCGTGCGGTTTGCACCCGTGGATCTTCTGACAAAAACCGCCCCGTTGGAACAGATCAGCGCCTGAACCGGGGTTGCAGCCGATTGGGCAGAACGTCATTGTGACGCCATGACGACGACCTCCCAAACCCTGACGTTTAAATCGCCCGATGAAACCGCAGATTTCGCGGCCCGTGTCGGGTCTTCGCTTGGTTCCGGGGATGTCCTGTTGCTTAGCGGCGCAATCGGCAGCGGCAAGACGCATTTCGCGCGCAACCTCATTCAATCACTTATGCCTGAACCGGAAGACGTGCCATCACCCACATTCACCTTGGTTCAGACCTATGACACCCCTGCCGGTGAGATCTGGCACTGCGATCTTTATCGGCTGAACGCGTTAGAGGAAGTGGATGAGCTGGGTTTGGTTGAAGCCTTTGACACAGCAATCTGCCTTGTGGAATGGCCGGAAAAACTGGGCACACTAGCCCCTGTCGCTGCGTTAAAACTGGCCTTCGAAACAGACCATGACACAGAAGAAACCCGCCACATGTCCTTGTCATGGACCGATCCGAAATGGGTAGACAAGTTGGAGAATGCCGGATGACAAACAGGACAGTCCTGGCAGAGGCCCTTATTGCACAAACTCCTTGGGTCGGGGCAACGCGTGCACCACTGGCCGGCGACGCATCGAACCGCCGGTACGAACGCGTGACCGATCCGGTCAGTGGGCGAACGGCTGTCCTGATGGATGCACCACCTGACAAGGGCGAAAGCGTCGAATCGTTTGTGCGTGTTGCCGAGTATCTGCGTTCGATTGGCCTGAGTGCGCCCGAGATTTACGCAGAAGACGCTGAATATGGATTTCTGCTGCTGGAAGATCTGGGTGATGATCTGTTTGCACGCGTCCTTAAAAAAGACCCGTCCAAAGAACGCCTTTTGTACGAGGCCGCGACAGACGTGCTGCTGCACCTGCATCAGGCGCCAATATTATCACTACCGTCTTACGATCCAGCCCTGATGACGGACCTGGCGGCACTGGCGCTTACGAAATACGCCGCTGGCATTCAGGGCAATGTTGATCAGGGCGTTCTGGACCGGTTCGAACTTCGGTTTGCAGATATTTTGCACCGCGAAACCTCTGGGGACAAAGTTGTCATTCAAAGGGACTATCACGCAGAAAACCTTCTGTGGCTGCCCAAGCGCGACGGCATAAGGCGCGTCGGATTGCTGGATTTCCAATTGGCCATGCTGGGGCACCCCGCCTATGATCTGGTGTCCTTGCTTCAGGACATTCGCCGCGATGTTTCGGTCGGGACAGAAATGCAGATGATCAACCGCTATATTGCAGGGTCAGGTATGGACGATCACGAATTTCGTACCGCGTACAGCGTATTGGGCGCGCAGCGAAATCTTCGCATCCTTGGCGGTTTTTCGCGGCTGGCAACCGACTACGGCAAGCCGCAATATCTGGACATGATCCCGGCGGTCTGGTCGCACCTCATGAGGGATCTGGAACACCCTGCCCTTGTTTCGGTGGCCTCGCTGCTGCACGACGCTCTGCCCCGACCAACACCTCAGAATTTGGCCAGGCTGAGGCCCCAATGACCGGATCACCCTTTGCCGTAATGTTGTTTGCCGCCGGGTTTGGCACCCGTATGGGCGCGTTGACCAAGGACCGACCCAAACCGCTGATCGAAGTGTCCGGGCGCGCCCTGATCGACCACGCGCTGGATCTTGTCGACAACCTTGGCCCTGTTCGCACAGTGGCAAACGTGCATTACCACGCCGATCAGCTCGACGCGCATCTCAGGCCCAAAGGCATTCTGATATCGCCGGAAGAGCCGGAGATTTTGGAAACCGGCGGCGGGTTGCGCGCAGCCCTGCCATTGCTGGGCACCGACCCTGTGTTCACACTGAATACCGACGCAATCTGGTCCGGCCCAAATCCATTGATGCTGCTGCAAAACGCATGGGACCCGTCCCGCATGGATGCGCTTTTGATGTGTGTTCCGACTGCGCAGGCCATTGGTCACGACAGGCCGGGTGATTTTACCGCCGATCAGGTGGGGCGGATCACGCGTGGGCCCGGCTTGGTTTACGGGGGCGCGCAGATCCTCAAGACACAAGGGTTGCACGCCATTTCGCAACCGGCGTTTTCGTTGAACCTGCTTTGGAACCAGATGCACGATCAAGGGCGTTTGTTCGGCATTGAGTATCCCGGTCGCTGGTGTGATGTGGGCCACCCAGATGGGATCGCTCTGGCCGAGGATTTGCTGGCAGATGTTTGACCCCGGACCCCTGCCCCGCGTCTTCGCCGTCCCGCCCGGTACGGATTTCCCCAAGGCGTTGGTCGACGGCCTGAGGCGGCGTTGTTCAGGCCCGCCCGAGGCTTTGGCGCGGGTGGGGCTGGTGTTGAACACGCGGCGTATGGAACGGCGCGTACGTGATCTGTTCAATCAGGGGCCACCATGCCTGCTGCCCCGCATATCGCTGCTAACCGATCTGGGGGACAACGCTGATCTGGCGCATATTCCACCTGCCATCCCGCCCCTTCGGCGGCGTCTGGAATTGTCTCAGCTGGTGGCCAAATTGTTGGAACAACAACCGGATCTGGCCGCCCGGTCGTCGATTTTTGACCTGTCCGACAGTCTGGCGGCGCTGATCGACGAAATGCAGGGCGAAGGTGTGTCACCGGACACGATCCGGGGGCTGGATGTCAGCGACATGTCCGGCCATTGGGCGCGGGCTCAGACCTTTATCGGTATCGCAGATCATTTCATTGACACGGGCTCGCAGGTGATGGACGCGCAGGCCCGCCAACGTCGCGTGGTCGAAAACCTGATCGCCCGCTGGCAAACCGATCCCCCCCTGCATCCGGTTGTTCTGGCCGGGTCGTCCGGTTCGCGCGGCACCACGCTGATGCTGATGGATGCCGTCGCGCGCTTGCCACAAGGGGCGTTGGTACTGCCCGGATACGATTTCGACCAGCCGGATCACGTTTGGGAAGGGTTGGATGATGCGTTGACTTCGGAAGATCATCCGCAATACCGGTTTCGAAAGCTGATGCGCGGGCTGGGCCTGTCACCCGGCCAGATTACTCCATGGACAGACCTGAACGCCCCCTCGCCTGCCCGTAACCGTCTGGTTTCCCTGGCTTTGCGCCCAGCCCCGATCACCGATGCCTGGATGAGCGAAGGCCCGAAACTGGCTGATCTACTCGGCGCAACCAAAGACCTGACACTGATCGAGGCGCAATCACCGCGGGACGAGGCTTTGGCCATTGCCCTGCGCCTGCGACAAGCTGCCGAAACCGGTCAGACCGCCGCCCTGATTACGCCGGATCGCATGTTGACCCGTCAGGTAAGCGCCGCGCTGGATCGGTGGAACATTCTGGCAGATGACAGCGCCGGTCTGCCGCTGCAACTCTCGCCCCCGGGCCGGTTTCTGCGACATGTGGCTGGTCTGTTCACGCGCCGTCTGGAGGGCGAGGCGCTGCTTACCTTGCTAAAGCACCCTTTGTGCCATGACGGCAGTGAACGCGGTAAACATTTGCTGCACACGCGTGATCTGGAACTGGATCTGCGCCGCAATGGCCCACCATTTCCGGATGGCACCAGCCTCACCGCATTTGCAGTACGCAAAGAAGCCCCCGAAAGCTGGGTCCATTGGGTTGTTCACCACTTCTGCGATCAGCAGATCAGTGGCGAGTTGGCGCTTTCCGACTGGGTAGATCGGCTCACAACACTGGCCGAGGCGATCTCGGCTGGCAGCGCAGGTGAAACCGGCACGCTGTGGGACAAGAACGCGGGTCAAAAGGCGCTGGCAGTGCTGAATTCTCTCAGGGATGAGGCGCAACATGGCGGGCCGATGACAGCCTATGATTTTGCCAATCTTCTGGGCGCGCTGCTTGCCGGGGAAGAGGTCCGCGACCGCGATGCGCCGCATCCGCATATCATGATCTGGGGCACACTCGAAGCGAGGGTACAAGGTGCAGACCTGTTGATCCTTGGCGGATTGAATGAAGGCAGTTGGCCAGGGGCGCCGGCGCCCGACCCCTGGCTGAACCGACAGATGCGCGACAGGGCGGGCCTGTTATTGCCTGAACGCCGGATCGGCCTGTCGGCGCATGACTTTCAACAGGCCATCGGCGCGCCCGAGGTCTGGCTAACCCGCGCAACCCGCTCGGATGATGCGGAAATGGTGCCGTCTCGTTGGGTGAACCGGCTGACAAACCTGTTGCAGGGTCTGCCTGAGCAGGGTGGCCCCCAAGCGCTGGCCGAAATGCGCGCCCGTGGCCAAAACTGGCTGAACTGGTCCGAGGCTCTGGAAGACACGCCGCGCATTGACCCCGCGCCACGCCCATCCCCGCGCCCGCCAGTTGTCGCGCGTCCGCGTCACCTGTCAGTAACGGAAATCAAGCGACTGATCCGCGATCCCTATGCCATTTACGCCAAGCATGTGCTGCGGTTGAAACCTCTCGATCCGCTTGTCCAGGCACCCGACGCGTTGCTGCGGGGGATCGTGATCCACGAAATCCTCGAACATTTCGTCAAGGATAGCGTGCTCGACAACGCTTTGCTGACGCGTGAGAATTTTCTGAAACGCGCGCACACATTACTGGAGCAGCATGTCGCCTGGCCCACGGCGCGACATCTGTGGCTGGCGCGGCTGGAACGGATCGCAGACGACTTTATCAGCGCTGAACTTTCGCGCCGGGGTGACGGTGGGCCAGTGGCCTTTGAAGCGGCGATGAAGCTGGTGCTGAACCCGTTGGACTTCACCATCACAGGGCGCGCTGACCGGATCGATCACAACAGCCGGGGGGCCTTGCGGATCATCGACTATAAAACCGGCGCGCCTCCAACAGAAAGCCAGCAATCCAAATTCGACAAGCAATTGCTGATCGAGGCCGCAATGGCCGAGCAGGGCGGTATCGAGGGGCTTGACCCGATGGCGGTGGCAGAGGCCATCTTCATCGGTATGGGTGGTGCCTATAATGAGGTGCCCGCGCCGCTGCTGAAAGAACCCGCCGACAAGGTTTTGACCGAGCTGAAAGAGTTGATATCAGCCTATTTAGAGTCTGATCAGGGGTATTCGTCCCGCCGAATGCTGCACAAAGATACGGATATCGGTGACTATGATCATCTTGCCCGGTTCGGCGAGTGGGACCGGACAGCCGAAACGCGCCCCGAGGATCTGACATGAGCGCGCGCAACGAAGCAACCGAACGGCAGGTGCAGGCCTCGCGACCCGATGCCTCGACCTGGCTGGCCGCCAATGCAGGGTCAGGGAAGACACGGGTTTTGACCGATCGGGTGGCGCGCCTGCTGCTGGGTGGCGTCCAGCCACAACACATTCTTTGCCTGACCTATACCAAAGCTGCTGCCAGCGAGATGCAGAACCGATTGTTTGACCGTCTTGGCAAATGGGCAATGCTTGAAGATGCCAGGCTGCAAAAGGACCTGGCCGAACTGGGCGTGACCGGCGCCATCGATTCAGACCGGTTGGCACAAGCGCGCACCCTGTTTGCCCGCGCCATTGAGACGCCGGGCGGCTTGAAAATCCAGACAATTCACTCTTTCTGCGCCTCGTTGCTGCGTCGTTTCCCGCTCGAGGCCGGAGTCAGCCCGCAGTTTTCGGAAATGGAAGACCGTGCGGCAGCTTTGCTGAGGGAAGAAATTGTTGAAGATTTCGCGGAAGGCCCGCAGGCACGGCTGATCGAAGACGTGGCCCGGTTTGTCACCGATTCAGGCTTTGACAAGCTGACTGCGGCGATCGCCCAAAAGCGCAACCTGTTCGCGCAACAACTGGATTGGTCTGATCTGTTGCAACGCTTCGAGCTGCCCTCGCATTTTAGCGATAATGCGTTGTTCCAAAGCGTTTTTTTGGGTGGTGAGGTTGAGCTGATCCAGTCAATGTTGCCCCTATTGCTCGAAAGTGGCGGCAATAATGCCAAGGCAGCGGCAAGGCTGGCAGGGTTTACCGAAGCACGATTGGCTCACTTGCCCATGCTGGAAGACGTGCTGCTGACCGGAAAAGGCGCAAAAGAACCGTTCACCGCCAAGATCAACGGCTTTCCCACCAAGCCCCTTCGCGAAGGTGCGCTGGCGGACCGGATGCCTCAACTCGAAGCTCTCATGCTGCGGGTCGAAGCTGCGCGTGAACGCCGACTGGCGCTGATTGCTGCCCAGAAAACCGCCGTTTTGCACCGCTTTGCCGCTGCATTCCTACCGGAATATGAGCGCTGCAAGCAGTTGCGGGGGTGGCTGGATTTCGACGATCTAATCCTGCGCGCACGTCAGGTTCTGAATGACCCGGCGGTGGCTGAATGGGTGCTGTACCGTCTGGACGGGGGTATCGACCACATTCTTGTCGACGAAGCGCAGGACACCAGCCCCGATCAATGGGATGTGGTGGAAAAACTGGCTCAGGAATTCACTAGCGGGGAAGGGGCCCGATCAGGGGTCGAGCGCACTATCTTTGTTGTCGGCGATAAAAAACAATCGATCTATTCCTTTCAGGGCGCCGACCCGCAAGCCTTTGACCGTATGCAGGAAGAGTTTGACCGGAAACTCTCTGATTCAGGCTCTAAACTGTGGGATTCGACGCTGGAATATTCATTCCGATCCTCCAGCGCGATCTTGTCTCTGGTCGACACGCTTTTTGAAAACCGCGCCGATGCAGGATTTCAGAAGGAAAGTCAGCACCGCGCCTTCAAATCCGATTTGCCCGGTCGGGTTGATCTTTGGCCCGTCGTCGAGAAAGTCGAGGACGCGGAGGAGGGGGATTGGACCGATCCGGTGGACCGGCCCGGATCACGGCACCATACCGTTATTCTGGCCGAACGGGTGGCTGCGTCGATCAAAAAAATGATCGATGACGGCGAAACTATACCTGAAGACGGGGACACACAGGGCCAGTTTGTTCGACGCAAAGTTCAGCCCGGTGATTTTCTGATCCTTGTGCAACGCCGGTCTGACCTGTTCGCCGAGATCATCCGCGCCTGCAAGGTTGCCGGGCTTCCCATCGCCGGGGCGGACCGGCTGAAAGTGGGTGCCGAACTTGCGGTCAAGGATCTGGCTGCGCTGCTTAGCTTTCTGGCGACGCCCGAAGACAGCCTGTCGCTGGCGACAGTTCTGAAATCCCCACTGTTCGGATGGTCCGAGCAGCAGCTTTTCGATCTTGCCCATCGGCGGGAGGAGCAATTCCTGTGGGCTGCTTTGCGCAGACGCGCCGACGATTTCCCCAAAACTCTGGCCGTTCTGAACGATCTGCGCAGTCAGATCGACTTTCTGCGCCCCTATGACCTGATTGAACGCATTCTGACCCGACACGACGGGCGACGAAACCTGTTGGGCCGACTGGGACCCGAGGCTGAGGACGGTATCAATGCCCTGCTATCGCAGGCGTTGGCCTACGAGCGGACGGATATCCCCAGCCTGACTGGATTTCTGGTCTGGATGCAGACCGACGATCTGGAGATCAAACGACAGATGAGCGGGGTCGGAAATATGATCCGGGTGATGACGGTGCACGGCTCGAAGGGGTTGGAGGCTCCGATCGTCATTCTGCCTGATACCGGCAAACGCCAGCCGCCACGCGACGCCGAAATCATGGTGGCAGACGGGACACCCCTGTGGAAGGTTTCGGCAGACCAATCGCCGAACCTGATCACTCGCGCCCGGACAGAGGCGCGCACCCGCGAGGAAAATGAACGGCTTCGCTTGCTTTATGTGGCTCTAACAAGGGCTGAAAAGTGGCTGATCGTGGCTGCGGCAGGTGATTTGGGTAAAGATGGCAACAGCTGGTACCAGATGGTAGAAGCAGCGATGGAAAGGGCCGGGGCAACGCAACTGCCTGGTTCAGATACACGTCGGCTGTCCCATGGCGACTGGGATGGGTTTCCACTGGTTGAGCTGTCACGCGCATCGGCTAAACATTCAGATCTACCTGATATGTTCCTGCACCCTGCACCTGAACCGGTTGTACCTGCGGCCACCATCAGCCCTTCGGATCTGGGTGGGGCCAAGGCGTTGCCAGGTGACGCTGGTCTGGATGAAGACGCTGCCAAACTGCGCGGAACCCGCGTGCACCTGCTGCTTGAGCATCTGCCCAAAGTCACGCAGGACCACTGGCCAGAGCTTTGCGCCCGCCTGCTGCCCGGCATGGGGCAAGAGGATCAGAACGCATTGCTGACCGAAGTCACAGGCGTGCTGACATCCGAAAGCCTGCGACACATTTTCACGCCGGACACATTGGCCGAAGTACCTGTAACTGCCGACCTGCGCGGGCAGCGAATGTATGGGATTGTCGACCGCCTGATCGTGACGGACACCGAAGTCCATGTAATTGATTTCAAATCAAATGCCACCGTTCCGAACCGGGTCGAAGATTGCCCCGAAGGGTTGCTTCGCCAAATGGGCGCGTATGCGCAGGCCCTGTCGCAGATCTATCCGGACCATAAGATACGCACCGCAATCCTTTGGACAAGAACGGCAAATCTTATGTGGTTGCCACACGATCTTGTGACGGATGCCGTGGCCTGCACCCAGATATCTTGACCTTGCCTACTGCCACCCCTACCTTCACAGCCCAAGCGCATTTCATTCAGGAGACATAATATGTCGACCGTAGCCGTCACCGACGAAACCTTTGACGCCGAAGTCAAGAACTCGGACGTTCCAGTTGTAGTGGATTTCTGGGCCGAATGGTGCGGACCCTGTAAGCAGATTGGTCCGGCACTGGAAGAGCTGGCCGCCGAATATGGCGGCAAGGTCAAGATCGCCAAGGTGGACGTGGACAACAACCCGAACTCTGCCGCCGCCATGGGCGTGCGCGGCATCCCGGCGCTGTTTATCTTTAAGGACGGTCAGGTTGTATCGAACCGCGCAGGCGCTGCCCCCAAAGCCGCGCTGCAAAGCTGGATCGACGAATCCATCTGATCTGGCGATAACGGATTGTTCGAAAGGCGTCTCAGATTGGGGCGCCTTTTTTGTTGAAACGGCGGGGAAACCAATGGCAAAAACGCGCGTTCTTGTAGAATTCGGGATGGGCACTTCCCTGCGCCGGATGGACTATACCGAGGCGTCGCTGCGGGCGATCAGGGACGCGCTGTGGCACAACTCGGTCAATATGGCCGAACTTTTTGGTTTCCCGAAAGAGGCGATGATCATTGATGCCGAGATCGGCGTGCAGCAGCCGGATCAAGTGGATACCGACGCCCTCAAAGCCGTTTTCCCTTATGGTCAGCCCAACATTACCGTCACAAAAGGTGGGTTGGACATCGAAAAACCGAATGGTGACGGCCACACGGTGATAGCCAACGCTGCACTGATCGTTTCTTTCAACATGGACCCGGCGCAATGAGTGAAAAGCGGATCATCCTGGAAATGGGCACTGGTAATGACCTTTATGGTCAGGATTATACCAAAGCAGCCCGCCGCGCGGTACAGGACGCGCTGCATCATTCATCCATCACGCTGTTTTCAAAGCTGGGGATCGATCACAACGAAATGCGCGTGCTTGTGACAATCGGCGTTCAGAATCCGGAACAGGTGAATTGTGAATTGGTTGCTGCCGACATGCCGCGCGGCCGGGTCGAGGTTCGCGCGGTCAAAGGTGGTCTGGATGTAGCTGATGAAGAAGCTGGCACTCTGCACGTCATTGCAACTGCCGCGGTCGAAGCTTTTTTACCCGATCTTGCCGGGAAATACATCCAGAGTTGAGCAACGAAAAAGCCGCTCGGAAACCCGGGCGGCTGGTTCGGTTTGATGATCCGTCGGTTGGATTAGATTTTTGCGATATCCGCGCGGCTCAGACCGATATCGTCCAGCTGCGTGTCGCTGAGTTCCGACAGAAGGTTACGTGTTTTACGTGCTTCATTCCATGCGACAACACTGTCGAATGCATTGATGAAAACGTCCGCCACGTGCAGGATGGTAGCTGCTCCGAGCGGCGCATGAATATTAGCTGTGGTTGCCATGTGCGCAGTCCTTATTGAAGAAACAGCCGACCCGTCGTCGGTTGTGAGCCTCATCTAGTACCGCTTGGCCGGACTCACAATTGCTGGTCCGGTAACCCCGAATTGCATTTTTTGCATATCTTTTGGGCAGTTTGGCAATGGGTTGCGCCAACAACCGGTCCGGCCCATATATACCGCCAGCAAAAGCGGAGATGATCATGGCAGATAACGACTTTCCCGGTTGGCACGGCACAACGATTATCGGCGTCAAGAAGGACGGTCATGTCGTCATTGCCGGCGACGGTCAGGTGAGTCTGGGTCAGACCGTGATCAAGGGCACCGCGCGCAAGGTGCGCCGCCTGTCTCCCGGAGGGTTCGAGATCGTGGCAGGTTTTGCCGGATCGACAGCGGATGCCTTCACGTTGCTGGAACGGCTGGAAGCCAAGCTTGAAGCTACGCCCGGCCAACTGGCCCGCGCCTCGGTTGAACTCGCCAAGGACTGGCGCACAGACAAGTATCTGCAAAAACTTGAGGCGATGCTGATCGTGACAGACGGCAAGGATCTGCTTGTCATCACCGGGGCAGGGGATGTTCTGGAACCCGAACACAATGTGGCTGCCATCGGGTCGGGAGGCAACTTCGCTCTGGCCGCCGCGCGTGCCATGATGGACAGCGACAGATCCGCAGAGGACATCGCCCGGCAATCCATGGCCATCGCAGCAGATATCTGCGTCTATACCAATGGCAACCTGACGGTTGAGACGATCTCAGGCTAAAAGCGCTTTGATCTCTTTGCCTTTCCATCGACGGTGCATACCGATCAACCCCAGGACCGCCGCTACGATCACGATGTAATAGGGCACGCGGATATCGATGCTCATCAATCCGCCACCGATCAGTGACATGATCCCGCCCGCAAGGCAGAACACGGCAGTGGCCACGCCCATGGCCCAGCCCTGATCCGCCTCGCTGACGCTTGAGGAGAACAGGCCCAACAGCGTTGGATAGGCGACCCCGAACAGGAAATAGAAGAAAAACACCGGGACATAGCTGAATACACCGCTTGGGCTGAAGGCAAAGGCAAACCCGCAAATGACCATCACCACAAGCGACGTGTAAATGATCGCGTGTTTGCTGAACCTTTCCTGGGCAGGCTTCACCAGGAATGTACTGGAAAAGGCCAGCGCCACTCCGATGACCACCATCGCCACGCTGCCCCCGATGACCCCATACCCGAATGCGCTGGTTAGGAAATTGTCGACAAACACGTAGAATGTGACATTGGCGATCATGAAAAACGAATAGACCGGCAGGATTTTCAGAACCAGCGGGTGTTCGCCAACTGCGATCAGGCTGTCGGTAATATCGCGTGGACGAAACACAAAGGGCTCGCGCTTGGTTCGGGTGTCCTTGAAAAAGAGCAGCACCAGAAATATCGCCACCAGAACCAACACGAACGCGCCATAGAACGGGGTTTTCAACGTGGCAAAGCCGCCAAATAACGCCGAATCCGACAAAACCGCGCCTATGATCGGCCCGCCGACAAGGCCAAAGCTAACACCAGTCACGATGTAGCCCATGTTTCGGTCCCGGTCAGACGCGTCGGTGCTGCCATCGATCATCGCCGCCTGCGCGATGGGCTGATTACCCGCAGTGAACCCGGTAATCGAACGGCCAACGATCAGCAGAAGCAGGTTATTGAGATAAAGCGCCACAATGGTCAACGCATATCCGGCCAGCGCGCCCCCAAGGCAGACCAGCAATGCATTCTTTCGCCCAATCGAGTCAGACACTTTCGAGACATAAACAACGCCCAGAAACCACGACAGGAAAAAGCATCCGATCACCAGACCATAATAAAAATGCCTGCGGCCGACAGGCGTGCTTTCCGGCAGGAAACCGGAGCTCGTTTCCATGATCAGCGAATTGATGATGGGAAAGACCAGACCTTGTCCGATCAGGTCCACGAACACCACGAACAGCAGGGTGATCTTGGCAATTTTCGTCATACAACTCGCCCCGTGCTCAAATGCTTTGGGGCGAGTGTAGCAGATATGCGTCGTGTCAGCTAACGACGAATTAGAGGCCGGATGATCCGGCCTCTGTCGTTCAGATTATTTAAGCGACGCAACACCCAGCGGGACGCCAGCGACCTCACACCAGATGTAAACTTCGTTGTAGCCCGAGATGTCCATAGTTGGAGGCACCGCATAAGATTGCTTGCCTTTCAAATTCAGCAGTGCACCCAGCTTAGATGACGGGTCGTATTCGCCATCCTTACCGAATGCCACACGCGGGTCGGGGCCACCGTCCAACGAAAAGTCGTTGCCTAATTCAACGATATAACGATCGCCATCCTTTTTTACTTTGACCGAGCCGCTGGTTTCGTGCTTCGAGCGCCCCTCGAAATGACCCTTTTTCTTGTCACCCCCGGCCAAAGCCGCATTGGTGCCGACCAGAGTCAGAGCCGCGCCAGTGGCAGCCGCGTTCAGAAAAAGTGAACGACGAGTCATCATTTTACGTTCTCCATTAGATAAGTGCGGGCGACTTTGCCCGTTGACGCAGACTATGCGCAGCAAATATCTGTGTGGCGATTCACATCACCTCGAATTTCCGTGTTCGGTTCGTGTGTTGGCGTGAGTTTTTTGTGATCAGCTTGTGTTTTCGCAGCTTATGATTAGGTTCCGGTGCGAAACAAACGGATAGAACACATATGACCGACCTGACCCCGCGCGAGATTGTCTCGGAACTGGATCGTTTCATTATCGGGCAAAAGGATGCCAAGCGCGCCGTGGCCGTTGCACTGCGCAACCGCTGGCGCCGCAAGCAGTTGCCGGACGATATTCGCGAAGAGGTGTATCCAAAGAACATCCTGATGATCGGCCCCACCGGTGTCGGCAAAACCGAGATCAGCCGCCGTCTGGCCAAGCTTGCGCGCGCACCCTTTATCAAGGTCGAAGCCACGAAGTTCACCGAGGTTGGCTATGTCGGTCGCGACGTGGAACAGATCATCCGCGATCTGGCCGATGCCGCCATTCTGCAAACTCGGGAATTCATGCGCGAAGATGTCAAGGCCAAAGCCTATCAGGCCGCCGAAGACCGCGTGATTGACGCCATCGCTGGTACGGATGCCCGTGAAGGCACACGAGAGATGTTCCGCAAAAAGCTCAAGTCGGGTGAGCTGGATGAGACGGTCATTGAACTGGACGTCGCGAACAGTTCAAACCCAATGCCGATGTTCGATATTCCGGGACAGCCTGGCGGTCAGATGGGGATGATGAATCTGGGCGATATCTTCGGTAAGGCGTTTGCCGGGCGCACTGTTAGAAAACGTCTGACTGTCGCCGAAAGCTATGAGGTTCTGATCGGGGAAGAGGCCGACAAGCTGCTGGACGATGAGACGGTCACCCGCACCGCATTGGAATCGGTGGAGCAGAACGGCATCGTTTTTCTGGACGAGATTGACAAGGTCTGTGCCCGCACAGAAGCGCGTGGTGGTGATGTAAGTCGTGAAGGGGTGCAGCGCGACCTGCTGCCTCTGATCGAAGGCACAACCGTCTCGACAAAGCACGGTCCGGTTAAAACCGACCACATCCTGTTCATCGCATCCGGTGCGTTCCATATCGCCAAACCATCAGACCTTCTGCCCGAATTGCAGGGTCGTCTGCCCATCCGGGTAGAGCTGCGCGCGCTGACCGAGGAAGACTTCGTGCGTATCCTGACCGAAACCGACAACGCATTGACCCGTCAGTACACGGCCCTCATGGCCACCGAAGAGGTTACGGTTGGGTTTACCGAGGATGGTATTGCCGCCCTGGCGCGGATCGCAGCCGACGTGAATCAAAGCGTTGAAAACATTGGTGCGCGGCGGCTTTACACCGTCATGGAACGGGTCTTTGAAGAGCTGTCATTCACCGCACCAGACAGGGCCGGAACGGAAATAACGGTCGATGCGCAATTCGTGAACGACAATCTGGGCGAATTGACCAAGTCGGCGGATTTGAGCCGTTACGTTTTGTAGCAGCTCGGATCCGATACTGCCGCTTTTCCCGTTTCTTTACTCCGCTCTTTCGTTCCAAACAAAGCGTTTTTCTATTCACGTGATTGCATTTTTGGCCACCAGCAAGGAATGGACAATCAGAAGTTCAGCAAAGAGCCCCGTCAAGAAAGTCGCCAAAGCCATCAGACGCAAAACTCGACAAAAGAGCTTACCCATTCAACTTGTTCGCGCGGTCAGTTAACTACGCTCTGAAAATTTCGAATCGAAGTCACATTTCATATGCGTGCGGCAAATCCAAAACGTATGCAACAGACGGTTGAGGTTAGGTGTTATGGAGATTGAGCGGACGGGGTTGTCGGGTGTGTTGGTTATTCGCCCGCAGCGGCATGGGGATTTGCGGGGGTTTTTTTCTGAAAGCTGGAACAA
>NZ_JBQFZG010000027.1:0-27277 GCF_056542125.1 Ruegeria sp. AF1
GACGCTTGCGCTTCCTGTCTCGATCCCATCATGGCTGATCCCTCCCTTTAGGAAGAATTGAATCAGCAACTTACCAACCGATCAAGCCCGAGTTTTTCAACAAAATAGGCCAGAACCCTAACGGCGCAAGCGCAGGTACCAACCCCACCCCGTAGGGCGGGCTTCAGCCCGCCACCGGATGCAGCCAATCCATGTGCGTTGGTTTGGGGTCGGGGATATGGGGGAGTGGTGGATTGGCGGGCTGAAGCCCGCCCTACGGATGTTCAATGGAACCGAAGAGGGGCGCAAACACGCCGCCCGTTTCGCCAAAGGTGAACCTTTGGTTTGACGGGGCCCGGGGGTGCCGCCGGGCGGGTGGGTTGTTTTGAGAGTGGTGTTGGGTGACGTGACGGTTGTAAACACCCATCTTACGGTTGCCGACAGTCAGGATCTCTTTAGTTCAAAGGTTTCTGAATCCAATTCAATCCTAGATACGGGCACTTTGTCCCCACATATTCTTTCGATCTTGGAAAGCAGATTAGCAGACACTCGCATTCCAACCAAAACTTCATTTAACAAGAGTGAAGGAACTTTTTGGTAAGAACTTGGACCCTCGAACCTTTTTTGTATCCTCCACTCTTCTTCGTATTCCCAGACTTTTGGCTTTGTTAGAACTAGGGCCTCGAAGGCCTGATCGCCCTGACGAATTAGAGAAGCATCCGAAATCTTGGACTGCTCCATCCAACATATCAAGTTGCTAGTTCTTAGCTTGGGTCGACGCTCCACATAGCTTACTTTCAACGGAATATCGTCACCATTATCCATCGCAACTTGCCACGTTGGCTCAAAGCCGAGCACTACTCCGTTGTGACCCGCGCCGTAGTGGGCCCACATCAAGGGATTATTCCAGTTTTCGGAGAGACAAATAATCCGAGAGTGTGCCCGCACTGTGTCAACAAATCTAAGAAGCGTGGCATTTGACTTAGAAATATTCTCAAGTGTGACGCTGAATTCTTGCTTTTGCTTTCGCCGAAGTTCGGCTCGCTTAAGGTTCGGAAAATGCTCGCGAAGTGTATCGAGCGAAACTAAAAACTTTTTGCCGATTTTTCTGTAGAGCTGAAACAGTTCTCCATCTGATGAAGCTACAAAATTGGGGTTGCAATCAAATGGATCATTTTGGGTTTCAATCGAAGAAAAAAACTGCTCTTGGCGCTCTATAACTGCACGCAATTCGTCTTCAAAATAGGCTGTTGAACAAGATCGGTAGCGATAAAGTCGCGCCGGTATCGAATACTCTGTCATATTACAACAAGCTTGCTTCCATCATTTTTCGATCGCTTTTTGAAATTTCTCAAACCCACCGTGTGGGCACGCCGGTTGGCTGCGCCAACCGCTTTCGCCCACCGTCACTAAAAATGGACAGCCTTAGCTGTCCATTTTTAGTGCTGAAATAAACGCCTCCTGCGGGATATCGACCTTCCCGAACTGGCGCATCTTCTTTTTACCCGCCTTCTGCTTGTCCAGCAGTTTGCGTTTCCGGGTGGCATCTCCACCATAACACTTGGCGGTCACGTCCTTGCGCAGGGCGGACAGGGTCTCGCGGGCGATGACCTTGCCTCCGATGGCGGCCTGAATCGGGATTTTGAACATGTGGCGCGGGATCAGGTCCTTGAGCTTTTCGCACATCGCGCGGCCCCGCATCTCGGCCCGGTCGCGGTGAACCATGGTCGACAGCGCGTCGACCGGTTCGTCATTCACAAGGATCGACATCTTGACCAGCGCGTCCTGACGGTAGCCGGTCATCTGGTAGTCGAAGCTGGCGTAGCCCTTGGTCACCGATTTCAGGCGGTCGTAGAAGTCAAAGACGACCTCGTTCAGGGGCAGGTCATAGACGACCATGGCGCGCTGGCCCGCATAGGTCAGGTCCATCTGGATGCCGCGGCGGTCCTGGCAGAGTTTCAGCACGTCGCCGAGATATTCGTCGGGCACCAGAATGGTCGCCTTGATGCGCGGTTCCTCAAGATGGTCGACCTTGGTCAGGTCGGGCATGTCGGCGGGGTTGTGCAGCTCGATCATCACGCCGTCTTTCATGTAGACGTGATAGATCACGCTGGGCGCAGTGGTGATGAGGTCGATATCGTATTCACGCTCGATCCGGTCGCGGATGACCTCGAGGTGCAACAGGCCAAGGAAGCCGCAGCGGAAGCCAAAGCCAAGCGCGGCGGAGGTTTCCATCTCATACGAGAATGAGGCGTCGTTCAGCGCCAGCTTCTCGATCGCGTCGCGCAGGTCTTCGAATTCGGCGGAATCCACCGGGAAGAGGCCACAGAACACCACCGGCTGCGCGGGTTTGAAGCCCGGCAGGGCGACTTCGGCGCCACCCCGGTCATTGGTGATGGTGTCGCCGACGCGGGTGTCGCGGACCTGCTTGATCGAGGCGGTGAGAAACCCGATCTCACCCGGGCCGAGGCTGTCGATCATCTGCATTTCCGGGCGGAAGACACCGACGCGGTCGACATGGTGCAGGGTGCCGTTCGACATGAACTTGACCCGCATCCCCTTTTTCAACGTGCCGTCCATGATGCGGACCAGAACGATGACGCCCAGATAGGCGTCGTACCACGAATCCACCAGCATCGCCTTGAGCGGCGCGTCCAGAGTGCCCTGCGGCGCGGGCAGTTTGTGCACGATCGCTTCCAGCGTCTCGTGGATGCCCTGCCCGGTCTTGGCGCTGACCCGGATGGCGTCGCTTGCGTCGATGCCGATCACGTCCTCGATCTGTTCGGCCACGCGGTCACAGTCGGAGGCGGGCAGGTCGATCTTGTTGAGGACCGGCACGATCTCATGATCGGCGTCGATGGCCTGATAGACATTCGCCAACGTCTGCGCCTCGACCCCCTGGGTGCTGTCCACGACCAGCAGCGAGCCTTCGACGGCGCGCATCGACCGGCTGACCTCATAGGCGAAATCCACGTGGCCGGGGGTGTCGATCAGGTTCAGCACATATGTCTCGCCATTATCGGCGGTATAGTCGATCCGAACGGTGTTGGCCTTGATGGTAATGCCACGCTCGCGTTCGATATCCATGCTGTCGAGCAGCTGTTCCTTCATGTCACGATCCTGCACTGTCCCGGTCTCTTGGATGAGCCGGTCAGCAAGGGTGGATTTGCCATGGTCGATATGCGCGACGATGGAGAAATTGCGGATATGAGCGAGGTCTGTCATGGAGTGGGGATATGCGTCGGAAATGGGCTGTGGTCAATGGTTCAAGATGATCTGCCGCGACCAATACAACTTCATTGCCAATCGCATACAAATCGCTTCAAGGATTGTACTTAGCACCAAACTTGATGCAGGAGATAAACTTGCATTGCGGCGAAATACCGTTTCAAGGCCAATGCGCTCGCTGAAGGGCCTGCATGTTGGATGTAAAGCACTGATTGTACGTATACTCTGAAGCAAACTCCACATCCCGGATGTCAAGAATTGAACGCGCAACGTCGCCTTCAATGCGATCACTCGACCAATAGTCTTCATTGGCGATCAAGCTCTGTAGCGGGCTTCTTGGAGAATAAGGTGAGGCGAGCAACGCAGCAGCAGTGACGGTGCAATCGGGAACCTCTTCCGCACAGTAGTCACTACAAAAGTTACG
The DNA here is from genome assembly GCF_056542125.1 of Ruegeria sp. AF1. Lineage (NCBI taxonomy): Bacteria > Pseudomonadati > Pseudomonadota > Alphaproteobacteria > Rhodobacterales > Roseobacteraceae > Ruegeria > Ruegeria sp. AF1. The sequence continues at coordinate 3,632 of NZ_JBQFZG010000027.1, forward strand.
AATGGGGGTCCAAGCTACTACCTCCGCGCTCAATTCAGCCGCTGCCTCTCTGATGTCGGTGTCATTTATCAATTCTCTTGGAGTGAATATGCCCCAAGCTAACTCAGCCGCTTTGAAGCGATCATCTCCAGTATTAAGCCAGGCCAGCGATGCCGAACCTCCATAATTTGGACCATCCGAACTATGTGACTGCAGGTACGACGCCCAGTACAAGAATATGCCAGCTTCTTCAGGCAATTTGCGATCCAGGCCTTGCAAAACCTCAACCAAATCAGCCCCTCTTCCATCGTAAAGCATGGATTGCGCGGCAAACATTGCTGTTATTGGCTCACCAAGTTCGACTAGCGCTGCGATAGCGGGCGCTTTATCTTCGAATTTGGCCACTTGCAGTAAAGCAAGGGCCAATGGTTCAGAGTTTTGTGCCTCTGTGAGCCATGACTTGCCCGATAGGCCACCGGGTTTTCGTAACAGAGCAATGCGGTCCTTGCGATCCATTTCAGAAGTTACATGCGCGTGAAAACTACTCTGGCTTGCAATGCTCGATAGTAATATTTGAGCCGCTGCGTTCCCCTGTTGCGCCTGTTCAGAGAAACTTTGCAATGCTGCCAAATCATCACCGTCCAACCAGGCCTTAACCGCCTCCTTGAATTCCGGCGCATCCTCGCCTTGCAAAAAAGACGTATCCGACAAGGCCGCTATCGGAGACAAACAAAGTAGCACTGACATAAAAAAAGATTTGATAGAAATCACCATCCTATCCCTTGAATTGACTGCTCATATTAACTTCCGAAGTATTTTAGTGCGTTGTTTTTATCCTCGTCAATTCAGCACCGCTTGAATTGACTGTCAAAACAATTGATCCCACCCCCCGTTTGATTCATACTCCGCCGCAGACCGAGAGGGGCATAAGACCCGTCCGGGCAGGCAAAAACGAGGCTCGAGTATGAAACAGTTCCTCATTATCGCATTTTGTGCGGCATCGCTGACGGCGGTGGCTCAGGTCGCGGATGCGGCGCAGATCAGGCAGGCGTGCATGGCGTCGGACCGCTCGGCCGCGACGCGGGACCGGTGCAGCTGCATTCAGCGCGTGGCGGATCAGGCGTTGACGCGCAGTGATCAGAAGACCGTGGCGAAATGGTTCAAGGACCCCCATCAGGCGCAGGTGCTGAAGATGTCGAAATCCGCGCGCGATGATGCGCTGTGGGATCGGTACCAGAACTTTGGCCAGATGGCGCAGGCGATCTGCAGCTAACCCGTTCAGAATGCTTGACCTGATCCACGCTGCGCCCCAGAAAGGCGCAGCGAAAGGTGTATTGCATGGTAATGAAAGGGCTGACCCTGCGGGGCCTTGAAGTGTTCGAGGCTTTGGCGCGGACGGGATCGGTGGCACAGGCTGCCGAGATCACGGGGCTCAGCCAGCCATCCGTATCGCAGCAATTGCGCAATCTGGAAAACGCGCTGGGGACCGAATTGGTCGATCACGGGCGGCGACCGATGCGGCTGACGCAGGCGGGGCGCAGTTTCCTTGCGCGGGCCGAGGCGGTTCTGGCCGAGCTGCACATGGCCCAGAGCGAGCTGTCGGTCATGGATCTGGGGCATCTGACCACGCTGTCGATCGGGCTGATCGACGATTTCGACAATGATCTGACACCGCGGCTGGCCACCCTGCTGGCCGACAGCCTGACCCGGTCGAAATTCAAGCTGATCACCCTGTCGAGCCTTGATCTGTTCGAGGCGCTGGCCGAGCAGCGCCTGCATATGGCGGTCACCGCCCATAGCGGCGAAGTACTGGAGGGGGTGGTCGAATACCCGCTGGTCCATGATCCGTTCATTCTGGTGGCGCCGCAGGGATCGGGCGGGGTCGAGGCCGTGCAGGAGCGGCTGCCGTTTCTGCGCTATGCCCGCGAGCAGCTGATCAGCCGCCAGATCGAGGCGCATCTGGCGCGCCGGTCGCAGGTGTTCGAGGAACGGTTCGAGATCGGCTCGCACATGGCGCTGATGGCCATGGTGGCGCGGGGTCTGGGCTGGGCGATCACCACGCCGCTGGGCTTCATGCGCGCGGCGCGGTTCCATGAGGGGCTGGAGGCGTACCCTGCCCCGTTCGGAGAGTTCTCGCGCAACATATCGCTGCTGGCGCGCACCGAGTGGTCCGATCAGGTCCCGCAGGAGGTTGCGGGCATGACCCGGCGCCTGATGCAGAACCAGATCGTGGACCCGGCGGTTGCCAAGCTGCCCTGGCTGAGCGGCCAGTTGCGGGTGACCGGCGGCTAGGTGTCCAGATGGGCGGCAAGCCCGTCAACCGCTGCTTCGATCAGGTCCAGCGCGCCGTCGAAATCCCGCGTGTAATACGGATCGGGTACGTGATCGGCACCGGTCTGAGGGGCGAAATCCGTCAGCAGGCGAACCGGCGTGCCGTTGCCCGACGGGCGCAGGTCTTCAATATCAGCGATGTTTTGGGCATCCATGCCGATGATCAGGTCGAACCGGTCGAAATCCGCGACGGTGAACTGGCGCGCGCGCAGGTCGCCGAGGTCAATGCCTCTGCGGATTGCGGCCTTCTGCATCGGGCCATAGGGTGGATTGCCCGCGTGCCAGCCCATGGTTCCGGCACTGTCGGTTGCATGATGCGGTGCGCGGGCGCGAAAGACGCCCTCGGCCGCGGGAGAGCGGCAGATATTGCCCAGGCAGACAAAGAGGATACGGTGTGTCATGGCCAAGGTGTAACGCGCGGAGGGGATATGGGAAAGATCGTCATTCTGACCGGGGCCGGGATTTCGGCTGAAAGCGGGCTGAGCACCTTTCGCGACGAAGGCGGGCTGTGGGCGCAGCACCGGATCGAGGATGTGGCCACGCCCGAGGGCTTTGCGCGCGATCCCGCCTTGGTGCAGGGGTTTTACAATGCGCGCCGCGTTCAGGCCGCCGCCGTGCAGCCCAACGCGGCCCACATGGCGCTGGCCCGGTTGCAGCAGGGCTGGCCCGCAGAGGTCGTGATCGTGACCCAGAACGTAGACAGCCTGCATGAAGCGGGCGGTGCGACGGGTGTCATCCACATGCATGGCACATTGGCGGGTGCCCTGTGTTCCGGGTGCGATCATCGCTGGCCCGCCCCGCCTGAGATGGCCGTCGCCGAGCCCTGCCCCGCCTGCGGCCAGCCCACCGCCCGGCCCGATGTGGTCTGGTTCGGCGAGATGCCTTATTACATGGACGACATCTACGACCACCTTGCCAGCGCGTCGATCTTTGCCGCCATCGGCACCTCGGGTCAGGTCTATCCGGCGGCGGCCTTTGTTCACGAGGCGCAGGCGGCGGGTGCGCGGACGGTCGAGATCAATCTGGAGCCGACGCCCGGGCCGTCGGGCTTTGACGAGCGCATTGTCGGCAGGGCATCCGAAACGGTTCCGCGATGGGTCGGGCAGCTTCTTGCGGGAAATTCTTAAGCTACAGACAACGCTGGCTTAATTTGTGTACACTATCTGCAATAGCGACTGGAGGATGTGCCATGACTGATCAAGACCCCCGCACCGGTGAAATCCTGGATGACAGCAGCATGGCCGGGCGTGACATGCTGGGGGAACAGCTGTCCAGCCTGTGGTGGACTTTTCTGCTGCGCGGGGTGCTGGCCGGGCTTGTGGGCATCGCGGCCCTGTTCTGGCCATCGGGCAGCATCGCGCTGCTGCTGCGGCTGGTCGGTGTGTTGCTGATCCTCGACGGTGGGCTGACGCTTTTGGGTGTTGGCCGTCGCGGGGTGCTGGGAGGTGCTGCGATCGGCGCGCTTCTGATCGGGCTTGTCCTGCTGATCTGGCCGGAAGGCACGGTGAAACTGGCGTTTTTCCTGTTGGGCGCATGGGCGCTGATCATCGGGATCGGATCCTTGGCGGCTGCCGGGCAGATGCATCCAAGTGACCCGCAACGCGGTTCCATGCGCGTTTCGGGATTTGTCGCGCTTGTCGTCGGGCTTGTCCTGATGATCTGGCCTGCGGTGGCGCTGGTTGCGCTGGGCTGGGGTATCGCATTCTCGGCGCTGGCCATGGCCGCTGTCATGTTCTGGCTGGCCTCGCGATTCCATCAGGCGGGCGACCGTGTCGGCCTGAAAACCATCAACAAATAACGCCATCCGCGGCCGCATGGAAAACAGGCCGGGCAAAGCCCGGCCTGACGCATGGATGAGGGCTGCCGCGCGGCCCGAAGACAGGCGTTGCCTTAGTTCGAATGTGATCCGTGGCCGCCTTTGTCCTGACGCTCCAGATCCACGGGAATCTCGATCTCAACCTCGCCTGCCTTTTCAAAGATCAGCGTGACCGGCACCTTGGCGTCCTGTTCGAACGGGGCCGTCAGCCCCATGAACATCACATGGTCGCCGCCGCGTTTCAGCATGTGGGTTTCACCGGCTGGAATGGCAAATCCTTCTTCGACATGCACCATCTTGGCCACGCCGTTTTCATCGACCTGGTGCGTGTGCAATTCAACACGCGCTGCCGCGTCCGAGGTTACACCGATCAGCCGGTCATCCGCGTCACCCTGATTATGGATCATCATGAACGCAGCACCGGCGATGGCGGTCTTGCCCGAGGACCGGGCATAGGCGTCGTCAACCGTGATGGTGCCTTCGGCAAAGGCGGGGATGGCCAGCGACACGGAGGCCAGGGTTGCGAGCAGAGTGGTTTTGAGGGACATCGTGCCTCTCCTGTATAAAGGTTTGAAAAGGGTGGGTTTCAAACGCTGACAGGAGGCGCGCGGGCCGGGGTTGCGGGAACCGGAAGGGCGATCTGGTTGCCCAGATGCCGCAGCGGTGCTGGTTGCGCCTGTTCCGGCGCGGCTGGCAGTGCCTGTTCGGCAACCGCAACGGCCCCCAGCAAGGATATTGCGTAGTCCGGGCAGTAATGCGGCGGGGCGGTCGGTTGCCCGTTTTCGTCCATATAGACGACAACCGGGCCGGTGCCCGTACACAGCACCATCTGACCCACCGCCTTGTCCATACCGCGCGACATGGCCAGCCCCTGCCCGGTCAGAACCAGCAGAAGGGTTAGCACATAAGGCAGAAATCTGGTAACAGAAGGTCTCATTCTGACCCAGCTATAGGTCAGCAACGGGAAAAGCTTCAAGCGCCAAAGGGTCGCGCTTGAAGCTGTTTTTCAATAATCCAGTCCGGGTCTTTTCACCCTGTCTGTGGTGAAGCTGGTATGGGACCGGTTCACCCAGCGCTGCATCCGTGTGCAGGTTGTAATCGCCTTGCGGAATACCGCGGCCAGAAACAGGAAAAGATAAAAACTTTTTAACGTCATAATTTGGCCCCCGCCTGATGGATGACAGTGACGTTAGGTCAGATTCGGAAACCTGTATGTGAAGAAGTTCACCAATGGCGAAAAATTAGTTCCATATTGAAAACAATGGAGGCCGAAAGGGACTGGCCCAACAGAAAAGGCCCCGCACCGATATGGTGCAGGGCCTGAAAAACTGTTAAGTGAAAGACCTTAGGCCGAAGCTTGCGCCTTGGCGATTTCTTTCTTCACTTTCAGAGCATTTGCCGACAGCTCATCGTCCTTGGCTTTGGCCAGGAACGCGTCCAGACCACCGCGGTGGTCAACCGAACGCAGCGCAGCCGCCGAGATGCGCAGCTTGACGCCACGGCCCAGAGTTTCGGACTGCAGGGTAACGTCGTTCAGGTTCGGCAGAAAACGACGACGAGTTCTGTTTTTGGCGTGGCTGACATTGTTGCCAGTCATCGGGCCTTTTCCGGTCAGTTCGCAACGGCGCGACATGGTTTCTTCCTTTGTTTCTGGAGGCCGGGCTAGGTACCCGCGGCCAAATCACAAGGGGCGCAACCCGAAGTCGCGCCCGAAAACTGGTTGGATGCGTGTAGTGGGAATCGCGCGGAGGGTCAAGACGGGCCGCGCGAAATCTTTCATTTTGCCTGCCATGCAGGAATGGCCCGGACGGGCCATGCCGTTGGCGAGAGTATTTGGCAAAAGGTGAAGCGGCCATGACGGCCCTTCAGCCGAGCGTGTCCAGAAGTTGTCCGGCAGCAACCGCCGGGCTGAGTCGTCCCTGCGAGACTTCGTCATTCAGGCGCTCCATCTCGGCGCGGGCCTGCGGTGTATCGAGACGGGCGAGAAGGGCGTGGCGGACCTCCTGATCGAACCAGTAGCGGGCCTGGGCAGCGCGGTTTGCCTCCCAGATACCGGTGTCGCGGCGCCATTGGGTCAGGGTTTGCATTTCGTCCCAGGCCTGTTCCAGCCCGTGTTCTTCGACGGCGGAAACGGTCATTGCCTTGGGGAAGCCTTCGGGGTCCTGCGGGCGTTTGCGCAGCAGCCGCAGTGCGCCGGCATAATCCGCGCAGGTGCGGGTGGCGGTGGCTTTCAGGTCGCCATCGGCCTTGTTGACCAGAATGATGTCCGCCATTTCCATGATGCCGCGCTTGACGCCCTGCAACTCGTCCCCACCCGCCGGGGCCAGCAGCAGCAGGAACAGGTCTGACAGTTCGGACACCACAGTTTCCGACTGTCCCACGCCCACGGTTTCGATCAACACCACGTCATAGCCTGCGGCCTCGCACAGGGCGATGGCCTCGCGGGTGCGGCGGGCGACGCCGCCAAGGTGGCTCTGGCTGGGAGAGGGCCGGATGAAGGCGTTGTGCTCGCGGCTCAGGCGTTCCATCCGGGTCTTGTCGCCCAGGATCGAGCCGCCCGAGCGGGCCGAGCTGGGATCGACCGCCAGAACCGCGACGCGCAGCCCCTGCCCCGTCAGCATCATGCCAAAGCTTTCGATGAAGGTGGACTTGCCCACGCCGGGTGTGCCGGACAGACCGATACGCAGCGCCTGACGCCCCGAACCGGCAAGCTGGGCCAGAAGGTCGCTGGCCTGTGCCCGGTGATCGGCGCGGTTGCTTTCAACAAGAGTGATCGCACGCGCCAGCGCCCGGCGCTCGCCCTTCAGAATTCTGTCGCTCAGGCTGTCTGTCTGCATTCTTGTCCCGTTCCTAGAGGCAGGAACAGTTGCCGTGCTTGGGGGGTGTTTGTCCAGACCGGAGGCGGCAGGAAATGCGAAGATCGCGCAGCCTGCGTCATTTCGTGCGGGGCGATTTGCTGATGTGCGCGCGGAAACTGGACGCCACCTGCGGGATCGCGGATAAGGGCCGGATGACCCTACGCCTGCCTATAGACGATGCCATACCCGGCCTGCTGGACGCCCTGCGGACGCAGGGGCGGGCCGTGCTGCAAGCACCGCCCGGTGCGGGCAAGACCACGCGGGTTCCGCTGGCGATGCTGGAGGCGGGTCTGTGCGGCGGCAGGATCGTGATGCTGGAGCCGCGGCGGCTGGCGGCACGGGCCGCGGCAGAGCGGATGGCAGAGACGCTGGGAGAGCGCGCGGGCCAGAGTGTTGGCTATCGCGTGCGGGGCGATGCGAAAGTGTCAAAAGACACAAGGATCGAGGTGGTGACCGAGGGCATTCTGACCCGAATGCTGCAATCGGACCCTGACCTGCCGGGCATCGGGGCGGTGATCTTTGATGAATTCCACGAACGTTCATTAAACGCGGATCTGGGGTTGGCCCTGTGCCTTGAGGTCACGGGCGCGCTGCGGGACGATCTGATTCTGCTGGCCATGTCGGCCACATTGGACGCGGACCCGGTGGGGCGCCTGATGGCCGCGCCGCTGGTTACGTCGGAAGGGCGGAGTTTTCCTGTCGAGATGCGCTGGCTGGACCGGCCATTGGGGCCTCAGGCACGGCGGCTGGATGCATTGGTCGATCTGGTCGTTGAGGCCGAGCGCGAGACCCGCGCCATCGGTGGCGGGATCTTGGTGTTTCTGCCCGGTGAAGGTGAAATCCGGCGGGCTGAAGCAGCCCTGACCGGACGCCTGCCCGCCAGTTGCACGGTGCGCCCGCTGTTCGGAGCCATGCCCTTTGCGGCCCAGCGCGCAGCGATTTCCCCGGTTGAGACCGGGCGCAAGGTGGTGCTGGCGACGTCGATTGCCGAAACCTCGCTGACGATCCCCGATATCCGGGTGGTGGTGGATATGGGGCAAGCGCGGCGGGCACGGTTTGATCCGGGCTCGGGCATGTCCCGACTGGTGACCGAGCGGGTGACACGGGCCGAGGCCACGCAACGCGCGGGTCGTGCGGGCCGTGTGGCAGAGGGGCTGTGTTACCGGCTGTGGTCAAAGGGGGAGGATGGCGCGCTGGCCGCGTACCCGCCTGCCGAGATTGAAGCCGCCGATCTGACCGGGCTGGCGCTGGAGCTGGCGCTGTGGGGCGCGGATGCCGCCGATCTGGCCTTTCTGACCCCGCCACCCGAAGGCGCGATGGCCGAGGCGCGCGCCCTTCTGGCGATGCTGGGCGCGCTGGACGGCAAGGGGCGGATCACCGAACACGGGCGGGCGCTGGCGGCGCTGCCGTTGCATCCCCGGCTGGGGCATATGCTGGTGCGGGCCGGACCGAGTGCCGCGCCTTTGGCCGCCTTGATGGCCGAGCGCGACCCCCTGCGCGGCGCGCCGGTGGATATCGCCTTGCGGCAAGAGGCACTGCGGGATGTGCGCACCTTTCAGCGCAACCGGGTCTGGCAGGTGAACATGGGCGCCGTGGATCGGATCAATGCCGAGGCCAAGCGGTTGAGGAAACAGGCCGGAAGCAAGACGGATGATCTGAGCGCTGCTGCCATGGCCGCCCTCGCCTATCCCGACCGTATCGGGCAGCGGCGCAAGGGCGATGCGCCGCGTTATGTGTTGTCGGGGGGCAAAGGTGTCGTGCTGGACAGCGGCGATTCGCTGGCGGCGGCGCCTTTTCTGGTTGTAACCGACACCGATGGAAACCCGCGCGAGGCAAAAGTGCGGATGGCCACCCAGATTTCGGAACGCGAGATCCGCGAACTGTTCGCGGACCAGATCCATTGGGCCGAGGTTTGCGCCTGGTCAAAACGTGAGCGGCGAGTTGTGTCACGACAGCAGGAGCGGTTTGGGGCGATCACGCTGGACGACCGCATCTGGAAGGATGTCCCGGACGCCGCCGTGGCGCGTGCGATGCTGGACGGGGTGCGCGATCTGGGATTGCGGCTGGACGGGGCCGCCGCACGGCTGGCCGCGCGGGTGGAACTGGTGCGCGCCGACGGGGTGGACCTGCCCGACTTTTCGGTCGAGGGTCTGATGGCCGAGCTGGACGACTGGCTGTTGCCGATGCTGTCCGGTGTCAAAAGCGCGGAGGACTGGAAACGGTTCGACCCGCTGCCCGCCTTGCGCGCGCGGCTGGACTGGGTCCAGACCCAGGAACTGGACCGGCGCGCGCCGGGATCGTTTGAAACACCCCTGGGGCGCAAGGTACCAATCGATTATGGCGCGGCGGTCCCCGAAATCTCGGTTCGGTTGCAGGAGCTGTTCGGAGTGACCCGGCATCCGGTGGTTGGCGGACAGCCCCTGAAGATTACGCTGCTGTCCCCGGCGCAGCGCCCGATCCAGATTACCCGCGATCTGCCGGGGTTCTGGGCCGGGTCTTATGCGGATGTGCGCAAGGATATGCGGGCGCAATACCCCAAACATCCATGGCCCGAAGACCCGACACAGGCCGACCCGACGCTGAGGGCCAAACGCAGGCAGGAATAGACCCATTGCCGCGTTGCTTCCGGCAAGCGGCTCAGGCTTTCTGGGCTGTTGCACGAAATCTCACAAATCACAGTAGATTGACCGAAGAACCGGTCATAATCAGAAATAAGCGGACATTTCATTGAAGTCTGGCATTATTGTTGTTACGTCACACAGGTTTCGAAGACAGAAACAGGATTTGAAGAACATATCATGAGTGCTTGGCTGCGAAATATCTGGGAAGAGGTCGGACGCCCCTTATTCCTGCGTCCCCAAAGGGTGCAGTTTGCGGCCCTGTGCACGCGCAAGCACGAGGATCAGGACGAGGTTCTGCTGATCACCAGCCGCGAAACCGGGCGCTGGATTATCCCGAAGGGCTGGCCTGTCAATGGTCTGGACGGGTTGGAGACGGCCCTGCTGGAGGCGTGGGAAGAGGCTGGCGTGCGTGCAGAAGCGGTCGACAAGGAGCCCATCGGCCAATTCACCTATGACAAGATCTTCAAGGGGGGATCAGCACAGTCGGTCCTGACTCGCGTCTACCGGGTTTCCGTGCGAGAACTTGCCGATGATTTTCCCGAAGTGGATAAGCGCAAACGTCAGTGGTTTTCACCGGCAGAAGCCGCCAAACGGGTGCAGGAGCTCGAGTTGCAGGCGCTGCTGCGACAGATGTAGCCGTTTCGCAACAATTTGATGGCTGCGCGCTTGCCCCTGAACCGGGAAACCGTTAGCTGCGGGCGATCTGCGAAACTTTGACCAAGCCCATGTCTGACACAAATTCAAAACCGCGCTGGCAGTCGCTTGACAGCGACCTGCAACGCATCTCGCGCGTAGAAATCGCCAATCTTCATGTCGCCCGCCCGCTGCTGGCGCCGGGAATTGCACTGGCGTTCATGGTGCTTGCCGGATTGATGGCGGCGGTGCTGTTCGGTCGGGCCGACGGCACCTATATCGTCGTGGCTGCCGCCGCGTTCGGAGCCTATATGGCGATCAACATCGGTGCCAATGACGTGGCCAACAACATGGGTCCCGCGGTGGGTGCGAACGCGCTGACCATGGGCGGTGCCATCGTGATCGCCGCCGTTGCCGAAAGCGCGGGCGCTTTGCTTGCGGGAGGCGACGTCGTCTCGACCATCTCGAAGGGGATCATCGACCCGGCCTCGGTGCAGAACACCAATGTGTTCATCTGGGCCATGATGGCGGCGCTGATCTCGTCCGCCATGTGGGTCAATCTGGCGACCTGGATCGGTGCGCCAGTGTCGACAACGCATTCGGTTGTGGGCGGGGTCATGGGCGCGGGGATTGCCGCTGCCGGTCTGAGCGCGGTGAGCTGGGGCACGATGGGCGCGATTGCCGCCAGCTGGGTGATCTCTCCGGTTCTTGGCGGCGTGATCGCGGCTGGGTTCCTGGCGCTGATCAAGACCAAGATCCAGTATCAGGACGACAAGATCGCCGCCGCGCGGCGTTGGGTGCCGATCCTTGTGGCGGTGATGGCGGCAGCGTTTGCCACCTATCTGTCGGTCAAGGGTCTGAAGCGGATCGTGAAGATCGAACTGGAGGTGGCGCTGCTGATCGGTCTGGGCAGCGGCGTGCTGGTCTGGGCGCTGACGGTTCCCTGGGTACGCCGCAAATCCGAGGGGATGGAGAACCGGACCCGGTCGCTGAAAACCCTGTTCGGCTTGCCATTGGTGATATCGGCCGCGTTTCTGAGTTTTGCCCACGGCGCCAATGATGTGGCCAACGCGGTCGGCCCTCTGGCGGCGATTGTACACGCGGCTGAGTTCGGAGATTTCGCCCAAAAGGTTTCGATCCCGTTATGGGTGATGATCATCGGCGCGTTCGGGATATCGTTCGGCCTGTTTCTGTTCGGGCCCAAGTTGATCCGGATGGTCGGCAGCCAGATCACCAAGCTGAACCCGATGCGGGCCTTTTGCGTCGCACTGTCGGCGGCGATCACTGTCATTGTGGCCAGCTGGCTGGGCCTGCCGGTCAGTTCCACGCATATCGCCGTTGGCGCAATCTTTGGCGTCGGGTTCTATCGCGAATGGCAGTCGGATCGCAGGCGGAAACAGAACAATGGGAGAAACGCGACAGCGCAGAAGCTGGCCCCCGAAGAATTCCGGCGGCGCAAGCTGGTGCGGCGGTCGCATTTCATGACGATCATTGCAGCCTGGGTCGTGACCGTGCCCGCCGCCGCCGCCATGTCGGCCGTGATTTTCTGGATATTGACCGGCCTCGTCTGACGACCGGGATCAGAGCCTGATCTGTTCCGGGGACAGCGGATGATCAGGCGCGTGTTTGATCAGGTCTGACACTTTTGTGCACAGGGGGGTGGGCACCCCGGTTTCATGTCCCAGCCGAATGATATGGCCCTGAAGGCTGTCGATTTCCGTTTGCCGCTCGGCCATCAGGTCGTAGGCCATCGAGGTCCGGGCGGTGGGGTCGATGGTGAGCATCCGCGCCGCGATCCGGCTGAACAAAGGTGTCGGCAGGCGCAGGATATGCGGCGTCAGCCACGCCGGAAGCGGCGTTGTCGAGGCCACCGGATGCCCGGCCGCCTTGAGAACGGACAGCGCCTCGACCATCTGGTCGGCCATGAGGTTGCGCCAGTCACGGCTGAGCAGCTGATCCACAAGCGGCAGGCCTGACAGCGCGTTCAGCGCGTTGTTCAGGTTGATCACCAGCTTGCCCCATTGCACCGCCTCGATCCGGTCACTTGCGATAACGGGCAGGTCCGGGCTGCTGAGGGCGGTGGCCAGGTCGCCGGGGCCGTTCTGGATGACAATTTCGCCCGACGTGGCCCGATGATAGGTGGCGGGGCCGTTCGGGACCACGTTGAATGGGACCATTCCCGCGCGCACATCGCGACCGGGAAGCGCCTTGCGCAGGGTCGCCGCATTCTCGATCCCGTTTTGCCAGGACAGGACGGGCGCGTCCCAACAAGCGGCGTCCGCGATATGACCGGCCATATCCGCCGTTGCCCCGGATTTGACGGTGACAATGACCAGCTCGGCCTGATCCAGGCAGGCGGGATCCGTGCTGAGTGTCAGGGCTTCCGCCGCAACATGGTAATTGAGGCCATCGTAATTCGTGACCGTCAGCCCATGTTCGCGGATGGGGTCCAGTACACGGGCACGGCCCAGCAAGGTCACCGCATGCCCCGAGCGGGCCAGTAAACCGCCGCAGTAGCAGCCGATGCTGCCCGCGCCTGCGATGACAAGTTTCATGATACCCCCTCTGGTATACCAGAAAGGATCACCGCAAACGGACGGTTACACAAGCCCACCCGGCCCCGACGCCGTACGCGGGCGGGCCAGCCGGGGCTTAGTACGCTCAAACTGTTCTGAAATGGCGATAAATTCGCGGTCATCCCCTGCCGGAAGGTGGAAGGCGCCATTGACCCAATCGGCGCTTTTCCACTCATGAATCGCCGTCTCGATCTTTTCTTTCGAGGATGAGACGAAGTTCCACCAGATATAGCGATCCTTATTCAGGGTCGCGCCGCCCAGCAGCATCAGCCGCGCGCCCTGCGGGCCTGCCCGGGCCGATAGCCTGTCACCGGGGCGGAACACCATCATGCGGCCTTCGTCGAACATGTCGCCTGCAATCTCGATCGATCCTTGCGTGACATAGACACCGCGATCCTCGTGGTCGTCGGGCAGCGGGAAGGACGCGCCGGGGGCAAGCTGAACATCCAGATAGAAGGTCTCGGACAGCATCGTCACGGGGCTGGTTTCGCCATAAGCGTTGCCGAGGATCAGCCGTGCGCTGACGCCCTTGTCTTGGATATGGGGCAGCGCGCCTTGCTTGTGGTGTTCGAACTCGGGGGCCATATCCTCCTGCGCTTCGGGCAGGGCAAGCCAGGTCTGAATGCCGAACAGCTTGTGGCCTTTGCCGCGCGTTTCTTCGCTGGTGCGCTCGGAATGGGTCACGCCACGGCCTGCAACCATCCAGTTGACCTCGCCGGGGTAAATCATCTGGTGAGTGCCGAGGCTGTCGCGATGTTCGAATTCGCCCTGATAGAGGTAAGTGACGGTTCCCAGCCCGATATGCGGGTGCGGTCGCACGTCAATGCCGCCTTCGGTGACGAATTCTGCCGGGCCGACCTGATCGAAGAAGATGAATGGGCCAACCAGTTGGCGTTTGACCGAGGGCAGCGCGCGGCGCACCTCGAACCCGCCCAGATCGCGGGCGCGGGGAATGATGAGTGTTTCCAGCGCGCCGTTTTCAGCTGCGTCGGTGGTGTGGGACGGGTTCCAGCTCACATTCGTATCCTCGGCTTTTTTGTTCATCCAAAGCAGGTCCGCATTCGCTAGGTCAAAATATATGCGGGCCCGGGCCCGGCGTCAGTGCAGCCCTGCACGGGGGACGTGCATATTTGCGGCATTCGCGCGTGGTGGTGCATATTGATATAACCCCTAACTAGGGATAAATGACTGCCATGACACACGAGACTCAAAACCGAGAAAATCAGGCCCTGGTATTGGCCCTGTTGCGCAGCCAGCAGTTGTTCATGCGTGCCATGGGACCGGTGTTTCGCGCCGGGGGTTTGACGGCACCTCAGTGGGATGCGCTGGAGACCCTGAACACCAAAGGTGCGCTGTCGATCAATGACCTGTTGCGCCTGACGCTGTCCACATCCGGCAATCTGGATGTTGTCGTCAAAAACCTGATTCAGGCCGGTCTGGTGGAGAAGACCGTTGATGAAACCGACAAGCGCGCCCGCGTTTTACGCCTGACAGAAGCCGGAAAACAGAAAGTGGCCGCGTTCATGCCCGTCCACAATCAGGCGCTGGAGCAGATATTCGGACGCCTGAGCATCGAAACCAGACGCGAGACGATCAGAACGCTCAACCAGCTTCGCAAAAAGCTGCCCCAACCACAGAAAGGCGAGACATGACCAACAAAACCTTCCTGACCGCGCATGGTGTGATCTACATGTTTTTCGCATTGGCGCTTTTATTTGCGCCAACCATCCTTTGGCCCAATTATGGACTGCAACTGAACGATCGGTATGCCGTGTTTCTGTCGCAGCATAATGCGATCTTTCTGGGTGGCATCGGCCTAATCAGCTTCCTGTTTCGAAACACTGAAACCGGTACCGGGACGGCACAGAACATCCTGAAAGGTCTGATGGGGACCAACATATTGGGCGTTGTCATCACGCTTTATGCCTGTCTGACCGGGGTGTTCACCGGCTTTGGCTGGTCCGACCCCATCTTCTTTGCGCTGCTTGCCATTCTGAGCTTTGTGCAGCTTGGCAAGAACCGCTGATCACACCCCCTACCCCCCTGAACGTGGAGCATTTGACTATGAGTACGATGAAAATCTGGGATCTGCATCTGGCCTATGACGGACCCGTAACCGCAGAGTTTCTGGCCGGAACAAAGGAACTGGCTGAAAGCATCGCCCAGGAACCCGGTGTCGTCTGGAAGATCTGGACTGTCGAAGAAGGCACGAACCATTTCGGATCGACCTATCTGTTTCGCGATCGCGCCAGTCTGGAGACCTACAAGGCGATGCACCTGAAACGCCTTGAGGCCATCGGGGTCGCAGTGACCTCGGATCATGTCTTTGATATCATGGAAGACCTCAGCGCGATCAACAACGCGCCGATACACGGCTGACGGACCCGGAGAGTACCCGCGTCATCAACCTGCCAGGCGCTTTGCATAGGTGGCGCGGGTCATCTCGACATCCTGCACGGTGATGCTGCCGACCTCGGGCATGGTCTGGGCTAGAACGTCCAGAATGATGGCGTTAAGCTCGGCCCGTGTGGCCTCATCCCGGCCGCGCATCAACAGCAGCGTGGCATGCACGAAGGTCTGCGGTTGCGTGCCGATGAAGGAATAGGCAATCGGTGCGGCGCGGATCTTGAGCGCTGAGGCGTCGATTTCATCATGCTTTGCGAGAACAGTATGCAGCCGCTCGCAAATCATCTGGAAATCATGAGTGTCGTCCAGAGATTTGGAAAATTCCAGCGTGACGTGAGGCATTGAATGCTCCGAAGGTCATGAGAGAGCCTGATGGCCCTCTCGAAACTGCAAGGTGATCCTAAACGCCAAGACACCAGCGCATTACGGCCTTTTGTGCGTGCAGGCGGTTTTCGGCCTCATCGAAGATGACCGAGTTCGGGCCGTCCATGACCTCGGAGGTTGCTTCTTCCTCACGATGCGCGGGCAGACAGTGCATGAACAGCGCGTCGGGTTTGGCATGTGACATGAGTTCCGCGTTGACCTGATAGGGGCGCAGCATGTTGTGGCGGCGTTCCTTGGCGGATTGGCTGTCATGCATCGAAACCCAGGTGTCGGCCACCACCAGATCAGCGCCCTCGACCGCTTTGTGCGGGTCCCGTTCGATGACGACTCGGGACCCCTTCTGGCGGGCAAACCCCATGAACTCCTCTTCGGGGTCAAGCTGGGCCGGGCCGGAGAAGGTCAGATCGAAGCCGAACTGACCGGCGGCGTGCAGGAAGGAGGCGCAGACATTGTTGCCATCGCCGGTCCAGACCACTTTCTTGCCCGCAATGGGGCCGCGGTGTTCCTCGAACGTCAGCACGTCGGCCATGATCTGGCAGGGATGGGTGCGGTCGGTCAGGCCGTTGATGACGGGCACGTCGGAATACTCGGCCATTTCGGTCAGGATGGTTTCATCGAAGGTGCGGATCATGATCATGTCGACATAGCGCGACAGCACACGGGCGGTATCGGCAATGGTTTCGCCGTGACCCAGCTGCATGTCCTTGCCCGACAGCACCATGGTCTGGCCACCCATCTGGCGCACTCCCACGTCAAAGGACACACGCGTCCGGGTCGAGGGCTTTTCGAAGATCAGCGCGACCATGCGGTCTTTCAGCGGCTGTTCGTCGTCAGGGGCGGCCTTGGGACGGCCCAGACGCGCCTGTTTCATCGCGCCCGCCTGATCGATCATGGACCGCAGCGCGGTGGCATCAGTTTTGTGGATATCGAGAAAATGGTTCATATCGCTTCGCTTTTGGCTGGTCGGGCGGTGGGGGCCAGCCCCCACACCCCCGGAGTATTTGGGAAAAGATGAAGCTCAGGCAGTTGCGAGCTGGGTTTCGATCTGATTGGCGGCCTTTTCGAGGCGGATCATGGCCTGGGCGATGTCATCCTCGGTCAGGGTCAGGGGGGGCAGCAGGCGGATGACGTTGTCGGCGGCGGGGACGGTGATGACCAGATTGTCATAGCCCGCATTGACCACATCTATATTTGGCGCCTTGCATTTCAGGCCGAGCATCAGGCCCGATCCGCGCACCTCTTCGAAGACCTCGGGGTGATCGGCGACCAGGCCTTCGAGTTTCTGGCGCAACAGGCCAGCCTTGCGGTTGACACCTTCGAGAAAGGCGGGTGTGGCGACCTGATCGATCACCGCACAGCCCACGGCGCAGCCCAGCGGGTTGCCGCCATAGGTGGAGCCATGCGTGCCTGCGGTCATACCGGACGCCGCATCTTCGGTTGCCAGCACAGCGCCGAGGGGGAAACCACCGCCGATGCCTTTGGCGACCATCATGATATCCGGGGTGATCCCGGCCCATTCATGGGCGAAGAGCCTGCCGGTCCGACCGACGCCGCATTGCACCTCGTCCAGGATCAGCAGTAGACCGTGTTCGTCGCAAATGGCGCGCAGGGCCTTGAGTTCGGCATCGGGTACGGGGCGGATGCCACCCTCGCCCTGAATCGGTTCGATCAGGATGGCTGCGGTATTTTCCGTGATGACGTCGGTGACACCGTCGAGATCGCCAAAGGTGACGTGGACAAAGCCCGGCAAAAGCGGGCCAAAGCCTTTGGTCATCTTCTCGGACCCGGCCGCAGCGATGCCCGCCGACGACCGGCCATGGAAGGAGCCATCGAAGGTGATGATCTCAACCCGTTCGGGCTGGTCTTTGTCATAGAAATACTTGCGGGCCATTTTCACGGCCAGTTCACAGGCTTCGGTACCGGAATTCGTAAAGAATACCGTATCCGCAAAGGTGTGTTCGACCAGCTTGTCTGCCAGCGCCTGCTGTTGCGGGATGTTGTAGAGGTTCGAGACATGCCACAGCGCATGGGCCTGTTCCGTCAGTGCGGCCACCAGCGCCGGATGGGCGTGGCCCAGCGCGTTCACCGCGATACCTGCGCCAAGGTCCAGAAAACGTCGGCCATCCGCCTCGGTCAGCCAGGCACCTTCGCCCTTTACAAATGACAGGGGCGCGCGGTTATAGGTCGGCAGAACGGACGGGATCATGGGATCATCCTTTTCGGGTCGTTTGAGCCTCGTGAGTGATACACGAAGGCCCGCTTCGTCAACAGATTTGGTGAGATTTGTGCCAATTTGGCAGGCACATGGGATCAAACAGGCCGATTACGCAGAGCGGCGTCGGCGTCGGAGCAACTGGATATGTGCGCGTTTGATCATGGCCGCTCTATAGACGTGAAAAGACAGCCTGAAAACCCTATTATTGCCGCAGGGTCAAAATTGCCGCCGGATCATTTCGCCGGGCGCCAGCGGTCGAGCTTGCCCATCCCGCGGGTGAAAGCCCAGGCAAGGATGCGGGGCATGCCTTTGGCGACAAGGGCATCGACGCAGTGAGACTGAAACTCTTCCAGCGATGCGTCGGGATGGCGGAACGCACCGTTTTCGTAACACAGCGAGCAGTAACGCGTGCTGCACCCTCCGTCGGCTTCGGACCCGCCGCCCTGGGGATCTTTTGACAGCGGCATGCCGCAACTTTGGCATTTGGGACCCATGGTGCTTGTCCTTGCAGAGAATGACTGTCTGACATAGGATCAAAACCATGGAGTTGAGTCAACGGTTTTGAAACATGCGGATCGGGGAACTTGCGCGGCGCAGCGGGCTGAGCCGTGACACGCTGAGATTTTATGAACGCCAAGGGCTGATCCGGTCAGCTCCGGGGCCGGACAACACCAACAGCTATCGCGACTATCCCGAAGACGCGCTGATCACTCTGGAGCAAGTTGCAGATGCACAGGCGGCAGGCATCAGCATTGCAGAGCTGGTCATGTTGCTGGGGCAGTTGGAAGCCGCCGATCCCGACAGCTTTGACGGCGAGGCGTTTTTGCAGGACCGGATTGACGAGGTCGAAGCACGGATCGCACGGGCAGAGCGGTTTTTGAACAGCCTCAAACAAGCCAAGGCGGCGCTGGCTGCCCCTCCGGTTTTGCGCTGAGCGCAGAATTGCGTCTTGCCAAGGCACACGTTTTGGCGCACCGCTTTCGCCCATGTTCACCCCGAAGGCGCAAAATCCTGCTGTGGCCGCAGGGCTGATCTTTGTCGCGACTGCCTTTATCGCGGCGACGACGCTGTTGGCCAAGGCGTTGGGGACGGAGACACTCGGGCCACCTTTGCACGCGATGCAGATCAGTCACGGGCGGTTTCTGTTTGCTCTGCTTGCCATCCTGTCGGCGGTCGCAGTGCTTCGCCCCCGGCTGGGACGGCCCCATTGGGGGCTGCATGTCGGGCGAACCAGCTTTGGCTGGGCCGGGGTGACGTTGATGTTCGCGTCTGTTGCGTTCATTCCGATGGCGGATGCGACGGCGATTTCCTTTCTGAACCCTGTCTTTGGTATGGTACTGGCCATTCCGCTATTGGGGGAGCGGGTCGGCCGGTGGCGCTGGCTGGCGGCGGCCGTGGCCCTTGTGGGTGCGGTGATCCTGCTGCGCCCGACACCTGCAAGTTTTCAGCCCGCCGCCCTTCTGGCGCTGGCTGCGGCGGCGTTTATCGGGATGGAGCTGATCTTTATCAAGAAACTGTCGGGGCGCGAGGCTCCGATCCAGATTCTGCTGATCAACAACACGATGGGGCTGGTGATCGCTACGGTCGCGGTCAGCTTTGTGTTTCAAATGCCTACGCCGCAGCAATGGGTTGCACTGGTGGGGATCGGCCTGCTGATGGCCTGCGCGCAGGTTTGTTTCATCAACGGCATGGCACGGGCGGACGCGTCATTCGTGGCCCCGATCAGCTATGCCACGTTGATTTTCGCCGCGCTGTACGATTTTGCGGTGTTTGATGTGATCCCCGACCGGATCAGTCTGATTGGCGCGGTCACGATTCTGACCGGAGGGCTGATCCTGGTCTGGCGCGAGGCAGTAAACCGCCGGACCTGACAGAAAAAACCGTCCTTGCGGTTCAGGGGCGACCTTTGTGTCGCAAACCCCCATGAACGGCAAAGCAGCAGGCGCATTCTGGGCTGAGTTGATTTGCGAGTTTGTCATGCATGAACGCCGAATACCTGAATGGGTCCGCCACGCGCCTGCCCCATCAGTTCGCGATTTTGGGATTCTGGCCGGGATTGAAGCCATCGTGCGTGGCATCCTGATTTCAGTCTTTCCGCTGGCGATGTACCGGGCGCTGGGCGATGCCTCGTCCGTGTCATTCCTGTATTTCCTGATTGGCATCCTGTCCCTGCTGGTCGGGTTGATGGTGCCGTTCCTGATCCGTTTTGTACCGCGCAGATGGGCCTATTCCACCGGTTGTGTCATGTTCATCTGTGGTGCATCGCTGGCGATCGAGGGCAGCCCCGAGGCCGTGGTCGGCGCATTGGCCCTAAATACCATGGCCACGGTTGTCACTTTCATCTGCTTCAACACCTATGTGCTGGATTACATCAGCAAGATCGAACTTGGCCGGTGCGAGACCAGCCGCATGTTCTACAGCGCTTTGGGATGGACGGGCGGCCCAATGGCCGGTGTCCTGCTGATGGAGCTGTGGCACCCTGCCCCGTTTGTCATCAGTGCCGGTGCAGCGCTGGTCATGCTGGCGCAGTTCTGGCGCATGCGTCTGGGCAATGGCAAGCTGATCACCAAGGCCCGTGGTCCGGCCAACAACCCGTTGGCCTTTCTTCCCCGGTTCTTTGTTCAACCCAGATTGGTTGCCGGATATCTGTTTGCAATGATCCGGTCCTGCGGGTGGTGGATATATGTGGTCTACCTGCCCATTTTCGCCATCCAAAACGGGCTGGGAGAACAACTGGGCGGCATCCTTCTGTCGTGCACAAACGCCATGCTGCTGGCCGCCCCTTTGATCCTGCGCTGGGTCCAGACGCGGTCGCTCAGGTCGGCTGTTCGCATCGGGTTTGCTGCTGCCGGGGGCTGCTTTTTCGCAGCCGGATTGGTCGCGGGATGGCCTGTCGCCTCGGTGGCTGCGCTGGTTCTGGGGTCTGTCTGGCTGATCGTTCTGGATATCTGCGCCGGATTGCCCTTCCTTATGGCCGTGAAACCGTCTGAGCGAACCGAGATGTCGGCGATTTATTCCAGTTACCGCGATGTCTCGGGCATTCTGACGCCCGGTATTGCAGCTCTGGTCTTGCTGGCGGCACCGGTGGCCGGTGTGTTCGCGGCAGGCGGGATTGCTTTGTTTGGGGCATGGGCTGTCTCGGCCCGCTTGCATCCGCGGCTGGGCGAACCCAAGCCTGCCCTGTCGCCCGATAGGCTGGCAGAGCCCGGTTAAGCCTTAAGCCGATAGCCGGTGCGCAGCATTTGCCAGGTGATCAGCCCGATGGCCAGCGTGGCAAAACCACAAACCGCCATGCCCAACCACGGAGAGCTGTCGGACACGCCGATCATGCCGTAACGCAGCCCATCGATCAGGTAGAAGACCGGGTTCAGGTGGGTCAGGCGGTTCAGGACAGAAGGCAGCGCCTCGACCGAATAGAAGGTGCCCGACAGGAAGGCCAGAGGTGTGACGATGAAGTTGGTGATCGCGGCCATCTGGTCGAACTTGTTCGCAAAGATCCCGGCAAAGAGGCCCAGCGCGCCCATGAATGCGCCCCCCAGAACAACAAAGATCAGCGCAATCAACAGGTGCTGGGGCGCGATGGACAGCAAAACCAGCAAAGCAATCGAAATCACCAGCGCGATCATCAGGCCACGGGCGATGCCACCGGCAAGATACCCCAGCAGGATCTCGAGCGGGGACAGCGGCGGCATCAGCGTGTCGACGATATTGCCCTGCACCTTTGCAATCACCATCGAAGAGGAGGTATTGGCAAAGGCGTTCTGGATCACCGTCATCATCAGGATCCCCGGTGCCAGAAACACCACAAACGGCACGCCCATGACGTCAGGGCGGCTGGGCCCAATGGCGACTGTGAAGATCAGCAGGAACAGGCCAGCCGTGACCAGAGGCGCCAGAACGGTCTGGGTCCAGACCGAAAGAAAGCGCCGGATTTCGCGCTGCGCCAGCGTGTAAAGCCCCATCCAGTTGACCGCTCCAAAGCTGCGTGCGGTCTGTTCTGCGGGATTCTGCATGCTTTGCCCTCAACCTGATTCGAAGACAGCTTGTAACTCGGGCCGCAGTGTTTAGAATAGGGGGCTGAGACGAATTCCCAAGGCGGCCCGAATCCGGGGCCGCTTTCCGCTTTTGAAAGGCTGACGATGTCCTGGACAGACGAGCGCGTAGAACTGCTGAAGAAGATGTGGGGCGAAGGCCAGTCGGCCAGCCAGATCGCCAAGGAACTGGGTGGCGTGACCCGCAACGCGGTGATTGGCAAGGTCCACCGCCTGGGCCTGTCCAACCGGACAGCAGGCGCAGCCCCGGCCAAGTCCGAACCGAAAGAGAAACCGGCACCCGCGCCCAAGGCCGAAGCCAAGCCCAGACCCATGCCAAAGACAGAACCGGCGCGCCCGGCTGCTGCTGCCGAGGCGAAACCCGCCGTTCCGGCGCGCCGCCAGATCATCCCGGCCGGTCAGCCGCTGCCGCCGCAGCCCTCGGCCAACGAAATCAGCCCCGAGGCGCTGGCCAAGGTCAACGAGATCGAGAAGAAAGCCAAGAAGCTGACGCTGATGGAACTGACCGAGAAAACCTGCAAGTGGCCCGTGGGCGACCCCGCGACCGAGGATTTCTGGTTCTGCGGACTGCCGGTTGAGGCAGGCAAACCCTATTGCGAGGCGCATGTGGGCGTGGCCTTCCAACCCATGAGCTCGCGCCGCGACCGGCGGCGGTAATTGCGAACACAAGAACCTAAATCTTGTCTATGGAACGTGAAAAGGGCGCAGGCGTTTCGCCACGCCTCTTACCGGAGGCGTTGCATAGTCAAGAACGACGCAAGACGTAACGAGCTCTTACAAAGAAAACACCCTCGCTGAATGCTGCGAGGGTGTTTTAGTTCGGAGCGTCAACTTTGCGGACAATAAGGACACTGGGCCGTCAAAACTCTAGGTGAAAACTTGGTAGTGATATGATGCGCACGGTTGATGTAGGACGCGCTTGCCATCGACGCTTTCGATGACGCTTTCAAAAGTATGCCGCATATCGGAAGCCACTGCTTCGTACTGTGAATACCGGTCAGGATCAGGTCGCACGATCTTATCCAAAAAGTACTCAAAAGTTGGGTACTCCCGGGTCAAAACATACTCATTTTTGGCCAACAAGCTGTAGCTTTGGTCTTTATCGAGTCGATTCAAAACGTTGTGGGAGTTTGTACGCACAGACGTCTCGTCTTCGACCATCCGAACTACGTCAAACATTGTTCCATACGGATAAGGTTCGACCACATGCAATCGACCGTTTTGCCTCAAAACCCGGCGAACTTCATCGAAGGCGGCTTCGTGCAGATTGGCTGGCACGTGATGTAGAGAAAAGAAGAAACAGGCCAACTGCTGTGAGTTTGTTTCCAAAGGCAAGTTTTCTGCCGTTCCTAGTCGAACATCAACGTCGGGTGGCAAGTTTGATTTCGCATTCGATACTTTGGCGGGGTCAACTTCGATGGCGGTTACATGTGCACCCTCCGCATGAAGTTGCTTTGAGTACACGCCATCCCCCGCTCCGATATCAACAACTGGGCGACCCTTCATCGAATACATGGACCGCAACAGCGCAATGTGTGCCATGTGGATAACCTCCAATGCGACGGCGCGCACAACATTTCCAAACTAGCACAGAAACATAGTAAAGTCCGAATGGGTTCGAACCGGGCATTCTCTGTTAATCTCATGGGGGTCCGCTGAGCGGAGATACTGTTGAAAAACTCTGCTTGAGCGATGCTTTGGCTGCTGATTCAATTCTCTTGAGTTGCAGGAGAGTTGCTGATGATGGGACCGAGGCAAGTTGCGCAGGGTGCGCT
>NZ_JBQFZG010000028.1:0-23527 GCF_056542125.1 Ruegeria sp. AF1
ACGCTTGCGCTTCCTGTCTCGATCCCATCATGGCTGATCCCTCCCTTTAGGAAGAATTGAATCAGCAACTTACCAACCGATCAAGCCCGAGTTTTTCAACAAAATAGGCCCAAAGTTACCTATTGATTTTGGGAAGATTCCCAGTCTTCAGCGTATCTGGCCAGGACAGCATGCTTGTCCAATTCGTCGAGTGTAAGGGTTTCCGATAAGTGCATCGCAACGATAATCGCATGCGACATAACACAATGCTGAAAGGAGTATTTCTGTGAACCTGCCAGCCTTTGATTTTCATAGAGAAGTTCGCAAACAAAGAAAAAATCAGACGTAACAGCCGATAGTGCAACGAGCTTTTCCCTGAAGTTATCGCAACTGTTCAAAAAACTGGAATTCAGCAAAATTTGGAATACCGCTTTAGTTTCTGCGTAAACCGTTTCAATATCCATTGCTTCCAACCTTGCAGATACAGGTTCAAAAAACACATTTCACCAGGAAAGACGAGCAATCTTTTGTAAGTTGGTTTGACAGGAAGGTTTGTCCGCATAGATGCCTAGCCCCCTCCCGTCGGACCAGGCGATTCACGTATCTTTCCGCGTTTGATGTGTAAAACCATTGCAGAACGGACCCCTTCACGATTTTCTGGGAACACCACAACTCATTCACCGACAGGACCCCGAATTGGACTGGCGCGATCACGGCATCCTACTGACCTCTCGCCGCCACGGCGAAACCTCAGCGATTATCGAGGTCTTTACCGAATCCCACGGGCGTCATGCCGGTGTGGTGCGGGGCGGGACCAGCCGCAAGATCGCACCGATCCTGCAACCCGGCGCGCAGCTGGATGTGCTGTGGCGTGCGCGGCTGGAGGAACATATCGGCACCTTTCAGGTCGAACCCCTGCGCTCGCGCGCGGCGGCGGCGTTTTCCGGGCGGCTGGCCCTGTCCGGGCTGAACGCCGTCGTGTCGCTTTTGTCCTTCTGCCTGCCCGAACGGGAGGCGCACCCGGCGCTCTATACCCGGACCGAGCGGTTGATGGACCTGTTGGGACAGGATGAGATATGGCCGCTGGCCTACCTGCGATGGGAGCTGGCGCTGCTGGACGAGCTTGGCTTCGGCCTTGACCTGACCGCCTGCGCCGCGACCGGCACGACCGAGGGGCTGGTTTATGTGTCGCCCAAGACCGGGCGCGCCGTCAGTGCCAAAGGGGCCGGGGAATGGGCAGACAAGATGTTGCCGCTGCCGCCCTGTCTGCGGGGTGAAGGCACCGCGCCGGATGCCGAGATTGCGCAGGCTTTGCGCACAACAGGATATTTCCTGAACCACCGCGTCGCCCCCGCGCTGGGGCATAACCCTTTGCCCGAGGCGCGCGCGCGGTTTTTGGATCAGGTCACTCGGCGGCTGTGAACACCATCTCGTGCCCGTCCTCATTACGCAGGATCAGCACATCGCCCGACACTTCGGATTGGGTCATGGCCAAAAGGGCGGCGAAATAGACCCCTTCGGCCTCAAGCCCGGCGCAGGCGGCCCGCGTTGCTCTCAGGTCCTGAATTTCGAACCACGGGTAGGGCGCGTTCAGCGTGCCGTCATAGCTGTTGCAGGGGGCATTTCCGGTGATCCTGCCCTCTTCTGGGAACCGCAGCAGGGCGCTGGCGGCAAAGGGCTGTCCGTCGATCTCCTGCAACGCCCATGTCCGGTCTGCCGCGCCATAGGCGGCAACGGATTCATCCCTGTCGCATTGAAACAGGGCCATCAAAGGCAGGGTCAGGATCAGGCGTGTCATGGCAGGGTTCTAGCGTATCAGCCCTATCGGCGAAACCGGGTCAGTAGGGCAAAGACCCGTTCAGAAGCCGCTCGCGCACTTCCAGCCGGGGTGCCCAGTTGTATCGTGTATCCTCGCGCACCGGCGCCCAGAACAAGGCACCGCTGTTGCGCCAGGGGTCCAGGATAATGCCATCATACATCGTGTCCCCCTTGGCGCTGATCGATGCCGAATGGTGGATGATGCGAAACGGGGTCGGCGGCGACGTGGCCCAGTGCAGATCCAGCGTCCGGAAATTCTCCTGCCGCAGGCGTTTGGTCATCGCTTCGGCCCAGTCATTACACAGGCCCTTTTCGCGGAACCCGTTGATGATCTTGGCGTTGTGGATGATCGCCGGGTCGGTGACATTCCAGTCCTGCTTCAGCTGCTGCGAATAGGCATAGGCAATCGTGGCCGCTTGCTGTGCCTCGGCCGGATCGACATCCGCCCCAAGCCCCCGGATCGATTGCGCCAGCGCGTCCACATCACTCCGGCTCACCGTCGGCTGCGAGGTGGTGCAAGCCGCCAGAGCAAGAGCCGCAAGAACAGCACACATAGCAAGGAAAGGTCGGGTCATGCGTTATCCCAAAAGTTAATTGCGACGTCTCGTGTTCGGCTGATGCTCTACCGGTGAAAGGGGCGGGATCAAAGGGGGAAGTTTTGAAACACGTGGGTCATTTGTGACCGTCACGCGGGCCACGAGGGGCGATGGTTTGCTTTGTACAAAACGTACTCTGCATGGTTCGGACCGCGTACAGATTGTACAAAACAGGAAAAAGACCCGGCGCAAGCGCCGGGCCAGTCGGGGAAACAGGACTGCCGGAATGGGTCACCCGAGCAGACGTCGTGCGATGACCTGTGCCTGAATTTCAGCAGCCCCTTCGAAAATGTTAAGGATACGCGCGTCACACAGAACGCGGCTGATCTTGTATTCCAGCGCAAAGCCGTTGCCGCCATGAATCTGCAACCCGTTGTCCGCCGCAGCCCAGGCCACACGCGCACCAAGCAGCTTGGCCATACCGGCCTCAAGGTCACAGCGTTGGCCGTGATCTTTTTCCCATGCGCTGAAATAGGTCAGCTGACGCGCGATCATGATCTCGACCGCCATCATCGCCAGCTTGCCGGCCACGCGCGGGAAATTGATCAGGGATTTTCCGAACTGCTTGCGGTCGATCGCATATTGCATGGCGATGTCCAGCGCACACTGTGCCACGCCGATGGCGCGGGCGGCGGTCTGGATGCGCGCACTTTCGAAGGTTTCCATCAACTGCTTGAAACCTTTACCTTCTTCTCCGCCCAGCAGGTTCTCACCCTTGACATGGAAGCCGTCAAAACCCAGCTCGTATTCCTTCATGCCGCGATAGCCCAGAACCTCGATCTCGCCACCGGTCATGCCGGGGGTGGGAAAGGGATTCTCGTCAGTGCCCGGTGTCTTTTCCGCCAGGAACATGGACAGGCCGCGGTGGTCGGTGCTGTCGGGGTTTGTCCGCGCCAGCAGGGTCATCACATGGGTTCGCGCGGCGTGGGTGATCCAGGTCTTGTTGCCGGTTATCTTGTAATCGCCATTCGCGTCCTTGACCGCGCGCGTGCGCAGGCTGCCAAGGTCTGAACCGGTGTTAGGTTCCGTGAAAACGGCAGTCGGCAGGATCTCGGCACTGGCAATCTTTGGCAGCCACTGTGCCTTTTGCGCGTCGGTGCCGCCTGCGATGATCAACTCGGCCGCAATCTCGGATCGGGTACCCAGCGAACCAACGCCGATATAGCCGCGCGACAGTTCCTCGGACACCACGCACATTGATGCTTTGGACAGACCGAACCCACCGAACTCCTCAGGGATGGTCAGGCCGAAAACACCCATTTCCGCCAGTTCTTCAATGATTTCCAGCGGAATCAGTTCATCCTTCAGGTGCCAGTCATGCGCGTTTGGTTCGACCTTTTCCTGCGCGTAGCGGCGGAACTGGTCCCGGATCATCTCAAGCTCTTCATCCAGACCGGACGCGCCGAACATCGTAGCTCCGGCCTGATCCTGCATCAGCGCAACCAGACGGCTGCGCGCAGCCTGAGAATTGGCCCGCGCCATCAGGGTCTGCACTTCGGTTGACTGAAAGCCCGACAGCGCGTCCCAGCCAAGGCCCATATCCTGAAGACGCACCACCTCGCCCTGGTTCATCGGAATACCGCCCGCCACCTGGTGCAGATATTCGCCAAACGCGATCTGGTGCAGCAACTGCTCGATCTCACCAAATTTGCCATCGGCTTGCAGCGCTTCTGCCCAGCGCTGCATCTGTTGCAGCGACTGCGAATATGTCGCCAGCCAGGCCAGACCATGCGCAGCGGTCTGATTTGCTTCGATCAATGCGCCAGAGACCCGGCCTTCAGCGGTCACCATGCCACGCACGGATGCGCGGGCTTTTTCAAAAACGGCGTCCACAGCAGGCACGGCGGCTCGCGTCAAATCCAGAAGATCGGGCAATACTGCATCAGTTGTCATTTGGGTCATATCCTGTCCGTCATGGGCCATGAATCGCGTCCTTTCCTCGGTCGTCTGGTCATATCATGCTGCACGTGCAGCGCAACAAAAATACTAATTATGCCGTTAAAAAGTTCAAAAATTACCTGAACATTTTTGCAATGCAGAAGAAAATCCAGATGATATCTAGAGGGCATGGACCTGTTTTCCCTTCTGTCGCCGCAAGAGCTGTTACTTGCCATCGCCGTTGCCTTTGCCGCCGGGTGGGTCAAGGGCATGGTTGGATTTGCCATGCCCATGGTGTTTGTATCTGGCCTGAATTCGTTTCTGCCGCCGGATCTGACCTTGGCGGGGCTGATCCTGCCGACCCTTGTCACCAATGGCGTTCAGGCTTTTCGCGGGGGCGCCAGCGCCGCACTCAGCTCTATTCGCCGGTTTCGGGTGTTCCTGGTGGTTGGCGGTATTTTTCTGGTGCTGAGCGCACAGCTGGTCACGCTGGTGCCCGGCTCGGTCTTCCTGCTGCTGATCGGCGCGTTCGTGTCCTTCTTCGCCCTTGTGCAGGTTCTGGGCGTCAGGCTGGTGCTAAATCATCCATCAACCGGTGTTGAGGCCGTTGTTGGCGGTGTCGCCGGGTTCGTGGGTGGCATGTCGGGCATTTGGGGTCCCCCCACAGTTGCATATCTGACGGCCTTGAATACCCCGAAGAAAGAGCAGATCCGAATTCAGGGTGTCATCTATGGATTGGGGGCGGTCATGCTGCTGGCCGCGCATGTCTGGTCCGGTTTTCTGCGCGTGCAAACGGTTCCGTTTTCAGTAATCCTGATCGTTCCTGCCATGCTAGGGATGTGGGTCGGATTGAAACTGCAGGATCGTATCGATCAGGCCAGCTTTCGCAAGGCCACGCTGTTCGTTTTGCTGTTGGCGGGCTTGAACCTACTGCGGCGTGGCCTGATGGGCTGAAGCTCTAGTCCGGTCGCCTGTCTGCAAACCGGAACGCGAAATACAGACCAAGCATCAGAAAGAACAGGCCCGAAATGTCGCCGATCAGGAACGCGATGTACTCAACCGTTGCACTGCCAAAGACCAGATTGGTCAGGCCAGAGACCAGAAAAGATGTGGCTATGCCCACGCCCATAACGCAAACCCAGCAGGGTTTGCGGTTCGGGTTGGGGAACAGGTCCCATCCGACAGCCTTCAGCAGATAGAAAACCGCAGGAACCGTCAGGACCGCGACAGCAATTGCCAGCAGGCGGGTGGGCAGGAAAACATCCGTTCCCGCCAGATAGGCAAAGACGATGAACACACCCGGCAGCAATGCAAATACTGCGCGCCACCCCAGCAGCCAGGCCGACAGAACCCGGACGCCATGCGGCAAAAACAGCAGGCTCGCCCGGCTTGGGTATTCCGGAAAAAACACGTTCTGCATTGGCATCAGCACAGCGAAGGTCAGTATCGACGCAAGCACGTAAGCCAGTGAAGCCGCAAGGGTGTCAGTCGCCCAGCCGCGCATCGCAATTACCGCATCGTGCGCGCACGGGGCGCATCATCTGGGGGCATGAACGATGTACCGCCCGCGATTGGCGCTGCCGCTTTGCGAAAGATAGCCTTTTTCAACCAGCGATTTCAGCGCGCGGAAAAAAGTTGGGCGCGAAATGCTTTGAACCAAAGTATGCTCGATCAAACCGAACGTACGCACTTCTTGAGTGGATTTTGAAAGCTCTTCCGCGGCGTAGTAGATGTCGCGCTCAACCGGAGATAGTTTTTCCAGCCCAAGCGTCCGCTCCATGCTTTGCATCAGTTTGCGTAGTTCGGTGAGTTTCGAGATTTCCGTCATGGTGTTACCTGTAGTTTTCTGTGCCAACTGTGGCCTGTCCGCGACCATTTGAACCACGCTGATCGCAATACCAATCAGCCAGTCCCATGTTGACACTCATCCCCGTTTACTTAGACTAGAAGCCTGATTAGGTTGCTCAATTCAGCGTTGTGAGTGTGCGCATATGAGCTTCCACAAAGTCCTTTCAGTCAGTGCCCGGCGCGAATGTGCCGGGCTTTTTCGTCTCAACAGTAAATATGCCTAGCGCAGATCGCACTTTGAAACAACGCACTTGTATGTGCATTTAATGACATACAACTATAAGATGAGTATTTAGTGGGCGGCTAAAGGAGCTGCGGATCGGCAAAAAGAAAGGGGCCCAGCGGCCCCTTTTTTCGTTTATCCGATTGCGACGGCTTTGATGTCGTCATCAATGAATGGCAGATACTGCTCGAAGTTCTCGGCAAACATCTGCACCAGTTTCTCGGCCTGCTTGTCGAAAGCGGCCTGATCATCCCAGGTCCGACGCGGGTCAAGCAGAACTTCGGGGACGCCCGGGACAGAGACGGGAACGTCAAAGCCGAAATTGGCGTCCTTGCGGAACTCGGCGTCGCGCAGCGAACCATCCAGCGCTGCGGTCAGCAGGGCACGGGTGGCCTTGATCGGCATCCGGCTGCCGACACCATAGGCGCCACCGGTCCAGCCTGTGTTGACCAGCCAGCAGGTCGCGCCGTGCTGGGCGATCTTGTCACGCAGCAGGTTGCCGTAGACTTCCGGGCGGCGCGGCATGAACGGTGCGCCGAAGCAGGTTGAGAAGGTGGGTTGCGGTTCGGTTACGCCACGCTCGGTCCCGGCCACCTTTGAAGTGAAGCCCGACAGGAAGTGATACATTGCCTGTGCAGGCGTCAGCCGCGCGATCGGCGGCAGTACACCAAAGGCATCGCAGGTCAGCATGATGATGTTCTTCGGATGACCACCCAGCGCGCTTTTCGAGGCGTTCGAGATATATTCAAGCGGATAGGCGCAACGCATGTTCGCGGTCAGCGAGTCGTCGTCGAAATCCAGTTCCTTTGTCTCTGGGTCAAAGACCATGTTTTCGATCACGGTGCCGAATTTCGAGGTGGTCGCGTAAATCTCCGGTTCGGCCTCGGCGTTCAGGTTTATGGTCTTGGCATAGCAGCCGCCTTCGAAGTTGAAGGTGCCCCGATCCGACCAGCCGTGCTCGTCATCTCCGATCAGCGTGCGCGAAGGATCGGCGGACAGGGTTGTCTTGCCAGTGCCGGACAAGCCAAAGAAAACGGCGGTGTCGACCGCGTTGCCGACTGCATGATTGGCCGAGCAGTGCATCGGCATCACGCCTTTTTCTGGCAGCATGTAGTTCAGTAGGGTGAATACGGATTTTTTGTTCTCGCCCGCATATTCGGTGCCGCCGATCAGGATCAGCTTGCGGTCGAAGTTCAATGCGATCACTGTTTCGCTGCGGCAGTTATGCTTGGCCGGGTCAGCCTTGAAGCTGGGGCAGTTGATGATGGTGAAGTCAGCCGTGAAATCATCCAGATCTTCGCGGTCGGGACGGCGCAACAGGTGGCGGATGAACAGGTTGTGCCAGGCAAGCTCAGTCACCATGCGCACGTTAATCGCGTAGGTCGGGTCGGCACCACCGACGAGGTCCTGCACGAAATAGTCGCGGCCTTTCATATGGGCCAGCATGTCTTGGTAGAGGGCGTCAAATCCCTCGGAGCTCATCTCGGCATTGTTTTCCCACCAGATGGCGTCGGCCACGCTGCTGGTTTTGACGACATGCTTGTCCTTGGGCGAGCGACCGGTGAACTTGCCAGTGGTGACCAGAAAGGCACCGCCATTTCCAAGTGTACCTTCGCCGCGCTTCAACGCTTCTTCGATCAGCGCCGGTTCCATGAAGTTATAATAGACATTGCCCAGACCCTCGATGCCCTGATCCTCGAGGCGGAATTGCGGGTTAACCCGTCCAGATGTCATGTGTGTCTTCTCCTGTGGCGGCGCCGGGGCTTTGGGCCCTGAGGCGCCTTTGGGGCAGTGTACCGGGAAAACCGGCGGCTGAGCGCGTCTTATCATGGTCGTTCAGGACATGAACAGGCGGGTTTGACGCAGTTAGCGCAACCAAGCTCGGGTTTAGCGCCATCACAAATTCAATGACCGAGAACCGGGCATATTTTTGCGGGCATAAAGGCAAATTTGCCGCAGACCTGCCGCAACAAAGGCACGATTCGCAGTTACGGATTGATTCGGCGTCTTAAAACCGCCAACAATGCCTTACAAATAAGCGAATTATTGCGCGAGTGAGCAGGAATAGGGGTGAGCCCGATGTCAAAGATTGCACTTGTGGATGACGATAGAAACATTCTGACGTCTGTATCCATGACACTCGAAGCCGAAGGTTTCGAGGTTGAAACTTATAATGATGGCCAGGCCGCGTTGGATGCGTTCAACAAAAAGCTGCCGGACATGGCCGTGCTCGATATAAAGATGCCGCGTATGGATGGCATGGATCTGCTACAGCGGCTGCGTCAGAAAACGCAGATGCCGGTGATCTTTCTGACCTCGAAAGATGATGAAATCGACGAGGTTCTGGGTCTGCGCATGGGCGCGGATGACTATGTAAAAAAGCCCTTCTCGCAACGGTTGCTGGTTGAGCGCATCCGCGCGCTGCTGCGCCGGCAAGAAGCAACAAGCGGCGATGCGATCGCTGCCAATAGCAATGACACAAAGGTTATGGAACGCGGCGACTTGCGGATGGACCCGCTGCGCCATGCAGTCAGCTGGAAAGGGAATGATGTATCCCTGACCGTGACCGAATTCCTGCTTCTTCAGGCACTTGCCCAGCGTCCGGGTTTTGTCAAAAGCCGCGACCAACTGATGGATGTGGCCTATGATGATCAGGTTTATGTGGATGACCGTACGATCGACAGCCACATCAAGCGTCTGCGCAAGAAGATGCGCGCGGCTGATCCCGAGTTTTCGGCGATCGAAACCCTTTATGGTATCGGTTACCGGTACAACGAAGAATAGGCGCCACGCCAGCAAGGGGTAATGGGCTCTCGTGCGCGACACCGAAGCAGCAAGCGAACTACGTGACGGTGACGTCGTACTCGGGGATGACTGGGTCATTCCCGACGATTCCGAGTCAGCGGAACTGAGGGAAAAACGTTCTCAGAGAAACCTGTTTTCTCTGCGAGGCTCGCCTTTGGCGCGCAAGATCATCACCTTTAACCTGATCGCGCTGGTGATCCTGGTTACGGGGCTGCTGTATCTGGACGATTCGCGGAAAGAGACGGTTCAGCAAACAGCGCGCAATCTGCTTGGCGATGCGCAGCTGGTCAGCAACGTCTTTGAAACCCAGCTGCGACAGGGTGCGCAACACACCGCACAGGATGCTGGGAACCTCGACGTAAGAGATACGCTGTCTGGATTGACACTTCCCGAAGGCGGCGAAGTCTTTGTCTATGACGCCAGTGGCACCCTGATTGGCTGGACACGCGGCGCCCCGCAAGTGTCGACCATGCCGGTTCTTCTGCAAACCAATTCCGAGCTGCAAACCGGCAGCACAGTAATCAGCGACACGCTGAACGCGGTGTGGATCGGTGTGTCGAACCTTCTCAACTGGTCGACCGAGGTCGAGGCACCGACGCTGGCACAACGGGTGCAGGGAATAATCCCGCAGGCGCTGGCAGGCCAAAGTCAGGTGCAGGCTGTTCAGGACGCCGCAGGTGAGACCGTGATCGTGGCCGCTGCGCCGATCCTCTACGAAGATACCCCGGCCGGAGCGGTCGCCATCACCGGCCCAGCAGGCGAGATTGACGCATTGGCCCGTCGCGAGCAGGAACGCATCCTGCAAATGTTCGTGGTGGCTTTGCTGGTTTCGGTGGGTCTGAGCCTTGTGCTGGCTTCGACCATCGCCAACCCGCTGGCAGATCTGGCCGCAGCGGCGGAAATGGGTAAGGACCGGGGCACAGGGGTCAATCCGGGGCGCATTCGCATCCCTGATCTTAGCGCCCGTCCCGATGAAATCGGCCGCCTTAGCCGCGCTTTGCGGGGCATGGTAAATGCTCTGTATAATCGGATTGACGCAAACGAACAGTTCGCAGCTGATGTCGCCCATGAAATCAAGAACCCCCTGGCCAGCTTGCAATCCGCTGTCGGTACATTTCGCATGGTCAAGCGCGAAGATCAGCGCGACAAGCTGCTGGCTGTGATCGAGCATGACGTTCGGCGTCTGGACCGGCTGGTCAGCGACATCTCGAACGCATCGCGTCTTGACGCGGAACTGGTCAAGGAAGAAGAGCAACCCTTTGATCTGCTCAAACTGATTGGCAATTTAGGTCAATATCTGGGTGAGGATGCGCGATCGAAGGGGATCGACTATATCACCGATCTGCCATCCGATCCGATTGTCATCAACGGGCTTGAGGCCCGGCTGGCGCAGGTTTTCGTCAATCTGATCACCAATGCCATTTCCTTCTGTGAAGAAAATGACGCGATCAGGGTCTGGGTGCGTCAGCGCGACAACCGTGTTCTTGTCGTGGTCGAAGACACCGGGCCGGGTATTCCGGAACAGGCCTTGACCAAAGTGTTCAAGCGATTCTATTCGCAACGCCCACCCGAGCATTTCGGCAACAATTCGGGGCTCGGTTTGGCCATCTCGAAACAGATTGTCGAAGCCCATGGCGGCGTAATCTGGGCTGAGAATATCCGCCCGACAGAGGCTGATATCACGTCAGACCCGCTGGGCGCGCGTTTTGTGGTGGGGTTGCCCGTTTAAACCATGCAAGCAGGTTCTCTGTCAGACGCCAAAGACCGGGACAGCGCTTGTGTTCATGCCTCATGTATAACAGTGGCCGGGCGCGGGCTGTTGATTGTCGGTGCCTCGGGCGCGGGAAAATCGGCATTGGCATTGCAGATGATGACCTATGGGGCAGGGCTGGTTGCGGATGATCGGGTTGAACTGTCAAGGCGGGGCCATCAGGTCATTGCCGCCGCCGTGCCGCAGATACAGGGTTTGATCGAGGCCCGTCACATTGGTTTGATCAAAGCGGATGCATTCGGACCGGTCCCTTTGGACTATGTTATGGACCTGGATCAAAACGAGCCGCAGAGGTTGCCTGCCGAGGCGACAATCGTGCTGCTGGGGCAAACTGTTCCCTTGCTTCGCGGGGCAGGCGTGCCCAACTTGGCCGCAGCGTTGATGCAGCTTCTGAAATATGGGCGTGTACACCCGGAATGGCCGAACAAATGACAGAGCAACGGCGGATCGTGTTGGTTACAGGCCCATCAGGGGCCGGAAGATCCACAGCCATTCATGTCCTGGAAGACCTGGGCTTTGAGGCTATCGACAACTTGCCGATGGGCCTGTTGCTGCGCCTGCTGGACAGTGCGGACAGCGACCGCCCAATGGCGCTGGGCATTGACGCCCGCAATCGCGATTTCTCGACAATCGGGTTTATCGAACTGGCCGAAAGCCTGGGTCGCATGGCGCGGGTGGATTTGACCGTTCTGTATCTGGATTGCAGCGACGACGTGTTGGTGCGCCGGTTTTCGGAAACCCGCAGGCGGCACCCCGTTGCCAAGAATGCCAGCCCTGAGACCGGCGTTCAGCGTGAAAAAGAGCTGCTGGCCCCCATACGCGAGATTGCAGATACCCTGATCGATACAAGCCATCTGAACGTGCATCAGCTGCGGGAAGAAGTTGAAAACTGGTTTGCGCCCCAAGGGGGGCGACATCTGGCAGTTTCAATCGAGTCGTTTTCGTACAAGCGGGGCCTTCCGCGCGGGCTGGACATGGTCTTTGATTGCCGGTTTCTGGCAAACCCGTATTGGCGCCCCGAGTTGCGGGCGGCGGACGGGCGGCACTCGGACGTTGCGCGCTTTGTTCAATCGGATATGAATTACGCACCCTTTCTTGAACGTGTTATGGATTTGCTTACTTTGTTGCTGCCGGCCTTTCGGGCCGAAGGAAAAGCACATCTGTCGGTGGCTTTTGGATGCACGGGTGGGCAACACAGATCCGTCGCAATGGCAGAAGCTGTTGCAAAGGCCCTTGCAGAGGACGGGCAGCAGGTGGCAATTAGACATCGCGAGATGGAACGTCGGTCGTTGAGTGTGAGGTCGGATTGATCGGAGTAGTGATCGTTGCGCATGGCGGTTTGGCCCAGGAATACCTGGCCGCCACACAGCATGTGGTCGGACCGCAGCCCGGCCTTGTGGCCATTGCGATCGAACCCGACCACGATAGGGATGAAAAACAGGCGGAAATCTGTCGTGCGGCTGACGAAGTGGATATGGGCGACGGTGTTGTCGTTGTAACCGACCTGTTCGGTGGCAGCCCTTCAAATCTCAGCCTGCGGGCCTGTGCGCCTCAGGATCGGCGGATATTGTATGGGGCAAACCTGCCAATGCTCATTAAATTGGCCAAAAGCCGCCACTTACCCGTTGGTGATGCTGTCCGCCAGGCAATGGAAGCTGGACGGAAATACATCAATGCGCAAAATGTGACTTTGGACTAAAACCGGATTGATGAATATGACCACCCGAAGCCTGAAAATTATCAATGAAAAAGGTCTGCATGCCCGCGCCTCGGCAAAACTGGTCGAGGTTGTGGAAGGTTTCGACGCGCATGCCGAGGTGTCGAAGGACGGAATTTCTGCGTCAGGTGACAGTATTATGGGCCTTTTGATGTTGGCAGCCTCTCGCGGAACAACTATTGACGTCGAGACCTCCGGGCCGGATGCTGAAGCATTGGCAGAAGCTCTGGAAGCGCTTGTGAACGACAAGTTCGGAGAGGGGTTCTAAGCTGCCCTTGCCGGGACAGGAAGAACGGGAAGACCAGGAATTGGCGGAAACGACGCACGAGACCAAGACAAGCCCGGTGGTGGATGGGACCGCAGATCAGGGCGAGATCTACGACCGTAGAACTCTGACCTATGCAAACTCGTTCGATGACGCCTGGACTTCAACGGCCATTCGCGCCATCGAATGGTGCACGGGCAAGCTGACCATTCTGCGGATGGTCAACAAATTCGAGAAAAAGAACGAATTTTATCGTGGGCAGCGGTTCTGGGGTGGCGCGCTTGAGGTGATGGGGATCGACCTGACCACGCCGCTAGAGCAGATCGCCCGTATTCCAAAAACCGGCCCTGTGGTTGTCGTTGCCAACCACCCCCACGGAATGGTGGATGGTATGATTCTGGCCGAGTTGATCGGGCGGGTCCGCAGTGATTATCGCATTCTGACCCGCTCGGTCCTGACGGGTCTGGATGAGGCCGCGACATCTTTCATGATCCCGGTTCCATTTCCGCATGACCCCGAGGCGCAGGCCAAGATGCTGGAAATGCGTGGCAAGGCGATGGACCATCTGAAGGACGGCGGCGTCGTGGCGCTGTTCCCGTCCGGTGTCGTCATGTCATCGGATGACTGGTTTGGCCCCGCAGTCGAGCGCGAGTGGAATGTGTTCACCGCAAAAATGATCCGCCGTTCAGGCGCGCGCGTGGTGCCTATTTTCTTTCCCGGCAGCAACTCGCGATGGTACCAGATCGCCAACAAACTGTCGCCGATCCTGCGGCAAGGCTTGCTGCTGCATGAAATCGTCCGCTCGTGCAAAAAACCGCAATCGCCAGTCATCGGCGATCCGATCTCGGATCAGGACATGGAACAGTTGGAGCGTGACCCGCGTGGTTTCATGACATGGCTCAGAAACCATACAATGTCGCTGGGCAAGTCAGGCCAATCCTGATCCGTGTCTTCATCTGACCGACACCGTGCTTGGCAAGGGCGGTTTTGTTAACGTGTCGGAACCGGCACCTCGCCGCGATAATCATAGAAACCGCGCTGCGTCTTGCGCCCCAGCCATCCGGCCTCAACGTATTTCGTCAAAAGTGGGCAGGGGCGATACTTGGTATCAGCCAGACCATCATGCAAGACGTTCATGATGGCCAGACAGGTGTCCAGCCCGATGAAGTCCGCCAACTCCAACGGCCCCATAGGGTGATTCGCGCCTAGCTTCATCGATTGGTCGATAGACTGGACGCTTCCGACACCTTCATACAGCGTATAAACGGCTTCGTTGATCATCGGCATCAGGATGCGGTTAACGATGAAAGCCGGGAAATCTTCGGCGCTGGCAGCTGTTTTGCCCAACCGGTCCACCACCGCTTTGCAGGCTTTGAAGGTTTCCTCATCCGTTGCGATACCGCGGATCAGTTCCACCAATTGCATGATCGGAACCGGGTTCATGAAGTGAAAACCCATGAAACGTTCGGGTCGGTCGGTACGGCTGGCCAGACGCGTGATGGAAATGGACGACGTATTCGACGTCAGGATCGTATGCGGCAGGAGGTGTGGCTGCAGATCTTCGAAAATGGCCTGTTTGACCGTTTCCCGCTCGGTCGCAGCTTCGATCACCAGATCGGTCTGTCCCAGCTGCGGCAATTCAAGGGTGGTTGTAATACGCTTCAGGGCCGCCTGCATCGCATCGTCAGTGATCTTGCCGCGTGATGCCTGACGCGCCATGTTGCCTTCGATCGTGGCCATTGCGCTGTTTAACGCATCCTGACTGACATCATTCAGCAAGACATCGTATTCCGCCAAAGCCAGAACATGAGCAATGCCGTTGCCCATCTGACCCGCGCCAATCACCCCGACCGATTTAACTTCCATGTTCAGCTGCCTTTGCCCTGGAGGATACCGGGACAGTATCGGCAGACCGGGGC
Source organism: Ruegeria sp. AF1 (assembly GCF_056542125.1). NCBI lineage: Bacteria > Pseudomonadati > Pseudomonadota > Alphaproteobacteria > Rhodobacterales > Roseobacteraceae > Ruegeria > Ruegeria sp. AF1. The sequence continues at coordinate 14,820 of NZ_JBQFZG010000028.1, forward strand.
AGGCGGCAAGGGGATCGAACCGGTCAATTTTGCTTCAAATGCGCGCATTAGGAGATTCTCAATACCTAAGGCCGCAAATTGGCATTTGGGTGAAAATGTGGGGGGCTTGGTATGAGCTTTCATCGGGTCAGCGACAGCACAGAGGCCGCGTGCCAATATGCAGGATCAAACCTTTGGTTTCGGGCACCGCCCGGAAATCTTGAGACGCCTTACGTGGCCTGTCTGGGTGGAGAAGAGACGTTTGGCCGGTTCGTGAAATATCCGTACCCGGCATTGCTTGCAAAAAGATTGCCGCAGCCTTGTATCAATTTTGGCAGTCTTTTTTGCGGGGCTGAGGCACTGCTTGCTGATCCGGGGGTCTTAAATCTTGTCAACGGATCGGACCTTTGTGTGCTGCAAGTGCTGGACGTGCCTTACCAGTCGAACAGGTTTTATCGCGTGCATCCGCGTCGGAATGATCGGTTTCTTGAACCCTCGTGCGACCTGCTGGACTTTTATCCCGAGGTCGATTTCACGGAAATCCACTTTGTCAGGCATTTGCTGGAACGGTTGCGTGTCATAAAGGACGCGCGCTTTGAGGTTGTGGCACAGGAGTTGCGAGAGACTTGGTTGCGCAACACATCCGAGCTGATACGCCGGATCAAGCCGGGGGTTGTTCTTCTCTGGCTGCATATACAGCGACAGGAAGACCGGCATCGCGACCTTGTCCTGCCCGACGCTGACATGATCGAACAGGTTCGACCGCTATGTGCCGATGTCGTGGAATGCTCGGTCAGTGTGTCCTCCTTGTCAGACGAGATCGAGGACGTGTTGTTCGGGACGCTGCAACAGCCTGTGGCCGAGCATATGCTCGGCCCCTCTGCGCATAGAGTGATTGCCTTGAAGCTTGAGGCGGCTTTGAGGGGATTGAATTGAAAAAGGCCCGCTTGGTGGCGGGCCTTTGGTGATTGTGGGGCTAAGATCCCGGGCTGTGTTCAGCCGAGTTTTTCGGTCAGTTCCGGGACCGCCTGGAACAGGTCGGCGACCAGTCCGAAGTCGGCGACCTGGAAGATCGGTGCTTCTTCGTCCTTGTTGATCGCAACGATGACCTTTGAATCCTTCATGCCCGCAAGGTGCTGGATTGCGCCCGAGATTCCGACCGCGACATACAGATCAGGCGCAACAACCTTGCCGGTCTGACCCACCTGCCAGTCGTTCGGGGCATAGCCCGAGTCCACAGCGGCGCGCGATGCGCCAACCGCTGCACCCAGCTTGTCAGCCAGAGCTTCGATCAGCTTGAAGTCGTCTTGCGAGCCGACACCACGGCCGCCCGAGACAACAACGCCTGCCGAGGTCAGTTCTGGCCGGTCGCTTGCAGCCACCTTGTCTTCGACCCACGACGACAGGCCGGGATTGTCGCCGACCGAGATGGTCTCGACCGCAGCCGAGCCGCCGGTCCCCGCCGCATCGAAGGACGCGGTGCGGATGGTGACGACCTTCTTGGCGTCGTTCGACTTCACGGTCTGGATCGCATTGCCCGCATAGATCGGGCGCTCAAACGTCGAGCCGTCAACCACGCCCGAGGCATCCGAGATCACCATCACGTCCAGCAGGGCTGCGACGCGCGGCATCACGTTCTTGGCGTCGGTGGTCGCGGGGGCCACGATATGCTCGTACCCATCGGCCAGACCCACGATCAGCGCGGCGGTCGATTCCGCCAGGCGATGACCCAGCGACGCGTCTTCGGCCACCAGCACCTTGGACACGCCGTCGATCTTGGCGGCAGCCTCGCCGGCAGCGGCGGCCGAGCCACCTGCGGCCAGAACGGTCACGTCACCCAGCGCCCTGGCGGCGTTGACGGCCTTGGCGGTGGCGTCCAGCGCCAGTTCGCCATTGTTGACTTCGGCAAGCAGAAGTACAGCCATTACACAGCCCCCGCTTCTTTGAGTTTCGAAACCAGCTCATCCACCGAGCCAACGATGATACCTGCGGCCCGTGCCGGCGGTTCTTCGGTCTTGACGATTTCCAGGCGCGGCGTGACGTCGACGCCGTAATCGGCGGCAGTTTTCTCGTCCAGCGGCTTTTTCTTCGCCTTCATGATGTTGGGCAGCGACGCATAACGCGGCTCGTTCAGGCGCAGGTCAACGGTCACGATGGTCGGCATCTTGACGCTGATGGTCTGCAACCCGCCATCCACCTCGCGGGTGATCTTGGCGCTGTCGCCTTCGATATCCAGTTCCGAGGCAAAGGTGCCCTGCGACCAGCCCAACAGGGCCGACAGCATCTGGCCGGTGGCGTTCATGTCGTTGTCGATCGCCTGCTTGCCCGCCAGAACGATGCCGGGCTGCTCTTCCTCGACCACTTTGGCCAGGATCTTGGCAACCGCCAGCGGCTCGATATCGGTGTGCACATCATCCGTCGCAACAACCAGAATCGCGCGATCAGCCCCCATGGCCAGCGCGGTCCGCAGCGTCTCCTGCGCCTGCTTCACACCAATCGAAACGGCAACAACTTCGTCTGCCTTGCCAGCCTCTTTCAGGCGAATGGCCTCTTCAACCGCAATCTCGTCGAACGGGTTCATCGACATTTTGACATTGGCGAGATCAACACCGCTACCGTCCGCTTTCACGCGGACCTTCACATTGTAGTCAATCACGCGTTTGACAGGTACCAGTACCTTCATTGTAGCGCTTTCTCCTCAAAAAAACGGCAAGCCGCGAAGGCGACTCCACCAATGCTCTCGTCGGACTTGATAACGTCTGCTGCACCCGCAAAACAGAGCAAAATCGTCACGTCGTCGCGTCGGGACGTCGCGTTTTGCAGTTTTTTACCTTGAGGCACGCAAGATTGTTGCCCGCATTGTGCCTATTTTCTGGGAAATATTCAGCGGTTCGCGCCAGGAACCCACAGCACGTCGTCCTTGCCATCGTTGTTTGCGCAACGGGCCGCGACGAAAAACCAGTCACTTAGCCGGTTGAGGTATTTGACGGCCACATCGTTAACCGGTTCCATATTTGTCAACTCGACTGCCAATCGCTCGGCGCGACGCGATACGGTGCGGCACACGTGCAAATGCGCGGCCAGCCGCGACCCCCCCGGCAGGATAAAGCTGCGCAGCGGTTCCAATGTTTCGTTCATGATGTCAATTTCGGCTTCCAGCCGGTCGATCTGAGCGGATACGACTCGCAGCGGTGGATAGTCCGCTTCGGCATCCTTCTCCATTTCAGGGCGGCAGAAATCTGCGCCAAGATCAAACAGGTCGTTCTGAATCCGCGACAGGGCGGCATCGACTTCGCCTTCAGCCTCGGTGCGGGCCACGCCAACAAAAGAATTCAACTCGTCCACTGTTCCGTAGGCGGCAACGCGTCCCGAATACTTTGCCACACGCTCGCCATTTCCCAGTGCGGTTTTGCCATCGTCGCCGGTGCGTGTGTAGATTTTGTTCAGCACAACCATTACTGCACTCCTTGCCCGCGTAGATAGACGTAAAGCACGATTAAAACTACGGCGATGAACTGAAAGAGGATGCGCAGGCGCATCATCTTGTTGCTTTTCTTAGCTGCTTCCATGCCGCCTTTGCCGAAATTCGCGATGCCCAGGGCTAACACAACGACAACCGCCGCCATGGCCAGAAGCAGAATGACCATTAAAGGGTCCATTTAAAGTCACCGTCCGGTTTTTTCGATTATCACCCATCTAGCGTCAAGGCACCGAAAAGCGAACGGGAAATAACGTCTCAGATATCCGAAAGGATGCGGTCCGTGGCTTTTGTTGGCAGAATCCGGCGCAGAACCCCTGCGATATATGTCGGGGTGGTCACATAGTAGCGTGGTTTGGGGCGGCGCGCCTCGACCGCATGGGCCAGCTTGTCGGTGACAGCAGAGGCGGGCAGTTCGAACCGGTCGGGCGCACTGTTTTCGTATAGTCGCTTCAGCAGCGAACCTTCGTATTTTTCCCGCAGGGCCGAGTTCTCCCAGTCGATGTATTTTTCGAACACCGGGATTGCCTTTTCCCTGAGCTTTGAGGTGATCGGGCCGGGCTCGATCAACACGACCTGAATGTTTGCATCCCGCAGCTCCAGCCGCAAGGTGTCGGTCAGTCCTTCGATGGCGTATTTGGTGGCGACATATGCGCCGCGCCAGGGGAAGGCGACAAGGCCCAGTACCGAGGAACATTGCACAATCCGGCCGTGACCCTGTTCCCGCATGACGGGAATAACCTGTCGGGTCAGTTCGTGCCATCCAAAGACATTGGTTTCAAAGATATGACGCAGAGCGTCTGTCGGGACGTCTTCAACCGCACCGGGCAGCCCGTGCGCGCCGTTGTTGAACAGTGCGTCCAGTGTTCCGTCCGTTGCCTCAAGTACATATGACAATCCCGAGGAAATGCTGTCGGGTTCGGTATAGTCGATTCTGGGGCTTTCAAACCCTTGCGCGCGCAGGCGATCACAGTCGCGCTGCTGTCGGCAGGATGCAAATACACGCCAGCCTCGTGCACGCATTCCGTGTGCTGCGTCCAGCCCAATGCCCGACGAGCATCCCGTAATAAGAATCGATTTCTGCATGTGCCTTCCGAAGTTGAACCCCGCCAAAAGCTAGGGTGGGGTTTGCGGCAGGGCAATGACGTCCGGGCGTCAGTTTGATGTTTTCCGGACAAGTGATGCTGAAATCCACCCAACCTGTTGCGCGGGCAACACGCGCAGGCGCAGCCAGCCGGTGCCGGAGTCACTCAGGACCTCGACCCGTTGGCCAAGCGCGGCCTTGCCGATGATGGGATAGATCGTGCCGGGGCCATCGCGCAGATTAACCCGGGTGCCCGAAATTTCGCGGATGTCGGTCTGGGCCTCGGCAGGCGTGGGCAGTTTGACGACGGGCAACTCAGCGTCGGTGACCACCTGCTCCAGTGCGGTCACACCCTGTTCCAGTGACGCCAGGGTCAGTGTCACGCTTTCGTCTTTAAAGAGCGAGGGATTGGCTTTCAGGCCAGCCGCGACCTGCGAGAGGAGGGCCTTTGTTTCGGTCTCGCCCAACTGGGTTACCGCCTCGGCAACAGGTGGATCCGCCAGAGCGGGTTTGACGGCGGACCGGGTGACCAAATCTTCGACAGGTGCAGGTTCAACGACCGGGGCAACCGGTTCGGCCACGACAACCACGCGTTCCGGTTTGGCAGGGCGTACGCCGCGCGGTTCAAAATCGGGGCCGCCGCTCATCACATAAAAGGTCCAGCCGAGCGCGGCAAAGGTAACAAGTATCAGGCGCGTCATGGCGCATCCCCCAAAGCAATCGTAACATCAACAAATGGCAGCAAATCAATTGATGAGATCTTAGCATATTTTGGGTGACGAGTCGAAAAATGGGGGAAAACAACACGGTGTCTCCCCCTGTTGCAAAAAGCACGACTTTTCCCCAGCAATTTATGTGCTGCTCGCTTTACCAGGGCGCACTTGCGTCGTATCACATCATATATGAACGATACGATCGATGACCCCAACATGGAGGCCCCTGCAGGTGGGGGCGAGGTGGCGGAACCGCTGCGCCGCGCGATTGGTGAGCGGTATCTGACCTATGCGCTGTCCACCATCATGCACCGGGCGCTGCCCGATGCGCGGGACGGGTTGAAGCCGGTTCACCGCCGAATCCTCTATGCGATGAGAGAGTTGCGACTCAGTGCAACCGGAGGTTTCCGGAAGTCTGCCAAGATTTCCGGCGACGTGATGGGCAACTATCACCCGCATGGCGACGCCGCGATCTATGACGCGATGGCGCGTCTGGCACAGGATTTCAACGTCCGCTATCCGCTGGTCGACGGGCAGGGCAATTTCGGCAATATCGACGGCGATAACCCGGCGGCCTCGCGATACACCGAGGCGCGGATGACCATCGTGGCCGAGGCGCTGCTGGAAGGGTTGAACGAAGACGCCGTTGATTTCCGCGACAATTACGACGGCACCCTGACCGAACCGGTCGTGCTGCCTGCACAGTTCCCGAACCTGCTGGCCAATGGCGCAAGTGGTATCGCGGTGGGGATGGCGACGAATATCCCGCCGCACAACATCTCGGAACTCTGCGATGCCTGTCTGCATCTGATCAAGACACCGGAGGCGCGCGACGACACGTTGCTGAACTACGTGCCCGGCCCAGATTTCCCGACCGGAGGCGTGATTGTCGAGCCGCCCGAGAATATCGCGCAAGCCTATCGCACCGGGCGCGGTTCGTTCCGTTTGCGCTGCAAGTACGAGGTCGAGGACTTGGGGCGCGGACAGTGGCAGATCATCGTCACCGAGATTCCTTATCAGGTTCAAAAGTCCAAGCTGATCGAGAAGATCGCCGAGCTGATCCAGACCAAGAAAATCCCGATCCTTGCCGATGTGCGGGACGAATCCGCCGATGACATCCGTCTGATCCTCGAGCCGCGCTCCAAGAATGTGGACCCTGAGGTGCTGATGGGCATGCTTTATCGCAACTCGGACCTTGAGGTGCGGTTCAGCCTGAACATGAACGTGCTGATCGACGGGGTGACGCCCAAGGTCTGCTCGATGAAGGAAGTGCTGCGCGCGTTTCTAGATCACCGACAAGAGGTGCTGCTGCGCCGCTCGCGCCACCGCATGGCCAAGATCGACCACCGGCTGGAAGTGTTGGAGGGCTTTATCGTTGCCTTCCTGAACCTCGACCGTGTGATAGACATCATCCGCTACGACGAAGACCCCAAAGCCGCGCTGATGCGCGAGGATTGGGGGATCGACCACATCCGCGCCACCAGCGAGGCCGACTATGTCTCACCCAAACCGGGCGAGGGCGAGTTGTCCGAGGTTCAGGTTGACGCGATCCTCAACATGCGCCTGCGCAGCCTGCGCCGTCTGGAAGAGATGGAGCTGGTTCGAGAACGCGATGAGTTGATGCTGGAACGTGCCAACCTCGAAGACCTGTTGGCCGACGAAGGCCTGCAATGGGCCAAGATTTCCGAGCAGTTGAAAGAGACGAAAAAGACCTTCGGCAAAGATTACGAAGGCGGCGCGCGCCGCACGCGGTTCGCCGAAGCGGGTGAGGTCGAAGAAGTGCCGCTTGAGGCGATGATCGACCGCGAACCGATCACGGTCGTCTGCTCTCAGATGGGTTGGATTCGCGCCATGACCGGTCATATCGACCTGACCCGTGAATTGAAGTTCAAGGATGGCGATGGGCCGCGCTTTATCTTCCATGCGGAAACGACCGATCGGTTGCTGGTCTTCGCTTCGAACGGGCGGTTCTATACAGTCAGCGCGGCCAACCTGCCCGGCGGGCGGGGCATGGGCGAACCCCTGCGCCTCATGGTCGATTTGCCGAACGAGGCACGGATCATCGATATCCTGATCCACAAACCGGGGCGCAAGCTGCTGGTGGCCTCGGATGCGGGCAACGGGTTCATGGTGCCCGAAGATGACGTGCTGGCCCAGACGCGAAACGGCAAGCAGGTGCTGAACGTCAAGGACGACGAAACAGCAGTGATCTGCAAACCGGTCGAGGGCGACCACGTTGCAATCGTGTCCCAGAACGGCAAGTTCCTTGTCTTCCCGACAGAAGAATTGCCCGAAATGACTCGCGGCAAGGGCGTGCGCCTGCAAAAATACAATATGGCACGCGGGCGGCAGGGAACGCTTGAGCTGGACGGCGGTCTGTCTGACATCACCACCTTCAACTGGGAGGAGGGCCTGAAATGGTCCATGGGAGGCGACAAGACCCGGCATGAGGCAGATATGTCCCAATGGCTGTCCAAGCGCGCCAGCGTAGGGAAAAAAGCGCCTTACGGCTTCCCGCGGGACTATAAGTTTTCGTGATCCGACCCCGGTTGCGGTAGAAATCCACCGATACGGCTTGGCACAACCCGTATCGGTGCGCTACACCCAATAAAAACAGGCCTATCGAGACAGAGAGACATGTTGCGCATTCTGACCCTAATCACCGGATTGGCCCTGATGGCCGCATGCACGCAGACGCAGGTTTATGAACCGCCTGAATCGCTGGGTGAATTCAAGCTGCGGGTCAACTACGCGTTCGCTGACAAGGCCGTGCAAGGGCCAGTATCCCGCGATGCAACACCCGACGAATGGACGAAGGCCATCCAGAATGCAGTCGATATTCGTCTGGGCCGTTATGAAGGTACGCAGGAATATGACATCGGAATCAGCCTGGAAGGCTACATGCTGGCGCCCCCGGGAATCCCGATCATCTACAATCCCAAAAGCACTGCGATTGTGCTGGTCAACGTTTATGACGTGAAGAAAGAAAAGTTTCTGGCAAAGGGAAAGCAGTTCCAGGTGCTGGAAGACACGACCGGAGGCAGTGCGCTGAAAGGGTCGGGGCACGAGCGTACCAAAAACGAACAGATGGCCGGTCTGTCACTGAAAGTAGCCGACCGGGTCGAAGAGTGGCTGGCTGAAGAACATGAAGAGAATGGCTGGTTCGAAAAACGGCCAGACCTGATCCAGCCCCTCGATTCCACCGAGGTTACGCAAAATCCGGCGGGATAACCGCATTTCCCTCAGGATGTGCTTGATTTTCCCCTTTGAACCAAATATCTCGCGCGCGCAGATAGTAACCCGGGACCAAGGGTCCCCCAAATCGCAAAAGGGCGCCTGAGGAATGGCAAAGGAAAAGTTTGAGCGTACAAAACCGCACGTCAACATCGGCACGATTGGGCATGTTGACCACGGCAAGACGACGCTGACCGCAGCGATCACCAAGTATTTCGGT
>NZ_JBQFZG010000029.1:0-13513 GCF_056542125.1 Ruegeria sp. AF1
CAAAGACTGGAGACGCGTGGCAACCCGCTACGACAGGTGTCCCAAGGTCTTCCTCTCGGCCATCGCGCTCGCAGCCGTCGTCATCTACTGGTTATGAATCCTGACCCTAGGAACCGATGTCGGAGAGAATGCGATTGCCCTGTAGCAGCCTAAGTTGAGGATTGTAATAGTAAGGGAAATTGATCTGAATTAAGGCGAAAGCGCGCCGCAGGTGGCAAAATAGCTCATTCAGAAAATGCGGAGGAATTTTCGATGCCGACAAAGAAATCCAACACAAATAGCCCGACCTCACTTTTGGATGTTTTCAAGCAAATGCAGCCGCCCATTTCTGGCAATCCGGCCTTCGGTGCCCAGATCGAACAATTTTGGGACGCGCAAGAGAAATTGCTCGAAGAAACCGAGGCCTTTGCGCAGCATTGGTTCGAACGGCGTCATGAGGCGGTCCGGACGGCTCTAAAAGCTGCACGCAATGTGTCTTCCGCGAACCCGTCCGATCCTTCTAAAGCCTTTCAGAGCATGGCGGAGTGGCAGCGCCATTCGGCGGAGCGGTTGGTTGCTGACGCTCAGGAATGGTTCGAAACCGTGTCCCGTTGTGCATCTTATGTCGCTGAAACCGAAGTTGAAGCTGTTGAGAAAACAGTTGATGATGTTGTAGCCGCTACAAACGGCGCGGGGAAATCTTCAAAGTCTGAGCCTGTGTAGGTTTCCTGCTGCCGAGGAACCAAACTGGAATCATTGGAGCAGTAGATAGGAGGTCAAATGTACAAGAATATCCTGATCCCGGTTGCTCTGGACCAAGAATACGACACACAAGCGTCGTTTGAAGCCGCGCGCCAATTGGCTGATGCGGACGCTGTATTCACTGTGATACACGTCCAAGAGCCAATTCCGGCGTATGTAGGGTCTCAGATTCCCAGCGAAGTACTTGCCAATACGCGGCATGAAATCCTGGAAAACCTGCATCAAACTGCTTCTGAAATTTCAGGCGCGAAGGCTCGGCTCATCTCTGGGCACGCGGGTAGGGCTATTGTAGACTTCGCAAATGAGAGCGACGCGGATTGCATCGTCTTGGTTTCGCACAAGCCTGGTTTTGAGGACATATTCTTAGGTTCCACTGCGAACAGAGTCGTGCATCACGCAAGGTGTTCGGTTCACGTAATTCGTTGATCCAAGGTTAGCGACACAACCATATAACTGTATTCTACCGTAGGCTACATCCTATCATCCCGAACCAAACGCCATCTCCATTTTTGTATCGATAACCAAAAATGGAGTTGGGAAATGTCACAGTTTCGGAAACTGATTTCTCTTAGAGGAACGTATCCCTCCACTACAGCATCTACTCAAGATCTCTTTTTGCGTGCAGCTGACTTCGCAAGACGCAAAGACCACCCACTGTGGATCGATGTGAATGGCGTTTCGAAGGCATACGTTGCATTTGAGCAGGCTCTTGAAGTTGCATTGATAAATGCAGCCTGCGAGACAAATGAAACTAGCCCAGAGAGATTACGCAAATTCTTCGGCGATTTCGTTTCGAAATTTGCCTTGGCTTGCCCTCGCGGGGAAGAGTTTTTGCCCGACATCGCTCGCGTCCTTTTTAAAGATAGCGAACTTAAAAATTCATTGGCTGCAACAGCTATATTGAAAGTTCGCGGCCGCGATTGCCAATTTCAGGAAGACTTTCATAGCGCCGGGCGCCAAGTCTATGGGGGCTATGATCCGCAGTTCGGACAGTGACGCAAGCGATGCAGTCTCTGGAACTACCTGCAAGTTACGTCGATTTATGGGTCACAATTTTATTGAAGCCGTTACTAGTGCGTTTCCAGACGGTTCAAAAGGGCTGAACCGCCTCGGTTTTCCCGGAGACCGATTACTCTGTTTCAGGCGACTTTATCGGACTCATTGCACTGTTCATAGAATGTCTCCTCGGCTTCTACTGGCGAGATGTTTCCGATGGGTTGCAGCAGGCGGCGGTTGTTGAACCAGTCGACTCATTTGAGGGTTTCCCATTCGACAGCATCGGCGGTTTTCCACAGCCCTAACCGGTGGATGACCTCGGCTTTGAACAGGCCGATGATCGTCTCCGCCAGAGCATTGTCGTAACTGTCGCCGACGCTGCCGACCGAGGGCTCTATCCCGGCCTCGGCCAGCCGCTCGGTATAGCGGATCGACACATATTGGCTGCCCCGGTCGCTGTGATGGATGAGATCGTCACATGGTCGCCGTTCATAGAGCGCCTGTTCGAGGGCATCCAACACGAACTGGGTCTGCGGGGAACGTGACGCTCGCCAGCCAACGATCCGGTTGGCGAAGGTGTCGATTACGATGGCCACACAGACAAATCCCTGCCAGGTCGAGACATAGGTGAAGTCACTGACCCGGAGCGTGTTTGGGGCCGGTGCCCGGAATTGCCGGTTCACTTTGTCGCGCGGGCATGGCAGTGCCTTGTCCGGCCGCGTTTTTTTCTGGGCCTTGCCGCGAACAACGCCCTGTATGCCCAACTGTCGCATCAGCCGTTCCACCGTGCAGCGTTCCACATCGAAGCTTTCGCGGCGCATCTGATGCCAGACCTTGCGCACCCCGTAGACCTTGAAGTTCTGATCCCACACCCTGTGCACTTCGCGCCGCAGGACGGCATCCCGTTTGGCGCGATCAGATGCACGATCCGGATCACGGACAACGGCCAGATGGTCGTAGAAGGTCGAAGGGGCGATCGGCAAAACCCGGCAGATCGGCTCGACCCAATACTCGGCCCGGTGATCGCCCCCTCTCGGGACATTGCGTCCCGCAATGCCTAGCCGGGCAGTGGATTAACCCGATCATCGTTTCAGTGGGCGGTCGAGCTCAGCCTGAGCAAGATACGCGCTGGCCTTTTTTAGGATCTCATTGGCCTGACGCAGCTCCCGCACTTCGCGTTCCAGTTTCATGATCCTGGTCCGCTCTTCCGACGTCACACCATCCCGGTGGCCAAGGTCAGTTTCCTCCTGCTGAACCCAACGCCGCAATGTGTCCCGGCCACAGCCGATCTTCGGCGCAATCGCCTTGATCGCTGCCGCCTGACTCTCATAGCTGCCTTGATTGTTAAGCACCATCCGCACGGCCCTTGCGCGCGTCTCAGGTGAATAGCGGTTCGCTCTGTTGTCTCTTTCCATGGCTCCAATCCTTCCTCGATTTGGAGCCTCCGGAAAACCCGGAGCAGTTCAACGGTCGGCTAGTCGAATTGTAGAACGGAGCAAGGTGCCGACGGATATCAGACAGTTCGACGAACCGGTCTATACCTCGAAGAATATGGTCTTGCGGAACATGATCCTCAATCGAGAATTCGTAGAACAGTGACCCTTGTGTTTGCTGCCTTGGCCCCTTCATCGCTCATTCCCCCGTTCAGTACGGAAATTGAATCAGCGATTTGTGCGTCAATCAACGAATAGTTTTTCGCCAGAATAAGCCCAAAACCTACACTTTAGGTTCAGTGATTAAGAGTTCGTTGCGATGTTCCCTTCCATCCTTAATTACAAAACGGATGACCGACGGGACAAAACTAGATTCAGTTAGGTTTTACACAATCCAGAATTTTCTGAGCAGCTAACTGAACCGACTTTCTCAACCGCATGAACTCTGAGTTCGCAGCCAGCCGGGCCTTTAGCTCCGCGTCCCCAAGTAGTCGGTTAATCGCATTCTCCAACTGCTCCGGCGTCCAATCCCACCGATTTAACCTGAGTCCGACACTGGTTTCAACTGCTCGCTGGGCGTTATCGTGCCCGTCCCAGCAATAGGGGAGGATCAGCGACGGGGCCCCGAAATACAGCGCTTCGCAAAAGCTGTTGTTACCGCCGTGGTGAATAAACAGATCGCATTGTTCAACCACGGAAGGCTGCGGGAACCATTCCTGCAGATGAACATTGTCTGGTACTCTGGAATAGGCATCGATCTGGGCCCCGACATTGACCAGAAACCTCATGTCCATTGTCTTGAATACGTCGAACAGGCTTTCAAAGAATGTGACATCCATAGCACCCAGGCTACCAAAACTCACATACACCAGAGGCCCGTCGTTACGGGGCATCTGAGGTACACGGTAGGGACCTTCTTGGCGTACGCAGCCTTCGAGGAAGGTGAATTGTCCAGGACTCAGCGCCTGATCACGATCGTGGCGAATTATCGATGGCGCCAAAAGAAGGTTTTGATGCGGTGATGTTTCTAGGAACTCACCATTAGGCAATAGCTCAAGTCCCCGATCCTGGCGAAATTTGTTGTAGCGAGCATGAATTGGGCCAAGGGTCTCCAGGTACTGGTCCCGGAATGCCGCGCACCCGGCCACGTCAGATGCCGGCAGGCCGGACAGGTACGGCGGTAGGCAGTTGTCTGGCAACTCGGTTTCCGCGCATGAAATGACCCTGACCCATGGGCGCTCGGATCGTACGATGGCTGGGAACATGATGACGTTGTCGAGAACGACGACATCCGGGTTGATCCGCTCTAGCGCCGTTTCCAACCCCTGCTCAACCGATTCCGCAGTCTCGACGATTGCGCTCCAAACGGGCTCTACATAGGTGGCCAGTTGGTCAGTTGGGAGCATGCTAAAATGCGGTAGGTGATGACTCAGGAATTCCTGCCAATAGGTCTGGGTTTCCTCTTCTGTCAACTTTGATTGAACTGGGACGGCGAACTCGTCAAAACCGTAATCTGCGAATACGCCACCAAAGCCACCGTGGGTCAGGAAAACGGGGAGTGCGCCCATTGCGCGAAGCTCCTGAGCGATCCCCACACAATTCAGTGCAGCCCCAAAACTAGCTTCAGGGAAAAAAGCGATTAAAGGTGCTTCCTCGCGGTTCATCATTCACTCATCGGATTGACCCGCGGGTCGCTTGGACAAGCGCCGGCGCGCCACGATTGGCGACGCTGGGTCTTTGGTTCATTGAAAGCCGCAAATGAACCCTCATCTGATCCGCCGCAAGATCGAAATGACCCTGCTCGATGAAATCAAGTATGCGCAGATGTTCCTCAAGCGCCTGCCTCATCCGAAAGTCGATCATACCGAACGATCCGCCTGGCAGGTGGCGCAACCCATGGTGGGCAATGAGAGCAGAAGCTAGATACTGGTTGCCGGACGAACGAGCGATAAGCTTGTGAAAGGCAAGATCCGCGTCTTGGAATTCCTGGCTGTTGAAGGAGTTTTCCGACTGCGCCAGAAGCGCTTCGGTTTGGGTGCGGACCAGATCGGCGCGCTTGGTGTCCAACTTGAAACCGTCGGACAGAATGGCCTGCGGTTCCAGTATTAGACGAAATTCGTAGCTCTCAATCCGTCCTGAACGGTCTCCTGGCATGCGAGTGAACACCCAGGATTGGCCTTCGGCTTTCTGAATCACGCCTTGGGCTAGGAGAGCTTCGAGCGCACGCTGTGCAGCGCTGCGTGAAACTGAATATCGCCGGATCAGGTCTGTGACATTGATGGCGCCGTCCAGGCGTCGGGCTCCGCGATCTCGTAGGATGTCACCAGCGAGATCGGCACCTGCTCCAACCGAATGCTGGTTTAGTATCGAATGCCCCTTTTCGGGTTCGCATTCTAGGACAAACCCACCTTCTGCCGCTTTGCGTGCCATCCCCTCTTTTTCCAGTAGCCTCAATGCGGATCTAACTGGAGTGCGAGAGACGCTGCACGAATCAGCAAGGGTTTTTTCCACCAGCCTGTCGCCCTGATGCAAGTCGAGATCCATCGCAACGTCCAGTATTTTTTGAGCAAGTTTCAAGTGTTTGCTTGGCGACATAACAAGGCGGCTTTCGTCATTCTTAATTAATATACAATAAAAACGGTACTTTAAATGTCTTCATCGGGCCACACAAAAATGATTCAAAAAATTGTTGAGTTTTATTTAATCAAAAAATACCGTGATTGCATCACATATCTCGCCCCAGAAGCGAGCGCGGATGTCAAGGGAGGAAGACATGACCAACAAGTTCACCAATTCGTTCCGTTTGCCATTTGCTTGGCTCACAGCCGGGGCGGTCTGCGCTCTCAGCGTATTCGCCGGAGCGGCCCAAGCAGAAAAAATCGTGATCTCGAACTGGGACGGTTACATGCCGCCGGACCTGCTGGAGAATTTCACCAAGGAAACCGGTATCGAGGCCGAGCTTTCGGTGCATGGCACCAACGAAGAAATCATGGGCAAAGTCGTAGCCGGTGGGGGCAAGGGCTATGACGTTCTTTTCGTCTCGTCGCCATTTGCCGAAGCATTAAACAACTTGGGGCTGGTGGCTGCTATCGACCACGATAAGGTTCCGAATGCGTCCAACTTGTATGACGAAGCTAAAGAACTGGCTCATGATCCGGGCAACAACTATTCAATGCCATACGCTTGGGGCACGACGGGCTTATGCTACCGGTCAGACCTGATGGCAGAACCGACTTCGTGGAATGATCTGCTCAAACCCTCTGACGACCTGAAAGGCAAAGTGACAATGCTCTCGACGGATCGTTGGCTGATGGGAGCTGCCGCGCTAGCCCTCGGAAAGTCGCTGAACGATACGTCGGATGAGACGTTGGCGGCTGCAAAGGACCTGCTGGTTGCGGCGAAGCAGGATCTGCTGGCCTACGACGATGCAACTTTTTATCTGAAGTTGGTATCGGGCGAGGCAACGATGGTTCACGCCTGGGATGGCTGGTGTAACTACGGCATCGGTGAGAACGCAGACATCAAGTATACGATCCCATCAGAAGGATCGGATCTGTGGGTAGATGCGCTAGTCATCACGGATGCATCTGAAAACAAAGACGCGGCGCATGCCTTTGTGAACTATGTCTTGGGCGCGGATGTCGGTGTCTGGGTTGCCAGTAATATCCTTTACAAAACGCCGAACAAGGCTGCGATGGAGGCGCTGGACCCGTCCTTGATAGAAACCTTCCCGAACATGGGAATGTCGCCTGCAGACCTTACCAAGTACGAGCAGTTGCGCGATCTCGGCAACGGCCAGAAACCCTTTGCACGTACTGTGACCGAAATTATGGCCGCACAATAAGTGATCAAACCCTGAGCAAAACCCGACCCGAACAAAGGGTCGGGCCGATACGATATCACTCCACAGATTGCCAAGTATATGACCAATCGACTGAAATCGGTGATCTTGCTGGGGCCGGGCCTGGGTTGGCTTGCACTTCTTATGGTGGTGCCGTGTGGTCTTATTTTTACCTATGCGTTCTTTGAACGCGGTATCTATGGCGGCATCGACTACGTCTTTACGTTTGAAAATTTTGTGCGGGCCGCCGACCCACTATACCTCGGAATCTTCCTGCGCTCGGCCAAGATTGCATTTCTGGCCACCATAATCGCGATCCTCATCGCCTATCCGGCGGCCTATGCCATCACGCTGGCGCCGCGCCGTTGGCAGACCGGCTTGCTGATCTTGGTGATCCTGCCGTTCTGGTCCAACTACCTAATCCGCACTTACGCCTGGATCGTGATGCTGAACCGCGAGGGCTTGATCAATAATACTCTCCAGGGGGCAGGCTTGATCGATGAGCCGCTGTCTCTGCTATATAACAATTTCGCGGTGATCGTTGGACTTGTCTACAACTACACACCCTTTGTGGTTCTGGCGATCTATTCATCGCTGAGCCGCATAAATGTCGAAACCATAGAAGCCTCGGAAGATCTTGGAGCGCCCGCTTGGATCACTTTCTACCGGGTGATACTGCCACAGACCGTTCCCGGCATCGCGGCAGGTGGTGTTTTTGTTTTTGTGCTGTCGATCGGCAATTTCATAACGCCCGATTTGCTTGGTGGCGGGCGACTTCAGATGGTTGGAAACCTGATCTATGACCAGTTCCTGAGCGCCCGCGACTGGCCGTTCGGAGCAACGCTGTCGATGTTCCTGATTGCGATTATGATGGGGCTTTTGTTCGCACAGGCGGTATTGGCCAATCGTGCAGCGGGACAGAGAGGGCAGGACTGATGCGGGGCCGATCCAACATGGGCCTGAAGCTGCACCTGGTATTGTTTTATACCTTTCTCTATGTGCCGATCCTTGTGCTCATGGCGCTAAGCTTTAACCGGGCCGGACTTCCAACTGTATGGACCGGGTTTTCGTTGGAATGGTACGGCAAGTTGTTTGCCGCGGAACCAATACTGTCGGCGGCGCGCAACACGCTAATCGTGGCCTTAATCTCGACCGTTCTGGCGACAATAATCGGCACGCTTTTGGCGGTCGGTGTCGAAACACGGCGTAATTCTTCAGTTCTAGACGCGGTTCTGTTCGCGCCGATGATCATCCCGGACATAGTTTTGGCCATCGCACTGTTGTCCTTTTTCACTCTGCTCAACATGACGCTCGGGCTTCATTCGATCATTCTGAGCCATGTCGTGTTCAACATTGCGTTCGTTGTCGCCGTGGTGCGAACGCGGATGCGCAATTTCGACCATTCGATACTTGAGGCCAGTGCCGACCTTGGGGCCAGCGAATTCACCACCTTTCGTCGCATTCTGCTGCCCGCCATCGCGCCGGGGGTTATTGCTGGGGCGCTGCTGTCTTTCACCCTGTCTGTGGACGAATTCATTATTGCCTTTTTCACCGCCGGTGCCGGGCAATCCTCGACCACGTTGCCGATGCAGATCTACGCAATGATCCGCTTTGGCGTAACGCCGGAAATCAATGCGATGGCTACCATCGTCATGTTTGTATCGTTCACGCTGGTCTTCTTCGCGCAGCGTGCCGACAAAGAGGTTTTCAGCCGATGAGCCAAGCGATTCAACTCAGGAATATAACCAAGAGATACGGTTTGGTGACTGCGATCGACAACGTTTCGCTGGATATTCGCGACAACGAGTTCTTTGCACTTCTGGGCCCATCGGGTTGCGGCAAGACCACACTGTTGCGGACACTGGCCGGGTTCGAAACACCACAGGAAGGACAGGTAATCGTTGCCGGGCAGGACGTGACAAATATACGCCCCAGCAAGCGGCCCCTGAACCTGATGTTCCAGTCCTATGCCTTGTTTCCGCACATGAGCGTCGAAAAAAACATCGCCTATGGGTTAGAAATGGAGAAATTGCCCAAGGACGAAATCGCCACGCGAGTGGCCGAGGTTCTGGAAAGTGCGAAGCTGTCGGGCTTTGCCGGGCGCAAGCCGGATCAGCTTTCCGGTGGGCAGCGACAGCGGGTTGCTTTGGCGCGCGCGCTGATCAAAAGGCCAAAGGTCCTGTTGCTGGATGAGCCCCTTTCAGCTCTGGACAAGAAACTGCGAGAAGAGATGCAGCTGGAGCTCAAACGGTTGCAGCACGAGGTAGGGATTACATTTCTGATTGTTACCCATGACCAGGAAGAGGCCTTGGTCATGGCCGACCGGATCGCTGTCTTGCATGACGGTAAGCTGGCGCAGGTCGGTACTCCTCACGAGCTCTACGAACAACCCGGATCGCGCTTTGTTGCAGATTTTATCGGCGTGATGAACTTTCTGGACGGAAACGCCGTCGACGGCGGTGTCGATGTCGACGGGGCGGGAATGCTGAGGGGTGTTTCCGAGCTGCGCGGTGCTGCCACAATTGCTGTGCGCCCGGAACGGGTCAACCTGATGCAGACCGCCCCTCAAGATGGACGCAACTGCCTTCCCGGCATTGTCGAAGAAGTCGCCTATCACGGGTCAGACCTGGGTGTGCATGTACGCGTTCGCGGCGGGAGGAGCATCCTTTCCGCCCGCGTGCCCGCCAGCCAAGCCGACCGTGAAAGTATCCAGCCGGGTCAGGATGTCCACTGCGTATGGGACGCCAAACATTCCCGCATCCTGCCCAACTGCTAAGCCAAATCTAACCGGAGACCTACAATGTCACAGAAAACCATCGCCTTCTTCCCCGAAGCTGCCTTTGGCCCTGCGCTGAATTCGGTTGGCATCGCGCAGGCCTGCGAGAAACTGGGCCATAAGGCCGTATTTCTAAGCGATCCCGGCTTTGTCGAGGTATATGAAGGTTATGGGTTTGAGGCGCATCCTGTTGCCCTGTCCGAGCCGATGGAACCCGAGGCGATGGCAAAGTTCTGGGAAGATTTCATCAACGGTCACATCCCAAATTTTCGCAAAAGCCCGATTGACCAGATCGATAACTACGTAAAGGATTGCTGGGAGGCGATCGTCGACAGCGCAAAATGGGCGCAAAAAGATCTGCCCGAGGTACTGGCAAAAATCAAACCAGATATGATCTGCGTGGATAATGTCATTATGTTCCCAGCCATCAAGCAGTTCGGCGTACCGTGGGTGCGGATCATCTCATGTTCCGAAAACGAAATCCCAGACCCGATTGTGCCGCCGCACTTATCGGGCTGCCGGGTGGATGACCGCGAGGGCATGGAGGCCTATGAGGCAAAGTTCCACGAGGTGATCAAGCCGATCCACGACGACTACAATGCGTTCCTGGCCAGATGCAACGAAGATGCCTATCCGATCGGAGAGTTTTTCGAAGCGTCGCCCACAATGAACCTTCTGCTTTATCCCGAGCCGGCAAAGTACGAACGGCAGAACCCACTGGACCCGAACAGGTTCCAGTATCTCGAAGGTTGCGTACGCGAAGAAGAACCCTTTGAGGTGCCAACGTTTAAGTCCAACAATGACAAACCACTTCTCTATATATCTTTCGGGTCGCTTGGTGCAGGTGACACCGACCTGCTAAAGAGGATCATTTCGACCATTTCCAAGTTGCCCTACCGGGCGCTCGTAAATGTCGGGGATTACATGGACGAATACACAGACATTCCCGACAACGTGCACATACAGAGCTGGTATCCCCAGCCTTCGGTAATTCCGCAGGTTGACGCGGTGATACATCATGGCGGTAACAACTCGTTCACCGAGTGCCTGTATTTCGGTAAAGCAGCAATCATCATGCCCTATGTCTGGGACGGCCACGATAACGCCACTCGTGTTCAGGAAACAGGCCACGGATTCGGGTTTCACCGATACGACTGGACCGATGATGAATTGGCTTTTGCCCTCGACAAATGTATCAACGATCCAGGAATGCAGGCGAAGATGGCGGCAACCTCTGCTCACATGCAGTCACGGCATGGTCCGACCAAGGCAGCTGGCATTCTCGACGACATCCTGAAAGCCGCGGAATGAGCAGCGCCCCGCATCTTTCCGAAATCTCGACCCGCACCGACCTTACGGACTGGGGGTTACAGCCGGACATGATTGAAGGCCAGTCGCATTCATCGGGCTTGCTGGTTCACAAAGGCCCGGACAATCGGCCGGAGATCGGCGCATGGGTCTGTACTCCAGGCCGTTGGCGCCTAACGATCCCGCGTGACGAGTTTTGCTATTTTGTGCAGGGCCGTGCGCTGTATCAGTCGGATGCAGGCGAAAGCATCGAAGTTACGCCCGGAACGGCCGTACTATTCCCCGCCGGTTGGGTAGGGGAATGCACGGTCGTGGAAACATTGCGCAACACTTACTACCTAACGGATCGCGAACCTGAATCATGACCACGCCAAGTATGCAAAACCCGCTCCAGCAGACTGACCTTGTCGATTGGGGGGTAATCCCGACGATGATTGAAGGGCAATCCCGCACGTCGGGAAAGCTGATCCACAAGGGGCCTGACGGCCGGTCCGAATGCGGCCTTTGGGTCTGCACTCCCGGTAAGTGGGAATGTCACGTCACCAAGGACGAGTTCTGCCACTTTCTGGAAGGCCGCTGTACCTATGTCCATGAAAACGGAGAGGTAATTGAGATTACGCCCGATACGGCGGCCTTTTTTCCGCAGGACTGGAAAGGCGTATGCACTGTCCACGAGACGGTCAAGAAAGTGTACATGATCCGCTAACGGCGCAATGCCTGTTAAACAAGGGGGCTGCCCAATGCGTGACCCGTTCAAATCCAGCTACTACCTAAACCCTAGGCATGTCCTATTGGAGGGTAGTGGGACCACGCTAGTCAACCCGTCTACCTTGCAGCCCGTCGGGGTTTTTGGTGAACCGTCGCCGCAGATCGTGGACCAGGTTCTGGATCGGGTCAATGCGGCGCAAAGGAAATGGTCTGCAACGGACTGCAAGTCTCGCGCGCGGGTATTGCATCAGATCGCCAACGAGATCGAAAGCGGCGACATGACTGAGGTCGCCCGTTTGATGACATTGGAAACGGGCAAACCTTACCCTGAATCGATCGGCGAGATTGCGAATATCCCGCCGGTTTTCCGGTACTATGCCGAGATGGCGCGCAATGACGCGGGCAAGATCGCGGGCACCATGCAAACTGGATCTTTTCAGTATCAGACATACGAGCCCTACGGCGTGTCCGTGCATGTGGTTCCATATAATTTCCCCCTCATTCTTGGCTGCTGGTCGATGGCCGCATCACTTGCGGCAGGTAACGGTGTTGTGTTGAAAGCCTCACCCGCAGGAACTTTGTGCACGATGGCGTTCATGGAGTTTTTTCAGGCGCTGCCTCAAGACCTTATTGCTTGCCTGTCGGGCGGGGCAGACGTGGGTAAACAGTTGATTGCCAGCCCCAAAACCCATGTGGTCGCCTTTACAGGGTCCGTGCCGACAGGTCGTGCAGTCGCAGTGGCCGCAGCAGAGAGTCTAAAACCGGCAATTATCGAGGCTGGCGGGAGCGATCCACTTATCGTCAGTAAACACGCCGACATCGCGGTCGCTGCTGCCGGAGCAGTGACTGCTGCCTTTTTGCAGTCGGGTCAGGTTTGCACATCGTCTGAACGGATTTTTGTGGTCGATGATGTATATGACGATTTTGTCGACGAGTTCGTGGCCAGAACCCGGAAACTGCGCATCGGCGACGGCATGGGGGTGGCGGAAATTGGACCTCTGGCCTCCAAGGAAGCGCGAGATAAGGTCGTGCGGCTGGTGCGCGATGCAACGGAGAAAGGCGCGGTGGTTGAAGTAGGAGGCTGTATCCCGGATGATGCAGGGCCAGGTTGGTTTTTCGAACCAACGATCCTGACCGGCGTGACGGCGGACATGTTGCTAACTCAGGAAGAGGTCTTTGGGCCGGTCGCTTCGGTCATTCGGGTTAGCGACTTTGACCAAGCACTTGAACTGGCAAACGCGTCGCAGTTCGGCCTTGGCGGATGCCTGTTTACCAGCGACTTGGAGGAGGCATTTCAGGGGGTGAATGAACTACAGGTGGGGATGGTTTGGGTCAACAACCCGCTGGTGGACAACGATGCCTTGCCTTTTGGCGGTATCAAGAATTCTGGACTTGGACGCACGCTAGGCCTTCAGGGACTCGAGGCATTCAGGCGATCCAAGATGGTCGTGATCGACCCGAAGGCGAAGGAGGCGGACTGGTGGTATCCATATCCCGACGACTGGTTCTATTCAGATGACGTACAAGGCGGGAGAAAGCACACCGGCTAGGGTGATCGGTGCGACCTGATCGACTCTACAACGGATGATGAGCTAACGGCAGCTATGTCGAAGGTTTTTCGATGCGGGCCGCGGCGCATCGTTGGCGTTCGTGTGTAACCCGGCCCGCGTTGAATAACCTGACAAGGAGGAAGCCGCGGTAGGCTGGGCG
>NZ_JBQFZG010000030.1:0-10888 GCF_056542125.1 Ruegeria sp. AF1
CTTTCCCGCACCGCAGCAAACGAGCAAAGCCTGACAAGAAAGGCACTCGCGCTCAGTTCGGTACGCCTCTCTCTGCGCCAGCAACACGTTGTTTTTCAACAATATCGGCCCAGACGAAACGGGGTTTCGAACGCATAAAGAACCTGCGCAAGGTTACGTTTCTGGTGCGTTTTCGTAAGCCCCGCGAGATAGAACATCGCACCCAGATCCGCATATTTCTCAGGCGGGAAATCGAACCAGTCTTTTGGAAAGCTCTTGGTCAACGGAATTGCCGATAGTTTGATGTGTTATAAATGCTTTCGGGTAGTGTACTCGTTTCCGGCGATATGAATAGTGGGAATTCCCCAAAAAACTGTGTCCGCGTAGCTGGTGTGCCCCACTTTACTCGTAGGGTGTCGTGGTTATGCTATCGGTATTGGTGCCATTGTTTTGGGATATCTGGATCATGCGTTTTCTCAAGCCATTCATCGCTGCCACATTTATTTTAGCGCCTGCGGTGGCCGGGGCCGTTGGGTTCGGCCTGTCAGTCCGGCCGCAGTTCCGTACCGAGATCACGCCCTTGCCGAACGGCGTTTACGAGGTGAAGGCTGTCGGATCATCCGCGCCTGTCAATTATTGGTGCGGGATCGGAGATTATGCCATTCGCACACTTGGCGTTCCGAACTCGCAGAGGATCTATATCTGGCGGGCGTATGAACCCGGCGTGCGAACAGTGCAGTTCTCCATGACCCCGCCGCCGGGGGCCGATACGAAACCCGGCTATTCGATCACGGTCAAGAAAGTCGGGGCAAACATGTCGGCGGTGTCGGCACAGAACTACTGCTACGACAATTTCATCACGGACCCGTTCTAATCGTCAGACCCATTTTGCCATCGGCGGCAAGCTCATCAGAACGGCATCCGGGTCATGCCCGGTTTCCAGACCGAATTTTGTGCCCCGGTCATAGACAAGGTTGTATTCCGCATAAAGGCCGCGATGCACCAGTTGGGTGGTCTTGTCCGCCTCTGAGAAGTTCTGAACGCGGCGCTTTTCAACCAAGGGCAGGAAGGCGGGCAGAAAGGCTCTGCCAATATCCTGTGTCAGGGCGAAATCCGCCTGCCAGTCACCGGTGCAATAGTCGTCCATGAAGATCCCGCCGACGCCGCGCGCGCGTTTGCGGTGAGGGATGTAGAAATATTCGTCGGCCCAGTCCTTGAGGCGCGGGTAATGGGCGGGTCCGTGCGGGTCCAGATGCGCCTTTTGCGTGGCGTGGAAATGCGCGGTGTCCTCGCGATACTCGATGCAGGGGTTGAGGTCCGAGCCGCCACCGAACCACCAGGCATGGGGTGTCCAAAACATGCGTGTGTTCATGTGAACCGCCGGGGTATGGGGGTTCTGCATATGGGCCACAAGGCTGATCCCCGACGCCCAGAAGCGCGGGTCTTCGGTCATTCCGGGGATGCCTTTGCGCGCCGCCATTGCCTGTTGCGCACGTTCGCCCAGCGTGCCGTAGACGGTCGAGACATTGACACCTACTTTTTCAAACACTCGACCGCCGCGCATGGCCGACATCAACCCGCCGCCCGCGTCTGACCCATCGTCCGACTGGCGTTTGGTTTCCTTGACCTCGAACCGCCCGGGTGCGGCATCGGCAAACGGCCCGTTGGTGTGGCTGTCTTCGAGGGCTTCGAACGCTGCAACGATGTCATCGCGCAATTGGCGAAACCAGGCGGAGGCGGTAGATTTTTCTGTTTTGAACATGGGTCTTAATGTGCAGGGGCCGCGACTGGGTCAAGCAGGGTACGGCCACCGTCGATTGTCAGGATCTGCCCGGTGACGAAACCGGCGGCATCAGACGCAAGATATTGCGCGGTTTCCGTCAGTTCCGTGGCCGAGGCGATACGGGCCAGGGGTGTGTGCTTTTCGATATCGACGCGGTAATCGCGATTGTCCTTGAGGGTCGATTGCAGTGATGCGCTCATGACCGAACCCAGCGCAATCGAGTTGACGCGGATCCGCTTCGGAGCCAGCGCGACCGCAAGGGATCGGGTCAACTGGTCCAGTGCTGCGGTCGAGACGGAATAGGCCATCAGATCGGGGTGGGTCCGTCGGGCTGCGATCGAGGACAGGTTGATGATCGTCCCTGCCGGGTTTTCGAGATCGCCGTCGGCCTGCTTGATCATGCGCTTTGCAACCAGTTGGCTGAGCCGCAAGGCGGGCATCAGGTTCTGGTTCAGCAGGGTGCGCATCGAATCGTCATCCGGATCCAGCGGATCAGACGGGATCACTTGCCGTGCACCGTTGACCAGAATATCCACCTGGTCGAACGCATCCAGCGTCGCAGATAACAGGTTGGCAATGGTCAGCTTTTCGCGCAGATCGCCCGCAAAATATCGGATATTGCTGTCTTCGGCTTGTTCTCCAAGTTCGTCGATCAGGCGTTTTTCGTCTATGTCGGCAAACATGACATTTGCGCCCGCATCCGCGAAATGCCGCCCGATGGCCAGGCCGATGCCACTTGCCCCGCCCGTTACGATTGCTGTCTTGCCAGCGATGGAAAAGGACATCCGAATCCTCCTGAATTGGGGCGCAGGTTAACGGGCCTTAACGCCGAGGGCGAGAGGCCTGGAATACCTTGAACCGGTTGTCGCCGGCAATTTCACCGACCTGAGCGAAATGTTCGTTCAGTGTAGCTTCGTAGGGAAGGTGCCGGTTGGCGACCATCCAAAGGGTTCCGTTGCGTGTCAGATTGCGGGCGGCGGAGGTTATAAACCCTTGCCCCAAGGCGGGATCCGCGCTGCGTGACGTGTGAAATGGCGGGTTCATCACAACGGTGTCGATAGGCTCCGGCGCGGTCCAGGATACGGCATCGCTCCAGTGAAAATGCGCCTGGGATTGGGTGACATTAAGCCGCGCGCAGGTCAGCGCCGCATGGTCCGCTTCGACCAGATGCAGCGAGGTTACCCCGCCGCGTTTCAGGATCTCCGCAGACAGATATCCCCATCCCGCCCCGAGATCCGCCACGCGGGGGCCAAGCCGGTCAGGCAAGGTCTTCAGTAACAGGGCCGAGGCAGGATCAACTCCGTCCGCTGAAAACACACCCGGTGCCGTGTAGTAT
Organism: Ruegeria sp. AF1; assembly: GCF_056542125.1. Lineage (NCBI taxonomy): Bacteria > Pseudomonadati > Pseudomonadota > Alphaproteobacteria > Rhodobacterales > Roseobacteraceae > Ruegeria > Ruegeria sp. AF1. The sequence continues at coordinate 3,099 of NZ_JBQFZG010000030.1, forward strand.
CCGCCAACCATCTGCTGTTTCTGCGCGGCCCAGTCCACAAAGGCCAGATCATCGGCCTGAAACCAGAAAATCTTACCATGTGCTTTGGAAATCGGTCCCTCGACCGGAACCCGCTTGCGCACATCCTTCAATATGCTGTCCACACCATCGGTCTTGGCACCGTCGATGACAACCAGGCCGCTCGCCCGCGCACAGGCCTGTTGAATCAGCGACCGTGCCAGTGCCTTGGCGCGGGGCAGAAAGACAATGGCGTCCTGACAAGGACCGTCCGCGTCGGGCACCGTTGCAAAACCCTGCGCGGCGAAATGGTCGTGAAAGGGTTTGAAGGGCTGCACAATCTGCGCACCGTCCCCCAGAGCAGACAGATCATGGTCGGGCGTGGGGCAGATCACACTAAGAGGGGGGGGCAGCGTCAGGCCGTTTTGCAAGGCAAGTTCCAGACGAGGGGACATGGGCAATTCCGGCTGAGTGAAGGGAAAACGTCAGGCCAAAGGCCTTACTCTTCGCGTTCCATTGTGCATTGCAAAGGGTGCTGGTGCCTGCGGGCAAAATCCATCACCTGACCAACTTTGGTCTCGGCAATCTCGTGGCTGAAAACCCCGACAACGGCTACACCTTTCTTGTGAACGGTCAGCATGATCTCGAACGCCTGTGCATGGGTCATGCCGAAGAAGCGTTCAAGTACATGCACCACAAACTCCATCGGTGTATAGTCGTCGTTCAGCAACAGGACCTTGTATAAAGGCGGACGCTTGGTTTTTGGGCGTGTCTGTACCAGGACGGACGCGTCACTGTCGTCGTCCGGCTTGTCAGACATCATCCAGGTCATTTCAAGCATCGTGTACAACTGTCCGATTCAGGCTTGGGGTTTATCTTGGCGCTTATATAACGTGTGCATGGCCGGTGAAAAGAGCAAGCGGACGTAAACAGGATGACGACCAAGCTGACGACAATCGGGTTTGATGCGGACGATACCCTTTGGCATAACGAACGGTTTTTTCAGCTGACGCAGGCTCGTTTTGCTGAACTCTTGGCCGATCATGCCAATCGTGATCACCTGATGGAGCGACTTCTTGCTGCTGAAAAACGCAATATTCAGCGCTATGGGTATGGCATCAAGGGGTTTGTCCTGTCGATGATCGAAACTGCGATCGAAGTTACCGAAAGCCTCGTTCCTGCGTCGGTCATCCGGCAGCTGATCGAAGCAGGGCAAGAAATGTTGGCCCATCCGATTGAGCTGTTGCCCCATGCCCGCGAGGCCGTCGAAGGTGTTGCCGATGCGTACCGGGTCATTCTGATCACCAAGGGCGACCTGATCGATCAGGAACGCAAACTGGCCCAGTCCGGGCTGGGCGATCTGTTCGATGGTGTCGAAATCGTATCCGAAAAGACCCCCGAAACCTATCGGTTCGTATTCGACCGTCACGGTGATGGCCCGACTGCCGCGATGATGATCGGCAATTCCATGCGCTCGGATGTCGTGGCCCCCATTCAGGCCGGGTGCTGGGGTGTCTATGTGCCCCACGGTCTGGTTTGGGAGGTGGAACATGCCGAAGCCCCTGTCGACAGCCCCCGATTCCGCGAGTTGAGAGATTTGGGCGATCTGGCCGATCTGCTGCGCGACCTGAAGTGATGTTGCCTTTTCGCCTCAGTTTCGCATAAACCCAGCCGCATCCTGACGCAGCTTCGCTTTTATCGCGCATCTGGTGGTCTTGATGGCTGTATCCGCAAGATATAGTCTCTGCCGGGACATGAAACGAAACCGCGAAAACCTCAGCTTTCGGTTTATTTCATTGGGTCGCTGTGATAGCCTTGGGGATAATAAAACAAACATTGCTGACCGGGAAAACCCGGCGGCGCGAGGCAGACAGAGGCAAAGATCGTGCAGATTCGGCGGACAGTTCCGGCCCGAATGGGCTTTTTCCTTATAGCGTTGCTATGTGTGCTGGCGTTTGCGCCGCTCAGGTCCATGGCGGCGCCTTATGCAGCTATGGTGATCGACGCCCGAACTGGCGAGGAGCTGCATTCACGCAATGCGGATGCGCGCTTGCACCCGGCCTCGCTGACCAAGATGATGACGCTGTATATCGCGTTTGAGGCGGTGCGAAACGGCGAGATCACGCTGGATACACCCGTTCGGATTACCCAGAAGGCAGCGGCCGAGCCCCCGTCGAAGTTGGGCCTGCGCGCGGGCCAGACGATTGCGTTCCGCTATCTGATCCGTGCTGCTGCGGTAAAATCGGCCAATGACGCGGCTACGGCGATCGGCATTGCCATCAGTGGCTCGGAAGCGGCCTTTGCCCGCCGCATGACCCGAACCGCCAAAGCGATGGGCATGAGCCGCACAACTTTCAAGAATGCGCATGGTCTGACTGAGGCAGGGCACCTGTCCAGCGCGCGCGACATGACCACGCTGGGACGGCATCTGCTGTACGATTACCCGCAGTATTATAACCTGTTCTCGCGCCAATCGACGGATGCCGGTATCAAGACTGTTCCCAACACCAACCGCCGCCTGCTGGCAGCCTATAAGGGTGCGGACGGAATAAAGACCGGATACACACGTGCGGCGGGGTTCAACCTGGTGGCGTCGGCCAAACGCAAGGATGAGCGTATCATCGCAACTGTCTTTGGCGGAAAATCCGGAGAGTCGCGGAACGCCAAAGTTGCGGAACTGCTGGATCTGGGGTTTCGCCTTGCCCCGTCGCGCGCACCCATTCGCAAGCCTGAGCGCCCGGTTTATGCGGGCAATGCCGGGTTGGGGGGCGATACCCAGGTCGCAGCGCTGAGCGGCGCACCGAAATCCAGCCTGCGCCCGCTTGGGCGCCCCAGCGCCGCGACACAGGTTGCAAGTGCGGTTGCGGCATCGGCAGACCAGAACAGCGACCGTATCAGCAGCGGCATTGCCGCAGCGATTGCCGAAGCGGATATAACCCCAGCCGCCCCACCAGTTGAAACATCCGATACCCGACCGGCGCTGCGCCCGGACAATCTGGTGCTGGCCTCGACCGAGCCCGTCAGCCAGCCAGAGCCCGAGCAGGAAGTGGTTACCCGCCTGTCTTCGTCCGGTGGGCATCTGTGGGGGGTCAATGTGGGCCGCTACACCACACGATACGAGGCCGAGAAGGTTCTGCTGAAAACGGCGCTGTCGGAGATGACCACGCTGGATGGCAGTCTGCGCAAGGTCAGTCAGAGCTCGCGCGGCTTTGACGCGACATTCCAAGGCATGACGCGGGAACAGGCCGATCTGGCGTGTCGCCGCCTGCAAGCCCGCAATGTCACCTGTTTCATGATCGGGCCATCATAAGGTCCGGCATATTCTCTCCTGTTGGGTCTGGGCTGCGGTCATCCGCAGCCTTTTTTTAATCGAAGACGTGACCGTGCTGATATTGCTCGTCCTGTCCCGCGGCGGCGGTCAGGGCGGCGACATTGTCCTTGGTGAAGAACCCGTCATACTTGTGACACCGCTCGATATATTCGGTGATCAGCAGCGTGTTCTTCGAGTGTTTTGAGAAGATCTGCTTCAGGTTCGGGTCGTCTTTGCATTCGCCCACTACATGCGCCAGGAACGGCACGCCCTTGTCCTTCAGCGTGTTCACGACAAAGTCGACATTCTTTTCCCCGGCGCCATGATCGCCATCCTTGATCTCGACTGCCATGTGATGCAGGCGACGGCCAAAATTGCGCACAAAATCTTCGGTCGGCATCGGCAGCTTGGCGAATGAGTTGACGAAGGACGGCGTGTTATTGGCCGTGAAAACCTTGGCCGGGGATTTCTTGTCATCATCCACATTGGCGTTGCGGTTCACGTTGGTTGATGAGTTCATGTCGAAGATGTTGTAGGCCCCCCAGAAATAGTAGGGCACCATGGTCAGGAATTCGAGGATCGCATCCTCGCGCTCACCCGCCAGCACGCGCGTCGCCAGATGATCAATGCCCAGCATCAAAGGCGCGATTTTGCTGTCCGATCCGAAAGCGGCGGCCTGATCCAGCCGGGCTTGTTCCGCGTCACTCAGCAACACGCGATCACCAAGGCCCAGGCTGTCTGTGTCGTTGAAATCACGTGTCGAATATCCGACCCGGTTACAGGTGAAATCCGAAGGGGTCGTGAACCGGAAGCCGTCCAATGTGTAGAACGGGTTTTCGGTGTCTCCGGCATATTCGAAGCGGATGTTCTGATCCTCAAGCGTCCCGGTCAGCGCCTTCAGATCACAGGCCGCGAAAACCTCGCCAACATACCGCGTTTGGGGTGTGTTGCGGGCCAGCGGGTACATGCGATTGATGCGGGGAATAAAGTCTTCGAAACCCGGGCTGAGCGGGGCCATCACGATCAGCGCGGGATAGTCGGGATGCGAATGCAGGATCGAGAATTTGTGGGTCTGCCCCAGATAGCTGGCGGTGTGGCGATAGGGTGTCATGACGTAAAGCTCGACGAGGGTATCGAACAGCGCGTCGGTTTCGATCTGCATACAGATTGCGCGCATTGGCCCGACCTGATCGGCGATGCCCGAACTTGTCCGGCGCTCGTAGATTTTCGGAAGGTATTGCGCAAAGAAGTCCGAGTTCTTCTTGTCGCCCCGGGGTTGATAGGACATCAGATCAAAGGACATTCGACTACCTCCTTGCGCGGAACCCCGACCGGGGCGAGCTATCGTTTGAAATTGTAGGTTTTAGAACATGTGCTTGCCCGTCATGCTAGGCGCTGAGAGCTGTACGGGCAACAGTCGTGAAATTGGGTTGCCGACGTTAACGCATGATGTTCAGCGGGTGAATTTCGTGACCTCGACACCGCCCCCGATCAGGTTGTCGCGAACCGAGCGAGCGATTTGAACCGCGGTCGGGCCGTCTCCATGCAGGCAGATCGTGTCGATGGATGTTTCCAGCCGCTTGCCGCTTTCGGTGATGATCGCACCTTCGCGGACCATGTTCAGGATGCGCGGGCCTGCGACCTCGGCATCGTGGATGACGGCGCCGGGCAGGCTGCGGTCAACCAGTGTTCCGTCGTCATTATATGCACGGTCGGCAAAAATCTCGCCCACCCAGCTGCACCCGAGTTCACGCACGGCCTCTTCCTGTTTTGTCGCGGCCAGCACCATGACGATGATATCGGGATCAACATCCAATGCGCCCTGATAACAGGCGCGCGCCATATCGATATCGGCTGAACACATATTGGCCAGCGCCCCGTGCAGTTTCAGGTGCCGTACTTTGGTGCCAACCGCGTTGGCCATGCCGATTGCGGCCCCCAACTGATACCGGACCAGATTGCGGAGGTTGTCATGGGGCAGCTTCATGTTCCGCCGACCAAATCCCTGCAGATCGGGAAAGCCGGGATGCGCGCCGATGCCGACGTCGTTTTCGGCCGCCAGTTTCATCGTTGATGCCATCACATCCGGATCACCGGCATGAAACCCACAGGCGATGTTGGCCGAGGTGATGATTTTCAGCAGGCTTTCGTCATCGCCCATTTTCCAGGGGCCAAAGCTTTCCCCCATATCGGCATTCAGATCGACGCTTCGCATTGGCACATCTCCTTAGTCTGTGGCAGAGATCACTCCGCCGATCAATTGGTAGGACAACAGGTCCGGTATGTCATGGGGATCACGCACCAGCGCCTCGACTTTTGAGGGCAGGCGGGCAAGGTCTGACAGGAACGTTTTATGCATTTCTTCTGCCTGTTCTATGCTGACAAATTCGAACCGGATGTCGCCGCCTGCGGGTGTCTGTGCCGCGCGGGGCATATCGCATGGCAGAACGGTCGCGATACGAGGGTACCCGCCTGTGGTCTGACATTCCGGCAACAGGATGAACGGGTCGCCTGTGCCGGTCATCTGGATATCGCCGGGGGTGATCACCTCGGATAAGATATTCAGCTGGCCTGATGCAGCAAAGCCGTCGCCGTCGCTGTCCAACTGCATGCCCATCCGGTTGGCGCGTGCGCCGCGCCGGAAATTGGATTGGGCAAACCGTTCAAGTGTTGCGCCATCAAACAAAGGGGTCTGAAAGCTGGCAATCACATGCAGCACCCCGCCCGAATACCGCTCGGCAGCAGCCAGTTTCATCCCGCTGTTGCCTGCATCCGGTCCACAGGTCAGCCTGTCTCCCTGCTGTAGCGCCCGGCCGATCCGCGCTGTCAGATGGGTAGAGCGGGACCCCAGAAAAACCTCGGCATCGATGCCGCCGCCCAGATGCAGATAGCCATAGTTTCCAGCTAGCGTCGCCCCGATAACCAGCCTTTGCCCGGCGATCAGTTGGTGCGACGCGTTCCAGGCCACAGGGCCGCCATCAATGCTGGCCTGCATCCGCGCGCCAGTCAGGGCGATGCGCATGTTATGCGTCGCCTCGAATTCGCCCCCCATCCCGGCCATTTCCAGCGCCGCAAGGTTTGGGCTTTGATCCAGCAACGCCGCCCCTTCGTGCAAGGCCAGAATGTCCGCGGCCCCCGACCGGGACAGCCCCTGATCCAGATAGCCTGTGCGCCCCTGGTCCTGAATGGTGCAGGCCGGGCCAATCCGGTGGACGATCAGGCTCATGGTGCAATCTCCTCACAGGTTGCGCCGCCTGTGCCGTCCTCGTTGTTGGCCTTGATGTGTTCCAGAACGTCGCGGGAAACGGGCTTGAACAACAGCTCATCGCCGGGTCTAAGGGTAAAGGCCTCGGCCCTTTCGGGGCGGAAACACCGAAAGGCGGTCTGTCCGATATGCCGCCACCCGGTTGGTGTCGGCCCGGAAAACAGAACAAATTGCGAGATCGCCAGAACCAAAGCCCCTTCCGGCACCATGGGGGTCAGGCTTTGCAGCCGGGGAATGTTGAACTCGGGCCCCAGAGGTCCAAGGTAAGGCTGCCCCGGAGCGAAGCCGATGGTCAGAACCCGCACGCGGGTCTGTCCAAGCCTACGTATTGCTTCGTCTGGTGTCAGGCCGGCAGCAGCGGCGGCATTGTCAAGCTGGGGCGCAAGGTCGGTCCCGTAAACCGTCGGAACGCGCCACAACCTGCGGCCGGCAGGCAGCGGTGTAGTGTACCAGTCCTTTTGCTCAACCAGTTCCCTAAGCTTTTGCAGCATCTTCTGATGAGAGATGCGCTGCGTGTCGAACCGAACAAAGGCCGAGCCCAGGGAGGCTGACGACTCGGTCACCTCATCCCAGTGCAGACGATCCACTTCTGCCCGAAACGCCAGCGCTGCCCGGTTCGCGGTGTCGGTCATCTTGTCTGCAAAGGTCACCAGCGCGCCATCAAATCCGACGGTTCTGACCAAAGGAAACTGAACATTGCGCGCCATTGCTGATCTGCTTTCGGATCGAAGAGTGAATTGGTGGAACCTGACCGCATCTTTAGGGGATGCGCAAGACAGGGCGTTCAATAGCCGACATTGTGCCTGATGCGTCCACATCCCGGCAGGGAGCGACCCGCAGTACAAGGCGTCCGTCGGGGGTGAGAGGTTTTTGACCGTATTCTGGCCGCAAATCCGACTCGTTTTCCCGTTTCGAGTCGCCCTGACTTGTATCTTGAAATCGCGGAGACTCTATATCTTGTGTCGGCCCCTTTTGTTTTTAGGGGCTTGCCGGTCAGATCATGCCTAATAGCACCCGGACGGAAGGGTGGCGGGCAATTGTGATGGGGTATAAGTTATTGAAATGAAATAATAAACAAAGAAAACTCAAAAAAAAGATCAATATCGTCATTTTCCGCTTGCGGGTAGGGAGTCTAATCCGTAAATACCCCTTCACCGGCGCAGCTGAGGTTGGCCTGACGGACTGGAAAGACGGTTGAGACGCACCGGAGAGACGGTG
>NZ_JBQFZG010000031.1:0-10870 GCF_056542125.1 Ruegeria sp. AF1
AGATCTTTCCCGCACCGCAGCAAACGAGCAAAGCCTGACAAGAAAGGCACTCGCGCTCAGTTCGGTACGCCTCTCTCTGCGCCAGCAACACGTTGTTTTTCAACAATATCGATCCAATCCGGACATTCGCTGCGTGCGTGAGCCTGTCAGGTCGAATATTCGAACGCAGACATTCAAGTAGCCTTGAGACCGGATTTCAATCTGCGCGACTGAATGACGCCGGAGCGTTAATATATAGATAGTGTCAAGAGTTTTCCGGAATGTGGTTAAGGTCTCGTGCCCAGCTCTTCATTGTCTGGTCGAGTAGATGTTTATTTTGATGATTTTATCGTTTCCTGGCCAATATGTTCGAAAATATGCCACTAACGTTCGCCGCGTCGGTAGGGTGCCATCAACGCCGCTGGGACTTCGGCTCTGCGGGCGACAAGGACCAGCGCAACGATCGAAAGTACATACGGTGCCATGAGGAACAACTGATATGGCACACCCTCAACCGTTGTCTGCAATCGCAGTTGGTAGGCATCGAAGAAAGCGAACAACATCGCGCCAATCAAAGCCTTACCGGGCCGCCAGCCAGCGAAGACTACCAATGCGATGCAGATCCAACCGCGCCCCTGCACCATGCCCGGGAAAAAGCTGTTGAACGCCGTTGTAGTCAGGAAGGCCCCGCCAACGGCCATCAAAGCTGACCCGACAACAACTGCGCCGATACGGATACGGATCGGGTTCAACCCCTGCGCCTCAACCGCATGAGGGTTCTCTCCGGTCATACGAATGGCCAATCCCAAAGGCGTACGGGCAAGAACATAGGCCATCACAGCCACTGCAGTGAGCGCCAGATAGGTCGGCAAAGCTTGATTAAAAAGGATCGGTCCCAAAACGGGAATATCTGACAGGACCGGAAAATCGAGCGGCTTAAAAGCCTCGATCGTAGGAGGCAGATCTCCCACCTCAACAAGTAACCTGTACAGGTAATAGGCTAAAGCGGATGCAAACAGCGTTATGCCCAGCCCTGAGACGTGTTGCGAAAGCCCAAGTGGAACTGTCAGCATAGCATGAAGCAATCCCATCACCGCGCCGCAAAACGCTGCAAAAATGAGGCCTGCAAGCAATGGCGCGCCCATGTAGACGACAAGCCAACCGCTCATCGCCCCCATGGTCATGATCCCCTCGATTCCCAGATTGAGCACGCCCGAACGTTCGCAAAGCAACGCACCAAGAACACCAAATATGAGCGGTGTCGCAATACGCAGCACGGAAGCCCAAAGACTGGTATTCAGCAGCAGATCAATTGCATCGCTCATCGGCGCACCCGGTAGGTTGTGAAAAGAAGGGCCACGATCATGGTGAGCAGGCACAGCGCCACGATCACATCGGCAATGAAACTGGGTACACCCGTCGCACGGCTCATGGCGTCGGCCCCGACAAAGACTGTGGCGACGAATACAGCGGCAGCGACCACTCCGGCCGGATGCAAAGCGGCGAGCATGGCGACGACAATGCCTGCATAACCAAATCCTGGGCTCATAGTGGTGGTGACCCCCGCAGTGACCCCCAAGACTTCGACAGACCCGGCAAGCCCTGCCAGCGCGCCCGAAAGCAAGGCAACACCCATGATCGTTCGGGGCAGAGAAATTCCGGCAAAGGCAGCGGCACTGGCATTTAAGCCTGCGGCGCGTGTTTCAGCGCCAACAACAGTACGCGCAAGAATCAGCCAAACAGCACTTGCCGCTGCGATAGCAACAAGCAGCCCGATATGGAGACGTGTACGGGGGATCAGATCCGGAAGGCGGTAATCCCCGTCTACGGGCACCGAAGAGGGCCACCCAAAGGCCAGCGGATCGCGCATAGGGCCCTCAATCATGAGGCCAACAAAAAGGATCACGATGAAGTTGAGCAGCAGGGTTGTCACCACCTCATCCACGCCGAAACGTAAGCGTAAAAAGGCAGGTCCTGCCAAAAGGGCCGCGCCTGCCGCCATGCCCGCCAACATCAAGATCGGAATACCTATCCACCCTGGAACCCCGAGTGAATGACCGATCCAAGCCGTGATTAGCGCCCCAACAAAGAACTGTCCCTCGCCCCCGATGTTCCAAAGCCGCGCTCGGAAGGCGACAGCTGCGGCAAGCCCCGTAAAGATAAGCGGAGTGGCGCGGGTCAACATCTCGGCGATGGAAAGGCGCGAGCCGAACGCGCCATTCACCATTTCGCCATAAGCCGTTAGCGGATTTACGTCAGCAGCAGCGATGAGACCTGCGGCCAAAAGCAATGCAGCAAAGATCGCGGCCAGTGGTGCAATGATCGCAAGATGCAGCGGCACATGTGAGCGTCGTTCAAGCCGCATCATCATTTTCCTTCCAGACACCTGCCATCATCAGGCCAAGGCGTTGTGGGTCGGCTTCATCAGTCGATATCGATTCTGACAAGCGACCTTTTACGATGGCCTGTATTCGGTCTGACAGGGCTACAGCTTCTTCCAATTCTTCTGAGATGAGCAGGATTGCGGCACCTTCGGCCCGTGCTGCCAAAAGCTCGGCATGAACTGAAGCAATTGCACCTTCATCAAGACCACGCGTTGGCTGGTTTGCGAGCACAAAACGCGGCCCATTGGTCAGAACCCGGCCAAGGATCAGCTTTTGCATATTGCCGCCGGACAGCAGCCTTGTTCGCGTGTCGGGGCTGGCGCCGCGGATATCAAAACGTTCTATCAGCCCCGCAGTGTATTCCCGGGCGGCGCGTTGTCGAACAAAGCCGCGGTGCGAAAATCTCGGTGTGCGCAAGCGCTCAAGCACCGCGTTTTCCCACAAACTCAATTCGCCCACAACGCCTTCTGCGTGCCGGTCTTCAGGCACCCTGCCTGCGCCCGCGCGGATCATGCCGCGCGGACCCAGATGGCTGATATCTTCGTTCAAGAGTGTTAACTGACCCGCACTTGGGTGTGCCAATCCTGACAGCAGCGCACCGAGGGAGGACTGACCATTGCCTGAAACGCCGACGATACCAAGGATTTCACCGGCATGGACATCGAAAGACACATCATCCAGCCGCAAATCACCGTCTTCTTCCACGCTCACGTCCTTTGCGATCAGGACTGGCGCTCCAATCTCATGGTCTTGACGTACGGGACGCTCAACCTTGCGGCCAACCATCAGTTCCGCCAACTCTTCTGGTGTGGTTTCGGGTGTTTTGCGTTCCGCGACCATCCTGCCGCCACGAAGCACCGCCACACGGTCAGAGGCTGCCATGACCTCATGCAGCTTGTGGCTGATGAAAATAAGCGAGAGGCCCTCTTTTGTCATATCACGCAGCGTTTCGAACAGGCGCATCGCCTCGGGCCGGGCCAGAACGGCAGTCGGTTCATCCAAAATCAAAATACGTGCGTCGCGATAGAGTGCTTTCAGAATCTCGACCCGTTGACGTTCACCAACGGAAAGCGTCCGAACCTTGGCCTCGGGGTTCACAGGCAAGCCGAACCGCTCAGAGATCTGCAACAGCTTTTTGCGCGCCTCGCCACGAGCGGAACGCGCGCGCGTCAAGGGTTCGGAACCAAGCATGACGTTTTCCAGAACCGTGAGGTTGCCCGCAAGCGTGAAGTGCTGGTGTACCATCCCCACACCCACCTCGATCGCTGCACGCGGCAGGCCTGGGGGCAGCTCTTTTCCAAACACCCTGACCGAGCCTTTATCGGCTGCGTAATGGCCGAACAGGATATTCATCAGCGTCGTCTTACCCGCACCATTTTCGCCCAACAGAGCAAGAATTTCCCCGTCTTCTAGTGTCAGGGTCACATCGTCATTTGCGGTAAGCGTTCCGAAACGCTTGGTAATGCCGTTTAGTTCCAGAACCTTGGTCATGCGGGCAGGCCTGCGATTGGGTGCGGAAAAGTGATTGCGGGCGCGCGGTCTTCGACAAGTGCGCCAAGTTTCAGCAGCGCAAAATCCGAGCCAGGGGGACCAATCAGTTGAACGCCGAGTGGAAGACCATTTGCCATGCCAAAAGGCAGCGCCAAAGCTGGCAAGCCCGCTACATTTGCAAGTGCGGCGTTCGGGGCAAAAGCCTCGAGCCGCGCCATGTGATCGTCTGGGGAGGTGCCGGACAGATCCAAAGTGCCTACAACGGGCGGTGCAGACGAGAGGATCGGCATCAGGACGGCATCGGCAGACTTAAAAAGCTTGCGAGATCGATTTGTCAGACGTGCGAGCTGTCGTGAGGCCGCAAAAAGCGCTGTGGCCGGTGTCGCACGGCCCTCGGCAGCCATGGTCGCGGCAAGCGGTGAAATCTTATCATCAGAGATCCTGAGCGCAGTCAGCCACTCGGCCAAGGAAACAGCAAGTATGGTTCGGGCGATTGCGTGTGCCTCATCCCCCAATCGGTCGGGGGCACGAATATCGCACACCTCACAGCCTGCATCGCGCAGCGCGTCGGCAGCACTTTTCGCGGCCTTGCACTGGTCGGCACCGCAACGCTCCGGCAATGCCAATGCGACGCGGGGGCGTTCTGGCAGATTTACCGGGGCCATGGGCTGGGCTACCGCGTCAAAGGCGGTCTTCACATCGCGGACCGACCGCGAAAGGATCAGTTCAGACGCTATGCCCATCAGGTGATTGGCAAAATCAGGGCCTCCGGGCACCGCGCCACGAGAAGGCTTGAGCCCGGTCAAGCCACAACACGCAGCGGGAACCCTGATGGACCCGGCTGCATCCGTGGCATGAGCAATTGCAACAATACCAGCTGCAACCGCGGCTGCGGCGCCACCGGATGAACCACCGGGTGTCAACGCAGGGTTCCATGGATTGCGGGTCGCCGCCATGCCATCGGGTTCGCATGTCAGGGAAAGGCCAAAGGGAGGTGTTGCGGTCAAGCCGAAAGGGATCAGGCCGGTTCGGCGAAGACGTTGCAGCAGGTGGCTGTCACTATCGGGTTTACGACATTGCGCACGGATCTCCGCGGATCCTGCCGCCGCAGGCAGCCCTTTTGCGAAACTGCCGAGGTCTTTCACCAAAAACGGAACCCCATGAAATGGCCCGCGCTGGTCTGGTGGCAAAGCGTCTGCAACCTTTGCCCCATCGCGGGCCATATCTTCGTCCAGATATACCACGGCCCCCAAATCTGCCCGTGCGTGGCAGGCGGCAAGGCTGGACTCCATCAGTTGGCAGGCAGAGATCTGCCCTGCCGTGATGGCAGCTGCAAGAGCTGTGGCATCGGTCACGTCAAAGCCCTCGGGATCAGGAGGGCTCGCTTTCGTCAATCGGAACGTCCCATTCACCGGATTGAATAGCGGCCTGTTTGGCCTCCATCCCCGGGATGGCGTCGGCAGGCACTTCATCGGCGACATAAATCAGCTCATTGCCGCCATGGGCCATAAAGGAATATTCCGTGTAGTTACGACCTGTTGGATTACCGGCCTGAACATCCGCCACGATGGCCTCGATTGTGGGACCGTAATTCCAGATTGCATTGGCAAAAACCGTGCCCGGGTATCGCGGGGTATAATCGATAAGCGAACCGATCGCCTTCACACCTCGCGCTTGGGCCGCATCCGCAGTGCCAATGCGCTCACCAAACAGAATGTCTGCACCCGCATCAATCTGGGCAATCGCAGCCTCTTGTGCGCGGGCCGGATCGAACCATGCACCGATAAAGCCGTTGACGAAGGTGGCGTCTGGGTTCACTTCGCTTACGCCCATGCGGAAAGCATTGATCAAAAGGTTCACCTCGGGGATCGGATAACCCCCGACCGAACCATAGACATTGCTTTCGGACATATGACCCGCGAGCATACCAGCCAGATAGGCTGCCTCGTGGTTGCGTGTGCCAAAGACACCGAAGTTGTCACCTTCTGGCCCACCGGAAGACCCCATCAGAAACGCGGTGTCGGGGTAGTCACCCGCCACTTCGCGTGCTTCACGCTCCACAGCATAAGATTCACCCCAGATGATTTGCGCACCTCCCTCGGCATACTCGCGCATCGCGCGGGGATAGTCGGTCGGCGCTACTCCTTCTGAAAACTCATACTCTATCAGGCCAGCGTCGGCGGCTTCCTGCATCGCCAGGTGAATGCGGCTGTTCCATGCATTTTCAACCGGAGACATGTGCACTCCGGCGACGCGGATCGCAGATTGCGCGTTCACGCGATGGATATAAGCCGGCAGGGCCAGCGTGGCCGCAGCGCCGACCATCAGTTGACGGCGGGTTGTGGTGAGTTTCATTGTTAGATCCTCTTCTGTTGGTGGCAATTCTTCTTGTTAATGAACTTCCTAAGTATTGGGCCTGGGCGCGTAATCTGCGGGATCCAGGGTCGTGGGACGGCCAGGCAAAGAAAGCGCGGCCATTCGTGGTTCTGTGCGGGCCAGCACCTTTCCGTTTTTGATAACGGCAAGCCGGGTGGCTTTCATGCGAACTGCTTCAATCGGGTCCTGCGCCTGCAGCACTACCATATTGGCAGGGCCGCCTTCGCGGATCGTCGGGTCGGGCAAGCCCATTGCTTTGGCACCATTCTGAGTAACGGACGTAAACGCCCACTCCATCGCCTCGCGGGATGTCATCGGCACGGCATGCACGCCCATATGAGCCACTTCCAACATGTCGGCGGAGCCAAGCGAATACCACGGGTCCATCGTGCAATCCTGTCCGAAGGCGACATTTACACCCGCCGCGCGCAGCTCTGGCACTCGGGTCAGCCCCCTACGACGCGGATAGGTATCCGAGCGACCTTGCAGCGTTATATTGATGAGCGGGTTGGGCACCACGTTCATGCCGCTTTCTGCGATCAGAGGTATGAGCTTCGATGCATAGTAGTTGTCATACGAGTGCATCGCGGTGACATGACTTGCCGTCACCAGCCCGCCAAGCCCAAGGCGCGTGGTCTCATAGGCTAAGGTTTCCACGTGGCGCGACATTGGATCGTCGCTTTCATCGCAATGCAAATCCAGCATCAGGCCTCGGTCCACCGCTATCTCGGCCAGTCTCCTGACCGACCGGGCACCTTCCGACATCGTACGCTCAAAATGAGGGATACCGCCCACTACATCGACACCCATATCAAGGGCTTGGATCAAGTTTTTTTCTGCATTCTCTGCGCGGTAAAGGCCATCTTGCGGGAATGCTACCAGTTGCAGATCAATATAGGGAGCGACCTGTTTGCGGACCTCCAACAGCGCTTCAACGCCAACCAAAGGTGTGGATGAAACATCCACATGCGAACGGATGGCCAGCAATCCCTGCGATACGGCAAGGTCGCAATATCGCATGGCGCGCTCAATTACTGCTTCGGGTGTCAGCAGAGGCTTTAGCTCACCCCAAAGCGCGATGCCTTCCAATAGTGTGCCCGAGGCATTCATGCGAGGCGTTCCAAGGCTCAGGGTCGCATCCATATGGAAGTGCGGGTCGGTAAACGGGGGCGAAACCAATCGCCCAGCCGCATCAATGTCCTCGCCTGCCTCGGCCTTGATCTTGGGGGCAATTTCTGCGACGCGGTCACCCTTGATCGCAATATCCAACGGCCCTCGGCCATCCGGCAGTTGGGCTTGTCTAATGATGATGTCGAGCATTCATCTTCCCCCAAATTTGACCACAAGGTAAAAGTATTCTGATAAAATGCTACATTTTTTTGCTGTGTTTCATGAACATCTCCTTCGTCCCAAAATTGGGAGGTTAAAGAAAATGTCCCGCGAGTACCGACATATCTACAGGTATCTGGCCTCTACCAGCTTTGGCGGCAGCAAGGCGCTGGCAAAGACAGACCTTTCGCCACTGGCGGGCCGTACTGTCATTATCTGGCCTGACCATGATGAACCGGGACAGAGCTACGCCGCCAAGCTGGCCGAAAAGCTCATTACGTTACATAGGGCAACACCGCTGATCCTGCCAATCACGGACGCTCTGGTTCAGGCACATAATTCAGCGGGGCTGATACCTAGCCCTATACATAGGGGTTGGGACGTGGCCGATGCCATTGCCGCAGGTTGGGGACAAGGCGAGATAGACGCCCTGATAAACAGCGTCGCCTGTGATCTACCGGATGCAACCGCCGCTTACCTGACGAGCGAGGTTCAGGCAGCCGCAAATGACCCGCATCCCCCTACGTATCGTAGGGATAGCGTCGATCCATATACGTTACCTATACATAGGGATGAGCCTGCACCTATACGTAGGGATGAAAGTGCAGCCCTCGTGGACGGGCTTGAGCTTTGGAACACCCCGCAGGGTGAGCCCTATGTAACGATACGGGCCAAGGGTCACTTCGAGCACTGGCCTGTAGGTTCCACGACCTTCCGCAACTATCTGGCCTATGCCCATTACAAAGCCGAGGGCAAAGCCCCCTCCAATGCCGCGCTGGATGATAAGCGTAGGATGCTGGAAGGGGTGGCCCGGTTTGAAGGCGAGACATATCCCGTATCCAGCCGCATCGCCTCCATCGGGCGGACGGTCTATCTCGATCTTGGCGACACCGACTGGCAGGCTGTGGCGATCACCTCCGAGGGCTGGCAGGTGGTCAGCCACCCGCCCGCACGGTTTCGGCGCTCACCAGCCATGCAGGCGCTGCCTGTACCGGAACGGCATGAACACGGTATCGACTTGTTGCGCGATTTTCTGAACGTGGACAGCGAAGATGATTTCCGCATGTTGGTGGCGTGGGTTCTGGGATGTTTCCATCCCAAAGGCCCCTACCCTATCCTGATCCTGTCAGGCGAACAGGGCAGCGCCAAAAGCACCACCGCGCAAACCCTGCGCGATTTGATCGACCCTGCCAGCCCAAGCACCCGCAGCACGCCCAATTCCGAACAGGACTTGGTGATCGCTGCCATGCACAACCACGTTCTGAGCTTTGACAATCTCTCGACCATCCGCCCGATGATGGCAGATGCGTTCTGCCGGATTGCTACGGGTGGCGGATTTGGTACCCGCAAGCTGCACACCGACAGCGACGAGGTATTGTTCAACGCGACGCGCCCATGTCTGCTGAACGGTATTCCCGATCTGGCGGCGCGGCCTGATCTGGCGGATCGTGCCATTGGCGTTCATCTGCCGGTGATCCCACCCGGTAGGCGCAAGACCTTAGGCGCGTTCAATCGCGATTTTGCCAAAGCCAAGCCTTACATACTAGGTGCGTTGTTGGACGCGGTATCCTGCGCCTTGGGTCGGATTGACTCTGTGAGCCTCCGCGAGGCCCCCAGAATGGCTGACTTCGCTAAATGGGTGGTTGCCGCCGAAGATTCCCTTGGATGGGCTCAGGGCGCGTTTCTGGACTCCTACGCCGCCAATCGCGCCCGCAGTGACCAAACCGCTGTTGAGGCCAACCCGGTCGCGCTGGCAATTCTGTCACTGATGGATGGGCGGCAGCATTGGAGCGGAACTGCAACTGAGCTTAAGCAAACCCTGCGGGATCGCTTCCCGGCGCTGACAGAGGATAGCCAGAGCTTCCCCCGGTCTGAGGCAAGGTTCGGCGCGGCCCTGCGCAGGGTTCAGCCTGTGCTGCGGCGGCAGGGCGTGAACATCGCGTTTAGTCGGGAAGGCAAAGCCGGGATGCGGGTGATAGAATTGAGCAGTCGGTGAAAGTTCGTACTACAATTTTTTGGCTAACGCGCTCGATCCCTTGGATCGGGCGCCTTTTTGTTTATGCTTGCCGTTGCGTATACCGGGGTTGGCTCGTGTCTGCTAAGCGGACATAAAAGTCCTTCATATTCAGTTCGGCATAGAGTTCATATGCGGACAGACACGACCTGAGATGGTGCCCAGATATTCGTTCTCGATGCTGTCGGATTGAAGCAAGGAGACGCATTGAAGTATGCTTCAAACAAAAGAGGGATGACGGGAATGGCTGACGATCCATTCAGGATTGCTGATCAAGTCGATGCCAACATGCTTGAGATTATGGTCTCTCGACTTGAAGAACGCGGGAGAGATGCGCGCTTTCTCGGAATGATCGACGACTATCTTGATGTCGCAAGAATATCAGAAGCGAATGAAGTTCTGGATATTGGCTGTGGTACGGGTGTGGTCGCCCGAAGGATTGCCGGCCAAAAGGATTTCTCCGGCCGGGTTACCGGCATCGATCTAAGCTCACAGCTCATCGCCAAAGCCCGTGAACTGGCCGAGACCGAAGGTCTCTCGCACAATACGACTTTCGAAGTTGGTGATATACGCAACTTTGCTTTTGAAAAAAGCCAGTTCGATGTAACTGTCATGCATACCCTCGTTAGCCATCTAGACGATCCAGCGGCCGCCTTGAATGAAGCTGCACGCGTAACGCGACCGGGTGGCGCAATTGTGGTTTTTGATGGCGACTATGCTTCCTCGACACTTGAAACTGCAGACGCGAAACGAGCTGCTGAGATTGACAATGCGATGATCGAAGCAACCGTCACACAACCTCGCGTCATGCGACGACTGCCAAGAATGGCTAGAGCGGCCGGTCTGTCTGTAGAGAGATGCTTTTCTTACCTGATAGCGGAAGTTGGCAAACCGGACTTCTTTGCGGGCCTTGTGGACACCATAGGCCCGATGCTCTTGAGTTCAGGCGTGTCAACGGAAGACGAGGCTGCCGCTATTTCCGCCGATCTCAAAACCGCTGTAGCTGAAGGCACATTTTTCGGTGCTTGCAACTATTATGGATACGTTCTTCGAAAGCCTTAGCAGGTTGACATGGTAGTCTGCAGTGGGCTCTGAGCCGACACTCGCGGTTTCGGCTGACGGTGCTGACAGCACTGACGGAAACTGCGGGTTGGTTTTCATGATGGGGTAAGAGTCGGCTTCAGGGAGCGTCAGAATGGGTGCGCTTTGATAGCTAATCTTTGCTCTCTGGCGTAGCACCGTTGTAGCACCGGGCGAGGATGCCCCACGCGGAAATCGCCCTGTTGGACGCTAGCAT
>NZ_JBQFZG010000032.1:0-7909 GCF_056542125.1 Ruegeria sp. AF1
ATCTTTCCCGCACCGCAGCAAACGAGCAAAGCCTGACAAGAAAGGCACTCGCGCTCAGTTCGGTACGCCTCTCTCTGCGCCAGCAACACGTTGTTTTTCAACAATATCGGCAGGAGGCTGTCATTCGCTGCAGTCTGCGCTAAGGTCCGTTCCGCGCAAACTATGCGGTGGCAACTTCTGTCATAGTATTGACTGTTCGAACGGCCATCGCGTTCTTCCTGTCGGCAGTCTTTCAGCTTTGATGCAACCATCAGAGAGATGCTACCTTGTGTATGCGCTTTGGCGTCGTAGCGACCGCACACCCAAGCTCAGCACGGAGAATCTACGTTTTCTTCAAGGCACGATGGGCTAGGGTACAATTCTGCAGCAGAAAAGCAGCTCGGAGTCTGCCACTGAGATCCGAAGAGCTTTACGCCCGGCTTTCATTCGTCAACAAAAGTGTGCGCTTCTGACAAACCCTTGGTAACGGCTTCGACAAGAACCGTGTTCATACTATGCGATTCCAGCCATGCTTTGGGGTCCTCGTAGAGAAGCGGGTCGAGCTCAGCCAGTCTATTGAGAGCAACTCGTGCGGCTGTTTCGTTTGAGAGTTTGCTGTAAGCGATGGCAAGCAAAGCCTGGCCAAAGGACCAGCCATCAGTGGAGGCGTGTTCCGCATCTATGGCCAGTTCCTCCCATTCCTCTCTAAGCAGATGGTCCGCGGCCAGCAGGTGAAAGTAGAACGGCGGTGGCGCAACAGAGCGGTCTATCGCGCGATGCATAATTGGAACTCCCTCGTCGAAGCGACCTGCTATTCCATAGCGGATCGCTAGATTGGCCAGTGCGGCTGGATCGTTGGGGTTAACTTCCACGGCTCTTTGTGCAAACTCGATCGAGCGCTCCATATCACCCGCGTATTGCTCAACATGGGACATCGCCTGAAGCGCGTCAGTATCCCGTGGATCCAAGTCGATAGCGCGTGCCGCTGCCTCTTTGGCAAGGGCAAAGGCCGCGTCCCTTGAAAGCACTTTCTCATGACCGAACCGGGCAGCATCATTGCGCAGGTAGGCCAGCATTGCCCATGCGCGAACGTATTCCGGGTCCTCGCGAACGGTCGCTTCCAGACAATCCCGCGCAGCCTGATATTGATCTCGATGGTATGTTCTGCGGTAAATCTGTGCACTCGCGACACACGCAAACCCTCGCAGTGTTGGGTCGTTTCGATCCACAAGTCTGTCAGTGCGAACATCGCGGAGCGCATATCCGTATTGCTGCCCTATTGTCGAAGCGATCTGCGCAGAAATCGTGTCCTGAATTTCGGTTATGCTCTGGCCATTGGTGCCCTCGGCATAGCGCTCGCTCCATAAGACTTCGAAATCATCCCGCCGCAAAAGGTTGGTTCGGATAAGTAACTCGCCGCCATCGCGCCAAACGTCGCCGGTCACTGTAAACTCAGCGGTTGGCTGATGGATTTCGAACGACGTGGTCCCCGAGCCCTGCGCGACTTGAGCAGATGCAATATGCACTGCAAGATCCGGAAACTTGATCAAATCCGCAGCAAGCTCATTGGTCAGGCCCGAGGCGACAAGCGAAACAAGAGCGTCGTCCGTTCGAACTTCAAAATCCTCAACTAGAATGGAAACTTTTTTGTCGGGCCTCTCGGCTATTGCTGGTACAGGGCTATCAGGTCTCTCGTACCAGAAACCAAATCCGGCCAAAATGACTAGGCACATGACCACCAGCAAAGCCAGTCCCGTGTAGAACCTTGTATTAGGCTTCGACACTTGCTCGTGGTCGACAACCTCAGTCGCCCTGGGATGAACTGCCTCGGGCACAATCTGTTCTCGTGCGGAAAATTTCGGAATGTAATGACCTTTTGGAATACTAATGCGGATCGGGTCATTGCTACCTCGCCCGACATAGTAGTTGTCGAGATCCCTGCGCAGCTTTCGGGCTTCGAGCCGCACGACCGGGTCGGCTTGCTGATCAAAATCAGACCCACGCCCGAAGACCGCGATTGCGATAGTGGTCGCCTTCAGTTCGTTCTCGCGACCCGCCAAGGCTTCCTCGACAATGTATGCCAGCATCTCGCGACGCCGGGCACTGGACTGCAGTCCACTATAGTCAAGTATTCGTTCGAGTTGTCGACGTATGTCCTCTTCGGACATCTCCAAACGTGTCGGCCAATGACTGCTGGTCACTTTTGTCCTCACTGGTCCATAGAACCCTTAAGAAAAGAAAATAGAAGTAACAAGCCATCTGGCCATACTTTTTTTGGCCTGCGAACTGCATGTATACAACATGTAACAACGTTCTAATCCACGCCTTTTGATGCTGTGGTCCGGCAGGAGCACAACGGATAATGGACGCTTTTCTGGAAAATTTGATTGACAGGTACCCCGAGCAAGGTGAGCGGATCTTTGTTCAGTTTCGTGAGGACCCAGTATTCCGGTCAATCTGTGAAGAGATGGAAATAGCCGAACAAGCCATAATACGCTGGAAAAATCTTCCGCCTCGCGCGGCAGAATATGAACAGATTTTGAATGAGCTGAATATAGAATTTCGGGCGTATCTCACTTCTGATTGTCATCGGCAGACGAAAGATAATCAGGGCAGTTCGGCGGCATCAAATGGAGAATAATTAAGTGGGTTACGCGGAATGCAAATCTTCGGGCCGGACAGAGGACCGGATGCTCCTGTCAAGGCTGCGCAGATTGTCTGCTTTGGTAGCTCTCTTCACAGCTACCATTGCAACACATGCAAATGCTCAGGAAGACCTCAGCGAGATCAACAACGGAACCAACCCAACGCTGCTGACAACGCAGTTTGGCTTCCAGTATCAGTTCAACCAGATCAATTCCGACCTGAACACCGGCCTGTTCGAGGCCTTCTACACGCAACCTTTCGGTGAGGGTGGAAAACGGGCGTTCCGGATAACCGTCCCAGGCTCGGACAGCCCGTTCAACGCAAACCCCATCTACGGCGGAGAGCCAGGGGTTGAATTCACATTGGGCGACATAAGCGTAACCTACATTGACGTTTTCCACCTTACCGAAAAAAACGGGGCCGCTTTCACTTTTGAACTGTTTCTGAACACAGCGGAAACCGAAGCCGCCGGGTATGGGCAATTTGCCGGTGAAACCTCGGCCTTCTACGCTTGGTTTCTCAACAACGGAGCAATTTTCGCCCCAGCCTGGGTTCAAACATTCGGATTGGAGGGCGGGAATGATCAAGGCCAGAATGTAAACACGACCACGATCGACTTCTACTATGTTCCCAAGCTGAAGAATCCGCGTTTCTACCTGACATTCGATCCCGCAATCATCCACGATTGGGAAACAGACGCGACATTTGGCAGCCTGCAGGTGACTGCAGGCATGTTGACAGGCAAGGCATTTGGCGGCGATGGCCAAGTGTTCATCAAGCCTGGCATTCTCTTCGGCGGTGACAGACCGGCTGAGTGGTCTGTCCAGGTCGGATACAAGGTGCTGAATTTCTGATGCCGGTCCACTTTATTGCTGCCTGCCTACTTCAAACCCGCCCCACCTCCAGGCGCTCGAAACAGTTCTACGCGGAGCAGAAATGGGCCGTAAGGGTCCCCCGTCTCAATTTGCAATTTTCACAGCGCGGCACAACTCCACCCCTGAACTACCCAGTGCAATCACAACGAAATTCGTCCAAAATCTGAAAATGAGGAAACCAATCATGTCCAACAAAATGTTGACCTATTTTCTCTGCACCACGCTCGCGGCAACTCCGGTCAGCGTTCTGGCACATGACGCCAACCATGCGGTCGTCCCAGCCGGCGTAATCGGCGAAATTGAAACCACCAACGTCAGAATGAAATTCGACAATGTCCTTATTCGAGGTGCGCAGATATTCAATGGCTGCGACGAGGAATTGTCAGAAGCCGACGTGCTGGTCTCTGGCCAGCTGATCCAGAAGATCGGCAGCGACATCCCGACACCGGAAGGCGCTTTCGAGATCGATGCCGAGGGTTATACGCTCATCCCAGGCCTGATCGACAACCACTGGCACGGGATCTTTGCCGAGGCCACCATCGCCCAATTGGCACTGACCGGCGAGGGGTACTGGAACCTTCTGGCCGCCAAGGCGCAGAACAACGCGCTTGCCCGCGGCTTCACCACGGTGCGTGATACTGCTGGCCCGATGTTCGACATCGCCAAGGCAACGAACGAGGGTCTGATCGACGGACCTCGTGTGTTTCCCTCGGGACCCGCGCTGTCGATCACAGCGGGCCATCAGGATTTTCGCATGACGCGAGATGTGCCGCAGGGCGCCGGCGAATTGCACTCCTTCGAGCGAGGCAACATGTTCTACATCACGGACGGCGTACCGGACGTTCTCAAGCGCACGCGCGAAAACCTCATGCAGGGTGCCACCCAGATCAAGCTGATGGCGGGCGGCGGTGTCACCTCGGCTTACGACCCGATCCACACCATCCAGTTCACCGATGAAGAATTCAAGGCTGCTGTCGAGGCGACAGAAGCCTGGGGCACCTATGTGACCACCCATGCGATCAATGACGAAGCGGTTCAACACTCCATCGAAAATGGCGCGCGCAGTGTTGAGCACGCGCATATGTCGACTCGCGAAACACTGCAGATGTTTAAGGACAACGATGTCTGGCTCAGCATGCAGCCATTCCTCGATGACGAAGACGCACCGGCCCTGAACGAGTTCCAGAAGGCCAAGTACAAGTTCGTCACTGACGGAACCGATTTCGTCTACCGCACCGCCAAGGAGTTGGGCCTGAAGATTGCCTTCGGTACTGACACGCTCTTCAGTGCGGACCTTGCGAAACGTCAGGGCGCGGTGCTGGCGAAGATGGAACGGTGGTTTACCCCCTACGAGACGCTGAAGATGGCCACCTGCGACAACGCCGAATTGCTTAAGATGTCGGGGCTGCTAACGCCCTATCCGCTCGGGCCGCTCGGCGTGATCGAGGAAGGTGCCTATGCAGACATGATCCTCGTCAACGGCAATCCGCTGGAGGACCTGCAACTGATCAGCGATGCGAAGGCGAATTTCGGCATGATCATGAAGGATGGCACCATATACAAGTTCGACATGGAGTGAGCATCATATCGCGTAGAACCGTGATTGCCTCTGTTCTTGACCTCGCGGCGTCGATCGCGGGGGCGCAGGATCAACCTGCCAGGCCCATTGTTATTACCAACGTCAACGTTTTCGACGGTTTGAATGAAGAACTGATCGATGGCGCCAATGTCGTGGTCTCTGGCAAATTGATTGCATAATTCACTACTGAGGAGGTCGCAGTCGCAGGGGGGGCAGGTCATCGACGGTGGTGGTCGCACGATGATCCCTGGCTTGACCTGAACCTCCCATACTGAACTGGTCCACCGTTATGCTTAGGAAACGGAGGACCACGAATGGCAAACAAGAGACCAAAGCCCGAAGAGATTGTCTTAAAGTTACGGCAGGTTGAAGTTCTGATAGGGCAAGGGATGTCCCGTCTTGATGCGATCAGGCAGATTGGTGTTGTTGAGCAAACCTATTACCGCTGGCGGAAGAAATGAGCCGTTGAAGGCGCCATTGGTTCGAGCACAATGGCGAGCGGCGACGAGAGGGGCTGAAAGTGCCAGTGAAACAACCGAAGAAAGGGCGGCTCTGGCTGAACCCTCTCGGGACATTGCTGCGCAATGCCCTGCCGGGCAGTGGATGGGTCTTGTGTTCGGCTTAGGCTGGAGTATAGCAAACACGTGTGGTCCTATGACTTTGTCCATTGCCGAACCGATGATGGCAAAGCTTTCCGGTCGTTGAACATCGTTGATGAGTACAGTCGGGAATGTTTGGCTATCAGGGTCGAGCGGAAGCTGAACTCAACCGATGTAATCGATGTCCTGACAGACCTGTTCATACTTCGCGGCGCGCCGAGTTTCATACGTTCAGATAACGGGCCGGAATTTGTCGCCCAGGCTGTCCGAGACTGGATCGCTCCCGTTGGCGCCAAGACAGCTTACGTCGAACTTGGCAGCCCGTGGGAGAACGGATACTTTGAAAGCTTCAACGGCAGGTTCAGAGACGAGCCGCTCCGGTCTTAGGTAGCAAATGCACCAAATTGCCATCTGGATGGCTGGCGAGATCTCGTGTGGAATGGCGGCATGTCGAAACCACTGATTGTTCACACGCTGACAGAGAAGCGGGCCGAGATACTGGGCCAGATTAAAGCATACGAGGCGCAGATCGCACATGCGAAGCACGATCTGGCGCATGTGAACGCGACAATTGAGCTGTTCGCCGCACCTGAACGGCGGCGTGCCCGGTACATTGTGAGCCATGGGTTCTTCGAGAAGGGCGAGATCGCGGATGTCTGCGTCCGTCATCTTCGGGTCGATGCCGAGCTGACCACGCGAGAGCTTGCCAAGCGCGTAATGGTGGAGCGCAACCTGAACATCTCAGATACAGCGCTCAGAAACTCGGTGGTCTTCAAGGTCGTCCAGGCGCTGCGGCATGCCAAGCGACGAAAGCTCGTCAAGATGATCGAGAAGAAGAAAGGTTTGTGTGTCTGGGATGCCGGCGACGCCGTCACGTTGCGCGTCGTTGCCAATACCCCTTCCACGACCGGCTGACCGGCGACGCGAGCGCACCACCTATCAGGCAATCTGCCAGGCGGCCATTGCGCTCCTCCCGATGATCCTCGAGCCAAGCCGCATGAGCCGCGTATGCATCGAGATATCTTCCTTCGACCTTCAGATGTTATCCGCCAATCATCCGTCTAAGCCGTGAGAAGAAGCTCTCAGCAAGGTTGGTATTAACTCCTCTGACGCTGTAACCCTCTGAATGATTGACTCTTTGCATGTCGAAGTCTGTTTCCAGAAGATCCCAGTACGCAACTTCATCGGCCGAGACAACGGTGTCTGGAGTGATCCTTTCCCTTGCAAAATCGACGCCTTGCGCCTCCCGAAGAAAGGTTCTCGTCACCGTTCGACCGCCCCGCTGGCGGAGTACGACAACGGCTGGAATCTGGCGGTCCGACGTATTCTACAATGGCCCAAGGCCGCTCTGCCTCTGGAAACGCGTCAGAATGTCATCACTTTTTCGGTGACCGCGATTCCGGCGCCATTCCAATCTGATCTTGCAAAGATGATGCATCGTCTGTCCACACCAGACCCGCTGGCAGATGACGGTCAGAACAGAGCACTCCGACCTGCAACCCTGTCTCAATACCAAAGACAGTTGGTTCGGTTTGCCTCCGAAGTCGTTCATGCTGGTCTCCCGATCACGGAGATTGGAGGTTTGGAGATCCTGATCGATCCAGTGTTCGCGGAACGTGGTCTGCGCCAGATGTTAACGCGTACCAACAACCAGACCACAAAGATGATCAGCGAGATCGCCGCGTTGCTCCGCAACCTGGCCCGGATACTCAATGCACCCGAACACAGCCACACCATCAACATGTATTCCGGTCTTGAGGCACGGTCGGCAACACGTGCCTTCGCGGACCTGATAGACGCGAAGAAAGGGTGCCGCAAATGAGCCTGGTTCTACCTATCGCCAATTGGCCCGCGTCCGACCGGGATATGTGGGACAGGCTTCAGAAGGCGGCCGGACCGCTCGACGATTGCGGCGCCCTCGCTCATCTGCGCGCAACCTCATTTAAGACGCCGGAACTTCGCTATGCCCGATGGCTGCAATGGCTGATTACTAGTGATGTGGACTCAATAGCCCTGACTCCGCCACAACGCGCGACCCTGCCGCGCCTTTCCGCTTGGCTTCGGGACCTCTCACACACCCGACCGATGACCCGGTTGATGTTCATTGATGGCGTGTTGCGTATTCTGATCGGGCGGTCTCTGGTGCGTCCATGTTGCGTCCCGGGCTGCAAGCACTCTTCAATGCAACTCAGGAAGGACGGGTTGATCTGATCTTGGCAGAGGCGCTGGAT
>NZ_JBQFZG010000033.1:0-7875 GCF_056542125.1 Ruegeria sp. AF1
CGCCCAGCCTACCGCGGCTTCCTCCTTGTCAGGTTATTCAACGCGGGCCGGGTTACACACGAACGCCAACGATGCGCCGCGGCCCGCATCGAAAAACCTTCGACATAGCTGTCGGTCGCTGCATTGCAACACGTTTAGCTGAGCATCTGCACAGCTAAAAAGCGCCCATCTAACCGAAATTGCGTTGCTGGCGCGTTTCACACTTTCGGCAGGTACTGGTTAAGCAGAGCGTCCACGAGACCTTCTTGTAGCCGGTACCCCTTTTGCTGATCTACGCGCAGAATATCTTCCAATATCACAAACTGCTCTATGCCTGTTGTCATGGCCAAACGTAGTGTCAGATCTTCGTAATCGCTCAGTTTCATCGAGCTGCAAACGGGTTCAAGGGCCTCTCCAAATGCCGCGACCCTTCTCGCTCCACGCATTTTGACAGTGCCGTCTTGCAGTGATGCCTTCAGCGATTCAGCCAGAAACTGGCGAAAGAAAGCCTCATGTTTGCGGGAGAAATCCAGATAGTAGCGCGCAACCGCGTGCACACGGTTGCGTACATCCTCAAGTCCTTCCAGCAATTCTGCGGTCGGCATCACCTCTATGTCGAGGGTCGCGTCGAGGGCCAACACGCCGGGATCGGAAAAGTACCGGTATACCGTTGCCCGACCGGTTTTCGCGCGCTCTGCTACTTTGGCAAGCGTCACATTTTCCCCCTCTGACATAAGCTCACGTGCCGCCGCCAGCAACGCCTCTCTAGTCCTGTTCTTTTGATTGGTTCGAGGGGCCACACCGATGTTCCTTAATGATAAACTTGTCTCATGATTGGATATGTGTATCATAAAGGTACATTCATCGAAGTAAAGGGAGTCGTTGAAATGACGCAATCTCGCCCTCGCACATATCACCTTCTAGGGAACCTTCTGAAATTCCACGCATTTCCAGCCGAAACCGGAGATCGCTGTACAATCGTTGAAATCAAGACCGCCCCGGGTGCCGGCGCGCCCCCCAATCATCACGCTGGCGAAGATGAGAGTTTCTATGTGCTCGAAGGCGAGTTTGAGTTTTTCCTAAACGGCGAGACAAAAAAGGTAAGCAGTGGCGATTTCGTGAAAGTCCCCGATGGCGCGGTGCACGCGTTTACTTGTATTGGGAAAACTCCAGGTCGCTTGCTATGCATCAACGCTCCGGGAGCTATGCATGATACATTCTTCACCGAAGCGGGCGAAGCAATGCCGGACGGCACAACGGATATTCCTGCACCCGATGGGCCACCCGACATTCCGGCGATCATGGCGGTGGCGGAAAAGGCCGGCATGACGATCCTGGCCCCTGAAGACGCACCCGCTTGAAGCAACCTAAGCCACGCGCTCAAGTCTGGGCGGTAAGCTGACATATTATCCCTGCTGATATATCCTGCCATCATCACTATTGGGGAGGCTATGTCATGACGAACCTGAAAGAGGTCGCCCAACACTATCATTCAGGACATCTGCTTAAACGCATCTCTGACGGCTGCGCGGCGCTGGATCTGACACCACCGATTGCGCACGACGCACTCGCTCCGGTGGACGAATTTCATATTGGTGGCCGTCGTGCAACTGAACCGTTTGTTAAGTCGCTACAGCTTTCCAAGGGTAGTCGCGTCCTGGACCTCGGCTGTGGTCTGGGAGGCCCAGCCCGCTTTGTCGCTGCAACGACAGGAGCTCATGTCACCGGCATCGACCTGACGCCCGAATTTGTAGAAACCGGGCGCGCTTTGACCGAGTGGACGGGATTGAATGACAAGATTGAATTGGTTGTAGGCAGCGTGCTCGAGTTGCCTTTTGAGGACGCATCAATGGACGCGGCCTACATGATCCACGTCGGCATGAATATCGCCGATAAAACTGGGATCGCGCGAGAAGCAGCGCGGGTTCTCAAGCCTGGCGGCATCTTTGCGATCTACGATGTGATGCAGGTCGGAAGCGGACAAATGGATTACCCGGCGCCTTGGGCATCATCTCGTGAACTAAGCGCGTTGGACCCGCCTGAAACCTATGAGGCGGCCTTAAAATCGGTGGGGTTTGAGGTTGGGGAACGCATTGACCGTACAGCGTTTGCTAAACAGTTCTTCGCTGATCTTGCTGCCGCACAAAGCCAGGCCGACGGTCCCCCGCCACTCGGGCTACATCTCATCATGGGCGATGACACCGCGCTGAAAGTACGTCACATGGTGCACAACATTGAGAGCGGTTTGATCGCACCGATTGAGTTGCACGCGCGGCTGCATAGCTAGCGGCGGCTCTCGAGCAGTTCGTGTCTTTTTGAAGTGGCCGCTTTGGCTCACTGCTGCCGTCGGATGCGGCGCGGCATCTCGTGTCGAAGCCCGCATGTATGCTTCAGGGATCGGCCCACTCCTGACGTTGCCGATGTCGCCAAGCGCTGCGGCGCAGCTTCACCAGACCGGATTTTCGCCGCACTGCCGAAATGCTGCCCCGCTCGAACTCACAGATCGCGGACTTTTCCGTCGTTGCCTGTCCGGGTGTTTGCTTGCGCACCATCTGCTCACAGGCGCGGCACGTCTATCATTGCGATGCAGCGCACTTCACCGAACCGGTCATTCGGATGCGGTATATTGGCTCAATCCGAAACCGATCCTTCGCTGCATCCCTTTTCGGCAATCAACACCGGGGCAAACAAGCCAATTGTTTGCGATAGACGAGTGGCTGCTTTTGTTTCCAATTACTCCCGTCGTCAGCACTAGCTGTGGAAACGCGTTGTATGTTTGATCAGCTTGAGAGCAGAAAAAACTCGCAAGTTATATTTTTCCTAAAAGCCAAATTGCAGTTCCAACATCGAGCATGCAGAGCCCACATTTGGTACAAACTCAATTGCTACATTCAGCCCAAAGAGTCTTAACTCATTGGCAACCAACGAAATTGCAGATCTTGCTTGCAGAGATGTTTTGAGTTTAGACGCCTCTCCTGAATTGAGATGGTGTCATTCCTGTGCTTCTGATGAAAGCTCGCGTGAAATGCGCCTGGTTGGAGTAACCCAAGGATTTCGATATCTCAAATATCGTTAACTCTGGCACCTTTAGCATGTTTATTGCGGCTTTTGTCCGTTCCCGGGACAGAATTTCAGAAAAGCTGGTCCCTTCATTTTGAAGATCGCGCTGCAGGTGACGGTCACTCAGGCCAAGCAACCGCGCAATGAATTGCAGAGACAAGCGAGAATCGTGGAGGTAGGTGCAGACCAGCGCGGCAATGGCGCGCGTCGTGGGAACCATCTGATCATGCGTGGCAGGATCGGGCAAAATGACGGCCTCTGAAACCATTTCCCCGCGTTCGATGTGGATTTCCGTGACCGGCTGAGCAAACCGAAGTCTTGCTTCCGCGGATTGGGCAAGCCATTCGAGGTCGAGGTGATGATCCGACTGTAGGTTCAGCCTCTTCGGAGCCCAGGACGGCCCCAGTGCACTCCGGACGGTTTCTAGCATGAGTTGAAGAACATAAAGTTCAACCTGCCGGACCTGCTCGCGATCGCCAACAATGGCGTTGCGGCCGAAAACCAGACCATTCCAGGCCGGGCGAACAAAGAAATCGGCTCTGCTGTATTCCAGCTTTGCCATATTGCAGAAGGTGGCCAAGCGATCGATAAGTGTTTTCTGATCATAAAGTTGCCGCAGGGTACCATGCATCTGCACGCTGGAAACGGATCCGGCATCAAAGCCGATGTCGAATTTTCCGGTACTCGTTGCGGCTTTGCTTGCGATTGTCCAGAGTTGGTGCTCCGCGATCATCAACTCCGGTTCTTGCATCATACGTTCGTCGATATCGACAGCTTGCAGGAGTTTCATTGGGTCACAGCCAGCGTCTTCGCAGGCAATTGCGAAGTTCAGCGCGTACCTAAGTTTTACGACTGCGACCAACACCTTCCACCATTATCGGAGCGCACACGACGCAGTATCGCAAGGCATTTACCATTTTGCGACCGCAAATTTACCATTTCATCCTAAAACCGGAATACTGTTAGGTGGCCTCTTTCGCACCTAGTACGCTTTTAGTGCGAGGAGCTAACATTGCCGCCTATGATTATTCTGTGCGCGAGGCACAAAAAAAAGTAATCGATGATCGGCCGAGGCTCCCACATGCCGAAACAAGACCAGGGGAGTCCGACAAATCATGTCCAAGACAATAACCGCAACGGCGGTCGTTGCAGTGCTAGCGATCGCGTCACCTGCGGCTTCGCAGGATAATACGCCGCCGCCGATCCTGTTCACCAATGTCGATGTGTTCGACGGGTTCGGCCCGGATCTGATCGAGGATGCCAACGTGCTCGTCGAGGGCAACGTCATAACTCAGGTCTCCACCGATCCGATCGAGGTAGAGGGCGCCTTCGTCATCGAAGCAACTGGAAAAGTGATGACGCCCGGTCTGATCGATATGCACCAACACGTGATGCTCAACGCGCCCGAAGGCACAGCAGCCTATCAGACCCGCTGGGACGGCGCGGCTGGTGGAGCAATTGCCATCCAATACATGAACGATCACATGCTGATGAAGGGGATCACGACGGTTCGGGACATCGCCGGCGATCCGCTGGATGTCGCCAAGGCCATCGATATGGGCCTCATTCGCGGACCGCGGGTATATTCCTCCGGTGGCGCCATTGGCCAGACTGGCGGTCACAGTGACTGGGCGGGAAGGAACGTACCGCCCCACATACTCGAAAACGGTTTGGATATGGCGCAGGCGACCGGCAACACTTGGGTGGTCGACGGAGTGGATGATGTTACGCTTGCTGCGCGTCTAAACTTGCGCCGGGGAGCGGCTTTTCTCAAGGTCATGGGCGGCGGAGGAGTTGCAAGCGAGTTCGATCCGCTCGAGATTCTTGGGCTCGCCGAGGACGAGGTTGCCCGGGCAGTCGAAATCGCACGTGACAACGGCACTTATGTGGCCGTGCATGCGTACCACGACGAAAGCTACGAGAGGC
Organism: Ruegeria sp. AF1; assembly: GCF_056542125.1. Classification (NCBI taxonomy): domain Bacteria; kingdom Pseudomonadati; phylum Pseudomonadota; class Alphaproteobacteria; order Rhodobacterales; family Roseobacteraceae; genus Ruegeria; species Ruegeria sp. AF1. The sequence goes on from NZ_JBQFZG010000033.1 coordinate 4,966, forward strand.
ACCTGAGGCTCGGTACCCGCTCTTTCGAACATGGCTTCCTGATCTCCGAGGACATGGTGAAGAAAATGGTCGCAAAATACAATGAAACCAAGGACATTGTCTGGAGCTTCCAGTGCTTTATGAGCGTCAAGTCCTTCGGTAGCTATGATTCCATGCCGGCATTCTTCACACATGAACAGAAGCTCAAGGGCGTAGCGGCCGGCGAAGGCGTGCGCCGGATGTCCAAGTGGATGAATGAGTACGGCATGTTCATTGTGGGGGGGTCGGACATGTTCAGCCCTGGACTGGTCGAGAAGATCAAGGAGGACATCACCTGCAACGTCGATGCGGGTTTCAGCCCTGCGCAGGCCTTGAAGCACTGGACCGGCAACGCGGGGATCGTGCTCAAGTGGTCTGGTCCAAAAGACCCCTATCCGACCTATAACTTGGGCCAGATCGCGCCTGACAGCTATGCCGACATCCTGATCTGGGACGGCAACCCGCTTGAGGACATCAACCTGATCCTGGATGAGAGCAAGCTGCAACTCGTGATGAAGGATGGCCGCGCCTACAAGAACACCATGGTCGATACCGACAGCATTATGTACCGACCGGCAGTTCGTGAACCAGCTGTTTATCCATAAACATTTGAATTGGGTGGTGTGATGTACACGAACACGCTGACCCGATGATCCTGCGGGGCGGTTTTCTACCTCGGCCGCCCCGCGAAACACTTTTTGGAGAAAGAGATGCATCGTTTGCTGACTATGAGCATTCTGACGCTGTTTGTTCCGCTCGCCGCGCCCGCTTCGGCTGAGCAGATCGCCTGGCAGGATCTGATCGATCCGTCGGCACAAACCTATGAGGATCCTTTTGAGGATTTGAACTATCAACAGATCGAATCCTTGCGGGCGATCGTACGAAACAGGGAGCTGCTGAACGACGCCACTCTCAGCGAGGCTCAGATGGCCGACGGTGCCGCAAAAATCAATGCGGCACTTGAGGAACTGTCTGAAGACGGGATTGATGCAGATTGGCTGATCGACCAACGCTGGACCGTCGCCGACCGGCGCAAGAAAGCAGCAACAGCGGCTAATCCGAACCTTGATGGTCAAATCGTTACATTGGCGGGTTACGCTATCCCAGCGCCTTTCGAAGCGGACGGGACCACTGTCGTCTACCTCGTTCCCATACGCGGCATGTGCAGCCATACCCCACCGCCAAACGCCAATCAGATGATTCGGGCGCGAGTTTTTGACGACTGGAGCCCCAGCACTATGCACGAACCGGTGCGGCTGACAGGCAAACTGTCAATTGAAGAAACAAATTACACTTTCCGCATCGTAGACGGCAATGTGCCAATGAGCTCCAGCTATGTTTTGGAGGTCTCGCAGACTGAAACGATGCGAGATCTGATGACCAGCACGCCAACAACAAATGATTGGGCGGCATCGATTGCTGATCGCATCCTTGCAGCGGGTCATCGCAAGACCGGCGGGGCAAAGGCGTCTGAATGATAAGACTTCTCGTTGTCACATTGAGTGTTGCGGTTGCTGGCGCTGCCTCGGCGCAAGGACTGTCTGGGCCTTCTTCGGTCGAGGCTGATCTACAGCCCGGAGATGGACTGACCGACCCACAGTACCGTTCCGATTTTCCACGCAACATCGCTCCGGGTTGGTTTCAGTGGAAAGACCGGCTGGCTGAGGGTGGGTTTCGGTTCAACGTGGATTACTTGGCATTGGGCCAAACCACGAATGCTGATTTGGGAACTGGTGAAGCCGCAAGTGGAATCGCTCGTTTCTACGGAAGTTGGCAGGCAACTGAACGGGGTTCCCTGACATTCAAGATTGAAAACCGGCACAGCTATACCGATGTTGCCCCACAGTTTCTCGGGCTGGATGGCGGAGCGCTTTCGATCACTGGGACGGCCTTCAACGATAATGGTTTGTTATTGACCAACCTGTTCTGGACCCAAAGGGCCGAGAACGGTTCGTGGACGCTGCAAGTCGGGCAGATTGATGTAACCGACTTTGTGGATATTTACGGGTTGGTAAGCCCCTACAGTGGTTTCCAAAACCTGTCCTTCAACACCAACCCGACGATTAACACGCCCAACCAAGGCATTGGCATTGCCGGTGGGGTAAAGCTGAGCGATAACCTTTACGCCGTCGCGAGCGTCTCAGACGCAAATGCCGACCCGTCTGATCCAAACTTTGATGTGTTCAGCGATGGTAATTTATTCAAATCACTCGAACTCGGCTACACTTCTGGCTTTGATCGCATCTACTTCGACAATATCCATCTGACCCTCTGGCATGCGGACGCGGCTGATGATGGTAGCCGTCCAGAAGATTACGGCGCCGCGTTTTCTGCTGCATGGTTTGTTGACAATAAGTGGATGCCATTCTTTCGGGCAGGGGCCTCAAAAGGGACAGCAGCACTCTATGATCGGTCCATTTCTGCCGGTGTCGGCTATTACGGTCGCAATACCGATTTGGCCGGGCTGGGTCTGAACTGGGCTGAGGCAAGAGGCATAGACGGCGATCAGTTCACGCTTGAAGCATTCTATCGCTTTTCAATCTCACCCGGGCTGCAGATCACGCCTTCGATACAATTCATCTCCAACCCGCTTCTGAACCCTGACCAGGATAGCATTACTCTGTTTGGTTTAAGAACCCGGATTGTTTTCTAGCACGGGGTGATCGCACTCGGAAAAGATTTGTGTCAAAGGGCGATTGAGGTAGAACAACAGGACTTTGCAAAGTCCGCTTTTTCTGCGCGTAGCAGTCAATCAGGCCATCTTCAGCAAATGACCGCAAAGAGCCGATATTGTTGAAAAACAACGTGTTGCTGGCGCAGAGAGAGGCGTACCGAACTGAGCGCGAGTGCCTTTCTTGTCAGGCTTTGCTCGTTTGCTGCGGTGCGGGAAAG
>NZ_JBQFZG010000034.1:0-6327 GCF_056542125.1 Ruegeria sp. AF1
TGATCTTCGTTTTTGGGCGCCTTCTTTTGCGAGGCGCTTTGGGTCATTTGCATCCAGTGCCCGCCGGTTCAAAAGATTTGGACCCTCAAGATGCGCTGTTCACATGCGAAGTGTCGGAGCGATACCTTTCCATATCAGGTTGCCAAAACCAGCCCGCACAGGAATTCCAGTTTAGCATTGCCGCCGCTTTGAAACCATCCTTGGACCGAAGTGAAACCTCTTTCCCAAGGATCGCGATGAACAAACAAAACGGTCTAGATTCGTGTTAATTTGTGCTCCATTTAGGTCTTTATCGTGAAAAATGTATCAAATTGATTGGCTGGTCAAGAAAAACCAACAAAAAGCCACACAATTGCGAGCTGCTTCTACTTTGGGACAAGGGTAATGCCCTGAATGAATTTCACCCAATCGAAATCCCACTGAATCGCGCCATGTTTCCCAGAGGCTTCGACCCCTGAGTTGGGCGAGGCCAGAGTGAGAAAACAACAAGCAAGCTTTCTTCTGAAACACAGGATAGTGCGGTTTGAGCTGGACAGCCAAGAGCGTCACAGCTGCGTTGCGAATCTCTTCACGGCTGGAGACAATCGTGCTTTGTCACAAATGCCCTTCACCTTGATGTGCATCTTACCCATTGCACAGCGGGCTTGGCATGGTCCTTTGCGCCCGTGCGCCGTTTCATTTTGCAAAAGACCTATCAAGAAGCTGGCAGCCGCATTCGGCGGCCGATTGTTAATGCAGCGGATTATTCGAACTCTTCAAAGGTTTCCCTCACAGCATCGTCCACTGCCCCGGCCAGCAACTTGCCACCGTCGTTGTCGCAGGCGTCTTCAAGCTCTTCGACGAACTCGGTCTTGAGGTCGCCCAGATATTCTTCCGGGACGGTGGCCACGACATCGATCTGACGGTTGTAGAGCGACACCATCGCCATGAGACGCACGATCTGGCTTACCTGATCGGGGTCATCCTCGTGCTCTGCAAGAACACTGGCGCAGCTAAGATGCATGAACGGTGCAGCTGCGGCGATGATTTCGTCCATCTCCGCATCGGCAGAGGCAGTGCTCGCCAGCGCTGCAATGCACATCCCGAAAATAGCCGTAAGGGAAACTCGTTTCATGTGATCTACCTCATTTCTTCAACAGTGTGCGGCACGTGCAGCGTGGCCTTAGCGCTTTTTACGATAGCCTGCGATGGCACCGACGACGGCTCCGGCTTTTGCGCCGTCACTGCCGGATACGAGGTACCCCACCCCAGCCCCCACGACGGCACCGCCAACCGTGTTCTTCGTTCGTTGCGACTGGGCCTCGGCTGGCAGCGGCAAGGCCAGGATTGCGGCCATCAGCAGGGCGAGTGCGGTGGCCTGTGACTTTGTCGAAAACTGCATATCTCGGTCTCCTTATCGGTTCAGTTGATCCGTTCAGCCGATGGAAAGGTCCAGCTTCCATCCAGAATTTCGGCGCGCGGCTGGTACAGGCGGACGGTGTAATTCCAGTTTGGCGGGGTCGGGATACAGTTAATCCGGCCATCGTCACATGCACCGAAGTGGATAGTGTATGACCCGTCCTCGTTGGGCTTGGCAGAAACGTTGTTGTAACTGTTGCGGCCAAGCTCGTTCGGCTCAAGATAGCCGTCGGCATTGTAAACGGTGATCGACCAAAACGCGTCGACCGGGACGTCGTTGACCGTGATTGCATGGGGCGTCTCGCCATCATTTGCATCGACACTGGCGATCACGGCCGAGGCTGTGGTCGCCGGTTGCCCTGCCCAACCAGCGATGGCGCCGACCAGGTGATCGATCGGGTCGACCTCGTCCTTGCGGCCAAAGGCATTGGCCGCATCAAAGCCGACCGCGCTTGCCAGATCGTTCACCGCCTTGCGCGCCTCGGCCAGGCTTTCCATATCCCAGTCCGGCGCTTCGAACGGGCCGTTGCCACCGCCGCTGAGCTCGATCCCGTCCTGCGCCGCATGCGCTCTGGCCAGATCTTCGGCATCCGTGGCATCGGCGAATGTACGGAACAGGACAAAGGCAAAGCGCGTGCCGACATTGTCCTCGGTCAGGTCATAGGTGCCCGGCGTCGCCTCGACAAAGGCGTAGTGATCCTGGCTGATAGCCAGCATCGACTGAAAACGGCCATCGCCGTTGGGCAGGGTGATCTGGACCGGCTGGGACAGGTCGAGGATCACGGCGGAATAAAGCGTGTCCTGATTTGCGCGGATGATCGGCTGCGGAGCATCCGCCGAAACCAGCGTACGCTCGTGAACGATTTCGCCCACGACCGCCCCATTGGCGGCAAGATTTGCCCGGATCATCGTGTCAGATTCCGCCCGCACAAGGTTGTGGATGCGCACCTCCTCTGACGCGGCAATCGAGGGCACACACAGCGCAAGGGCAAAAAGAAGACGTCGCATGAGAAATCCTTTCCGTTAATTCAAAAGGCGAACTGGGGGGAAGCTCCACGTCCCATCGAGAACCTCGGGCCCGGGCTGATACATCCGCACGGTATAGTTCCAGCCCTCCATGATCGGCAGGCAGTTGACCCGCCCATCCATACACCCGCTCAGGTGAATGGTCATTGATCCATCACCATTGCGCGCACCTGTCACTGAATTGACGTTATAGGCACCTTGCGCGTTGGGCTGGAAAAAGCCCCTGGCGTTATAAAGGCTGACAGACCAGAACGCCCCGACCGGCACCTCGGCGGGAACATCGATGCGATACTCGGCCACTGGCAGATTTGGTTCTACACTGACGTAATAGGCCTCATGCTCGGGCAACCCACCCCAACCGCCAGCGGTGCCGATCAGATGCCGGACCGCCTGAACCTGATCACGCGCGCCGAACATATGGGAACTGTCCGGCACATAGGGGCCGAGGGCCAGAATGCTCTGTAACAGCCCCTCAAAACTGGCTTCGTCATAATTGGGAAGGATGAACGGACGGGCCGACCTGGCCTCGACCAGCATCTGGTCCTGCAACGCGTTGACGGTGGCCACATCCGAAGGATCGGCGGCATCGACCAACACGCGCATGAAGACGACAACATAGGGCGTGCCAAAAGTCTCGACATCCAGCGCATAGGTGCCACCACCGTGAAACACCTCTTCGATGTAATGATCCTGATTGAGAACCATTGCGGTCATATAGCGGCCATCTGCATTTGGCAGCGTCAGGGTTGCGCCTTCGCTGATGTCGATAACAGCGGTGCTGTACAGCGTGTCGCGGTTCATCCGGATAGTTGGTTGATCATCCACCGGGGTCGGTTCGCGAAAGTGAAAGAACCTGTTCACTCCTCCGGCCAGTGACACATATTTGCCCAGCTCAAGATCAGTCGCGGCGCGCGTGAAATTGTCGATGGTAACCGGGATCTCGCGGCTGTCAGTTAAACTGTCGACGGTTGTGTCCATATCCTGCGCATACGCCGCCTGAGCCCAGATCGTGGCCAGCAACGTCAGCGACTGACTGAGAGAGAGGGGGAAAGACTTACTCACGAACATGTCCCTTAAGAAATCACAGGTTTCGTCGGTGATGACGGGTTGAGGGAACGGCGGTGTAACCCGTTGTCGCAGGGCGATTGTGCAGCGCCTTGACGGGTTGTGTCACCGGACAATTCCCGACAAACTAACCCAATGCGTCGAAACATGGTTACAATTCGCGAGTTGGCCCATGTCGTGGAACTGCTTGAAGATTTCGCCGGAGCGAGCACCGTTGCGGACGCCCTTCAAGCGGTCGGCCTGGACCGTTCTGTTCTATCGCTGAAAGCGGGTTTTGCACCCTACGCATCAGAGGGCATTCTGGTTGAAACGGTGGCCCGTGCGATGGGCGACAGGCTTCTTGGTGCCCGGATTGGCCGCAAATTCGATTACGCGCGTTACGGCGCGTATTCAAATTTTGTGCTGAGCGCGCCTGACCTGGCTACCGCGCTGGCGCGCGGGGCACGGGCGTTCTTGCTGATACACCCAGGTTCAGAGATCGTATTTCGTCAGACCGAGACCCATGTCGTGGTCGGGCGCAGTGCAGTCGGGCTGACGGTCATGGGTCACAAACATCTGGACGAAGGCTCGGTGTTTGTCCTCGCTACCGTTATCCGCCACTTTCTGGGCGAAGGCTGGCACCCGGACTGGATTGAACTGCCACATGAGGCGCGAGTCGATGTCCCGAAGATCGAAGAGATGATTGGCGCCCCCGTGCGTCTTCGGGACAGCCCGCCCGGTATTGCCATCCGACTGGGCGATTTGCAAACGCGCAACCCTTCGCCCCGCAGTCTGGACGCGAACATTGATCTTGATGATCTGGCGGCGTTGATGGGCGTTAATCCTGTGCAGACCATTGGGGATGCAGTGGAACAGATATTGCAGATCACTGTCGCAAACGCGGATATGTCAGAGGATACCGTGGCAAGCCATCTTGCAATAGGGCCGCGAACCCTGCAGCGCGCGCTGCGTCAGGAAGGCACGTCCTTCAACGCCGTCCAAACCCGCTTTGCAAAAAGCAAGGCACAGCATTTGCTGACCCAGACCGACAGGTCTATTGACCAGATCGCCAGTACGCTTGGCTATAAAGATCCCCGCAGCTTCCGACGCGCCTTCAACCGCTGGACAGGCGTTTCGCCCTCTCTCTATCGAACCCAGCAACGCGCAGGATCTGACCCGGTTTTGGCAGACTAGACCCATCGAGGTCGTGCCCGGTGCGGGCGCCGGGCATCGAAACCGCACCCAATTTGCGGCTGATACTTATGGTCGCGCGTGGCAATAAACGATTGCCAATGTCGGACTATTTGCAAAAGAAATGTGTGAAATCTTGTGCCGCAAATTCACAAAGCGGCCGGAATATGACGGAGCGTTAAGGGTCTGATGCGTAGGTTTTGGTGGCTATTGATCTGTGTCGCCCTGACTGGGTGTGCAGCGAAAACCTACAATGAAATTGACATTATGCCTTCGCCAACGGTCTTTGCTGATGGCACGCTTGATCCATTCGAGGATGTGACCGAGGGCAATTTCGAGTCGCGGGCGCGACTGTTTTACGCAACAGACCGCCAGCCCGCAGGACCGGACGACCCACAGAAAAGCTACAATAACGCACGGGGGCAAGTGCTGCGGGCGGGTGTCGCGCAGGTTGCGTCGGACCCGCCGCTTGAAAGCTGGGAAAATGCACGGCGCATAACACTCGCCGCGGCGCGGGATCAGGACTATAGGCTGCGTGTGGTGGGCGTGGCCGAGACCGGCATCTTGCCGTTCAGCGCAATCAAATACATGGATACCCCACCCAGCCGTGTCGAAGTTGAAGCCGCCGGTCGCCGTTTTGCGTCACAAATTAATGCGCAGTTGGCGCAATCGGCCAACAAGGACATTTTCATCTACATCCACGGCTATAATGTGGACTTCGACTATTCCACCCTAGTCTCAAGCCAGTTGCAGCATTTTCTGGGCTATCAGGGCGCTTTCATCAGTTACAACTGGACAGCAACCCCAAATACGCTGGCCTATTTCCGTGATCAGGAATCGGCGCTGGCCTCGCGACGTTATCTGCGCGAGTTGATTGCCTTTCTCTCGACCCATACCAATGCCCGTCGCATCCACCTGATCGGCTACAGCGCCGGGACAAGGCTGGCCTTTGACGCCGCCTATCAAATCGCGTTGGGGGCCGAGGGAAACGCGCGGTTGGGCAAACTCATCCTGATCGGCAGCGATCTAGACCGTGCTTATTTCATTCATGCTATCGAGGACGGTCTACTCGATGCGGTTACGGACCTGACGATCTATCAGTCGCAAACGGATTCCGCCCTGGCGATGTCTAGGCTCGTCTTTGGCCGCAAGCGAGTCGGAGAGACCTCGCCCCCCGGCGAAGCAGTGCCTGCGGTGCAAGCGGAATTGGCCCGGACCCCAAGGCTGCATGTCATCGACGTGACGGATGCCGAAGAGGCGGGCAATGGCAACGGACATTGGTATTTCCGGTCTTCACCATGGGCCAGCAGCGATCTTTTCCTATCATTGCTGACCAACAAAGACCCCGCCGCGCGCGGTCTGGTGCGCGCACCCGGAGAGATCATCTGGCGTTTTCCAGATGATTATCCGCAAAGGATCAGGGAACTGGGGCGTTTTTACTGAAGGAAAGGAACCGTTAGGTTTTCCCCGTCTGTTCGCTATTCTGGCTAGCTTCCCACACGAAGCTTCGTCTGATCATTCCGAATCTCATAAGTAAGTTTATCCATAGGTCAGGCTTATGACTTTGAAGGTATAATCGATTTTTCTTGGCATATTAATCTGTCAAGATGCGAATGCTCAAATGTGAATTTAACGCCGCGCAAGAATGGCGAACCTGTCAAACAATTC
>NZ_JBQFZG010000035.1:0-2500 GCF_056542125.1 Ruegeria sp. AF1
TGGTTGCGGGAGTAGGATTTGAACCTACGACCTTCAGGTTATGAGCCTGACGAGCTACCGGGCTGCTCCATCCCGCGACACTTTAGTGGTCTATTGCCTGTTCGGCTACTTGAGACCGTTGGCTGGCCTGTTGCTTACGCGATTTGAGGCCTGGGTCGAGTATGTTTTGATCGTGTTGAGAGATTGGGGATTTTACTAGGTTTGGCGGTGACCTACTCTCCCGGGGCTTAAGCCCAAGTACCATTGGCGCGGCAGTGCTTAACTTCCGGGTTCGGGATGGGACCGGGTGTTTCACTTGCGCTATGACCACCAAACCGAGGAAAATCCCCGTCGCTCTTTTTGCTTTGCAAAAAGGCGACGCGCAGGAGGCAGCGTATTCGCGAAGCGGATGCGCGTTCCTGCACGGTTGTTATGTCAATCAACAGTGTCGCTTGGCGCGACACAGCTATCCAACTCAAGGTGTGTATGTCTTTGATTTGTCTTTCCATTACTGGATCAAATCAAGCCTATCGGGCGATTAGTACCGGTCAACTGAACGCATTACTGCGCTTACATCTCCGGCCTATTGACGTGGTGGTCTTCCACGGCCCTCAGGGAGACCTTGTTTTGAGGGGGGCTTCCCGCTTAGATGCCTTCAGCGGTTATCCTGTCCGATCATAGCTACCCAGCACTGCCGTTGGCACGACAACTGGTCCACCAGTGGATCGTTCACCCCGGTCCTCTCGTACTAGGGGCAACTCCTCTCAAGTCTCCTACACCCACGGCAGATAGGGACCGAACTGTCTCACGACGTTCTAAACCCAGCTCACGTACCTCTTTAAACGGCGAACAGCCGTACCCTTGGGACCTGCTCCAGCCCCAGGATGAGATGAGCCGACATCGAGGTGCCAAACACTGCCGTCGATATGGACTCTTGGGCAGTATCAGCCTGTTATCCCCGGCGTACCTTTTATCCGTTGAGCGATGGCCCTTCCACTCGGGACCACCGGATCACTATGGCCGTCTTTCGACTCTGCTCGACTTGTCAGTCTTGCAGTCAGGCTGGCTTCTGCCATTGCACTCAACGAGCGATTTCCGACCGCTCTGAGCCAACCTTCGCGCGCCTCCGTTACGCTTTAGGAGGCGACCGCCCCAGTCAAACTACCCGCCACGCAGGGTCCCGGATCCGGATAACGGACCGCGGTTAGACATCAAGAGTGCGAAGGGTGGTATCTCAAGGGAGGCTCCACAGGGACTTGCGTTCCTGCTTCAAAGCCTACCACCTATCCTGCACATCACAATCCTGATGCCAGTGCGAAGCTGTAGTAAAGGTGCACGGGGTCTTTCCGTCTAACCGCGGGAAGCCTGCATCTTGACAGGCAATTCAATTTCGCTGAGTCGATGTTGGAGACAGCGGGGAAGTCGTTACGCCATTCGTGCAGGTCGGAACTTACCCGACAAGGAATTTCGCTACCTTAGGACCGTTATAGTTACGGCCGCCGTTTACCTGGGCTTCAATTCAAGGCTCTCACCTCTCCTTTTAACCTTCAGGCACCGGGCAGGCGTCAGACCCTATACGTCGTCTTGCGACTTCGCAGAGCCCTGTGTTTTTAATAAACAGTCGCCACCCCCTGGTTTGTGCCCCCAGCCCCTAGTTGCCTAGGAACCGGGCCTCCTTCTCGCGAACTTACGGAGGTATTTTGCCGAGTTCCTTCAACATCGTTCTCTCAAGCGCCTTGGTATGCTCTACCAGTCCACCTGTGTCGGTTTAGGGTACGGTCTGATGGAGGGCTATTTCCAGGAACCACTCAGCAGCCCAATCAATCCGATAAGATTGAACTACACCTGTGATCCGTCACATCCTCCTGGCCTAGGAATATTAACCTAGTTCCCATCGCCTACGCCTTTCGGCCTCGGCTTAGGGGCCGGCTTACCCTGCTCAGATTAGCTTTAAGCAGGAACCCTTGGACTTTCGGCGAGAGTGTCTCTCACACTCTTTGTCGCTACTCATGTCATCATTCTCACTAGTGATCTCTCCACCGGATCCCTCACAGGCCGGCTTCATCGAAAAGACTCGATCCTCCAAGGTGCCCCGAAAGACACTAAAGAGGATAAGTCTTATGTCACACTACGCTCTGCTACCATGCCTTACGGCATCCTAAGCTTCGGCTCATGGCTTGAGCCCCGTTACATCTTCGCCGCAGGACAACTTATTTAGACCAGTGAGCTGTTACGCTATCTTTAAAGGATGGCTGCTTCTAAGCCAACCTCCTGGTTGTTTTGGTCGTCCCACCTGCTTTCCCACTTAGCCATGAATTGGGGGCCTTAGCTGTAGGTCAGGGTTGTTTCCCTCTCCACTACGGACGTTAGCATCCGCAGTGTGTCTGCCATCTAGTACTCCCGGGTATTCGGAGTTTGGTTAGGATCAGTAAGCCTGTGGGGCCCCATTACCCATCCAGTGCTCTACCCCCCGGGGTATTCGGATGACGCTCTACCTAAATAGATTTCGCAGAGAACCAGC
>NZ_JBQFZG010000036.1:0-4910 GCF_056542125.1 Ruegeria sp. AF1
GCTTCGATTGGGTATTCGTATCTGTTTCCCTGGTCAACTGAACGAGGAGATCCCGCAGGATACACAGCAAAAGTCAGTTATTCGGCAGCGTCCACGCGAACCGTCCTGATGCCCGGATCGACGCGGCTGTAGGCAGCCAACAGTCGCGCTGTCCACTTTTGCGAAATATAGTCGGCCATGAAGCGTGACGGCGCGACAAGAACAACGCGCCCCCCTGCCCTTTCTGCTTCGGACAGATGTTGAAACCAGCTGGCCCATAGTTCTGGATCGCGCCCGTGAAGAATCGCCTGAACCTGAGACCACACATCCCCTTCGGTGCTTTCCGGGGCATTTGGTTTGGTCGCGAAAGGAATAACATTCGTTTCAGGTTCTGGCACGTCGGTCATCCGGGCTTGAAAGTCTGTTCCGATAACAGGCCAAACCTCTTCGGTGTCTATCAGGATTTGTTTCAGGTCAATCTCGTACACAGCAACACGACCCCGCGCAGCAGGCCGTTTTACCGTTATCCAACCTAATGCGCGAAATCTGGACATTTCGCGCTTTACTGTTCTTTCGTTCACTGTCCACAGGCGCGCAATTTCTTCCCGCCCAATGGATAATTCGTTGTTACGCCAGTTATATCGGGTCGTAATCAACGCAATGATACGCAGAATACTTCGTTGCCGGTGCTTGTCGCCTGACAGCGCATGAACGGTCAGTGCGGACAGTATATCATATTTTAAAGCCGGCGCATTTCGCCCGACCGGTTTCGCAAGCTGCATACCCGTTCTCACCGCTCTGTCTGCCTCAGGCGGGTGTGTCCCGCCAATCTCGCGCCGTTTGCCAACGCTTTTCACCATCTTGGGATAATTAGCGTCCAAAGCTTCGATTCTGTCAAGAAGAGACTGGAACTTCGCCTGATCTTGTGCGGATCAATCTCAAAAAACTAAAAGAAATTTGGTGAAGTATTGGTGATGGGGGCCATTCTGGGTGTCCCCCTATCGGCCCTTTATGTCCCCCTATATGTAGCATTTCTTGCCAGAATGCCCCCCTATATACTGGTCGCCGGGGGCCTTCCGGGCCTTATGGTATTCACAGGGTCCGCCGAATCGCTTCGTAGGGTTTAAGGCCTTGTTTTCTTACCCACGGGTAAGAGTGCACCCTCATCATAATTTCTTTTGCGTAAAGTGCAAATCAGGCGTAAATAGGAAACGAGCAGAAATTTACGTTCCAAACTACGAGACCTGAGGCATGTACACGCACGAAGACCTGAACGCATTGCGCAATCAGTCCCTCAAATTGCAGGGCTGGATTCGCCAGCAGACCTTTAGCCCTGAGATGGAGAAAACGCTCCGCCGGTTTTCCAGTTGGGAGGTGTCCGAACTGATCTTCCGGGTTAACCAGTCGACCTTTCGCGGAAAGCTTGCAGCCGATCCTTCCCTGCCTGGCGGAGAAGTTGAGCCCGACGGGCGTCAGCGCTGGTTCAGCCTAGAAGAGGTGAATGAGCTGCGGCGACGGCTCAAGATTAATCGCAAGTCCCTGATGCCCCCTCGCCCTGAAGGCAAGCGCGCCATTCGTGCGGCTGTCGCAAACTTCAAGGGAGGCGCGGGAAAGTCGACCGTGGCGCTGCACCTCGCCCATGCGGCCGCCCTGGACGGGTATAGGGTCCTCGTGGTGGATTTCGACCCTCAGGCAACATTGAGCCATTCGATGGGCCTGACGGATGTGGCCGAAGACTACACGGTTTGGGGGATCATGGCGCGCGACCTCATTCGTGAGACAGAGCGCATGAATAACCGCCCCGCCGCTGCGGAATCGGGAACCACCCTGCCCCGCCGGGAGTTGCCGCCCGCGATAACGGACATGGGCCTTGGTGATCTGCGAATTGGTGATTTCATCAAGAAGACCTCTTGGTCGACGATCGATGCGATACCTTCCTGTGCGAACGCAGCCTTTGTTGAATTTGCGTCGGCCCAGTACCGGCACCTGAATCCCGAATGGTCCTTCTTTGCGTCGGTTTCCCGGTATCTGGATCAGATTCCTGATGATGCTTATGACCTCATTCTGTTCGATTGTCCGCCCGCAATCGGATACCAGTCTATGAATGCGGTCTTTGCCGCTGACATGCTTTATATCCCTTCTGGGCCCGGATATTGGGAGTATGACTCGACCACATCGTTCATCGGCCAGTTGGCAGAAGCGTTGGAAGATCTGGCTTATGGGTTCGACAAGACCTTACCCACGGGTAAGATTGGATTGCCCAAAACCTTCTGTGAGTTGCGGTTCCTGTTGACGCGGTATGAACCGGGCAATGCGCTCCATCTGGCGATGTTTGATGCCTTTAAGAAGGTCTTTGGCGAACATGTCGCTCAGCACCCGGTGGAAATGACCCGTGCGGTGGAGCAGTCGGGACGTTTTCTGAGTTCGGTTTACGAAATGGACTACCGCGAGATGACCCGCGAAACCTGGCGGCGTGCCCGCTCGACTTTTGACAATGTGTATGAGGAATTCCGGGGCGTAATGTTATCGGCCTGGGACAAGGTGGAGGATGACGCATGAGCCGCAAGCGGAGAATGTTCGATATTGACCTACCGGCTATGGATGACATTCCTGTTGGTAAAGTACCGGACAAAGTTTTTGAAAAACGACGCGGTCCAATGGCCGCGGCAATTTCGGAAAATGCCGACGCTTTACGTGATCAGCAATCGACGGAACAATCCATCCGCGCCGAAAACGACCGTCTTGCACATGAACTGGTTCGGCTGAGAGCCGAAGGTTTGGTGACAGAACGGGTGTTGCTGAATGACGTTGTCACAGAAAAACTGACGCGAGATCGCAAGCCAGGTCCTGATCCGGAACTGGATGAACTCAAAGATTCGATCCGGGACATCGGCTTGTCCAACCCGATCCGTCTGGAACGCAGGTCGGACGGGCTGTATGAATTGATCCAGGGTATGCGCCGTTTGTCCGCCTATCGTGCTTTGTACGATGAGACCGGGGACGAAACCTACGCCAGAATTCCAGCGGGGATTTCTGACGCGGGTGATCTGGACAACAGTTACCGGCGCATGGTTGACGAAAACCTGATCCGAAAGGATATCTCATTTGCGGAAATGGGCGCCCTCGCCCGTGCATATTCCGAAGACCCAGCGAATGACTGTCCGGATGTCGACAAAGCGGTTTCCACGCTGTTTAAGTCTGCCAGCTATACTAAGCGTAGCTATATCCGGTCTTTCGCCAGTTTGTTGCTGATGCTGGACAAAGTTCTGATCCACCCGAACGACATTCCGCGAAACGTGGGCGTTGAGCTAAAGCGCAAGTTCGACGCGACGCCGGGTCTGGTTCGCCAAGTGAGCGAGGCACTGAAGAGCGAGCCTGATCGGGATGGTACGCGCGAGGTTGCAATTCTCAGGTCATTTCTGGCCGAGCCAGAAGCAATGTCTTCAAGCAAGTCGGATGCAGTCAGCGCAGGTAAACCGCGCCGTGCGAAAACGACATTTCAGGTCTCGGGTAGGGCTGGGATCGCAAAATGCGCTGCCTCAAGTGGACGGATCGAGATCCGGTATGATCTGGATTTCACACGCGTTGATCGAAGCAAGCTGGAAGCGGCGATTGCCGCGCTGATCGATGCGCTTCCCGAAGAAGACGACCTTACCCACGGGTAAGATCATGGGCCAACAAAGCGGGAAAAGGCGTCGGAAAAGTTCCGGCGCCTTTTTTTTGGCGCGCTGGGGCAGGGGGCTTGTTGGCATCGTCGGATACATCGCCTGTCCAAGCTGAACCGGACGTCACGGGCACTGAAGCGAACAAAGCAACCGACATGTTAAGACTTGTTCTTAAGTCGAGTTCGAGATTTCCCAAGATATCGAAATTTTGCAAAAGGAGTTTTATAGCATTTACGGCCGTCCAGTCGGAAACTAGAGGTGGCGCGGAGGCGTCGCGCTTTCACCGCTGACCAGCAGAACGCAACCCTTGAAACACAGTACAAGCATCAAAGCAGGGTTTGCAGCTGTTCATCTTTCAGGCGCAAATTACACTATATATAGGTATCAGGTACAGTTCTTTTACAAAATATGCTAAGACCCTTGGCTTAGCGGACTGAACAGAAGTTGCTTATCCAAAGTGCTGCGGAACGGACTTTGTTCGTGGTTCTGAGGCAACTAAATGCGTCCCACGACATCAGTTCTGACCAAATGACCACCGGCACCTTCGGGTGCCAGCTTTACCACGGTAACAGCTGAAAAATCTTAGGAAGCAAGGCTAAGGAGAAGGGGAGGGGGGGCTTGATCTGAGCAGATAACACGCCTCATCTTTTTTCTTGAGGCGTTTGTATAATTATAGGAATGTATTCGAAAAAATCGAAAGCAGAACAGAGGAGTAGGCGTCAAATGGCCGGGAAGTTCGAAATATACAAAGACAAGGCCGGGGAATTTCGGTTTCGTCTGAAAGCCGGGAATGGTGAAATCATTCTGGCCAGTGAAGGATATGTTCAAAAGGCAAGTGCCACGAACGGGATCGAGTCAGTCAAGAAGAACGCACCGGATGACGAGCGGTATGAACGCAAGGAAACCAAGTCCGGCGGTCACATGTTCAATTTGAAGGCCAGCAACGGGCAGGTCATCGGCACCAGCGAGAGCTATACCAGCGCTTCTGGGCGGGATAACGGGATCGAGTCGGTCAAGCGGAACGCACCGGACGCACGTGTCGACGACCTGACCTAACTTGGCGCGGTAACGCCCTGCCACTCCTATAGGTGCAAACTGCGACGCCGGGATGCGTGGACGCATCTCGGGTAACTCGACTTCGCCACCGAGGCCGTTTGCCCGGGATTGCCGTTACCTACGCGAGTTCAGTCAAGGAATCCGCACCTGCCCTTGTATCCGAAGTCTTTAGGGTCGCAGAAAATACCCCGACTGAGCCGGGGTCTTTTA
>NZ_JBQFZG010000037.1:0-4420 GCF_056542125.1 Ruegeria sp. AF1
TCCCAGCGTCGTGACGTCAAGATCATACGGGCGTTTATGGACTTTGCGGAGCGGGTTCTTGGGGAGAAGGAAACCGCCGGAGATATGTGACCGGCGGGTTCTTGAGTTTTTTGTGGATTACCTGCTGCGCCAGGCCTGTGTGCGGGCCAGGATGCCTTTTGATGCCATCAGGTGGAAGATCCGGGCGGCGGCGTTGGTGTAGAAGATCATCATGCCCATTGCGGCTGCGGGTGCGATGTCCCCGGCATCATCCATGTTCAGCACCGCGATGGACGCGAGTGTGGTTTTGGGTGAGTAGAGGAACACAACCGCCGACACGGTCGTCATTGCGTTGACGAACAGATAGATCGAGATATCCAGCACCGCAGGCAGACAGACCGGCACCGTCACGCGGGCAAACAGCTTCATTGTTGGCTGTTTGAGAGAGGCCGACACCGACTCGAACTCTTTATCCATCTGCTTGAGAGCGGTGACCGCCGTCAGGTGCGATACGGTATAGAAATGCGTCACCGTGCAAACCACCAGGATTGCCATGGTGCCGTAGATCGCATTGAACGGATTGGACGGGTTGTTGAAGAAGAAGATATAGGACAGCCCCAGAACCATGCCCGGGATGGCCATCGGCAGCATGGCGAACATCTGAAAGATCGACCGTCCGGTTTTGAAGCCGTTCGATTTTTCCACCAGATACGCCCCGAAGAAGACAACCGTCGTGCCGATCACCGCCGTCAGGAAGGCCAGTTTGATCGAGTTGAAATACGACCCCCAGCCGCCGCCATCCATCTTGTCGAACTGGTAGTTCTTGAGGCTCAGGCTCAGATCGTAGGGCCAGAACTTGATCAGCGCCGCAAACTGACACACGGCCAGAAGACCAATGATGAACAGGCCGACCAAGCTGCAGTAGATCAGGAATATGCGATCAGCCTTTGGGTTTGGTGTTGCCTGATATGGAACCGAGCGCGCAGAAAGCAGCGCCACCTGCTTGGACTGAACCATCCGGTCGATGGCAAAAGCCAGAATTGCGGGGATGACCAGAACCACCGAGACCACGGCGCCCATCTCAAAGTTCTGCTGGCCGATCACCTGTTTGTAGATATCCACGGCAAGCACGTTGAACTGGCCGCCGATCACCTTTGGCAGGCCGAAATCGGTGATCACCAGATTGAACACGACAAAGGCTGCGGAAATCAGGCCATAGCGCGCGCCGGGTATGGTAACGGTCCAGAATGTCCGCCAGGGGGTAGAGCGCAAGCTGACAGCGGCCTCGTACAACCGCGCATCCGATATCGCGAGCGCAGTCGATATGATCAGGAACGCGTGTGGAAAGGTAAAGAAGACCGATCCGATCACGATGCCTATGGGGCCGTAGATACTGGCACCGAACAACAACTCCTTGATCATCCCCTGATTGCCGAACAGGTAGACCAGCGCGATGCCCGGCAGCAGCGAGGGAACCAGAATCGGCGCCATCGCGATCAGGCGAAAGACCCCCTTGAACCGCATGCAGCTTCGGTTCAGCGCATAGGCAAACCAGAACGCCAGCGTCACCGTAACGATTGTGCTGACAACCGAAATCCAAAGGGAATTCTTGATCGAGTTGAACAGGGCTGGTGTCGAGAAGTAGTTGATGAAGTTGCCCAGACCCCGCGCTTGAACCGGCCGCATCTGCACCCGGCGGAACGTGTTGGAATCAAGCTCGACCCAATCGGTGCCTTCGTTCAAAGTCGACCCGACCAGAAAGCGCCCGGCCTCCGTCGTGTTCCGCATCTGGTACATGACCGGGCTGCGAAAGCTGAACTCCGGAAAGAACCCGGTCACCGGCAAACGCCCGTCCGAGCCGGTTGTCAGATCGGTGTCGGAATACACCCCCAATTGCCTGTTCAGTTCGTCAGCCGTCAGGATCGTTCCGTCGAACACACCCGCTTCATCACTGACCTGAAACTCATACTGGGACAGCTCGACCCGGTAGGTCGAGAAGGACTTGGAAAGCATCGTGTAAAGCGGCAGTGCCAGTGTCACGATCAGATAGAGCGCGATCACCATCATGCTTCCGCGCATCAGGATGTCATCGCGGCTGAGCCTGGGCCTGATATCCGGCCCGACAGGCAATGTGTCCTGATTGGTCGACATCGTGCTCATGCCGCAGCCTCCGGAAGGTCAAACGCCATCAGGCGGTTCTCGGGAAGCTCAATCACCATGCTGCACCCCTCTTCCAGCTCAAGACGACGCACGGCGTTGATCGAAAAATCCGCGATCAGTTCCGAAGATCCGAACCGCTCGTTGTTCAGGCGGCAGCGCCAGAACGAGCCCAGAAACTCCATTTCATCGAGCGTGACCTCGATGCAGTTCCGATTGCCGCCCGTGTCAAGATAACCAGCTTCATGAGGGATGATGTCTTCGGGACGAATGGCCGCAATGACAGGGGTTCCATCATTGAACGTGTGGCTGAGGCAGGCAAAGGTCTTTTCCCCGACGCTCAACCGCCCGCCTTTCGTAACCTGAGACTGGATCTGGTTCATTTCACCGATAAAGTCGGCCACGAACAGGTTGGCCGGTTCGCGGTAGATCTCCGTGGGCGATCCAACTTGTTCGATCACCCCGTGGTTCATCACCACGATGCGGTCGGCCATGGCCAGCGCTTCTTCCTGATCGTGCGTCACCATCACGGTGGTCACACCCAGCTTGCGCTGCAATTCCTTGATCTCATGCCGCAGGTGAACGCGCACCTTGGCGTCCAGCGCCGACAGGGGTTCGTCCAGCAGCAGCAGACCGGGATTGGTTGCAATGGCGCGGGCCAGCGCAATCCTCTGCTGCTGGCCACCGGACAATTGCGCCGGGTATTTCCTGCCCTGATCCGGCAGACCAACAAGGTTCAGCAGCTCGCTCACCCGAACCGCGATATCCGACTTGCTGCGGCCCGTGTTTTCAAGGCCAAATGCGATGTTCTTTTCGATCGTCAGGTTCGGGAACAGCGCATAGGACTGGAACACAATCCCGAAATCGCGCTCGGACGGAGGCAGGTTGGAGACGTCCTTGCCATCCTGCATAATCGTACCCTTGGTCTGCAGATCCAGCCCTGCAATCGCCCGCAACAAGGTGGTCTTGCCGCAGCCGGACGGGCCGAGGAAACAAATGAATTCACCTTCTTTGATTTCGAGAGAGATGTCCTTGAGTGCCAGAAAGCTGCCGAACGCTTTCCACAAATTCTGGATGCTGAGATACAGTTCACCGGGTGGTGTTTTCTGAAGCACGGGAGAGGTCCTCACATCTGCACCTCGGGCACGACCGATCCTGGCCGGTGCGCGCCGGGTGAGTTGGTTGTGTTGGTGGGAACAAGAGAGTGGCGGGCAGGAGAGGCACAAAAGCCCCTCCTGCCAATGGAATTACTTCGCTTCAGACTTTCCGTCATAGCGAGACTGCCATTCCTTCAGGATTGCCGCGCGATTGTTGGCGGCATATTCGAAATCATTGTTGATCATCGCATCCAGAAGACCCTCTGGGAAGTGTTCAACCGGTTTTGCAACGCCGGGATACGCCACGACCGCATAGCCGGTATTGTACATCTCGTTGGCCTCTTTGGTGACGGTGAAGTCCACCAGCTTCTGCGCGGCTTCCAGATTTGCAGTGCCGGCCACAATCGCGGTTGCTTCCATGTCCCAGCCGACGCCTTCCGAAGGCACAATGATTTCCAGCGGTGCGCCATCAGCTTTGGATTTCGCCCCACGGAACGCAAAAGAAATACCAATCGGGATCTCGCCCGCCGCCGCCAGTTTGCAAGGCTTCGAGCCGGAATGGGTGTAGCGCGCAATATTCTCGTGCAGCGCATCCATGTATTCCCAGCCACCTTCTTCGCCAAACATTTGAAGCCAGCTGGACACATCAAGGAACCCCGTGCCAGAGGAATTCGGGTTCGGCATGATAACCTGATCCTTGTACATCGGATCAGTCAGGTCCTTCCACGAGGTCGGCGGCTTCAGCCCGGCCTTTTCCGCCTCAACCGTGTTGTAGCAAATCGAGGCAACCCAGGCGTCCATGCCAACCCAGGCAGGCGGGTTGTCACCATCGACGAATTTCGCATCCAGCTTGTCTACGCCAGCCGGCGCATAAGGCTCCAGCATCCCTTCGGATTTCAACAGCAGCAGAGAGGTCGCAGCCAACCCCCAGACCACATCCGCCTGTGGGTTGTCCCGTTCAGCCAGCAGTTTCGCGGTGATGATCCCCGTCGAGTCCCGGACCCAGTTGATCTTGATATCCGGATTGCTCTGATTGAACGTCTCCGCATACCGCGCAAGATCCTCAGCCTCAACAGCAGTGTATACCGTCAGTTCCGTTTCCGATGCCGCAGCCGTCGCCGTCAGTAAACCGAACGCCAAAACCGCATAAATTGATCTCTTCTGTTTCATGGTTGTCCTCTGTTGGT
>NZ_JBQFZG010000038.1:0-3371 GCF_056542125.1 Ruegeria sp. AF1
GTTGAGGTTAGGTGTTATGGAGATTGAGCGGACGGGGTTGTCGGGTGTGTTGGTTATTCGCCCGCAGCGGCATGGGGATTTGCGGGGGTTTTTTTCTGAAAGCTGGAACAAGGCGCGGCTGGAAGAGGCTGGGGTTGTGTTGCCGGAGTTTGTGCAGGACAACCATTCGTTGTCGTCCGCGGTGGGGACATTGCGCGGCCTGCATTTTCAGGCGCCTCCGCATGCGCAGGGCAAATTGGTTCGGGCGGGCCGGGGGGCGCTTTATGATGTCGCTGTCGATATCCGCAAGGGATCGCCGACCTATGGGCAATCTTTCGGCATCGAGCTCAGCTTTGAGAACGGGCGACAGCTTTGGGTGCCGGCGGGTTTTGCCCATGGTTTTGTGACGTTAGAGCCCGACACCGAAATCTGCTACAAATGTACCAGCTCTTACAATGCGGATGCCGATGGGGGTGTGCGCTGGGACACCTGTGGTATTGATTGGCCCTTGCAGGGGAACCCGGTGCTGAGCGACAAGGACAGGATTGCGCCTGCCCTGGCCGATTTTGACAGCCCGTTTGTTTACGAAGGATAGAATATGAAACTGTTGGTGACAGGTGGTGCGGGTTTCATCGGGTCCGCGGTCGTGCGGCGTGCCATTGCGGACGGACATCAGGTCGTGAACCTTGATGCGCTGACCTATGCGGCCTGCCTCGACAATGTTGCCGAGGTTGCAGAGAACCCGAACTATGCCTTTGTTCACGCAGATATCCGCGACCCTGCGGCCCTGAAGGCGGTGTTTGCCGAACATGCGCCTGATGCGGTGATGCACCTGGCGGCAGAATCCCATGTTGACCGGTCCATCGACGGGCCGGGGGCTTTCATCGAAACCAATGTCCTGGGCACATACAACATGCTGGAGGCGGCGCGCAGCTATTGGGCCGGACAGGGAAAACCGGACACTTTCAGGTTCCACCATATCTCGACCGATGAAGTCTTTGGCAGCCTGGGGCCCTCCGGCCAGTTCACCGAGGATACTCCCTATGATCCGCGGTCACCCTATTCCGCATCGAAAGCCTCCAGCGATCATCTGGTCCGGGCCTGGCACGAGACCTATGGCCTGCCGGTGGTGCTGACCAACTGTTCGAACAATTACGGACCCTATCATTTCCCTGAAAAGCTGATCCCTGTTGTGATCCTGAACGCAATCGCGGGCAAGGCGCTGCCGATCTATGGTGACGGCTCGAATGTCCGCGACTGGCTGTATGTCGAGGATCACGCCGACGCGCTTTTGCTGGTGGTGCAAAAGGGGGCTGTCGGCCGGTCCTACAACATCGGTGGCGAGAACGAGCGCAGCAATCTGGAACTGGTGCAGACGCTTTGCGCGATCCTGGACGACCTGCGCCCGAAACCGCAGGGGGTCTATGCGGACCAGATCACCTTTGTCACAGACCGCCCCGGGCATGATGCGCGTTACGCCATCGATCCCTCGCGGATGCGCAACGAAATGAACTGGCGCCCATCCGTGACGGTAGAGGAGGGTCTGCGCAGAACGGTTGAATGGTACCTGAACAATGAAGAGTGGTGGCGGTCCCTGCAAGGCCGGTCCGGCGTTGGCGAACGGCTGGGGGTCAGCGCGTGAAACTTCTGGTCTTCGGGGCGACCGGTCAGCTGGGCCGGGAACTGATCCGGTGTGGCGGGGAAATCTCGGTTGAAGCGCTTGGGCGCGACAAGGCGGATTTTACCGATCCCGAAGGGTGCGCGGCCCTGGTTCGCAACACCGATGCGGATGCGGTGATCAACGCCGCCGCATATACCGCCGTCGACAAGGCCGAGGCGGAGGAAGACCTTGCCCTGCTGATCAACGGAACCACGCCCGCGGCGCTGGCCAAAGCTGCGGCCGGGCGCGGATTGCCGTTTGTTCAGGTCTCGACGGATTATGTGTTTGACGGGGCGGGCACGGCCCCGTTTCCGCCCGACCACGCGACCGGCCCGCTGGGCGCCTATGGGCGCACCAAGCTGGCGGGTGAGGCCGGTGTGATTGCGGCGGGCGGACCCCATGCAATCATACGAACCTCGTGGGTGGTGTCGCCACATGGACATAACTTCGTCAAAACCATGCTGCGCCTCGGCAAAGAGCGTGACCGCCTGACGATCGTCGCAGACCAGATTGGCGGGCCAACCCCGGCGGCGGAACTGGCCGGGGCCTGTGTGGGCGCGGCCCGTGCCCTTTTGACAAACCCGGATGAAAAGACCGGAATTTACCATTGCAGCGGTGGCCCTGATGTCAGCTGGGCCGATTTTGCCCGCGAGATCTTCGATCAGGCCGGCATTGACTGCAATGTCGAAGACATCCCGTCCAGCGCATACCCGACCCCCGCGAAACGCCCCCTGAACAGCCGCCTGGACTGCACGACACTGACAACGGACCTGGGCGTGCCCCGTCCGGATTGGAAGGCGGGCCTGCACAGCATACTTGAAGACCTTGGAGAGCTCGGCACATGACGACCCGGAACGGCAAGAAACGCAAAGGTATCATTCTGGCAGGCGGGTCAGGTACCCGTCTTTATCCGATCACGATGGGCGTCTCGAAGCAGCTTTTGCCCATCTATGACAAGCCGATGATCTATTACCCCCTTTCGGTGCTGATGCTGGCCGGGATCCGCGACATCGCGATGATCACGACGCCGCAGGATCAGGAGCAGTTTCAGCGCCTGTTGGGCGACGGAAGCCAATGGGGCCTGTCCCTGACCTGGATTGTTCAACCTTCTCCTGACGGGTTAGCGCAAGCCTATATTCTGGCAGAAGACTTTCTGGATGGTGCCCCCTCGGCCATGGTGCTGGGCGACAACATTTTCTTCGGGCACGGCCTGCCCGAGATCCTGCAATCGGCAGACGCCAAAGAGACGGGAGGCACCGTTTTCGGCTATCGGGTCGCTGATCCCGAACGCTACGGGGTCGTGGCCTATGACGAGGCTGGCGCCGTCACCCAGATTGTCGAGAAACCTCAAGTGCCGCCATCGAACTACGCCGTGACCGGGCTGTACTTTCTGGACGGCTCTGCCCCTGAACGGGCCCGCGCCGTAAAACCGTCTGCACGCGGCGAGCTTGAGATTGTCACCTTGCTTGAAATGTACCTTGAGGCCGGGTTGCTCAGCGTCAACCGCATGGGACGCGGATATGCCTGGCTGGATACCGGAACCCATGCAAGCCTGCTGGACGCCGGAAACTTCGTGCGCACGCTTCAGGACAGGCAAGGCCTGCAAACCGGATCACCCGACGAAATCGCCCATACGCTGGGCTGGATCAACGACCACGACCTCGAAGCCCGCGCCCAAAGATTCGGCAAAAACGAATACGGAAAATACCTCAAAAACCTGCTCAACCAGTAG
>NZ_JBQFZG010000039.1:0-3176 GCF_056542125.1 Ruegeria sp. AF1
TAAAGCCCTCAACCGCATGACCCGTCTAGGTCGTGCGACCTATGAACGTGTCGCATAACGAACCGGGGAAAGGGGCAAATGCGGCCCAAGCGCTATTCGTGCAACGCGGTCTGGTCCATCCAAGTTTCTCGGGCAGTATCGTGGATACGCCTATCGGCACGGGACCGTTCGAATTAGTGTCCCACATGGTTGGGGAAAAGGCTGTGTTTAAACGGCGGGATAACGGTTGGTGGGGTGGTCAGGCTCATCTCGCCGGAATTGAATTCGTCGATTATGGCACCGATCCTTCGGCAATCGTCGCTGCGTTCGAGGCTGGTGAAATCCATGTCAACGACAATACGTCTGCCGATTTCGTCGAAGTCCTGGACGGGCTTGGCTTGGTGCGGAAAGAAAAGGCGACCGCAAACACCATCGTTGCCCGCATGCGCGCTGACAGCGCCCCTTATGACAATGCCGATGTTCGGCGCGCCATTCAAACGGCGGTGGACAACAATGTCGTGTTGGAACTAGGCATCAACAATACCGTCGTCGTCGCTGAAAACCATCATTGTGCGCCCTTTCATCCGGAATACGCGGAAATCAGAAAGCCCGAGTTCAACCCAACCAAGGCCACGGAACTGCTTGACGCCGCCGGCCGCGCCGATACGGAGTTTGAGTTGATCTCGTTGGATGGTGACTGGCGGCAAACCACGACTGATGCGATTGCGGCGCAGCTTCGTGATGCCGGTATCAACGTGAAACGAAAGATCATTCCCGGCGCGACTTTTTGGAATGACTGGACCAAGTATCCGTTCTCGACAACCAATTGGGGTGCCCGCCCGCTCGGAGTCCAGATATACGGTTTGGCCTACAGGTCCGGAGAACCTTGGAATGAATCCGGTTTCAGCGATGCGGATTTCGATGCAATACTGAACGAGGCGGTCGGGATTGCCGATCCTGAGAAACGTCGGCCTCTGATGGCAGAGATGCAGAAAATCCTGCGAAACAGCGGCGCCATCATTCAGCCTTTCTGGCAGAGTCAGTACCTGCACCATGTTCCGGAGTTGAAGGGCTATGAGCGGCACCAGCAGTTCGAGGCACGCTTCGACAACGTTTGGTTGGAACAGTAGGCATTGTCAGGTTGTTGAAGCGGTCTCGTCGTTGTAGCGCGCTGCCATGTTGAATCTGTGTGATCTTTCCCGCCTCAAGGGTTTTCGTTTCCCGCGCTCGGTCATTGGCTGCGCGGTCTGGGCGTACCATTGGTTTGCACTCAGCCTGCGTGATGTTGAGGATCCTTTGGCCTCTCGCGGGATCGCGGTTTCTTACGAAACTGTCCGGGACTGGGTGGCACGCTTTGGGGCTCAGTTTGCCGTAAAGGTCCGACGGGATCGACCGCTTCCTGCTTGTAAATGGCATCTCGATGAGGTCGTGGTGCCAATCAAAGGGCGTAAACACTGGCTCTGGCGCGCGGTTGATGCCAACGGTGACTTCTGGACGTTTTGATTCAATCCCGCCGGAACAAAGCTGCCGCAAAGCGCTTTTTCAGGAAACTATTCAAGGTTTGGGGCCGACCAAGGGTAATTATCACCGACAAGCTGCGCTCCTACGGGGCGGCAATAGCGGAACTGGCCCCAGGGATTGAGCATCGCCAGCACAAGGGGTTAAACAATCGCGTCGAGGCTTCACACAGACATACGCGACGGCGAGAGAAAATAATGGGCTGGTTTAAGTCGTCCGGTAAGGCACAACGGTTCTTGTCGGTCCACGATCAAACCGCCGCACTATTCCGCCCCAAACGCCACCGTCTTTCAGCCGGTTCCTACCGCCACGCCCGAACCGATGCCTTCGAGCTTTGGACCGAATATGCAAACGACTTGGCCGCTTGAATCCAGCACTCCACCCCGCTCTTGCCCGGCGCAAAAAACAACCTGACAATGCCCCACCGAGACCAGCCGTCCGATGCTGCGACTAATTCTTCGAAGTTTTTTAGGCAAATCGGATTAGCAGCCCTTGGGTATCGTCGAGCCGACGCTCATGCGAAAAGCGGCGAAACCGTGGTGAGAGCCCGGAGCAGCCGTTCGCTCGTAAAGCTCAGGCGACTTCAGTCCGACACTGTAATGACTTCGGCTTTCGAGCGGAGCCACTTGATGAATGCCTGCACTTCGGGGCGTTGCTGTCCTGGCGAGGTTTCGATGTGGTAGACACCAAAGAGCGTCTCAGAAGCGAGCACAGCGATCCGGCCAGTCGCGATGTCTTCCGTAAAAAAGGCGCGGGCAGTATAGGTGATGCCATCGCCGCGTCGGACCGCTGGCATGATCAGGTTGCCCGGCATGTGGTTAATCGCCAAAGGTCGCTTTAGGACGATGCCATGAAAAGTGAACCACTCCGCCGCCTCGTTAGTCCCTAATTCCTGCAGCCAAGGTAGGTCGGCAAGCGACTTGTAGTCTGAAAGATCACGTGCCTCGATCAGCGATGGCGCACCGATGACAACCATGTCTGTCTTGAGGACAGCCTCGACATCCGGCTCGGCTCGCCTTTGATCACGATACCTTATGGCGACGTCGATCCCACCCGGCCTGAGCTCAACGATCTGTGACGTCGGATTGAGCATCAGGGTGATTTCTGGATTCGCCCGCTGGAACTCGCCGACCCTCGGCATGAGCCACTCAACAGCGAAGGCTGGTGGCATAGTCACTTGTACCGGCCGGAGTGCGGCTTCTTCACTTATGCGCTCCACGCCGCGGCTGATGATATCGAAGCCTGCTTCCAGATCTCGTGCTAATCGGGCGCCTGAACGCGTCAGCTCAATGCCGCGACCGACCCGATGGACTAACGCAATACCAATTCGGTTTTCGAGCGCTTTGACCTGCTGGCTAACAGCGGCCTGTGTAACGTTCAGGTGGTCTGCGGCACCTGCATAGCTGCCTGCAGTAGCTACGGCAGCAAAGGCGCGCAGGCTGTTCAATGGCGGGAGTCTCAACCAATCCATATAATAGATTTTCTAATGTTACGGCAGGATTAATGAGTCGCATGAAGTCAAAAATTTAGCAATATGCCTATCATTGGGGCAGTGCAGTTGGAGGATAGGATGATGGAAAAGCTAAAGGGTGGATGCTATTGCCGCGCCGTACGATACGAGATTTCCGGTCGGCCGGAATGGTCAGCGCATTGTCATTGCCGGTCCTGCCAGTTGGCGC
>NZ_JBQFZG010000040.1:0-2088 GCF_056542125.1 Ruegeria sp. AF1
TACCTTACAAAGCGGGCTTGGCGGTCACCGGACCAACCTTTGTCTTCCATACGACGAAAAAGCTCGATTTCTTCGTCGGTCGCTGGCGAGCCTTCGATCTCTTGCATCGCAAAGGCATGACGTAAAAGTTTGGAACGGATTCCGTCATATCTGGGGCCAAGTGCCATGGGTTTCTCCATTGCCAGAGTCAGAGCTACGAGTTTGTCCGTCATCGAATGATTTGGAACACGAGCGTTTGATTGGCTTAGGAGGATCAGGCTCGCCGCAGTTTCAATCTACGCCGCGTTCTGATGATGCAGCAAGCGGCGTTTCTGGATTGTCTGGTGTTTGATTTCCTTTCTGCGTCTGAGGATTGTTTCGGCTCGACCGAAATAGACATCGGCGGGTGTCAGATTGCTGATGCTCTCGTGGTATCGGTTGTGGTTGTAGTGATTGATGAAGTCGCCGATGGCCTGTTCGAGCGCTCCTGGCAGATAGTAGTTTTCCAGCAGGACACGGTTCTTCATCGTCTGATGCCATCGCTCAATCTTGCCCTGGGTCTGCGGATGGTTGGGCGCTCCCCGAACATGATCCATACCCTGCTCATCCAGCCATTTCGCCAACTCGCCAGAGATGTAACTGCTGCCGTTGTCGCTGAGCAGCCGGGGCTTGTGGGCAACGGTGACACTGTCACAACCTGATGCAGCCAAAGCGTCTTCCAGCGTTCCTGTGACATCGTCAGCTTTCATCGTGGTGCAAAGGCGCCAAGAGACAACGTAACGGCTGTAATCATCCAGGATCGTAGACAGGTAGAACCAGCCCCAACCGATGACTTTGAGATAGGTGAAGTCGGTCTGCCAAAGCTGGTTCGGCCGCACAGTCTTCTCATGGAATTCATCCGCCGCTTTGATGGTGATGCAGGCTGGGCTAGTGATCAGATCTTGTGCCTTCAGAAGCCTGTAAACACTGGCCTCAGAAACGAAGTAGCGCCTGGTGTCGGTGAACCGCACCGCAAGCTCGCGGGGCGATAACTCGGGTTCTTCCAGAGCCAGTTCCACGATCTGCTTGCGCACCTTGTCGGGGATGCGGTTCCAAACCCTACCTGGCCGGGAATGGCGATCCTCAAGCCCGGCCTCGCCGAAAGACAGATACCTGTCGTACCAGCGGTAGAAGGTCGTTCTGGGAATGCCGAGCTTTTCCAGTGTGCGTTTGATCGGCAGGTGCGAACCGTCAACCAGCCGGATGATCTCAAGCTTTTCGGATGTTGCCCTCTCATCGCTGCAAGCAGCGACTGTTGGGTGACAGATATCTCATTCGTCGTCTCCCCCATCCTCGAACATGCTTTTTTTGAGCAGCCGGTTCTCAAGGGTCAGGTCGGCGACTACCTCTTTCAGCGCCGACGATTCCGCTCTCAAATCCTTCACCTCAGAGCTGGTAGCCTGGCGTGCGGTATCGCCAGCCAACCGCTTCTTACCGGCCTCAAGGAACTCTTTCGACCAGCTGTAATACAGGCTCGTAGCTATTCCTTCACGGCGACACAGCTCCGCTATGCTGTCTTCACCACGAAGCCCATCCAACACAATACGGATCTTCTCCTCTGCCGAATGCTGGCGCCGTGTCTTCCTGCGGATGTCTTTGACAACTCTCTCTGCTGACGCTTTCTGTTTCCCGGATTTCATTCTCATCTCCACTCTCTGATGGTTACGATGAGCCTGAAATCCTCCGCTACGCAATCAACCTAGTCTGTTCCATGGGTGCTGATGGCGGACAGCGACTGGGCTATACATAGCCCTCAAAGCGTATTGTTTGCGGGACTTCAGTTGCACCGTTTTCCTGAGCGAGTAGGGCGCGTGCTGACGAAAAGGTAGCAAGCGCAAAAAGTACAAGAAGGGCCTTTATCATCGTAGCGCCTCGGATTCGGGTTTTGAACTTGGGCCGGGGTTCACAAATGATCGCCCCGGCCAGCGTCAGGGCAAACGAGGTAGTTCTTGCCCTGAAACATCGTACTTTCGCCTAATTTAGAAGATCACCGACGATGCCGACGGCATCGACCACGGTAGACAGGTCATTCGTAACTTCGAGGACTTCGTCATCGACCAGAATGTAGCG
>NZ_JBQFZG010000041.1:0-1989 GCF_056542125.1 Ruegeria sp. AF1
TCTGATTTTCAGCTCCCCCTATTACTGTGCGACTTTTTGTTTGTGTTTGTTGAACTGTTGGTCGAAGAGGTTTTTGAAGGGGCCGTTTTTCTGCATGAGTTGGTCGAGGTTTCCCTGTTCGGCGATAGCGCCGTCCTGGATGACGATGATCTTGTCTGCCTCCAGCACGGTTGACAGGCGGTGGGCGATGACGATGACGGTGACATCCTGTGTCAGGGCGTCCAGCGCCTCTTTGACCAGCGATTCCGATTCCGCGTCCAGCGCGCTTGTGGCCTCGTCCAGCAGCAGGATCTCGGCCTTGCGCAGAATGGCACGGGCAATCGCGATGCGCTGTTTCTGGCCGCCCGACAGAAAGGTTCCGTTCTCGCCCACCGGGGTCTCATAGCCCTGCGGCAGGTCGGTGATGAACTGATGCGCATGTGCGGCCCGGGCTGCCGCGATCACCTCTTCGTCGCTCGCATCGGGCGCCGAGCAGCGCAGGTTGTCCATCACCGAGGCCGAGAACAGGAACGTATCCTGACCGACATACGAGATTTTCCGCCGCAGCGAGGCAAAGCTGACATCCCTCAGGTCCCGGCCATCGATCTCGACGCTGCCCTGATCGGGGTCGTAAAACCGCATGATCAGGCCAAACAACGTGGATTTGCCACCACCGGACTGGCCGACAAGGGCGGTGGTTTTCCCGGCCTCGAAAGTGGCGCTCATGTTGTCGATCACCGGCACCGTGCCCTGATAGCCAAAGGTCACATTGCGCAGCGTGATCTGTCCGGGGCCGTCACTCAGGTCACGGGCCCGGGGGCTTTCCACCATCGTGTCCTCCTGATCCAGCAGGCTGAACAACAGGCCGACCCCGACCATGCAGGTTTCAATCTGGACCCGCATCCTGGACAGGCGCTTGGCAGGTTCATAGGCCATCAGCAAAGCGGTGATGAAGGACATCAGCTGACCCGCGGTCGGCTGTTCGGTGCCCGCGATGCCCATCGTGCTGACAATGAGAACCCCGGCAACCGCCAGACCGGCCAGAAACTCCATCAGCGGGCTGGCAATGGCCTGCAGCCGGGCGATGTCGTTCGAGCGCTGTTCGACCTTCCGGATCGCGGTCTCCATTCGGTCGATCATGCGATCTTCAAGCGCAAACACCTTGATCACCTTGATCCCCGCCGAGGTCTCCTGCAGCACCCGGATGATCTCTGCCAGCGATTTGAACTCGGCCTGCATGATCGAGCGCACGCTTTTCAGCAGATACCGCACCCCCAGCAGGGCAATCGGGCCCACCACAAAGAACATCACCGACAGGACCGGCTGCTGATACACCATGACCACAATCAGGCCGACCAGGGTCAGGGCATCGCGGACAAACCCGGTGACCAGAACATCGATCAGGCTCCGGGCCGATTGCGCGCCATTGGTCGTGCGCATCAGCAGATCCGACGATTCAGTGGTCGAGAAGAACGACACTCCGTGCCGGACCAGCTTGCGGTACAGCTTCTCCTGCTGCTGGGCCACAATCCGGTTGCCCGCGCGTGCCAGAAAAACGGCCTGAATATACGAGGCCACCGCCTTGGTCAGGAACAGAAGCACAACCCCCAGCGCAATGACATGCACCCATCCCCGCAATTCCGGGCTGGTCATGGCATCGATGATATATTCCATCATGTAAGCCGAGCCGGCGGTGGTGACCGCCACCGCGATCATCGCCAGGATCGCTATGCCGTAAAGCCCGCCCTGCGCATAAAAGCTCTCACCGACAAGCCGGCCCATATAGCCCGATCGCCACTTGTTCCAGGCGCGCTTCATCATTGCGTTCTCCAAATCCGTGAAACGGTGCGCACGCCCAGATACCCCATATCCCGCCGCGCCTAAAGGACAGATGCAACCCTGCGGCAGACCAACCCATCCCAACATCCAAACACGCTAAATAAGACCTAACCACCAAACCCGCAACCAATACCAAATACTCAAGCAATCCATAACCGCAATCGAACGGCT
>NZ_JBQFZG010000042.1:0-1888 GCF_056542125.1 Ruegeria sp. AF1
GATGCGGGGGTCGTTGCCTTCGCTGAGGGCGATTATGGGACGGGTGGCCGGAGCGTTTTGCCGCAACAGCTCGACGGGTGTCAGGGTCATGTGCTCCGGCCTCGTCCTGGGGTTAAGCGCCCTGCGCTTTCATGTCATCGGCGCTGATGCCGGCGACTGCGACGGGTTTTTTCATCGCGTCGCGGCGGAAAGGCTCGCCAAGCTCCTGGTTGATCAGGGCCTCGATCAGCGTGGTGATGCCGTTCTTCTGGTCCTCGATCGCCTGGTTCAGCGCCGCGGTCAGCTCGTCCTGGGTGCGGGCCACGACGCCTTTCAGGCCACAGGCCTGCGCGATACCGGCATAAGACACCTTGGTGTCCAGCTCGGTGCCCACGAAGTTGTCGTCGAACCACAGGGTCGAGTTGCGCTTTTCCGCGCCCCACTGGTAGTTGCGGAACACGATCTGGGTCACGGCGGGCCATTCCTCGCGGCCGATCGCGGTCAGCTCGTTCACCGCGATGCCAAAGGCACCGTCACCGGCAAAGCCCACAACCGGAACATCCGGGCAGCCGATCTTGGCACCGACGACGGCGGGCAGGCCATAGCCGCAGGGGCCGAACAGGCCCGGCGCCAGGTATTTGCGCCCCTCTTCAAACGACGGATAGGCGTTGCCGATGGCGCAGTTGTTGCCGATGTCGGACGAGATGATCGCCTCTTTCGGTAGTGCCGCCTGAATGGCGCGCCACGCCATGCGCGGGCTCATCCAGTCGGGCTTGGCCGCGCGGGCACGCTGGTTCCAGGTGGTGCCCGGATCGTCATCCTCGTGGGTCATCGAGGTCAGTTCCTGCGCCCAGGCCGATTTCTTCTGCGCGATGCGCTCTTTGCGCTCCTTGCGGCCTTCGTCACCGGCGGTGTCGCTCAGCTGGGCCAGAATGCCCTTTGCCACCTTGGCAGCGTCGCCGATGATACCGACGCTGACAGCTTTGGTCAGGCCGATACGGTCGGGGTTGATGTCAACCTGGATGATCTTGGCATCCGCGGGCCAGTAGTTGATGCCATAGCCCGGCAGGGTCGAGAACGGGTTCAGACGGGTGCCGAGGCACAGGACAACATCCGCCTCGCTGATCAGCTCCATCCCCGCTTTCGAACCGTTATAGCCCAGCGGGCCGGCAAACAGCGGGTGGCTGCCCGGGAAGGCGTCATTGTGCTGGTAGCCGACGCAGACCGGCGCATCCAGACGCTCGGCCAGCGCTTTCGACGCCTCGATGCCGCCTTCGGCCAGAACCACACCGGCGCCGTTCAGAATGACAGGGTTCCTGGCGTTCGACAGCAGCTCGGCCGCCTGGGCCACGGCGGTTTCGCCGCCCGAGGGGCGCTCGAACTCGACAATGGCGGGCAGGTCGATATCGACAACCTGGGTCCACATGTCGCGCGGGATGTTCAGCTGCGCCGGGGCGCTGGCGCGCTTGGCCTGCATGATCACACGGTTCAGAACCTCGCAGACGCGGGTCGGGTCGCGGACCTCTTCCTGATAGGCGACCATGTCCTCGAACAGCTTCATCTGCTCGACTTCCTGAAAGCCCCCCTGACCGATCGTCTTGTTGGCCGCCTGCGGGGTCACCAGCAGAAGCGGCGTGTGGTTCCAGTAGGCAGTCTTGACGGCGGTCACAAAGTTGGTGATACCCGGGCCGTTCTGCGCAATCATCATCGACATCTTGCCAGTCGCCCGGGTGTAGCCATCCGCCATCATCCCCGCGCTGCCCTCATGCGCACAGTCCCAGAACATGATCCCAGCCTTCGGAAACAGGTCCGAAATCGGCATCATCGCCGAGCCAATGATCCCAAACGCATGCTCAATACCATGCATCTGCAAAACCTTAACAAAGGCCTCTTCCGTCGTCATCTTCAT
>NZ_JBQFZG010000043.1:0-1506 GCF_056542125.1 Ruegeria sp. AF1
GATACTGTTGAAAAACTCTGCTTGAGCGATGCTTTGGCTGCTGATTCAATTCTCTTGAGTTGCAGGAGAGTTGCTGATGATGGGACCGAGGCAAGTTGCGCAGGGTGCGCTGTTCTACGAGTTCAGTATTGAGGATCACGTTCCGACGGATCACCTTTTGCGCGCGATCGACCGGTTTGTAGACCTTGTTGACATGCGCCGACATCTCGCGCCGTTCTACAGTTCAACAGGCAGGCCCTCGGTTGATCCCGAGCTGATGATCCGAATGCTGATTGTGGGCTATGCCTTCGGTATCCGGTCAGAGCGGCGGCTGTGTGAAGAGGTGCATCTGAATCTGGCGTATCGCTGGTTCTGTCGCCTCGATCTGGCCGATCCGGTGCCCGATCATTCCACCTTTTCCAAGAACCGACATGGACGTTTCCGGGACAGCAACCTCTTCCGGCATCTGTTCGAGCAGGTGCTGGCGCGCTGCATTGCCGAGGGACTGGTCGGCGGCGAGAGCTTTGGAGCAGATGCTTCGCTCATCAAGGCTGATGCCAGCCGCTATACGAAGGTGGACTTCTCGGAATGGTCTGCAGCAGATGCTGCAAACCGGGCGACGCAGGAATAGCTTGATACGCTCGATGATGCGGCCTTCGGCGCTGCGACACCGGTAAAGCCGAAGGCGATCTCGCCCGCCGACCCGGCCGCGCGGTTGACCGGAGCCAATGGCGACAGGCCCTTCTTTGCCTACAGCACCAACTACCTGGTCGATCTGGACCATGCGATCATCGTCGATGTCGAAGCGACTGCGCCGATACGTCAGGCGGAAGTGGGTGCCGTGCGAGACATGCTGGTGAGAACCCAAGACCGTTTCGACCTGCACCCATGGCTGCTGGCCGCAGACACGGCCTATGGTGCGGCGGAGATGCTTGGCTGGCTTGTGAAAGAGCAAGGTATCGAACCCCACATCCCGGTCTTCGACAAGTCCGAGCGCAAGGACGGCGCGTTTCCTGCCACCGACTTCACCTACGATCCGGACACCGATGCTTACAAATGTCCCGGCGGGAAGGAGCTGAAGCCGTACTGGCGGAACATCTCAAAGGGGCGCCCGGCGTTCGGCAAGGATGGCTTCAAGAAATACTACGCCCGGAAACAGGAATGCGCGGCGTGTCCGCTGAAGCCCCGATGCACGCCCAACCAGGCGACCCGGAAAATCGCCCGATCCAGGCATGAAGACGCCCGCCAAAAAGCACGGGATATCGCGAAGACCGATGCCTATGTCGTCTCCAGCTACGCCAGAAAGAAGGTAGAGATGCTCCTCGCCCACCTCAAACGCATCATCGGCCTCGACCGCCTCCGCCTTAGAGGACCAAACGGCGCCAAGGATGAGTTCCACCTCGCAGCAACAGTCCAGAACCTCCGCAAACTTGCAAAGCTCAGACCAATCTCGGCGTGAAGAGCCGAGCAGGAAGACTTCAGCCGCTATTTCCGCCGCGCTTACACATCGACTTTTTCAACAGCATC
>NZ_JBQFZG010000044.1:0-1449 GCF_056542125.1 Ruegeria sp. AF1
CGATATTGTTGAAAAACAACGTGTTGCTGGCGCAGAGAGAGGCGTACCGAACTGAGCGCGAGTGCCTTTCTTGTCAGGCTTTGCTCGTTTGCTGCGGTGCGGGAAAGATCTTGGCCAGTTTTCGGAGGTTCTGGGCGGTGGCGGCGAGGAGGAATTCGTCGGTTGCACCACAAGGGCCACGTAATCGGAGTCGTCCCAGCCCGAGAATGCGTTTGAGGTGGGCAAACAGCATCTCAACCTTCTTTCGGAGCTTTGCCGAGACTTTGTATTGGGGCGTTTTGCGAATGGCGCGTGCCACATCGCGTGCGTCTTCATGTTCTTCGCGGGTGATTTTGCGAGCATCGGCGTTTGGGCAGCACTTCATCTTCGACGGGCACGCCAGGCAGGTGTGTTTGAGGGCCTGATACTTGGCCACGCCCTTGCCCGTCGGGCCACGGTTCGGATCAGAGTAGTTGCGACGAAACTGCTTGAGCGCTTCGCCCTCAGGGCAGATGTATTGGTTGTTCTCGGGATCCCATTCAAAGTCTGCACGGGACCATGTGCCATCTGTCCGGCCAGCTTTGTCGATAACGGGAATGTGCGGCGCGATCTTGCGCTTCACCAGCCAGTCCAGCATGGGGCCGGAACCGTAAGCGGTATCTGCGATTAACCGTTCTGGGTGCAGGTCGAACTTGTCTTTGACCCGGTTCAACATCGTCTTTGTTGAACCGACTTCTGCCTGTCGGATTGATCTGGTGGCTTCGACATCGACGATTACACCGTGATCCGTATCAATCAGATAATTGTCGGAATAGCTGAAGAATGCAGGGCCTTTGCGGGCTGCAGTCCATTGGCTGGCGGGGTCAGAATGTGAGGTGAACTTGGGCTGTACCTCGCTGGCCGCGCCGAATGCCGCCTCGTCCAGCGTGTCGAGATACTCGCGGACCGCGCGGGACGCATCTGCCGGGTCAATGCTTGCCGCGTCCCAGTCTTCCTTCGGTGTTGAGTTCCGTTTGTTAGCATCGGCTTCGATCAGGCTGGCATCAATCGCCATGCGCTGGCCGCTGACGAGACCTTCCTCAATGCAGCGTGCCACAGTTGTCTCAAACAGACGACGCAACAGTTCGCTTTCCCGGAAACGGCCGTGCCGGTTCTTGGAAAACGTGGAATGGTCTGGCACCCGGTCGTTCAAGTCGAGACGGCAGAACCAGCGGTATGCCAGGTTCAAATGCACCTCTTCGCAGAGCCGTCGCTCGGATCGAATACCGAAGCAATAGCCAACCAACAGCATGCGGATCAGCAGTTCGGGATCGACGGAGGGCCGGCCCGTGTGGCTGTAGAAATCCGTAAGGTGCGCGCGAATGCTGCCCAGATCGACGAACCGGTCAATCGAGCGCAAAAGGTGGTCTTGCGGGACATGATCCTCCAGCGAGAACTCGTAAAACAGCGACGCTTGCGCTTCCTGTCTCG
>NZ_JBQFZG010000045.1:0-1313 GCF_056542125.1 Ruegeria sp. AF1
GCGCCAACTGGCAGGACCGGCAATGACAATGCGCTGACCATTCCGGCCGACCGGAAATCTCGTATCGTACGGCGCGGCAATAGCATCCACCCTTTAGCTTTTCCATCATCCGATCCTCCAACTGCACCGCCGTAATGATAGGCATATTGCTAAATTTTTGACTTCATGCGACTCATTAATCCTGCCGTAACGTTAGAAAATCTATCATATGAATTGGTCGAGACTCCCGCCGTTGAACAGCCTGCGCGCCTTTGCTGCCGTAGCTACTGCAGGCAGCTATGCAGGTGCTGCAGGCCATCTGAACGTCACTCAGGCCGCTGTTAACCAGCAAGTCAAAGCGCTCGAAAACCGAATTGGTATTGCGTTAGTCCATCGGGTCGGTCGCGGCATTGAGCTGACGCGTTCCGGCGCCCAATTGGCACGGGATTTGGAAGCAGGCTTTGACATAATCAGCCGGGGCGTGGAACGCATTAATGAAGAGGCCATGCTCCGGCCGGTGCAGGTGACTATGCCACCGGCCTTTGCTGTTGAATGGCTCATGCCTAGGGTGGGCGAGTTTCAGCGGGCAAATCCGGAAATCACCCTGATGCTCAATCCGACGTCACAGATCGTTGAGCTCAGGCCGGGTGGGATCGACGTCGCCATAAGGTATCGAGATCAAAGGCGAGCCGAGCCGGATGTCGAGGCTGTCCTCAAGACAGACATGGTTGTCATCGGTACGCCATCGCTGATCGGGGCACGTGATCTGTCAGACTACAAGTCGCTTGCCGACTTGCCTTGGCTGCAGGAATTAGGGACCAACGAGGCGGCAGAGTGGTTCACTTTTCATGGCATCGTCCCAAAGCGACCTTTGGCGATTAACCACATGCCGGGCAACCTGATCATGCCAGCGGTCCGACGCGGCGATGGCATCACCTATACTGCCCGCGCCTTTTTTACGGAAGACATCACGGCTGGCCGGGTCGCTGTGCTCGCTTCCGAACCGCTTTTTGGCGTCTACCACATCGAAGCCTCACCAGGACGACAACGCCCCGAAGTATTGGCATTCATCAAGTGGCTCCGCTCGAAAGCCGAAGTCATTACAGTGTCGGACTGAAGTCGCCTGAGCTTTACGAGCGAACGGCCGCTCCGGGCTCGAGGCCGTCATCTGAGCGATTTTGTCGGATACTGAAGCGGTAGAAAGTGCCGAATGACCGGGTCGCGGACGAAGCTGCCGCAGACGCGACCTGACAGCGTGCTTTGCGGACTATTTTTGCAGTTCAATATTATGCTTCTGAAAGTCTGTCGTGGCGTTTGTATGCGGATAGGTTTGA
>NZ_JBQFZG010000046.1:0-1273 GCF_056542125.1 Ruegeria sp. AF1
TTACAGGTTCGGGTAGATGGGGAAGCGGTTGCAGAGATCTGCGACCTGGGCGCGGACGCGGGCTTCGACTTCGGAGTTGCCGTCTTCGCCGTTGGCTGCCAGGCCGTCGACCACTTCGATGATCCAGTCGGCGATCTGGCGGAATTCGGTCTCGCCAAAGCCGCGGGTGGTGCCGGCGGGGCTGCCCAGGCGGATGCCCGACGTGATGGTCGGCTTTTCCGGGTCAAATGGCACGCCGTTCTTGTTGCAGGTGATATGCGCCCGGCCCAGGGCCTTTTCGGTGGCGTTGCCCTTGACGCCCTTGGGGCGCAGGTCAACCAGCACCACATGGGTGTCGGTGCCGTGGGTCACGGTGTCGAGCCCGCCCTTGATCAGCTGATCGCTGAGCG
This sequence comes from Ruegeria sp. AF1, assembly GCF_056542125.1. Classification (NCBI taxonomy): domain Bacteria; kingdom Pseudomonadati; phylum Pseudomonadota; class Alphaproteobacteria; order Rhodobacterales; family Roseobacteraceae; genus Ruegeria; species Ruegeria sp. AF1. The sequence continues at coordinate 390 of NZ_JBQFZG010000046.1, forward strand.
CCTGCGCATTGATCACGACCTGCTGGATATAGCTTTTGAACTCGGGGCGCAGCGCCTCGCCAAAGGCCACGGCCTTGGCCGCGATCACATGCATCAGCGGGCCGCCCTGAATGCCGGGGAAGATCGCCGAATTCACTTTCTTAGCGATATCTTCATCATTGGTCAGGATCATGCCCCCACGTGGGCCGCGCAGGGTCTTGTGTGTGGTGGTGGTCGCCACATGCGCGTAGGGGAACGGGCTGGGATGCTCGCCTGCCGCGACCAGACCGGCGAAATGCGCCATGTCCACGTGCAGATAGGCGCCGACCATGTCGGCGATCTCGCGCATGCGGGCAAAGTCGATCTGACGCGGGATGGCCGAACCGCCCGCGATGATCAGCTTGGGGTTATGCTCTTTCGCCAGCGCCTCGACCTGATCATAGTCCAGCATGTTGTCCTGCTGGCGCACGCCGTATTGCACGGCGTTGAACCACTTGCCCGACTGGTTGGGCCGCGCGCCGTGGGTCAGGTGGCCACCGGCATCCAGGCTCATGCCCAGAATGGTGTCGCCGGGCTGGATCAGCGCCTGGAACACGCCCTGGTTGGCCTGGCTGCCCGAGTTCGGCTGCACATTGGCAAAGCCACAGCCAAACAGCTGCTTGGCGCGGTCGATGGCCAGATTCTCGGCGATGTCAACAAACTCGCAGCCCCCGTAATAGCGCCGGCCCGGGTAACCTTCGGCATATTTGTTGGTCATCACCGAACCCTGCGCCTCCATCACGGCGGCAGAGACGATGTTCTCGGACGCAATCAGCTCGATCTCGTCGCGCTGACGACCCAGCTCAGACCGGATCGAGCCAAAAAGCTCAGGATCGCGGTCCGACAAGGACTGGGTGAAAAATCCG
>NZ_JBQFZG010000047.1:0-1192 GCF_056542125.1 Ruegeria sp. AF1
CATTCGCTTGTGCGAATTATTCAGTAATCTTCGACACGACGCCGGCGCCGACGGTGCGGCCGCCTTCGCGGATGGCGAAGCGCAGGCCCTGCTCCATGGCGATCGGTGCGATCAGTTCAACGCCGAACGACACGTTGTCGCCGGGCATGACCATCTCGGTGCCTTCCGCCAGGGTCACGGTGCCGGTCACGTCAGTCGTACGGAAGTAGAACTGCGGACGGTAGTTCGCGAAGAACGGGGTGTGACGGCCGCCTTCTTCCTTGGTCAGGATATAGGCTTCGGCTTCGAACTTGGTGTGCGGTGTCACCGAACCCGGCTTACACAGAACCTGGCCACGCTCAACGCCGTCACGATCCACACCACGCAGCAGGGCGCCGATGTTGTCGCCCGCTTCACCGCGGTCCAGCAGCTTGCGGAACATTTCAACGCCGGTGCAGGTGGTTTTCGCGGTGTCGCGGATGCCGACGATTTCGATCTCGTCGCCAACGTTGATCACGCCACGCTCGATACGGCCGGTCACAACGGTACCACGGCCCGAGATCGAGAACACGTCTTCGATCGGCATCAGGAACGGCTGGTCAACAGCACGCTCGGGCGTGTCGATATATTCGTCAACAGCCGCCATCAGCTCGCGGATCTTGTTCTCGCCGATTTCAGGGTCACGGCCTTCCATCGCGGCCAGAGCCGAACCTGCGATGATCGGAATATCGTCGCCGGGGTATTCATACGAAGACAGCAGCTCGCGGATTTCCATTTCCACCAGTTCCAGCAGCTCTTCGTCGTCAACCTGGTCAACCTTGTTCATGAACACGACCATCTTCGGGATGCCAACCTGGCGGCCCAGCAGGATGTGCTCGCGGGTCTGCGGCATCGGGCCGTCCGCGGCGTTCACAACCAGGATCGCGCCGTCCATCTGAGCAGCACCGGTGATCATGTTCTTGACGTAGTCGGCGTGGCCGGGGCAGTCGACATGCGCATAGTGGCGCGCGTCGGTCTCGTATTCCACATGCGCGGTCGAGATGGTGATGCCGCGGGCTTTCTCTTCCGGCGCGCCGTCAATCTGGTCATACGCCTTGAAGTCACCGAAATACTTGGTGATCGCTGCGGTCAGCGTCGTCTTGCCGTGGTCAACATGCCCAATCGTGCCGATGTTGACGTGCGGTTTTGTACGCTCAAACTTTTCCTTTGCCAT
>NZ_JBQFZG010000048.1:0-1078 GCF_056542125.1 Ruegeria sp. AF1
GAGCGTGTTGCACAAATCGTTTCCGATGCGTAGCTGGTCCTTTGATTTGACTGCGGGATGCTGTGATGCCTTTCAAATTCAATGCGTCGCGGCGGGATAAGTTTGCGAAGGCAAAGTACCGTGTGACGAACTGGGCCGAATACAACGAGGCGCTCCGCCAGCGTGGTGACGTAACGGTCTGGTTCAGCGAAGACGCGGTGTCTGGGTGGTGCGCAGTGCGCTCCGGCAAGCGCGGTGGTCAACAACGATATTCTGATCTGTCGATTGAGACCTGCTTGACCTTGCGCGCCGTGTTCGGCTTACCGCTTCGCCAAACGCAGGGCTTTGTCCGCAGTCTGCTGCGGCTCATGCAGACGGACCTCCCTGTGCCGGATTTTTCGACGCTTTTCCGGCGTGCGCCATCGCTTCAGATCGCGCCCGACACCCAGACAGCCAGTGGTCCGATCGCGCTGGTTGTGGACAGCACAGGGCTGCGTGTCGTTGGCAGCCGCGACTGGATGCGGGAGAAGCACGGGCTACCAAAGACCCGCAAGATATGGCGCAAACTGCATATCGGCTTCGATCTGGAGAGCGGCGAGCTTGTGGCGTCCTGCCTGACACCCCAGCAGGTCGGGGACACCGGCGCTCTGCCCGACCTTCTTGCCGAGGTGTCCGGTCCGGTGCGCCGTTTCATCGGTGACGGGGCTTATGATGGTGTACCAACCGCCGCGACCATCCGGCATGCGTTTGGCCCGGATGTCGAGCTGATTATTCCGCCGCCGAAGAACGCCGTTCCCGGAGATTGCCAGGCACGCAACGCCCATATCGACATGATAACCGAAACTGGCCGAATGGCATGGCAGAAGGCCACCGGTTATGGTCAGAGATCGCGCGGCGAGGCCCAGATCGGGCGATACAAACAGGTCATCGGACTGGAACTGCGCAGCCGCAACATGGAGACCCAGACAACCGAAGCCCGCATCGCTGTTAAAGCCCTCAACCGCATGACCCGTCTAGGTCGTGCGACCTATGAACGTGTCGCATAACGAACCGGGGAAAGGGGCAAATGCGGCCCAAGCGCTATTCGTGCAACGCGGTC
>NZ_JBQFZG010000049.1:0-928 GCF_056542125.1 Ruegeria sp. AF1
CAGCTATGTCGAAGGTTTTTCGATGCGGGCCGCGGCGCATCGTTGGCGTTCGTGTGTAACCCGGCCCGCGTTGAATAACCTGACAAGGAGGAAGCCGCGGTAGGCTGGGCGGCGTCTATGGGGAAAGTATGCTGCGGGTGATTGCGGGAGCCGGTTCTGAGCGCCGACCAGGCAGGAAGCGCCGGTTGGGGGCGGTTATCCAGCGGGCTGTGTTCGCGCGTTCCGGGTGCCGTCGGAGCCGTTGACCGGGTGATTGCGGGCTAACCACAGGACCGGGCGTACCGGGGGCGTTCCGGAAAACGAATTGGAACCGGGGTAGTCTTCGCGGCATGGACGGGCGTTTCGTCATGCGGCCTGCTCCCTGGGTGGCGCACGGCTCATCGGTTTTTGCCCGCGCCGGAAAATTTCCACGATGCGCATCGGGCCGCCGCAGCAGGGGCACGGCTCGCGCAGGGTGAGCGGAGCGGTCTCAGCAGTCTCCTGCGTTTCCTGTTCGGCCAGTGTCTGCACAAGCAAGTCGCGGATGCGGGCGATGGTGGTCTTGCGGGTGGCGCCGGCCAGCAGGCCGTAGTGGCGGATACGGTGAAAGCCGTCGGGCAGGACGTGCAGCAGGAACCGGCGGATGAATTCTCCGGTCTTGAGCCGCATCACCTTCATCCGGTCGCCGCGCTTGATACGGTAATCCTTCCAACGGAACGCAACGGTCTCGGCATCGGCGCTGACAAGGCGGTGGTTCGAGATCGCAACGCGGTGGGTGTATCGGCTGAGATAGGCGAGGACAGACTCGGGCCCGCCGAAGGGCGGTTTGGCGTAGACGACCCATTTGGTCTTGCGGAGCGGGGCGAGGCAGGCGGCGAAGGCCGCGGGATCGGCCAGTCTTTTCAGATCACCGAAGAACTGAAGCTGCCCTGCCTTGTGCAGCGCCGAC
>NZ_JBQFZG010000050.1:0-827 GCF_056542125.1 Ruegeria sp. AF1
GAGGTCGACTACGAGCCCAGAGCGGTCATTTCCTTGACGCCGTGAATATCCAGTTCAGGTGGGCACCGGGCAACTTACATCATGTGGGGTATTGCCAGAGACTACTTCGGGCCGCACTGTAGTTCGGGGAAAGCTTTCACATCGCAGCAAGGATTTCATCTGATGGCTCTCGAAATTATTGGCGCCGGCTTCGGGCGTACTGGCACGGACTCCCTCCGTGAAGCATTGGCGGTTCTCGGCTTCGGACCTTGCCACCACATGCATGAGATCCGGGATAATCCGGAGAAAGCGGGTCCATGGCATGATTATTTTTGTGGTGGGTCGCCACTTGATCTCGACCTGCTTTTCGACGGCTACCGGTCCCAAGTCGACTGGCCTGGCGCCCATCTCTGGCGCGAGTCGGCTGAACGCTATCCGAACGCGAAGGTAATCCTGTCGGTTCGTGATCCGGAGGACTGGTACGCGTCCTACTCGAAGACGATCAAGGTTTTTCGCGAAACCGAAATGCCGCCGGAGGCGGCACATATGCGTCAAATCCAGGAGTTCGTGGATGTCTTCCTGGGCGACCGCTTCGACACTGAGGAACGCGCAATAAAAGACTTCCAGGCGCATGTTGCCGAGGTGAAGTCTGTGATCCCGGCGGACCGTCTGCTAGTGTATGAACTTGGCTCAGGATGGGAGCCGCTCTGTGAGTTCCTCGGGGTATCTGTGCCGGATCAAACCTATCCGCATACAAACGCCACGACAGACTTTCAGAAGCATAATATTGAACTGCAAAAATAGTCCGCAAAGCACGCTGTCAGGTCGCGTCTGCGGCAGCTTCGTCC
>NZ_JBQFZG010000051.1:0-742 GCF_056542125.1 Ruegeria sp. AF1
GGATGATGGAAAAGCTAAAGGGTGGATGCTATTGCCGCGCCGTACGATACGAGATTTCCGGTCGGCCGGAATGGTCAGCGCATTGTCATTGCCGGTCCTGCCAGTTGGCGCTTGGTGGCGCCTTCGTGACTTGGGCAAAAGTGGCCGCGAAGAATTTCGAAGTCACCAGCGGTACCATCAAAACGATCGAGAAGACCCCCGGAGTTCGCCGAGGCTTTTGTGGCGATTGCGGGACAACACTGACCTATGCCGCAGAAGGTGAGGTGGACGGTCAAGATTGGAGTTCTGACGCTTGGTTTGCTGCCGCCACTCTCGACGACCCATCGGAGGTCGAACCGAAGTCGCACGTCTTTGTCTCGCATCAGCAGCCATGGATCAAGCTCGCCGATGGGTTGCCGACGTTCCAGGAGTTTTGATGCGACCAACCAAGAAAGGGACACTATGAGCGAAGCCTACACATACGCCTGCCGTGATTGCGAGGGCATGGAGACCTGCCCCGGCGAGGTCACCGCCGGTTCGAAGGATGAGGTCTGGAAGCTGATGGAGCTTCACGCCGTCATCGCGCATGGGGAAAACCCCAGTTCGTGGGACAATGAAACGCGTGATTATCTGAGCACATTGATAACGTCCAAATGACAACTGACCTAGTTGGGCAATTCTTTTTGACGGATGGGCAAGCGTTGCCAAGCCGACCCAAAGATTAAACCTCTAGGGTGGTTTCTGTGGGTTAACCGGACTCTTT
>NZ_JBQFZG010000052.1:0-680 GCF_056542125.1 Ruegeria sp. AF1
GGCGGATTCTGAGCGGGATAATTTTCATCAACCGCAATGGGTTAAGGTGGCGCGACGCTCCTGAAGCCTATGGTCCACACAAGACGCTTTATAGCCGTTGGAAGCGCTGGAGCGAAAAGGGCATATTCGCGCGGATGATGGTGGGGCTAGCTGTCGAGCACGGCGAACAGAAGACAGTCATGATCGACGCGACCTACCTGAAGGCACATCGAACAGCGACCAGCAGGGCCGCTAAAAAGGGGGGCGCGGTCGCCTGATTGGCCGGACCAAAGGTGGTATGAACACCAAGCTTCACGCCATTTGCGACAGCCAGGGACGACCGCTCGACCTCTTCACCACCGCCGGACAGGTCAGTGACTATATCGGCGCACGGGCATTGCTGGGCGGTTTGCCAAAGGTCGAATAGCTGCTCGGAGACCGAGGCTACGACGCCGACTGGTTCAGAGATGCGTTGAAAGACAAAGGGATACGCGCCTGCATCCCTGGACGAAAACAGCGCAAGAAGACCGTGAAATACGACAAGCGCCGATACAAACGGCGCAACCGCATTGAGATCATGTTCGGCAGGCTCAAAGACTGGAGACGCGTGGCAACCCGCTACGACAGGTGTCCCAAGGTCTTCCTCTCGGCCATCGCGCTCGCAGCCGTCGTCATCTACTGGTTATGAATCCTGACCCTAG